>JBIPNO010000011.1:0-134151 GCA_044372775.1 Haloferula sp.
CGGCGTGAAAAAACTGGAGAGCTTCGGCGACTACGAGCCGGACCCGCGGCACATCCAGATCGGCCGCCGCAAAGGCAGGAAATCCCTTGTGGAATCAACCTTCAGCATCTTAGGTTGACGCCAATGATGGCGCACCAAACCCATGGGGTGTTATTGAAAGCGGCACGATTCCGCCAACCCTCGGAGGTCGTGCAATTGAGATCGAGCACCAGCAAGCGGCTCTTATCCACGGCATCGAGCATCGCTTGGATCGGATTTCCTCCCCAGGCTTCGATGACCCAGGTGGCTTGTGGGTTGGCCTTGCTGATGCCCGCGAGGATGGACTGGGAGGCGATTGTTAGATTGATGCCGGTGGTATCGCCACCTTCATGGAAGGGATCGGCGGCATAGAAATTGACCGGGCCGAAAACCTCATTGAGCGCTGCGGCATAATGGGTGGTGAAGGTGTCGAACACCGGATCGGTGGGATTCAGCATGTTCGGCCGCTGGAGGCCACCGGCCCAGGTGCCTTGGGCGCGCACGTCTGCGGCTGGATAACGGGTTTTGAAATCCTGCGGCACCATCCCATAGAAGCCCTGCACCATCGGTGACATGCCCAGCGATCTCATGCGGTCGCAGATCTGGCGGCCCAGTGTGGCGCGTGCCTCAATGAGTGCGGAGGGTACCGGCCCGCCGAAGCTGTGCATGTTTGCGAGCAGCATCCATGGCAGATGCGTGGGCATGCAGAGCCAGGCGCGGACTTCCGCATCGGTGTAGCCGAAGTGATCACGCAAGGTTGTTAGAAAGACCTTTTCGGTGCCTGGGGTGACCTGGGCGACATTCACGCCGTCCATCGCAAGGTGGTCGATCTCGCGCTGCCACTTGTCCCAATCCCACCAGGCGGAGGTGTAGCCGAAAGTGCAGGGGTTGTAGAAAAAGCGGACGCGGTGCGGGCTGACGACACGGATTCCCGCGGGGACGAGCGGAAGCGGTGCAGGCAGCGAGAGTTGGTCGCCATTGCGCGAGATGTGGCAGCGGCAGATGGTTTTCAGATAGTAATTGAGCGCCGAGGCGATGCTGACGGGGGTGTTGCCGCGCAGAACGATTTTTTCCCCGGAGCTTTCGATTTCGAAGACATCCATGCCGTTCTCAGGGGCGACGAAAGCGGCGGTGAACTGAGAGGCATGGCTTGGCACGATGCGGCCTAACAAGCCCGTGGCCGCGGAGATGTCCCGATTGTAGGGAGCGACGGTAAGCGCAGCGCTGTTGCTGGTGACGGTGCCGATGGAATTCGTGACGGTGCAGGAGTAGTCGCCGGCATCGGATGGGGAAAGACTGGCCAAGGTGAGCGTGGCGGTGGTTCTCCCGGAAAGATCCGAGCCACCTTTTTTCCACTGATAGGTCAGTGGCTGGGTGCCGGTGGCTTGGACGGTGAAGGTCGCGCTTCCAAACTCGGTGGCGGCGACGGCTGCGGGATGGCTGGTGATGGAGGGGGCGACGGGAGTCGGGGAATAAGAGACCAAGTCCGCGAAGGTCGTGCCGATGCGGATCTCGTCGATGGCGAGGTTCTGGCTGGAAACCCGGAGTCGATTGAAGACCGGCTGTCGGTTGGCGTCGTTGTTGGTTCCCGTGGCGGATGCGTAGGTGGCGTTAGAGAGGTTCGTGACATCCGTCACGGAGGTGTTGAACAGATACAACGTGGTGCTGGAGGAGGTGGCGGAGTTGAACTTGAACTTGATCACGTAGAACACCTGATTGGTGGTATCGATGCCGGACAAGTTGCCGTTTCCGACGGTGGTTTCGTTGGTCCAGCTCCAGCCGTTTCCTGTGAAGAGGTTGGTTCCCATGAGGATGCGGCGGTTCGCGGCGGTGTCCGCGTAGCCGGTCATCTGGGCGACTTGAAAGCCCTTGCCTGAGGCTCCGGTGTTGCGGCCGATGAAGCCGAGCCAGAGTTCGCCCGCACCCGCCTGCTGCTGCTGGATCGCGGTGATGGCTGCGGGGGACAGCAAGCGGAAGCGGGTTGTTGAAGTCGATCCGACGCTCATCGTGCCTCCCGAGCTTGCTAAATTTCCCTGACCGAGACCGCTGGCAACCGTGATGGCGGCTGCGGCTCCGGTGCTATCCCGCCAGGCACCATCCCATCCGGAACCCCCATTGGCCGAGGCGACGGAACCGGGAGTGTAATCGAAGGACTCCTGGGCGATGAGGTCAGCCTTCGCCATCCCGCAGAACCAGAGGGACGCGGCAGTCAGGAGGGCGGAAAAGCGGACGGTCGAAATCACTGGATGGATGGGGTTCAGCGATTGGGGAATCAGGGAATACGCTTCCCTCTGCCGAACCCTTCGGATTCGAAATTGAGCGTGCCTTCCTTCATCAAGGAATGGGTGATGGTGATCTTGCGGCCGGGGTGCTCGGCGATGATGTGGTCGCCATCGATGCGCCACTTGAAGCCATCGAACCAGTTCAGCGGGCTACCATTTGACGAGTGTGCGCGGACCGAGCCATCGGCGAGAAACTCGCGCTGATAGGTGCTGCCTTCTGCACGGTATTCCCAACGACCGATGATGTCGGCCGGCTTGGGCGTGACGGGAAGCGGATAGAACTCCTCGATCAGTGGCGCGTAGTCCTTGGCGATCTTCCGGGCGACAGCGATGGTGTCGCCGACCGGCTTGTCGGTATATGGGTTATGGGCGTTGACCCAGTTCTTTTCGAAATCAGCGAGTTTTGTTAGAAAAGCGGCTTGATCGAATGCCTTGTTGGATCGAAGGGAGTCGCCGAGTGCGACGTAGTAGAGTTCCCAGCGGCCGTGGTAATAGTCCTTGAGCAACCCGGCCCACTGGCGGCAGGCGTAGTCGTTGAGGTCGCCGCCGGGAGCAGCGTTCCAACTGGTGATGAGCAGGCGGGCTTGATACTCGTGCAGGTCCTTGGCGGCGGGTGTGGCGCCCCAGGAACGCGCGTCCTTGATCCAGGTGCCTAACAGGAACTCCGGGCGGGTGGCGGCGATGGCATCGCTGTCGGAGATGATCTTGAGGAAGAGCTTGGAGAATTTCTCGAAATCCGCGGAGTTTTTCGCGGCGAAGGCTTGGTTGGCGCGTTCGAACACAGGGCGGGCGAGATCACCGAGGACCTGACGGGTGATGTCCGCGAGGTCGTAGCGATAGCCATCGGAGGCGGCGCATTCCGGGGCGGCAGCACCGAGCGCGAGCCACGCCTTGGCAAGCCGAGCCTTGTTGTGGCTGGGGCGGGTGTTGACGTAGGTGCGGGCTTTTTCGCCGCGCAGCGGGCGGGCCATGAGGATCGAGTTGGCCGGGGTTTCTCTAACGGAATTGTAGCGGATGTCGCCAACCGTGGCGAGGATGCCATCCCACGCCTGATTGGCCTTGGCGGAGTTCGCTCCATAGCGGCGGGTGGTGTAGTCGGTCAGCCAGGGTTTGATTTCCACGGCTTCCTTGCGCCAGATGAACTCCGGCATGAGGTCATAGACGACGGGAGAATTGCAGTGGCCTTCCGGGGTGAGGGCGAGGCCGACGAGTTGGCCTTTGTTTGGGTTCGCCATGGTTTCCGGAAACACCTTGGCGAGATGGGAGAGTTGGGTGGAGAGATCGGTATTGCCGCCGAAGTTGTGCAGCAGGCACCAGATCCACGGCTTGCCCTTGAAGGCGCCATTCGGCCAGAAGGGGGTGTTTTCCGCCCAGAGGTCGAGTGCGATGACGCGATCATTCGGGATGCCGGAAAGCAGGGTCGCGTTGTCGGTTTGCCAGCACATTTTGACCCACACGGCATCGGGATCCTGGGCCTGCAGGGCGGCGAGCGTGCGCTTGCCGCAATCGACCATGTCCACACCGGCGGCATTGCCTCCTTCGTGAAACGGATCGGCGGTGTAGTAACCGGCGCGGCCGAAAAGCTTCTCCTGCTCCGCCATGAAGGTGGCTGCGATCTTGGCGAAGATGGGGTCGGTTGGATCCAGCATGTCCGGCCTGGGCAATCCGCCGGCCCACGCACCTTGCGGAATGATCTTGGTTCCGGGATGCTTTTTCGCGAAGTCCGGCAGGACCATGCCGTAGTAGCCCTGCAGCACGGTTTTCATGCCGAGCGCGCGGGCGCGGGCGATGATTTTCTGGCCGAGTTCGACGCGCTGCGGGGTCCATTCCTTGGGCAGCTCGCCACCGAACGAGTGCATGTTCTGCATGAAGGTCCAAGGGAAATGGGCGGGGCTGCCGAGCCATTGTCGGACTTCCTGCTCTGTGTAGCCGTATTGGGTGAAGGTGTTGATCCAGATCGCTTCCTGGCCGGTGATGATGAAGGGCAGGTTGATGCCGTTCATGGCCATCCAGTCGAGTTCGCGCTCCCAGCGTTCCCAGCGCCACCACGGCATCGTGTAGCCGTAGGTGCAGTAGTTGAACATGAAGCGGTGCGGGACCGTGGCGGACTGGCGGATCCTGTTAGAAACGACGGGGAGTTTCGCCGGCAGATTGAGCTGCACTCCGCACTCCGAATAATCGCATTTGGCGGTGTATTTCAGATACCAGTTGAAGGCTGAGGCGAGAGAGACCGCATGGTTGCCACGGAGCACGATCTTGCCATTGACGGACTCGATTTCAAAGACGTCGGCCTGGTTTTCCTGAGGGATGATCTCACAGCTAAACTGAGCCGCATGGGTGGGGACGACGCGAGCGATCAGAGCCTTGGCCTCGGTGATGGCGGGCTCCTCCGCCGCTCGGACGGAGAAGGAGCTGAAGACAAGACTACTTGCCAGGATCAGGAGGCGCGACATGGGTTTCGAAATCGTGGTAGAAGGCACTGCCGAAGATCGATCGAGGGTTCTTTGTTCAAATGGCAGCATTCCCCAAACGACGATGTTCCGCGAGCATGGCCCGCGGAACGTCGCACGTGGTTGGAGGGTTCGAAGTGATCAGTTCTCGCTGCCTTCAACCCGGAAGAACTTGCTGCCTGCACCCGGAGTGACGGTGGCCTTCATCGGCTGATAGTTGCCGACGGCGGCACCGTCCGTTTCGATGGTCGCACCGGTGGCGTTCACCCAGTCGTTGCCGAGGGTGGCGCTTTCCTTGAGTTGATAGGAAGTGCCGGAGGTGCGCTGGCTCCAGAGGATCACGAGGTTTCCGCCGGGGACCGTTGTGATCGTGCTGAGGGATCCATTGCCGGCGACCGGAGAGCTGCCGAAGAGGAATTCCTGGAGGTTGCTGAACCCATCGCCGTCCGGATCGCCGGTGCGGGTGGTATCGGCTCCGACCGGGAAGGTGAACTCGGCGAGCCAGGAATCGTAGCCCGCCATTTCGAGGCTGAGAGACCCGGTGGCTTCGTTGAAGATCCAGACCTTGCCTGCGGTGGCCGGCTTGGTCCACTTGTCGCTGTCGGCGTCGGTCCAGGGTGAACCGTCCGGGTTGACCACTTTGAAGGTGGAGCCGTAGGCACCAGTGAGAGTGGAGACATTTTCAATCAGCCAAGGTCCGGTGCCGGTGGTGACGGCTGCAGTATCGATGGCGAACTCGCCGTCAAGTGTGGCAGTGCCGGCACCGCTGAGGGTGTTGTTGGAGGTATTGGTGATGCGGAATCGGAGACGGCCGGTTGCGGCGAGTTCGAGCGTTCCTGCGTTGATCACAGTGTCTCCGGTGTAGGTGTTGAGTCCGGAGAGGGTCTGGGTACCGGTGCCGATCTTGGTCAGCCGCAAAGTGCTGGATTGATTCTGCAACACGCCGCTGAAATCCGCCGATCGGTCGCCGCCGCCCACGGTCAGGGCCGAGGTACCCGCCGCGTCACCACCGAACACGTTGCCGGAACCGGCAAGGGCTCCGATGGTCTCCGAAATGCCCTGATAGACATAAAAACTGCCGGAAGTCCCGACTTCCAGGATGGCACTGTCGCCGATCGCGTTCGTTCCGGCGAAATCCACCCACAGCCTGCCGTTGTTGATGATTCGAACGGTGCCGGTGTTGTCCGAAGCCGCGCCGCGGAATGCGAGGCGGTTGTCATAGAGGCCTCCGCCGCCGGGGCCGTCCACAACAAAGTCACCTGCGCCGGACAGTGAGGCATTGACCGGAGTGAAGCCGGTGGCGCCGCGATAGAAGGTCACTGTCGCGGAGTTGTTGATCGTTGGGCTGGCGAGTTGCGCTGCCTGGCTGGCGATGGTTGAGCTGTTCAGGATCAAACTTCCCGCAGTCACCGTGGTATCGCCGGTGTAGCTGCTCGCAACGTTGAGATTCAGGGTTCCCGCTCCGCTTTTCGCCAATCCCTGGCTCCCTGATAGAACCGTGCTGATGGTTGTCGTCTGGTTGTTGACCGTGATGGTCGGCGTTCCGCTGATGGTGGCGAGTGAGAGGGTCGAGTTGTTGCTGGGAACGAGCGACCAGTCGGACGCGGGAACAGCCGAGGCGTCGCCGAAGGTCATGCTGCCGATGGACCGGGAACCATCGAGGGTGACCACCGTGTTTTGAGTGAGGGCAATTGTGCTGAAGTCCGCCGCGCTGCCAATGCCACCGGCGACGACGGTATTCTGCCAGTTCAGTTCATCGCCCGCGAGGCTGCCCCAGAAGCCGTTTCCATTGTTGATCCAGGTTGGCGTGTTCAGCGTGTTGTAAACTGCGGTGGCCACCGGGCTGTCGGCCTGGCCGGCTTTCTGGGCAAAAGCCTTGAGTGTGAATCCGACGGTGTTGGCCGGGAGGGCGATGGGGCTGCTGTAGGTCGCTGATGCGGCGGTGGGCGTGCTGCCATCCACCGTGTAGTAGATGGTGGACCCCGAGTCCGAGGTAATGGTCACGGAAGGGGTTCCTTCAAAGCTCCCGGTTCCGGGTGAGAACACGGGCGTGCCGACAAAATCCACCACTTTGATGGTTCCATCCATTGTCAGATTCGCGAGGTCCCAGCTGAGGCCGACAGGCAGCGAAGGCAGGGTGAAGTTTGTAAAGCCACCGCTATACGTGGTGGCGTCGAACAACTTGAACGAATCCCCAAGTGCAATAGCTTCACCCGTGGCGGTGACTTCCAGTGTGCCGCCATAGTTGATGGTGGTGGCGTCCAGGAGGTCCTGGGTAAGGGTGGGCGTCGCGTCCTTGTCGATTTGGAGGATGGATTTCCCCAAAAGATTGGCAGTGCCGCCAACCGTCAGGGTGCCGATGGAAGAACCGGCGGGCTGGAGGTTCGAATCAAGCGCCAGATTGACGGTGCGGTCGATGGTGCCCGTGCCGCTCAAAGTGGCGTTGGCTGCGACATCGACGGAGCCTGCGGCGGCGGAAAGGGTGCCCGTCACCGTCAGAGTTCCCGCATTCACAGCCGTGACCCCGGAGTAGCTGCTGGTCCCGGAAAGCACCAAGGTGCCGTCGCCGGTCTTGGTGAGGGATCTCGCGCCCGATCCGGCACCGGAGTTTTCGGTGATGGCACCACTGAGGACGAGGTCCTGAGCCGCCGCGCCGTCGGCGACACTGGCGGCGAGGTTGCCAAGGGTCAGGTCCACGCGGGTGCTGATGGTGGACGATGTCGAGGCGGCCAGCGAGTTGAGAGCGGTGCCACCATTGGGAGCGCGGAAATAAACCGTGCCGTTATCGGCGTTGAGGGTCCCGCCGGTGAGGTTGATGGTTTTGATGTATTCGCCACCCGTTCCCGCGCCGGTGATATTGGCGGTGCCGCCGTTGAGGTTTAGGGTTCGCGTGGTGTTCTGACCACCGCCGATGACGAAGACTCCGGCGGAACGAATCGTCGCTCCGGTTTCAACAGTGATGCTACCCGGGCCGAATGAACCGCCCTGTGTCCCATTGAAAGCCACTCCGGTCGAGCCTGTGAGCGTGCCGGTGCCACTCACGATGGTGCCCCCGTTGTAGGTGTTCGTGGCGCTGAGGATCTGCGTGCCGGAGCCGATCTTGGCCACACCGCCGGTTCCTGAAATCACGCCTGCATACGCTGCGGGGCTGGAGTTGTCGCCGCCGGTGGTGAGCGTGGCTGAGCCAAGGGTGATGCCGCCGCCGGTCGTGCCACCGCCGGTCAACGAGCCGACGTTTGTATTGAAACCGTCCAGGTTGATGCTGGTGCTGGCGGCATTGGCAAGGCTCACCGCCGAGTCCACGCCGAAGGCTCCGCTGACTCCTGCCACCGAGGCGACGCCTGCTCTGAGTGTGCCGCGGGTGATGGTGGTGGAGCCGGTGTAGTTGTTGGCTCCGGACATCACGATCGTACCGGTGCTGTCGTTGCCGAACTGAAGGGTGGTGGTGTGGGCACCATAGCCGTTTCCGGTCTGGACCGTTGCGAGCGTGGCGCCGCTGCCTCCAGTGTCGAAATTGAAGCCGAGCGATCCGCCTGATAGAAACTTGGCTGCGGTTGCCCGAGCGGCGATGTCGGCACCGGACTGGGTGAGTTCGATTCTGACTCCTTTGAGGAATCCTCCATCAATTGCCTGCAGCCAGTAGGACGCCGTCGAGCCGTTGTTGCTGAGAGTGAAGCCGGTGGCGTTGACCGGTGTGCCGGCATTGACAAATGCACCGCCCATCCTGCCGCTGGTGGAGGTCAAATTGGCGAGCGAGGCGTTGGTGAAAAGCGTTTGGGCGGTGCCTGTGAGGAAGGTGGTTGTCGTGGCGGTTTGCGCGGCTGCGCCAATGGTGAGCCCGGAAGGTCCGGAGATGACTCCCGAAGTGGTGAGGGTTCTGCCGGTGGCGACTTTCCAGCTCTGAGCGGCACTCAGGGCGATCGGATTGGAAATCGAGAGATTGACGCTTGATGAAGCCAGATCGATGCCGTCTGAGCCGAGGGTCAGGTCAGCCGCGCCCGTGATCTCAATATCGGTGAGCGCAGCGGTGACATTGATGCCCTGCCATGACGCGCTGGAGCCGAGGGTCAGGCCCGCGCCGAGCGAGCTGGCGGTCCAGGTGGCGTTGTCAACGGCGGTGGGAGCGGTGCCGCCCCAACTCGCTCCGTCTGTCAGGTCGGTTCCGGTGGCGGACTTGGTGATGGTGGCCGCCTGGGAGTTGAATGAACCCGTGATGGAGGCAAGCAGGACGAGACTGCGGATGGAAAGTTTGTTTTTCATGGCTATTGAGTTTGGATTGAGATGAGCGGGAGATCAGGCACGACGGCGGCGGAGCAAGGCAAGCAGGCCAAGTCCGCCTAACAGAGCGGCTTGGGGTTCCGGAATCACAACCACCGCCAGGCTGCCATTCTGGAAGTAGGCGTAGCGGTCGGTTCCAACGGCGAACTTGTTGTCGATGCCGAAGTTTTCAATTAGCGTGTCGTTGAAGACCGTGGTGGTGGACAACAACGTGTAGGACTGGTTCAGGGTGAGCGCGTCCCAATCGAGGCCGAGGATGTTGTCGATTCCGAAACCACTGCCGAAGGTGACGGTGCCGCCAATGACCAAGGCATCGGCGATGTTCACGACCTGGAGGAAGGAGTTTCCGTCGAAGGAAACATTGCCGCCAACCGTGCCGGTGCCGCCGAAGACGGCATCATTTGCCACCGAGACGGCGGTGTTTCCCAAGGCTCCACTGATCAGGAGGGTGCCTGCGGAGGCGGTGGTGGCACCGGTGTAGCTGCTGGTCCCGGAAAGCACCAAGGTGCCATCGCCGGTTTTGGTGACGGATTTGGCACCCGTTCCAGCACCGGTGTTTTGGGTGATGGCACCACTGATGACGAGGTCCTCGGCAGCAGCTCCGTCGGCCACGCTTACAGCGAGATTGCCGAAAGTCAGATCCACGCGGGTGGTGATGGTGGAAGGGGTGGCTGCGGCCAGTGAGTTAACGGTCGTGCCGCCGCCATTGGGAGCGCGGAAATAAACCGTCCCGTTGTCGGCGGTGAGGGTTCCGGCGGTCATATTGATGGTTTTGATGTATTCGCCACCTGCCCCCGCGCCAGTGATGTTGGCGGTGCCACCAGTGAGATTCAGGGTTCTCGTGGTATTCTGACCGCCGCCAATCACGAAGTTGCCGGATGAACGAATGGTCGCGCCTGATTGAACCGTGATGGCTCCCGTTCCAAAGGATCCGCCCTGGGTGCTGTCGAAAAGCACTCCTGCCGAACCGGTGAGCGTGCCGCCGTTCACGGTGGTTCCTCCGGCGTAGGTATTGGCACCGGAAAGCAGCAGGGTGCCGGCGCCATCTTTGGTTACGGACTTGTTGCCGGAGCCAGCGCCGGTGTTCTGGCTGATGACTCCGGAAATCACCAGATCATTGGCGGCTGCTCCATTCGCCGTATTCACCGACATGCTGCCGAAGGTCATATCGATCCCCGTGGTGATGGTGGAGCTTGTCGCGGCGGCGAGAGAGTTGAGCGAAAGTCCGGCGCTCACGGTGCGGAAATAAACGCTGCCTGAGGTGTTGTTAACCGTGCCTCCGGTCATGTTGAGCGTCCGGATGTACTCGCCCCCCGCTCCGGCCCCCTGAAGGTTAAGCGTGCCACCGTTAAGGTTGACGACGCGCGTGGTTGCGCTGCCACCAATCAAAAACCCCGCTCCTGTAGTCACCGTGGCTCCCGAGTTCACCGTGATGGCTCCGGTTCCAAAGGATCCGCCCTGGGTGCCGTTGAAAGCCACTCCGGTTGAGCCGGTGAGCGTTCCTCCGGCCACGGTGAGGCCGCCGGAGAAGGTGTTGTTTCCACTGAGCGAAACCGTGCCGGAGTAGGCTGAGCTTTGGGTGATGAGCGTGGTGGTGTGAGCACCGTAGCCGTTTCCGCCGTCGCTCGTCGCGAGCGTGCCCGCCCCGCCGTTGAACTGTGCCGCGAGCACTCTGCCCGTGATGTCACCTCCGGATTGGGATAGTTGGACTTGAACGCTCTTGGTGCCACCGTCGGCGACGTCCAACCAGTAGCTGGCAGTGGTGCCGTCATTGGTCAGGCCGCGAGGGGTCCCCAGCAGATTGTTGCCGGACGCAACCCATGCTCCACCGACCATCCCGCCGGTGGCGATGAGATTGTTCAGGCTCACGCCGGTGAAAAGCGTCTGGGCGGTTCCGGTGAGGAAGGTCTGGGTGGTTTGTGAAGCCGCGCCGATGACAAGAGGGGCTGATCCCGAAACGACTCCGGAAACCGTGAGGGCTTTGCCGGCGGCCGCACTCCAGGTCTGGACGCTGCCTAGCACGATGTTGTTGGCGATACTGGTGTTCACCCCGGTGCTTTCGATCACGATGCCGCCGGAGCCGAGAGTCAGCGCGCCCGCGCCGGTGATGCCGATGGCGGCATTGGCGGAACCCTGAACGTTCACGCCGTACCAAGTGGTCGCCGAACCGAGGGTCAGCCCGGTGCCCAGCGACGTTCCCGTCCAGTTAATGATCGCTGGATCTGCCGTCGTGGGTGCGGTCGTGTCTGCCCAACTGGCCCCCGCGGAAAGATCCGTGCCGGTAGCGGCCTTTGTTTCGGTCACCGCATGAGTGGATGCCGTGAAAGCGATCAATGGCCCGAGAACAAGCAGAGGTGGTTTGGACTTCATGGATACATCGGGAAATTTCAGCAATAAGCCAGCAGGCAACACGCCACCCCCCGGCCCATCAAGGCATTCCCGAAATGGATTGCTGGGTCACGAAGTGGGACAGACGGAGATTCCTCTTCCGGTGATGAATACCGACGGAAATCCTGCGTGGAATGACCTTTACCGACCAACTGAGAAGCGCGGCCAGTACCTTTGGCCGATCAAAGGCCAGACTGCAGGCTGCCGGATCTCAGCAGACAGTGAAACCCCCGGGGAGACCCAAGCGAGTGGTTCAGCCTTCAAGCTTCGCCACCGAGGCTCCCGGCACGAGCTTGAAGCCGGTATCGTATCGGATGCCGGCCGGAAAGCCACTGTTGACCCAGCGCTTGAACAGCTTGATTTCCGAGTCGTTGTCGAAGTCGAGGTGGGCGAGCTGGGGTGTGAACCATTCCATCAACTCGCTGCCGTCGATCACGAAGGCGGACAGGTCCCTTGGAATGCGGATGCCTTTGCCCGCGCAGAAGCTCACCAGCGAGATGGCCTCCAGGGAATTGTGGAGCAGAACGCAAGTGGGCTCCAGACTTGCCAGCGCTCCGCTCCAGAATCGGGCATAGTCTTCCGCGCAAAGAAGATCCACGACCGGCACCATGGCCTCAGCCTGTTCTTTCGTAACGCCGGGAATGCCCTTGGCGAAGGCGTCCACGCACATCCGGTGGCCATCATAGGCCCGCTGCCAGGAGAGGAGAATCCGCCTGTGGCCCAGGCTTGTGACGAAGCCGAGGATCCGGTCCAGCGCACCATCCAGCCCGTAGCCCGCAAGGCTGCAGTTTTTGGTTTCAGTCTTGTGTCCTCCATGGAGGAAAACCGGTATCCCCACCTGATCGATCGCCCGCACCCACTTGCGCGGCCCGGCGATCATGTAGGCGCAATCCACCGTTTCCCCCTCGAACCAGTCCTTGACCAGTTTCGTGGGCGAGCGGCTGCGGGTGTAGTCGACCCTCACATGCCGGACAGTGCCGCCGCGTTCCGCCCAGAAACGCCCCGCCTGGGTCAAAACCTTTTCGTGGTTGTTGCTGCATTTCTCGCGCAGATCGGAAATGACCAGCAATTGGCCGATGTCGGCTTGGTGGGTGGTTGCGACATGATCGAGCCGGATTCCACGTTTCGATCTTGCGGAGGCGGGGTCGAGGAAGCCCTCGCGTTCCACCAGCTTCAGCGCTTCGGAGCAGGTTCGCTTGCTGACTCCATAACGCTCCGCGAGGAGGCGAAGCCCCGGCAGTGTTGTCTTCCAAACCCCTTTGCGCAGATCGGCCGTGATGGCGTCGGCCAGTTCATGCCGCAGAAGCTTGTGTTTGATCTTTTGCACGCGCTTTCCTTTCGCGGGCCATACACAGCCTGCGACATTCCCACAAGCTGGATCGGGCTAAGGGAGAAGATTGTGCCCCGGCTGCTCGGAACTTGTATCCTGCATCAAGCCAAATTCTCCCCATGGAGGAGCCTCGGGCCTCATCCGAGCCCCGCCAGCATGTCCCGGAGCTGTACCAGCTTGCCCTGCCACTCGACAATGCGCGCCCTTTCCTGCTCCACCACCTCGGCCGGAGCGCGGGCGACGAAGCTTTCGTTGCCGAGCTTGGTCTCGCAGCGGACGACTTCCTGCTCGATCCGGGCGATCTCCTTCGAAAGGCGGATCTTCTCCGCCTCGACATCGATCAGCCCTTCCAGCGGCAGGTAAATCTCGCCGACCGGGGTCAGCGACACCGGCGTGCCCTTCGGCGCGTCGTAGGCGGCATCGAGCACGATCTCCCCCGCCCCGGAAAGCAGGGCGAGCACCTGCTGCTGCTCCGACAGCCATTCGACCGCACCCTTCACCACCAGCTTCACGTCGCGGCGGCTGCCAACGTGGTATTCGGCCTTCAGGTTGCGGACGCGGCCGGCGGTTTCGTAGATCGCGGCGGCCTTCGATTGCTCGGCGGCGATTTCCTCCGCAGCCAACCCGGCCAGCACCGGCTCGTCGGGCAGCGGCTCCAGCATCAGGAACTCGCCTTCTTCGAGGTAACCCATCCGAACCGAAAGCTCCTCGGTCACGTGCGGCATGTAGGGATGCAGTAGTTGCAAAAAGCGGCTCATCACCGTGTCGAAAACCGACAGCGTCACCGCACGGGCTTCCGGGGTGGCGCTTTCGCGAAGGTCGCCCTTCACCGCCTCGAGGAACTTGTCGCAGAACTCGCCCCACAGGAAATCGTAGAGCCGCTGGGCGATCTCGCCGAAACGGTATTCGCCGTAGATCCGCTCGAGATCGACCGCGAGCTGGTCGAGCTTGGCGAAGATGTCGATGTGGAAGCAGTTCGCCATCCCGACCACGTCGTCCTCGACCTCCGCGGCGGGGGCCTCGATCTCGTCCGCCATCTGGCGGAAGCGGCAGGCGTTGTAGAGCTTGTTGGCGAAGTTGCGGCCTTCCTCGACCGACGACTCGTCGAAGCGGACGTCGCTGCCGACCGGCGCGATCCGCATCAGGCCGAAACGCAGGCCATCGGCGCCGTACTTCTCCATCAGGTCGATCGGGTCCGGCGAGTTGCCCAGCGACTTGCTCATCTTGCGGCCCTGCAGGTCGCGGATGATCGAGGTGAAATAGACGTTCTTGAAGGGCAGCTCCCCTTCGAAGCGGAAGCCGGCCATGATCATCCGGGCGACCCAGAAGAAGATGATGTCGGGACCGGTGACGAGGTCGGTGGTCGGGTGGAATTTCTTCAGCGTGGCGCTCTTCTCACCGACGTTCGCCATGGTGGCGAAGGGCCACAGCCAGGAGCTGAACCAGGTATCCATCACGTCTTCGTCGCGGACCCAGTTGTCGGCGTCGGCGGGAGGCTCCACGCCGACGAATAGGTCGCCATGGGACAAATGGGACGTATCGAGCGACTCCGCCGCCTTGAGCGCGTCGAGCTTGTCCTTCCGATACCACACCGGGATCTGGTGGCCCCACCAGAGCTGGCGGGAAATGCACCAGTCCTGGAGGTTCTCCATCCAGTGGGCGTAGGTCTTGGCCCAGCGCTCCGGGCGGAACTGGATCTCGCCGGTGGCCACCGCGTCGGCGGCCTCTTTCACGCAGGGATACTTGAGGAACCACTGCATCGAGATCCGCGGCTCGATCGGCACATGGGCACGCTCGGAGAAGCCGACGTTGTTCTCGTATTCCTCCACCTTGAGCAGCAGGCCCATCTCCTCGAGCTTGGCGGCAGCGCGTTTGCGGGCGACGAAGCGGTCGAGGCCGTGGAACTCCGGCATTTCCGGGCAATGGATGTGCGCGTCGGGCGTCAGGACATCGATGATCTCCAACCCGTGCTTCATCCCGATCTCGAAGTCGGCCTTGTCGTGGGCCGGGGTGATCTTCAGCGCGCCGGTGCCGAATTCCGTGTCGACGTGGTCGTCGGCGATCACCGGGATCGCGGCGTGAGGGAAGGGCCGGAACACCGAGCGGCCGACGTATTTCGCGAAACGCGGGTCCTTCGGGTTCACCGCCACCGCCACGTCGCCCATCAGCGTCTCGGGACGGGTGGTGGAGATTTCCAGGAACTCGCCGGGCGCGTCGGTGAGCTCGTACTTCATGAAGTAGAGCTTCGAGCGCTGCGGGGTCATCACCACCTCCTCGTCGGACAGCGCGGTGAGGGAAACCGGGCACCAGTTCACGATCCGCTTGCCGCGGTAGATCAAGCCTTCCTTGAACAGCTCGACGAAGACGTGGCTGACCCACTTGGTGTACTCCGCGTCCATCGTGAAGCGCTCGCGCGACCAGTCGCAGGAGCAGCCGAGGCGCTTGAGCTGGTTGATGATGATGTCGCCGTGCTTGTCCTTGAAGGCCCAGACGCGCTTGAGGAACTCGTCGCGGCCGAGATCGCGGCGGGTCAGCTTTTCGTTCTCGCGCAGCTCGCGCTCGACCTTCGCCTGGGTGGCGATGCCGGCGTGGTCGGTGCCGGGCAGCCACAGCACTTCCATCCCGTTCTGACGGGCGCGGCGGGCCAGGACGTCCTGGATCGTGTTGTTGAGGACGTGTCCGAGGTGCAGGATGCCGGTGACGTTCGGCGGCGGGATGACGATCGAATACGCGGGCTTTTCCGACGACGGGTCGGCTTCGAAACATTTCCCCTCGATCCAGGCGGCGTACCACTTGGCTTCCACCGCTTGGGGTTCGTAGGCTTTGGGCAAATCGGACATGGCCGCGGAGGGATGCCAGAGGCCCCCGGCTTTGTAAAGGAGGGCGGCAGGACTTCCCTCTTCCCAAGGCCCGGCGCCCCGCTCTAACCGGTCGCTCCTTGGCCCGCTTCCCGCTATAGCGCTGCCGCCGTGCGTTCGAAATGCGGCCGACCGGCATTTCGATCAGCGATCAAGGATTACCAACCTCTTCACGATTCAAAGATGACTCGGATGTCTCGCATGATTGAAAGTTCATCAATCTTAACAATAACAGCCCAACCGATTGATTCTCAGTTGGCGCGAAACGCCTGAAATCCCCGCTTCCCCGAATTTCCCGCTTTGTCCATCATCTACTTTCCTACGCGTTCGCGTGCGGAGAAACGTCTTGTCAGTTAAACGATCAAGAGGTCTACTGCGCTCGTTCCTCACGGAACACCCCGCGCCGCCCGAATCCCCCCCTGAGGACGGCAACGGAAAACAATCGACCGACCGAAGGATCCCCCCGTCCCGAAGAAGGTCCCCAGCGACACCGGCCCGCCAAGATTCCCCCCGATCCGAAGCAGCCGCCTTCCCCCCGAGGTAAGTGTCCACGTGTCAGCCGCCCGGCGGGTCAACTCCCCGATCCGCCGGGCGGACTGCTCCGGAAAGAGGCTCCTTGCCCGCCCTTTCCCCGCCCCCGCCGCGAGCTTCCCTTGCGCCCCCGCCCGATCTGGCCTACCTCCGCCGCGCATGGTCCGCTTCACGCTTTTCGGGGTCCCCGTGGAAATCCAGCCCTGGTTCTGGCTCACCGCCGCCATTCTCAGCCGGGGCATCGACGCCCGCGATCCGGAAGAGTTCAAGCTGGCCCTCCTATTCATTCTCGCGAGCACCATCTCGATCCTGGTCCACGAGTTCGGCCATGCCTTGGTCGGCCGCCGCCTGGCCGGCGGCTACCCCCGCGTCGTGCTCTGGGCTTTCGGCGGTCTTGCCTACAACGAAGGAGCACGCTTCACCCGCCGGCAGAATTTCTGGATGACCGCCGCCGGCCCCGGTGCCGGCTTCGCGCTGTTCCTGCTGATCGCCCTCGGCCTGGTCATCGCCTTTGGCCCGCGCGACGGAGCCACGCTGGTTTCTTACGGCCTCTTCAACAGCGGCGGCGGGGTCTCCGCCCGGACCGCGGAATTCTTTGAGAACCGCTACGCCCTCTTCTCCCTCATCGGCGACTTCCTGTGGATCAACTTCTGGTGGGGACTCATCAACCTGCTGCCGGTCCTCCCGCTCGACGGCGGCCGGATCGCCGAACTGTACGTCAGGCCCCAGAAAAGGGTGCACACGATCGCGCTTGTCGCCGCCGCCTCCATGGCGCTCGTCGGCGCCCTCTGGATGCAAAGCATCTACGTGACCCTGCTCTTCGGCTACCTGGCGTGGAAAAACTACCAGGATGCCAAAGCGATCACCTGGCATTGACACCTCAAGTCAGCAGCAAGCGCCCCGCGGCGAGGATCGAGAAGCCCACGATCATCCACTCGAACACCCGCTGCGACACCCGCTGGATCAGCCATTTCCCCGCGAACACCCCGCCGAACAAGGCTGGCAGGCACTTCGCGTTCTCCAGCAGGCTGTCGGCGGTGATCAGTTCGAGCTGCTGGGTCAGCGGAACCTTCAGCAGGTTCACCAGCAGGAAGAATCGTGCGCCGATCCCGATCAGCTCCATTTTCGGCAGCCGCCGCGACAGCAGGTAGAGCTGGATCACCGGCCCCGCCGCGTTCGCCAGCATGGTCGTCACCCCGCCGGTCACGCCAGCGGTCGTCCCGAAGGCACGCGACGCCGCCAGGCGGTCGACCGCTTCCGGTTTCCACGAGCGGAAGGCCTGCAAGGCGACCATGGAAAGGATGCAGACGCCGATCGTCTTCCGCGCGACGTCGTCCGAGATCGCATCGAGCAACCACCACCCCGCCGCCAGACCGACGACCGTGGCGGGCAGCAGCTTCCACACCGGCTTCCAGCTCCCGTGCTTGATGAAGGCCGGGTAGACCGTGAGGTCCGCCACGATCAGCAGCGGCAGCGTGATCCCGACCGAGGCCTTGGCACCGTAGAGATCGGCCATTAGAAACACCGAGATCAGCGAGATCCCGCTGAACCCCGCCTTCGACATCCCGATGCAGAACGCCGCCAGCAAGGCGAGCGAGTAAGCGGCGGGTCCGTCGAGCATCGGCCGGAGGGGTAGCCGCGGCCGGCCCGCGGTGCAAGACCCGGCGTTACCTGCGGAAAACAACGCCTCGGGCACCCACCCCGGAACAGGCGCCCCCTTGTCAGATCACGTGTGTCTGATCGTGGTCGTCCCGGAGCACATAGCCGCGCGTCCCTTCAACCTTCCGCACATAGTCGGCCTTCTCCAGCTTGTTGAAGATATTGCGGATCCGCCGGTAGAACGTGTCGAACTCCTTGATGTCCCCCTGCCGCCCGCCCATCTCATGCCACAAAGCGAAACTGGCCTGCTTCGCACTGACGGGCTTCATCCGGCAGTAACGATTGTGCCGGTATAGCACTCCGAGAACCTCCTTGGCCTTGGCATCCAGAACGTCGAAGCCCGCGCCAAACAGGATCCGGAGTTCCTTCACGTAGGAGCGCTTCACCAACACCCGATCCGCGACGTAGATCGGATGAGAAGTGGTGCTCAAAGGGTGCTTGCTGATGAGTCCGGCTTTCTCCAAGCCCACCAGGGCCACGTAGTGATTGTTGTCAGGGGTCAATAGGATCGTGTAACCCAGCTGCTCATTCACCCACTCGGACTTCATGAGATAAGCGAGCACGAGCTTCTGTTCCTCGCTCGGATCACTTCCATCCAATCGATCCGCAAGATAGGCATCGAACGAAGTGAAAAGCCTCTCCATCCGATCCCCCACGAGCTTGCCAGCGTTCAGATTGAGACACACCTCCTCCGTGTAGATCCGGTAGTAAGGAAGGTCGATCCGGTTCTCCAGGCAGAGATTGACCAGCGTCGCCATCCCGATGCCTTTACCCTCCCATTTCCTGTAAACACGCAGCACGTCCGCAAGCTTCGGATTCCGAGGCTTCGCTTCCGGCAGCAGGCGACGGATGGGAATGTCCGCATTGCCGTCCTCGATGATGAGATTCCGACGGAATGCGCCCGGATTGCGGATGGCGATATGCTCGCCGGGCTTGATCGAGAGGATCACCTGCTTGTTCACGGAGTAGTCCCGGTGCGCCAGCGCGTTGTTCACGACTTCACGGAGCAATTCCTCCGGATACTGTGGCAGGGCCATTCCGCCGGATTCCGCCGAAATCCCCATCTGGATATTGCGCAGCAGGTAACCAAGCCCGGATTCCATGAGCTGGAGCACGTTGTCGACAAAGTCCTGCTTGTCCCGGGCAATCTGGTTGGGCACATCGACGTAGCCGTGCACGTGGGCCCGGAACCCCAGGCGATCCCCGGGATGATTCCCGCAGACGAGGGCGCCCAGCACCGTCACCGTCCCATCCCTCACAAAACAGCGCCGCTCGAGAAAAGGGCGGGCGGATTCAAGGTCCGGCTTCAAGGTCTCCACCGGCTTCGGCTGGTTGAGATGGAAGATGAACTCATTGAGCCTCGTCAGATCGAGGTCGCCTTCGGTCATCCCTGGAACCGCCTGCAGCTCCTTGGCCTGAGCCGCCTCCTCCTTGAATTCTTCCTGAGACTCCACCTCCCGATCAGTCACCTTGTGATCGCCGGTAAGTATCCTCCGATAAGCGGTTCCGTTGAGAAAAACGAACTTCCGGTCCGCAGGAAGCTCATCGACGTAAACGATCGCGATCCGCTCTCCGAGCAAGGTCTTCAGCTCCATCAAAGGAAAGCGATCGGAGAGATCCAGCTTCACGCCTTTGCGGTCCGTGAAGATTCGAGGGAACGCTTTCAGATTCTCCTCCGCGTGATCCTTCCAGCCGCTCAACACATAGCGCCGGTCCTTTCCCGTCCCCTCTTCCCTCACCCCGAGGATCAGGATTCCACCCCGGGTGTTGAGAAAGGCGTTCACTGTTTTGTGTCGCTCCACCCAATCGCCTCCAGTGGCGGGCACCGGTTTGAATTCAAGCCCTTCCGTCTCCAATTCCGAAAATCGACCTTGCTGGATCAGTTCGGAAAGTTTGGCCAGGGTTTCGTCGATCACCTTCATCGTGCTGCGGCAACGGTACTGGAAGCGCGACGAACTTGCATCATCCTTCTTCGAAGGGCGAGGCGGTCCCTTGTTCGGAAAAAACCACTCCGCCACCAACGAGTGGGAAATCCACCCGCTCACCGAAATCCTCAAAAGCGCGCAACCTCCACGAATCCACGAATCTACGAATCTTGATGCGCCGGAATCCCGATTGCGGCCTCATCCTCCGCCACCGCCTTCCCCTCCCGGATCCGTTTCAGCCGGATCTGCAAATCGGCCAGGGCGTTCATGAAGTAAATGTAGGCGTCGTAGGCGCTGCCGTAGGGCGAGAAATACTGGTGCACGCTGCCATCGGTGCCGCCCTTGGTGGACATCCAATAGAAGTGGTCGGAGGTCTGCATCTTGGCCCAGGCGTGGGTCAGGTCGGGATCTTTCGCGGCCAGCACTTCCTCTTCCAGCCGGTGGATCTTGGCAATGGCTTCCTGCTGCATCACGTTGCCGGTCCAGGCGCTGAGGTCGCGCTCGGCATCGGCCCAGGAGGTCGGCCAGTGGCAGTCGTATTCCTTGGAAGCACGGAACAGGTCGACCACCTCGCTCGGGGTCACCCACTTGATGTCCTCGTCGAGCACCGCATCCGGCAGCTTTTCCCAGAACTCGAAGATCCCGGTGTCCTTCCACTGGTGCTCGCCGATGGTCTCGTAGTCCATGAAGAGGTTCACCACGTCGCCCGGCGCGTTCTTCAACCAGCCGGCGAACTTCTCCGGCGTGAGCGGCCACTCGTTCCAGGTCTTGTCGGAAAAGCGGAAGCCGAGATCGTCGGACAGCCCGACGTTCCGAAGCAGCGTCTTGAGTTGGGAGACCTGCGGCGCGCGGTAGAGGTAGTTCGGCGACTGGCCGTTGAGCACCCAGGGCACGCCTTCACCGAGAATCCCGTCGAAGCCCATCGTCTCGGTCTGGGCGGCGATCGCGTTGTTGTAGATCAGCTCGGTGTTGCGGAAGACCCGCGGGCGGATCTGGAAAACGTCTTCCAGCTTGTCGAGATGCCGCTCGACCTGGCGCTCGAACTCCTTCTTCGAATGGAGGATCGCCAGCGAGTGGTAGTAGGTCTCCGCCAGCAGCTCGACGTTGCCGGTGGCGACCAGGTCCTGGAACGACTTCAGCACGTCGGGCCGGTGGTGCTCCATCTGCTCGATCACCGTGCCGCTGATCGACAGCGCCATGCGGAAGCGGCCGCGGCTTTGTTTGATCGCCCTTTGGAACAAGGCGTTGGCCGGCAGGTAGCACTTCTCGGCGACCTTCGAGAGGATCTCGCCGTTCAGTCCGTCGTCCTCGTAGAAGGCATGCTCGCCGATACGGAAGAAATCGTACGGGATCAGCCGGTTCGGCTGGTGGACCTGGAAGTAGAGACAGACGTCGGGCATGGGTGCGGAAAGGCAGAGTGATCAGTGAGCAGTGATCCGTGTTTGAAGGAAGGGTTGGCCCTCCCTGGATCCTAAATCCTTCCTCATGGGACGAGTTCCCGGTAAATCTCCACCACCGTCTCCGCCGCGGCATCCCAGGTGGCGGCTGCCATGTCCAGCGCGGCCTGCTCGACGACGCGCTCGCGCAACTCGTCGTCGGTCAGCAGGTCGATGATGTGCTTGGCCATCAGCTCGACGTCCCAGAAGTCGGCCTTGAGCGCGCCTTTCAGCACCTCGGCGACGCCGGACTGCTTGGAGATGACGGCCGGGATGCCAAATTGCGCGGCTTCCAGTGCAGAAAGCCCGAACGGCTCCGAGACCGAAGGCATGCAGTAGATGTCGGTCATCGAGAGCAGCTCGTTGACCTTCTCCTTGTTGAGGAAGCCGGTGAAGTGGAAGTAGCCGCCGAGCCCCCGGAAGGCACCGCTTTCGATCAGCGGCTTGAGGCGCTCGCCGGTGCCGGCCATGACGAAGCGGACATTCTTGTTCTGCTCCAGCACCTTCGAGGCGATCTCGAGGAAGAACTCCGGACCCTTCTGCGCGGTCAGGCGGCCGAGGAAGAGCACCAGCTTCTCCGGGAACTTCTTCTTGGTGGAGAAGACCTTCACCGGCTCCGCGCCGTTGTGAACGGGGCGGATCTTCGCGGGATCGATGCCGTAGTGCCCCGAACAAATCTGGCCGGTGTAGCGGCTGACCGGAATGACGATGTCCGCCTGCTCCATGCCGTACTTTTCCAGATCATAGATCCAGCCGCGGGCATCCGCTCCGGCGCGGTCGTACTGCGAGGCA
Source organism: Haloferula sp. (assembly GCA_044372775.1). Classification (GTDB taxonomy): domain Bacteria; phylum Verrucomicrobiota; class Verrucomicrobiia; order Verrucomicrobiales; family Akkermansiaceae; genus Haloferula. The sequence goes on from JBIPNO010000011.1 coordinate 21,948, forward strand.
TGGACATGCAGCACCAGCGGCTTACCGGTCGCCTTCTTCACTTCGACCCCGGCGAGGAAGGTCATCCAGTCGTGGGCGTGCACGACGTCAAAGTCCGACTGAAGGGCAAGCTTCGCGGCGATCTTCGAGAACTCGATCACCTTGGTCGCGAGGTCCGCGCCGTAGAGTTCGCCCATCTTGAACTGCTCCAGCTGGTTGCGGGTCGTCTGCGAAAAGCGGATCTCGCCACCGGGCTCCATCCGCACCCGCTCGACGGTCGTTTCGTCCGAATCGTAGGGATCGAGATGAATCGGCACTCGGTCGATTTGGGCGAAGCTTTCGTAGCGGTATTTGCCCTCGACCGTCTGCAAGTCCTCGACGCGCAGGTTGTTCAGACCGGTAAGTTGGAAGCCTTCGAAATCGGCATCGGGGGCGGCGCGCGGCACGATCACCCGCAGGTCCACATGCTTTGACAGCGCTTGGGAAAGGCCGAGACAGGCGATGCCGAGTCCACCATTGATTAAAGGTGGAAATTCCCAACCGAGTTTGAGCACGCGAAGGCGATTCATGACTTTGATGAGGACTCCGAAGCCTGATTTTCAGGCACTCCGGGGCTGCGGTAGGGCTTGAGCAATGGACGGGCCAATGTCGATGGATTTTACGTAAGGATACGTGCCGGGCCTGTCACCTGATGATGCATCTTGCTCACCATCGTTGGTCCGCCACGCCGCCCGGAGTCCGCGGAGCTTGGCACGGGGGCGGCTTTGGTGTTTCATCCCGGGGTCCACCCCACCCGCCGTCCACCCATGGCATCCGACGAATTTTCAGGAAACTACATGGAGAAGCACCGTCCCGCGGAAGCGGTGGTGGACTTCTTTCCCGGCGGCATCCGCGAGCTGCGACGGCCGGCCGATGGCGTATTTGAATTCCTCACCGACAACGGGGTGCTGCTCCAGGTCCGCCTCGTCGCGGAAGGCATCGTGCGCTTCCGCTTCACGCCGGACGGGCGCTTCGAGGACGACTTCTCGTACGCGGTCGATCCCGCGTTTGAAGCAGCCGTGCCGGAGCACGAACTGATCGAGTTCGCCGACGGCTTCGCGATCAAGACCGGCCACATCTCGGTGCGGATCACCCGCCACGGCCTCAAGACCACGGTCACCGACACCGCCACCGGCAAGATCCTCTGCCAGGACGAGAAAGGCTATCACTGGGAGGACAACAAGCAGTACGGCGGCGAGATCGTGAAGATGAGCAAGGTCTGCCAGCCGACCGAATACTTCTACGGCCTGGGCGACAAGTCCTGCGACCTCAACCTCCGTGGCCGCCGCTTCCAGCTCTGGGGCAGCGACACCTACGCCTACGGCCCGGAGTCCGATCCGCTCTACAAGAACGTCCCTTTCTACCTCAGCCTGTGCCGCGGCGCGAGCTACGGGATCTTCTTCGACAACACCTTCCGCAGCGGCTTCGACTTCGGCAGCGAGAAGCCGAACGTCACCACCTTCCACGCCCAAGGCGGGGAGATGAATTACTACTTCATCCACGGCGCGACCCCGCTCGATGTCGTCCGCCGCTACACCCGCCTGACCGGCCTGCCGGAAATGCCGCCACTGTGGGCGCTCGGCTATCATCAGTGCAAGTGGAGCTACTACCCCGAAGCGCTGTTCCGCGGGATCGCCCGCGGTTTCCGCGACCGCCGCATCCCCTGCGACGCGCTCTATCTCGATATCGACTACATGGACGGCTACCGCTGCTTCACGTGGGACGCCGAGCGCTTCCCGGACCCGAAGCGGATGGTCGCCGAGTTGGAGAAAGAAGGCTTCAAGACGGTCGCAATCATCGACCCCGGGCTGAAGATCGACCCGAACTATCCGGCCTGGGTCGAAGGCGTGGAGAAGGGCTACTTCTGCCGCCGCCAGGATGGCAACCTGATGAAGGGATCGGTGTGGCCGGGGCTCTGCCACTTCCCGGATTTCACCCGCCCGGCGGTCCGCGACTGGTGGGCGGGGCTATTCGAAGGGTTGATCGGCGATACCGGCGTGCACGGCATCTGGAACGACATGAACGAGCCGGCCGTCTTCGAGGACGGGACCTTCCCGCACGACGTCCGCCACGACCACGACGGCCATCCTTGCTCCCACCGCAAGGCCCACAACATCTACGGCATGCAGATGATCCGCGCCACGCAGGAAGGCCTGCGGCGCTTCGGCAAGGGCCGGCGGACTTTCTCGATCACCCGCTCCGCCTACGCCGGCACCCAGCGCTTCGCCTGCGGCTGGACCGGCGACAACGTGGCATCCTGGGAACATCTCAACATGGCCAACACCCAGTGCCAGCGGCTCGCCACTTCCGGCATGTCGTTCATCGGGTCGGACATCGGCGGCTTCATCGAAACCCCGACGCCCGAACTTTACCTGCGCTGGGTCCAGCTCGCGGTCTTCCATCCCTTCTTCCGCACCCACTCGTCCGGCGACCACGGCGACCAGGAACCCTGGTCCTTCGGCGAGGACACCACCGACTGGGTCCGCCGCGCGATCGAAATGCGCTACCGCCTGCTGCCCGCCGTTTACACCGCCTTCTGGCAGTATGTGAAGGACGGCACGCCGATGCTCCGCTCGCTGCCGCTGGTCGACCACCAGAACCCGGACGCCTACTGGCGCAGCGCGGAGTTCTACTTCGGCGATCACCTCTATGTCGTACCCATCATGGCCGAGGGCGAGGAGGGCCGCTTCCTCTATCTCCCGAAGAGCGAGTGGTTCTCCTACCACGACGACTCGCGGCCGAAGGCGGTCGCCACCGACATTTGGATCGAGTGCCCGATCGACCGCATCCCGGTCTTCGTCCGGGCCGGCGCGGTGGTTCCGCACTGGCCGCTCCAGCAGCACACCGGCGAAATCCCCCACCCAGAACCCGAACTCCGCGCGTGGTGGAAAGACGGCACCGAGACCAGCCGCTGGTACGAGGACGACGGCGACGGTGAAGCTTGGAAACAGGGTGCCTACCGCGACTCCACGCTGCACCTCAAAGGCGCGGCGGACAGGCTGGCGCTCAGCCGCGATTGGCAGGGCTCGTGGACTCCCGGCTATGAAACGGTGCACCTCACCTTCTGCGGCATCGGCAGCGCGGATGCGGAATTGAAGGTCGTCATCGACGGCAGCGAGCACCTCGCCCTGCGCGGCGACGACGGCCGCTACCGCGCCACCGCGCCGAAAGATTTCAAACACGCGGAACTCGCTTGGACCCCGGTCCCCTCTCCCGCCGGCAAACCCAGCGAAGCACGGGCCTGAAGACCGCTCACTCGCGCGAACGGATCGACGCGATCGCCCGGTCGATCAGCACCCGGACCTCGGGCGTCGACGCTTCCCTCGAAGCTTCCAGCACCGGCAGACTCTTCGCCGTGCCCACCTTGCCCAGCAAGCGGCTCGCCGACATGCGCAGGGTCACGGTGCCCTTTTCATAGCGCGCGATCACCGCATCCTCGATGACCGGACCCAAGCCACCATAGAGTTCCTCCCACTTGGTGGAATCCTGCGCCCAAAGGTCATCGATCACCGGGATCACGCCGGGCTCCTTGCGGGAGACCAGCAGCTTGACCATCGACTCCGGCACCTCGCGTCCGGTAGCGGCGATCTTCCGGACGGCTTCGAGCACCATTCCCTCGGATCCATCGTCCGGCTTCCCCCAGTTCAGCAGGGCCTTGGCGACATCGCCCTGGAGCGCTGCGTCGCCTTCGCGCATCAGCTCCTGCAAGCGGCGGATGATGTCCTCGCGATAAAGTTTCGGCTCCGCCGGTGCCAGCCTCACGACGGCCTTTTGCGCGCGCTCCAGATCGATGCTGTCGAGTTCGCGGCGATTGAGTTCATAAAAGGCGGGGTTGGACGGGTCGATGAGCTTGTCGTGCGATCCTTCCAAAAAGACCTCGTTGTTGACCCGCACCTCGATCACCCGCAGCTCCTCGATGATCCGGGCCTCGCCAAAACGCTGGCAAAGCCGGGCCATTCCCGCGAAGTCGTCCGCAACGCCGGTGACCACCATGAGATAGCCTCCCTGCCGTTGGTAGAGATGGGAACTCGGATCGGCACCGGTGCTGCGGATCACATAGTCGCGGACCTGGAACTTGTGCAGCTCCTGCAGGCCGACCAGCCAGAGTCCGATCACCCCGCGTCCGGTATTACCCGGCTCGCTGCCGTAGCGGAGGATCTCCCGCTCCAGCGGTGCGTATTCCATCTCCTTTTTCAAGCGGGCCAGTTCCGTGTCGGGCTCCACGGTTGCCGGAGTCTCGGGAGCCTCGCCTGGACTCGGACGCTCGGGGTAATCCAGCCCCGCCGTCACCGAGTTCACCGGCTGGTTTCCCTCGGTGAAAATGAACGGCAGCCCGAGCAGCGCCGCCGCGGAGGCGATCGCCCCGACCACCGCCTTGCCCCTTGACCGGGGATTCGCGTAAATCAGGAAGGCACCGGTGAGGATGGCGGTGAATCCGGCCAACATCAGCCGCTTCGATTGCGAGGTTCCGTGAAGCACCCCGCCGGCCGACCCGCCGAAAACCAGCATCAGGGCGATCATGACCGCCACCGAGATGGCGATGAAGCCGAAGATCAGGCGCACCGGGGATGCCGGCTCGATCACCGCGTGGGACGCGTCTTCCGAATACTGGACGGTCTGGAAAGTCGTCTGCCCGGTGGCAAGCGTCTTCGGCACCCGCGAAAAGCGGTCCAGCGAGCGGTCGCGTCGTTCGCCCGGATAAAACTTCTTCGAGCGGACGATCACCTCCTCGTTGACCCGGAACCGGTGCTCGCAGGTCCCGCATTCCACCATCCGTTCGCGCAATTCGAGGCCCACCTTGAAGCGCTGCCCGCAACCGGGGCAACGGATGGCGAGATTTTCGGCGTCGGAGTGCGGATCGTCCATGCGCGGGAATGATTGGCGGTTAAAACCGGCATTGCAACCCGGGAGAGCAGATCCGTTAGATCACGCCCTCCCCCGGCGGATCCGGACCGCCACGCTATCGGTCTCCGGCAGGATATACTTTTCCACGGTGACCTCGACCGCATCCACCACTGGAAACGAAAGGACATGGCCCGCGATGTCGGAGGCCAGGGTCTCGATCAGCCGCCGCGGCCGCTCCCCCGCCAGCGCCTGGATCCCGGTGGCCAGCGCGGCGTAGTCGAGCGTTCTCTCCAAGTCATCCTCCATCTCTGCAAAAGGCATGGCCACGGAAATGACCACGCTGACCCGCAGCTCCTGAGGGACCGCCAGTTCCTCGTCCGGAACCCCGACCCGTGCGACCACCCGCAACCGCCGGATCTCGATGTGATGGCAATTTTCCATGGTCAAAGGGGATGCCCGACGAGCCCTTGGTTGAGAGCTTCCACCAGCAGGGTGCGGGTCGGGAGGTTGAGGTCCAGCGCCAGCGCTTCCGCCGGGTTGACCCAGCGGAACTCCTGCGCTTCGTCGTTCAAAACCACCTCGGCGGAGGTGGCGCGGGCGACGTAGTTGAGCAGCAGGAAGTGCTCCGGCCGCTGGAACTCGGCGGAGTCGATGCAATCCTGCACCAGCACGAAGCGGAGGTCGGAAATCTCCAGCCCGGTCTCTTCCAGGATCTCGCGGCGCAGGGCATCGAGCGAGCTCTCGCCGCGCTTGATCTTTCCGCCGGGGATGCCCCAGCGGTGGCCCCACTTGTGGGTTTTCACCATCAGCAGCTTGCCCGCCCCGTCGTGGATCAGCGCGCCGACCGTCGCCACCGGCCGCGGCTTCCAGCCGGGCCGCGCCATGAGCTGCCGCAGCACCTGGAGGTCCGGCACCGTGAGGTCAGGCCGCGCCGCCGCCAGCGGGCCGGCGTGGGTGTAGCCGGTGAGCACCGCGATGGAGGTCATGTTGCCGTGCCGCGCGGTGTCAATGTCGTGCGTCATGTCCCCGACGAAGGCGCTCTCCGCGGGAACCAGCTTGTGGGTTTCCAGGATGCCGTGGATCCGCTCGCGCTTGTCCAGCACGCCAGAGTAGGTCGCTTCAAAGAAATCCGCCAGCCCGAGGTCGTGGAGCTGCCGTTGGAAGGCATCGCTGTCCATGCTGGTGAGCACGAAGGCGCGCACGCCGTGGTCGCGGCACCATTCCAGCTTCTCCCGGGCGTGGGGCAGGATGGTCACCGGGGCCGCCGATGCCGAGAAGGCCTTGCGAAAATGGACCTCCAGTTCGTCGAGCGGCACCCCGGGCAGCAGTTCTTCGTAGAAATCCCGGTAAGGGAGCCGGAAGCGCAGGCGGAAGCCTTCGCGGTCGAGCGACCCGACCCCATAGATCCCGAGCACGTGGTTGGTGGCCTCCAGGACCGGCGGCAGGTCGTCCACCAGGGTGCCGGACCAGTCGAAGATGAGATTGTGGAACATGCGGGATGGGATGAATTTTTAACCAACGGAAAAGCGCAGGATCTTCACCACCCCGGGCCCGGCGGCCTGCTGGACCTTCTGGAGCAGCACGCCCTTGGTCTGCTCGAGGTGGAATCGCATCGCGGGCTGCAGGACATGCAGCGTAAGGCAGCCGCCCTTGAGCGAGACCGGAGTCGCATGCCGGGCGACGAAGTCACCGGCCACGTCTTTCCACATCGCGCGCAACCGTTCTTCATCGATCCCCTCCGTCGCCCCCGCCTGGCGCAGGATCGCGGCCAGGAACTCCTTCGGCAGATGCAGGCGGTCGTCGAGGTGCGCCGGGGCTTCAGGCCCCTGCCAGTCCCGGAGCACGGCGCGGCGCATCGCCTCGAGCCGGGATTCCTTGGCCATGGGAAAGGAAAAAAGATCAGTCGCCGCCGTCCTCGCCGATCGCCTCGACGGGGCAGCCTTCCATCGCCTCGCGGCACTGGGCTTCCTCCTCGGCGTTGACCGGCTGCTTGTAAACGAACGAGTATCCCTCATCGTCGGAGCGGGTGAAATTGTTCGGCGCGGTCTCGCGGCAGAGATCGCAGTCGATGCACTGGCTATCGACGTAGAATTTGCCTGCGATGTTCTCCCGGTTCTTGTCTTCTCGGTCAGCCATGGAAAGGTGATGGTGCTTGCGTCTGAATCGCGCTCCCGGGCCGGGCTTGCAACCCCTTTTTGCCGATTCCGTGCGGGCAAGGATTGGACTGGCCAAGTCCGGGCATGGTTTCTAAACCCCTTTCGGCTTTCACTCATGTCCTTGGAACCACCCAGCTCTTCCGGTTTGCCGGGCCGCAGCCGCCCGGCACTTTCGGATCTTTCGCGCGAGACCACCGAGGGCGACCTCTGGAATCTGGACGATGAGCGGGCGGACAGCACCCTCAACACCGTCGACTACCCGCCGCAGCCTCGGATGGGGCTCGATCCGGCCTCCAAGCGCGACGAACCTGCGAACCCCGCGCCGGCCAAAGCCCGCAGCAGAACTCCGGACCCGATGCTGCCCGATACGGGAGACGCCTCGGGCCGCAAGATGGGACGCCCGGCTCCGGTCGACGAGATCGGGGACCTCGAGGACGACGAGGACGACGAGGACCAGGATGAAATCGAAAACGACGGGCCGGAAGCCACGCTCCACGTCATCCCGGAGCAGGAAGTCGAGGAATCGCCCGCTCCCGTCCCGCAAGCGCCCCCCGCGCATCCCGCGGGCGACGAAGCCGCGCCGGACCCGACCCGCGCGGCGCTGCTGGCGGGTGAATCCGGCAGCTCGAAGCCGAACCAGCGCCGCGGCGAATCGACGCCCCAGCGCCCCGCCACCGCCGTGACTCCCGCCGGTAGCCTGCCCCGCACCCGCTTCAACCGCCGCGAAGTCATCGGCCTGGCCGCCTTCGCGTTCACCCTGCTGCTGGTGGCCATCTGGGTGCTGACCCGCTTCTTCTCGGCCTTCGAATTCAAGAGCGAGTTCGTCACCGGCCCGGACTTCCCGGTGAAAGGCGAGCGCGTCCAGCTCGAACGGGCCGAAACCTTCTGGCGCGAACCCGTCCGCACCGGCGAGTCGCGCGATTTCGCCCGCCGCGAGGTCACCATGATCCCGGTGCTCGAACTCACCCTCGATCCCGACAAAACCACCGGCGGCACCCTCCTTGTGATCTTCCGCAACAGCGAGGGCGAACCGGTCGGCGACTCCATCCGCCGCTCCTTCACCGGCTCGCATTTCGACTCGAACGGCCAGGCCACCACCGCCTTCCCGTCCACCGACGGCTTTGTCGCCGAGGGAGACTTCAATGCCTACCGCGCCGGCAGGGGCAATATCTGGATGGCCGAGGTCTTCGAAGGCCCGTCGATCGACGCCCCGGCGAACCAGTTCAAACTCATCGCCTCGATTCCCGTCCTTCCCAAGCTCCGCTGACCATGTCCGAGACCAAAGTCCCACCACTCGTGCCGCGTGAAGGCTGGCACGTCATGCATCTCTTCTATCAGATCGACCACGCCCAGTGGTCCATCCTCGGCGACGACGAGAAGCGCGCCGCCAAGACCCGCCTGACCGAGCTCGTGCAGGAAATCCGCGCGACGAAGGACACCCACCTGCTGACCTTCTCCATCGCCACCCCGAAGGCCGACCTCGGCTTCATGCTGCTGACCCCGGACCTCCAGGTCGCGAATGCCTACGAAAAGCAGCTCACCCTCTCCCTCGGTGCCGAGATCCTGAGCCCGGTCTATTCCTACCTCTCCCAGACCGAAGGCTCCGAATACACCACGACCTCCGAGCAATACGCCACCGAGACCCTGGTCGGCGAGAAAGGCCTGACCGCCGGCAGCCCGGAATTCGAGCAGGCGATGAAGGAGTTCGAGGACAGGATGGCCCACTACCTCAAGCACCGCCTTTACCCCGTGCTGCCCGATTGGCCGGTGGTCTGCTTCTACCCGATGTCCAAGCGCCGCAGCGGGGCCGACAACTGGTATTCCCTCTCCTACGATGCCCGCCGCGAACTGATGTCCGGCCACGCCCGCGTCGGCCGCACCTACTCCGGCCGCATTCTCCAGCTCATCACCGGCTCGACCGGCCTGGACGAATACGAGTGGGGCGTCACCCTGCTGGCCAAGGACACCATCGACATCAAGTCGATCGTCTACGAGATGCGCTTCGACGAGGTCTCCGCCCGCTACGCCGAGTTCGGGGACTTCTACATCGGCATGCAACTGCCCCTCGACGAGCTGTTCCGCCGCGTCTGCCTCTGAGCAGTGGCTGCGGCATCCTGCCGCAAGCCGGGCCGCCTCCTCAATGTGGCGGGGGCATCTTGCCCCCGTCCGCTCCCGGGGCGTCCTGCCCCGAGTCAGGCGCGCCACGCGCCGACCTCACTCCCCGATCCCCTCCATCTCGGCCCGCATCCGCTCCATCAGGCGCTCCATGTCTTCCAGGTGGCGGCGGAGGTTTTCCGCCTGGCCCGGCTTCACCGGCACGCTGCGCTGACGCGGCATGACCCCCGGCGGCAGCCCGCCCTGCGGTGCGCCGCCCGGCGGCGGCACTTCCACCCGCTGGCGTCCGCTGTCCTTGACCGCAAGCTCCGGTGCCACCGGCTCTCTTTCCAGCAGTTCGACGATCGACTGGGTCGGAATGATGAAGCTCCGGGTCCGGTCGGCGCGGGCGATGCTTACACCGGCAAACTTGCCGTCGAGATCGACCACCGGCCCGCCAACGTGATCGCGCTCAAGCTGCATGTCGGTCTGGATCACCGACGGGAAACCACCGCGCACCAGGCTCAGCGTGGTGCCCATCCGCTCCATCTGGCGCAGGCGCTGGTTCGGGAACTGGGGAAAACTCTCCGTCTTCTCTTTGAGTTCGACCTCCACCTTGGTCTCCACGCCGTCCCGCTGGTAACGGATCGCCACCCGCTCGCCCGGACCGAAGCCGGCCAGGGCGGTGCGCATCTCGATCAAGCTGTCCACGACCCGCGGGCCGACGGCAAGGATCACGTCGCCCTCCTTCAGTCCGGCGGCCATCGCGCCGCTGTCCTCCTCCACACCGAGGATCCGGACCCCCGTCCCTTCGTGCTCGGGATCCAGCCGGACCCCCAGGAAGGCCTGGTCCTTCTCCCGCAGCGACCGCGCCTCCACCGCCACCACACCGACGCTTGCCGGGGTGTCGTCGGGCGATGCCGCGATCAGGAAACTGCCCAGCTTCGGCGCCGCGACCTGGGAAAAATCCACCGGCAGGTAGCGCGCCCCTTTCAAGCTCAGCAAGGCGAGGTCCTCGTCCTGATAGACCCCTTTGACCGTCGCCGTGGCCGTCTTGCCATCGCCACCGACCACCTGGATCGGGCCGCGGGCCATGGCGATCTCGCTCCATTTCGTCAGCACCTCCGTGCCGTCGCCGATCACCGTGCCATAGACCACCGGCCGCTTGCCGCGGCCCGTGGTGTCGGTCCAGACCCACACCGTCGAGGCCACCGCGCGCTGGCTGGCCGGCCGGATGGCGTCGAAGAACTCGATCGTCTGGCGTTGCACGATTTCCGCCTCCTCGGGCCGCATCAGCGGGACCTCGGGTCCTCGCTGGGCATGCACTCCCGCCAGCAAGGCGGTCTGGAGAATGATCGCAAAGGTTGCCGTTTTCATCGTCGATTCGGAAATTCTCACCGCAGTTCGTTCATCTGTTTGAGTTCGACCTCGGCCTCGAACGGCGTGCCCGCCCGGACTCCGCCGACCTTGACCTGGTCGCCTGCCTGACGCTTCGCCAGCAGCACCTGCAGGTTCGCGCCGTTGCGCACCTTGGTCCCGTCCAGCGTCAGGATGACGTCGCCGGGACGGATCCCCGCCTTGGCGGCCGGTCCGCGCACCGCGGAGACGATCACGCCGCCGCCCCGGACCGCCGGGCCGAAATTGATCCCCATGACCGGCCGCTCCTGGTTGCGCATCGGGTTCATCTGGAGTTCGCCCCAGACCTCGCCCGCCATCAGCCGGTCCCAGTCATCCTTGAAGCCGTCCACCCCGGCGTGGTTGTTGTTCTTCAAGGCCTCGCCGATCGACGAGTTGATGCCGACGATCTTGCCGTCGAGATCGAACAGCGGCCCGCCGGAGTCACCGCCGATCAGCGTGCAATCGGTGGTCATGAAATTGCCCGGACCGTCCGAAACCACCCGGCCGAAGCGCACTGGCGGCGTCCGCGCCGGATCGAAGCCGGTCGAGTGACCCATCGCGATCACCCAGTCGCCCGCCTTCAGCGGCTTGGACTCGCCGCGCTCCATGAACGGCCAGGGCCCCTCGTCCACGATTTTCACCAACCCGATGTCCTTCGAGAGGTTCGCACCCAGCACCTTCCCCTTGACCTGTTTGCCGTCGGGAAAGACCACCTGCACCTCCTCCACGCCTTCGATCACGTGCGCCGCCGTGAAGACCAGGCCGTCGGCGGAGGCAATCACGCCGGAACCGGAAGCCCCGGTGGCCTCGGCGATCAGTGCCACGGTCGACTTCATCGCCTTCCCGGCCACTTCCGCGATCTGCTTTTCGAGCTTGCGAACGTCCTCGATCGAGCCCACGGGCTCCCTCGCCATCGCGGGGCCGAGCAAACCGAACAGGACGACACCGGCCGCCACTCCATGGAAAAATCTCCGTTGCTTCATCGCTTTATCACACGTCATAGCGACACCATGCGCCGTCCTCGTCTCCGGCATGAGATCGCCATCGCCTCCGCCGCAGATCCGCGTTAATCTCCTCAAGTCCATGCCGAAACCATCACCCAAGGATCCCGGCAGCCCAACCGGAAAAATCACCGGAAAGCGCCCGTCCAACCGCAAGAAGCCCGAACCGTCGAAACCGGTCGGGCTCGGCTCGGTGATCCTGTTCTGGCCCTTCCACATTTTCCACGCCTTCATCAAGCCGCTGCCCAAGCCCCTCCGCCTGCCGCTGCGGCTCGGCGGCGACCTCGCCATCGCCGGTCTCTACGCCGCCATCGCCATGGCCGCCTTCTACTTCGTCCGCGCCCGGCCTTTCGACATGGCCAAGGTCGCGGAAATGCCCCAGCGCACCATCATCTACGACCGCCGCGGCCAGGAACTCGGCCGCATCCATGGCGAGAAACGCGACGTGATCGACATCTCGCAAGTCTCCCAGGACTTCATCTTCGCCATCCTGGCCCGCGAGGACAAACGCTTCTACAGCCACGGCGGCGTCGACTGGATCGGCGTCGGCCGCGCCATCAAGGAGAACGTCAAACGCCGCGGGGTCGACCAGGGAGCTTCCACGCTGACCATGCAGCTCGCCCGCAACAGCTTCCTGCTCAAATCCGGCCTGCTCGATTTTTCCCCCAAGCTTCAGGAACTCGACCGCAAGCTCCTCGAAACCGCCGTCTCCTACCGCATCGAGTCGAACTACGAGAAGCAGGAGATCCTCCAGCACTACGTGAACCGCATCTTCTGGGGCCACTCGATCCGCGGCATCGAGGAAGCCTCGCGGACCTACTTCGAGAAGCACGCCAGGGACCTCACGCTCTCCGAATCCGCCCTCCTCGCCGGCATCGTCCGCGGCCCGAACGCCTTCTCCCCCTTCAACGACATGGAGAAGGCCACCCGCGAACGCGACACCACACTCGCCCGGATGGTCGCCGAAAACTTCATCACCGCCGAACAGGCGGCCGCCGCCAGGCAGGACCCCATCACCGTCCGGCCCGAGTGGCGGCGGATCTTCCACGATAGCTACGCGATGGACGCCATCCGCCGCGAGCTGGAGCGCATCCTCGAGGAGGAGAACATCGAGCTCGGCGGACTGGAAATCACCACCACCATCGACAGCCTCATCCAGAAAAAGGCCGAGGAGGCGCTCGACGCCAAGCTCCGCCAGGTCGAGCGCAGCGCCGGCTACCCTCACCAGACCCGCGCCGCGTGGAAAGAACTGCCGGTCGATGGCAAAAGCCGCCCGCAGTATCTCCAGGGCAGCGTGGTCGCCATTGAGAACCTCACCGGCGCCGTCCTCGCCATCGTCGGCGGACGGGATGCCGACGAGTCGAAATTCAACCGCGCCCTGCAAGGCCGCCGCCAGATCGGCTCGGTCTTCAAGCCCTTCGTCTACCTCGCCGCCTTCGACCAGGGCGTCCGGCCGGATTCCCTGATCAGCGACGGCCCGCTCGATATGGGCGGCTGGCGGCCCCAGAACTCCGACGGCACCTTCGGCGGCATGATGCCCGCCTCCTACGGCCTGATCCGCTCGCGGAACACCATGTCGATCCGCCTCGGCAGCCGTGCCGGCATCGACAACGTCGCCGAAGTCGCGCTTTCGGTCGGCTTCGAGACCCCCATGCCGAAGAGCCCGACCTCCTACCTCGGCGCCTGGGAAGCCACCACTTACGAGATCGCTTCCGCCTACACGATCTTCCCGAACGGCGGCACCCGCCATCCGCCGCGCATCATCGACGAGATCCGCGACCGCAAGGGCAACGTCATCTACAAGAACGCCCCGGTCCCCTACATCGCCACCAGCGCCGGCTCCGCTTGGACCGTTTCCAACATCCTCCGCGAGGTCACCGAGCGCGGCACCGCCGCTTCCGTCAAATCCCTCGGCTTCAACAAGCCCTGCGGCGGCAAAACCGGCACCACCAACGATTACAAGGACGCCTGGTTCGCCGGCTACACCTCCAGCGTGAGCTGCGCGGTCTGGGTCGGGCTTGATACCCCGAAAAAGATCATCGACCGCGGCTACGGCTCCACCCTCGCCCTGCCGGTCTGGGTCGAGGTCATGAAGACCGCCGACAAGCTCGGCTACAAGGCGGAGGGCCTGAAATCCCAGCTCTCCTTCAAGGACTGCCGCCTCTGCCGTTCCTCCGGCAAGCGCGCCACCGCCGGCTGCGAACTCGCCCGCGAGGCCTACACCGACAGCGTCCCGACCGACCTCGTCCCCGCCGAAGACGACCTCTGTCCCACCCACCCCGCCCGCGCCCTTCCGGTCGATGGCGACGACGTCGCGTCCTCCGAACCCCTCCGCGCCCAGCCCGTCGACGAATCCACCCTCGACGCCGGCCCCATCCCCGACCAGCAGGACATCCCCCTCAAAGCCCTCCCCGTCGAAGAGGAGTGAGTCCGCCTTCCAATCAAAAATCGTCAATCGGCAATCCTCAATCGTCAATCCGCCCCCTCCCCGTCGAAGAGGACTGAGCCCGTCTTCCCCTCAAAAATCGTCAATCGACAATCCTCAATCGACAATCGTCAATCCTCCCCCATGTCCACCTGGCGTCCCATCCGCAGAACCCCCGCCTGGCTCGCCTGGATGCCGGAGTGGCTGCGGACCCTGCTCCGCTGGTCGCTGTGGGCCGGCGGGATCGCCGCCGGGATCGGCCTGATGGTCATCGCCTTCTATTTCTCCCGGGCCGGCCGCTTCGACCTCGCCGAGGTGGCCAACATGCCGGCCCGCACCACCGTGCTCGACCGCCACGGCAAGGAGCTCGGCGGCAGCGGCCCGAACAACCGCCGCCTGGTCACCCGCCAGGACATCCCCGACTTTCTCGTCAATGCCCTGCGTGCCCGCGAGGACGCCCGTTTCTTCGACCACAACGGCGTCGATTTCCGCGGCCTCGCCCGCGCCACCGTCCGCAACGTGAAGGACGGCGACTTCACCCAGGGAGCCTCCACCCTGAGCATGCAGCTCGCCCGCAACACCTTCGAAATCCGCGAGAAATCCATCCACCGCAAGCTGCTGGAAATCGCCCTCACCCTCCGCCTCGAGTCCCGCTACGAGAAGGACGACATCCTCGCCCACTACCTCAACCGCATCTACTTCGGCGCCGGCTGCCACGGCATCGAACAAGCCGCCCGCACCTACTTCGGCAAGCCGACCTCGCAGCTCAACGAGGCCGAAAGCTCGATGCTCGTCGGCATCATCCGCGGTCCCCACATCTTCTCGCCCTTCCGCAATCTCGACGCCGCCCGCGCCCAGCAGTCCGAGGTCCTCGCCCGGATGAAAACCATGGAACTGCTCGATGCCGCCGGCGTCGAACGGATCAAGGCCATCCCGATCGTGCTGGTCCCCAAGGAGCAACGCAATACCGAGCGATCCTTCGCCCTGGAAGCCATCCAGAAAGAACTCCAGACCATCCTCGAACAAGCGGACAATCGCGACGGCGGGCTGACCGTCCGCACCACCCTCGACGGCGCTTGGCAAGAACGCCTGGAGAACGATCTCGCCGCTTCGCTGAGAAAAATCGAGCAATCGAAAAGCTGGCAATACCCCGTCCACGCCGAGCACCCGCCCGGCACCGAGCCCGCCTACCTCCAGTGCTCCGCCGTCACCCTGGAAACCAAGACCGGCGGCATCCTGGCCCTGATCGGTGGCCGCGACTACTCGCACTCCCGCTTCGACCGCAGCACCGGCGCCCGCCGCGACCTCGGCGCCGCCTTCGAGCCCTGGATCGCCGCCGCCGCCGCCGAACGCGGCCGCCTCGTCCTCCGCGGCAAGCCGGTCCAGACCGGCCGCCAGATCGGCCCGAAGGAAACCATCCGCATCGCCAAACGCTGCGGCATCGGCGGCCCCTTCGTCGAGACCGAGGACCTGTTCCGCGGCAGCGCCGCCGCCACCCCGCTCGAACTCGCCACCGGCCTCGCCACGCTGGGCAACGATGGCAAAAAGCCGCGCCCCTTCCTCATCCAGTCGATCACCGCGGCCGATGGCAAGGTCCTCTACACCGCCCTCCCCGACACCACCCCCGCCCTCGGCCGCCAGGCCGCCCGCGAGGCCGCGTCGCTCCTCGAAAGCACCTCCGGCACCCGTGTCCACGGCGGGGCCACCGGCTCCGGCCGCGATGCCTGGCTCGCCCGCCTCGGCCCGAAAGGCTCCACCGCCATCTGGGTCGGCTTCGACCAGCCGCAGCGCATCAGCTCCGCCACCCAGCTCGATGCCGTGCTCGACGACCTCGCCACCCGGCTCGGAAATTGACCGCCGACTAACAGCTTTGACTCCGCCGGAAAGTCAGGGCATTTTCCCGGGCAATGAAGGCACTGCAATTCGAGCAAGCGGTCGAATCCATCCTCCGGCGCGAAAAGCGCTATGACCCGCTGGCCTACCTCTTCCTGAAAGAGGCGCTTGATTTCACCCTCAAGCGGGCGGCCGATTCCAACGGCGGCGAGCCCCGCCACGTCACCGGCGGCGAGCTCTGCCACGGCTTCCGCGACCTCGCCGTGCAGGAGTTCGGCCCCATGGCCGGCACCCTGATGATCGAGTGGGGCCTGCGCGAAAGCAGCGACATCGGCGAGATGGTCTTCCATCTCATCGACGAGCAGATGTTCGGCAAGCAGGACAGCGACACCAAGGAAGATTTCGCCGGTGCCTACGACTTCGACGAAGCGTTCGTGAAACCCTTCCAGCCGAAGAAGAGAGCCGGGCAGCAGGTGGCGGCACGTTTTTGAAGGCTGCGGGCCGGGATTATCACCGACACGAAGGATAGGTCGAATAGGAGCTATAAGACCTATTACTAGCGCCCTCCGCCCACGCGCTTCCCCTTTTTCAAAGCCCGCACCAGGCTTCCAACAAATCCATCATCGCCTCCGCCGCCGCGGCCCCTGTCTCGATCACCTCCGCGTGATTCAGCGCTTGCGGCGACATCCCCGCCGCCCAGTTGGTCAGGCAGGAGAATCCTGTCACCTTCATCCCGATCGCCCGCGCTTGGATCGCCTCCAGCACGGTGCTCATCCCCACCGCGTCGGCTCCCATCGCCCGCAGCATCCGGATCTCCGCCGGCGTCTCATACTGCGGCCCGCGCAGCCCGGCATAGACGCCCTCATGCAGCGTCATCTCCCGCTCGATCGCCAGCGAGTGGAAATCCCGCCGCACCGCCGCATCATAGACCTCGCTCATGTCGATGAAGTTCGGCCCGCCTTCCAGCGGTGAGGTCCCGGTGAGGTTCAAGTGGTCGGTCAGCATCATCCACCCCCCCGGCGCATGCGCGGCGTTCAGCGTGCCCGCCGCATTGGTCAGGATCACATGCCGCACCCCATGCTCATGCAACCAGCGCACCCCCGCCGTCGCCGCGACCGCCCCGTGCCCTTCGTAAAGATGGACCCGCCCCTGCATCACGATCACCTCCCGCCCGCCGAGCTTCCCGAACAGGAAGCGCCCCGCATGACCCTTCACCGACGACACCGGCAGCCCGGCCTCCCCGAACCCGACCTCCCTCTCCACGACCACCCGCCCCGCCAGCGGTCCCAAGCCCGATCCCAACACGATCCCCACCGGATGTTTCATCCGTCTACCCTGCCTCAAAATCCCTCACTCCTTCAAACTCCAAATCTCCCAGGAACCCCCGTGGCTCCTCCAGTCGGAAAAACGCGCGGCCGTTTCCGGATCAAAATGGATCAAGTTATGGATTGGATGATGCCCGACAAAGTTCCGCGCCCTTCATCCTCCAATCACAGCCGCACGGTTGCTCGGCGCGGAGCGTGCCGCTTATAGCGCGATCCATGACGAGCAAGTGTATTGGCTGCAGCGCTCCATCAGGCTCATTTCAATATCTCCTGAATGACTTTGGTGAGAAGAAAAGTAGCGATCCCCATCGATCCGGCGGTAAAGAAAACCCATGAAATATAAAAAAGCACCGGGCTTTCCTGCTTGGTGAAGGTCGGCCCATTCCTCCACGGGAACTCGCCGGTATACAGACTCACCGAGTTCATGACGGCGAATACGATCCAACCGGCCGAAACAAATACGAGTGGGCCAATGGCCCTGTCCTTGGTGATCGCCATGAAAGCCAGAGACGCAAACATCGTCGCCGCACCACCAATAAAGACGATCACCCCCAGCTTCTTGGCCTTCAACTTTGATTGGGTCTCCATTTTCTGCCAGCGTTAGGAGTGGAGACAGCAAATAAATTGCTGCCTGTCCCTCTGCAAATTACCATTCGGGGCAGCAATCGTGAAAGGATTAGGCCCCAGCTCCGATTCGCTCGCGGATCCTCTCCGCAAGCTTTGCCAGCCGCGGCACCGCCACTCCCGCCGCCTGCGCCCGCTTCAAGGGCTCGCCCCAGATCGCCTCGAACTCGACCTCCCGCCCCTCCACGAAATCGATCATGCTCGACGGCCGGTAAGGCCCCATCGGCCGCGTCCGCTCGACGTTCGACTCGATCAAATCATCCGCCAGCACCAACCCCTGCGCCCGCCCCGCGGCGATCACCTCCGCCATCAACGCGCGGATCTCCGCCTCCATCCCCGGCGTCTCTAACAAATCCTGCGTCGTCACCCCGCCCTCGGCGATCGCCAGCCCGTTGAAGGGGATGTTCCAGACCAGCTTCTTCCACTGCGTCTCCGCCAGGCACGGCGAGGCATCGGTCGGGATCCCCGCCGCGCTGAAGCGCCGCGCGATCTCCCCCGCCCGGCCGCGGCCATCGTTCACGAATTCCCCCACGCTGATCCGTCCGCCCGCGGTGTGGCGGACCTGGCCCGGCGAAAGCCGGTTGAGACAGACGAAGCACATCCCTCCCAGCACCCGCTCCGCCCCGGTGATCGCCGCGATCCGCTCGCAGTTGCCCAGCCCGTTCTGCAAGGTCAGCACCTGGGTGCCCTCGTGCAGCAAGGGCGGCAGCACCGACTCCAGCATCCCGTTCGCCGTCGCCTTCCACGCCACGATCACCAGGTCCACCGGCCCGATCTCCTCCGCCGAGCGGAAGGCCTGCACCTCCCGCAGATGAAGATCGCCCGCCACGCTGTCGATGCGGATCCCGTCGCGCTTCACCGCGTCAAAGTCCGACTTCAGAAGGAACCGCACATCCTCCCCCGCCGCCGCCAGCCGCGCCCCGTAGTAAAGCCCGACCGCCCCCGCACCCACCACCGCCACCGATCCGAATGTCCAGTTCATGCCCCATTGACCCGTGAACGGAGGGCGTTGACAACGAAGATGTTTCGCAAGATCCCGCGGTGCTCACGATTCACCCGGATCGGAACGCGCGATCACACCGGCAAGGTAGTTCTGGAGCTGCCAGATGGTCTCTTCGAGATGGCTCAAGCGCCCCGGCGCATAACCCGCGGAAGCCATGCCGCGCTGGGTGGCCGTGCACATTTCCATGTCCTCCAGATGGAAGTCGATGCCCGCCTGGACCTCGCGGGCCAGTACTGCCCCGTAGTCCGGCATCGCCTTGGCCTCCGGAAGGACGAGCATGGTGGTCAGCAGGCTGCTGGTCGCCGGGCCGGTCGGCAGGATCCGGTACCAATAGACCCGGTCGGGAGCGTTGAAAAACAGACCGTTCGGGTACGCGAGGTAGATCGACCATTCGAGGCAGTCGTCGATCCCGAGACCCGGAAAGACCGGAAAGGCGGTGCTTGCCGATCCCGCCTCGCGGATCTCGTCCCGCATCGCTTCCTTGAGCGGCAGATGCATGGCGGAGAAGGCGGGATCGGAGGGTTCGGTCCAGCAACCCTTCGCGGGAAGAAAGGGCTCCAGTGTCTTCCGGTGCGCGCCGAGGTGGTGGTAGCACTCCATGAAGTTCTCGACGAGGACCTTCCAGTTGAAGGGGCAGTCCCAGTGCGCGGACCAGACGACCTCGGCCTCGGCCATCTTCCATTTGCCGAGAAAGCGCTCCTTGAGACCGGCCAGTCGTTCCTGTAGCGGCGGGGCCTCGCCGGAGAGATCGACGAACACGAAGCCCTCCCACAGCTCCGAGCGGAAGGCGTGCAGGCAGACTTCGGAGCGGTCGAAGCCCTCCGCCTGCTGCATCTCCGGCGCGCCGACCAGCCTGCCGGTGAGGTCGTAGCTCCATAGGTGATAAGGGCATAGAACCACTCTCTTGTTACCCTCGTCCGGATGACCGAAGCCGCTGGGCATCACGTCCATCCCGCGGTGGCGGCAGGTGCGGGACAGCACGCGGATGACCTCGTCCTTGCCGCGGATCACCAGCAGCGGCTCGCCGGCCAGGTCGACGCGGACGAAATCGCCCGGCTTCGCGAGTTGTGACACGTGGCAGAGCGAGATCCACTCCTTCCGGAAAATCTCCCGCTTCTCGAAATCGGCGAAAGCGGGATCGAGGCAGGCTCCGGCCGGCAGCGATTCGGACCGCTCGCGCGGAAGCGCGGCGGCGGCGGTGATGGCGTCTAACAGGCTCATGGCGGTGAATGTCGGTCAAGCTGGCGGAGGCCGATCCAGCGGTTGATTTCCCAGAGGTCGGCGACGGGCTCTCGGGTGAAAGGCCGGCACTGAAGGTAGCCGTCGGGCCCGGACTCCGGGGTGAGCGTTGCGGTTTCCATGCCACGATCACCCATCGCGCCGAGCAGGACGTCCCACCACCGCTCGTGGGCGGCCAATTCGGCCGCAAACTCGGGAGCCCGCGGATCGGGGACTTGCGGCCCCTGGGCGTAGCCGACCCGGCCGTGGAGATGATGCGCGTGCCGGGAGATTTTTTCTAACAAGGCCGGCTCCTGATCGAGCAACAACCGCTCGGTCACGACGCACCAGTGGCTGAAGTCGCAGGTCAACCGGAGTTCAGGAAAGGCCGCGAGGATCTCCGCGGTGCGCCAAGGATTGAAGGTCGGCCGCCCGCGGTGGGTCTCGACCGAGACGACGGCTCCATGACGCTCTTGCAAGCGGAGCACGCCTTCATGAAAGCGGAGACAATCCTCCAAACTCCAGGCGTCCGACCCGGCCATCGTCGTGATGAATAGCGGTGCTCCGGGCAAGCTGCGGACGATGCCCTCTCCCAGCGACGCGAGGTGAGCCTCCACACCGAGGTGCGGCAGCGGCAGATAGTCGCCCGGTGGCGTGCAGGTCGTCACCTCGGCGATCCACGGGGTTCCGTCGAGTTGCCGGAAGAAATCACCGGCATCCGCCGGCACCGGCCCCTCGATGCCGCTGAAGCCGGCTTCAAGCGCCATTTCGATCGCCGATGGCAGGTCTCCGTCGTGGCCCCAGAGGGTTTTGAAAAGAGCGAGTTTCATGGCGGACTAAAGGTCGCGGGCGAGGCGGAAGCCAAGGTTGTCCCAGCGGGCGGATTCCGGCGCCGGGTCGCGCCACGACGCACGGAGAAGCCGCGGCAGATGATCCCAAGCCCCGCCACGAATCACCCGATGGCCTGGCTTGCCGCCGTCGATCCACGGCAAACCATCGTCGGGCGCACCGCTGTAACCGGGATGCCACAGGTCGGCGGTCCACTCGCAGACGTTTCCTAACAAGTCATGCAGACCGAAGGCGTTCGGTGGGTGGCTGCCCACCGGCATCGGCGCGCCGCGACCCACCGCGACGCCGCTCTCATCGTAAAGGAAGTTGGCATCGGCCACGCCGAGATCGGAGGCATGGGAGAACACGGTCGCCGAACCGGCGCGGCAGGCGTATTCCCACTCGGCTTCGGAGG
The DNA here is from genome assembly GCA_044372775.1 of Haloferula sp. Lineage (GTDB taxonomy): Bacteria > Verrucomicrobiota > Verrucomicrobiia > Verrucomicrobiales > Akkermansiaceae > Haloferula. Next base: position 43,131 of record JBIPNO010000011.1, read on the forward strand.
GCAGGCGGCAATCGTATCGCCGGGCGAACGACTCCGCCTCGTCAAAGGAGATCCCGGTAACGGGCAAATCCGGATTGCTCACTTCGCCGCCGAACCACTGCGCGCGCGTCACGGGATGCCGTGCCAGCTCGAACGCCGCCACCTCCACCTCGTGCCGCGGCAGCTCCACCGCGCTGACGAACTTGTCCTCCGGCAACCCGCCCATCCGGAAGCGGCCGGCCGGCAGCACGACAAAGTTGGTGTGGATCGATTCAGGAGACACGGCCTAACAGTCGGTGGGAAGCGGCGCGGCGACCTCGAAGCGCGGCAGCTCCGCGATGGCCGCCGTCCACGGCAGTTCGTCGCAGGTCCAGCACTGATCGGCCGGCGGATACGAATCGGGATCGTCGAGCGTATTGGTGTTGGCTTCGAACAGTTCCGGAATGGCGGGATCGAAGAAGGTCAGCGGGCTGCCGCAGTCGCCGCAGAAAGTCCGCTCGCGGTCGGCGTGAAGCAGCAGCTTCGGACTCCCTTTCGTCCACGACAAGGAGCCGCTGCGGAAGAAGGTCCAGGCCACGAAAGGCGCCCCGCTGGCACGGCGGCAGTCCTCGCAATGGCAGACCGTGCTCTGCAAGGCGCGCCCGCGGACCTCGTAGCGCACCGCACCGCAAAGGCAGCCGCCGTGATGCAGATCGGAGTCAGACATGGGGAACTTCGGGTAGATCGGCCCATTGCTCCGGCGGCAGGGGTGGTTCCTCGTGGATCGCGGCTTCGATGGTGGCGGACAGCGCGTCGACCATCGATTCGAAAAGCAGACTCCCCTGCTCCGCCGTCGCGCGGGACGGATGACCGGTCACACCGTTGAGGCTGGTCTGCGCGACCGGATGCGAGAAGACGGTGCCGACGGTGCGGTCGGGATCGTCGGAGTCGGCCAAGCGATCCATCCGGACCAACTCCGGATGGAGATGAAGCATCAGCGCGGTCTCCGCCTGATTCGCGTGGAGGTCGGCGGCGTCGCGGGTGTATTCCGCCCAGATCGCGTCGCTCAGTTTGAAGACATGGACCAGCCCGACCTGGAGCCGGCCCAAGTACGACAGGCGCAGTTGATCGACCGCCACCCGAGCCGGGGCGTCGTTGCCGAAGTGGGCGTTGACGAAAAGAAGCCGCTGCCACCCGGTCGCCACCGCCCACGCCGCGATGTCGCGCAGGGTGGCGATCAGCGTGTCGTGACGCAGCGAGAAGGTCCCGGGCCACTTCGTGGTATGACCCTGCGAAGTCGTGTAGCGCAGCGCCGGCAGCACCGGCACGCCGGTCCGGGCCGACGAAGTGTGACAAACCGCCTCCGCCAGCAAGGTGTCCATCGCCACCGGCAGGTGCGGCCCGTGCTGCTCGGTGGCACCGAGCGGCAACAGCAGCAGGCCGCCGTTCTTGTCGCGGAGATCCGCGATCTCCGGCCAGGCGAGTCTCTCTAACAAGAGGGGCGCGGGCGGCTCGCCCGCAGCGTCATCCCCGGGTCCGCGGGCGAGCCGCCCGCGCCCCTCTTCGTTGGCCGTGTGATCAGGCATCATCAGAACAAACGCGCGTAGGTATCGATCTCCCACTGGCTGACCCGCTGGTGGTACTGCCGCCATTCCTCGGACTTGTAGGTGATGAACTCGTCGCGCAATTCCTTGCCGAGGGTCTTTTCGACGAAGGGATCCGCGGCGAAGGCGGCGACCGCTTCGTCGAGCGTCTTCGGCAGCTCGCCGATCCCCCGGGCGGCGAATTCCTCCGGCGTCAGTTCGTAAAGGTTGTCCTCCTGCGCCGGGCCGGGATCGAGCCCTTCGCGGATGCCTTCCAATCCGGCCGCCAGCACCAGCGCGGCGGCGAGGTAGGGATTGCAGGCGGCGTCGGCATTTCGGCTCTCGCAGCGGCCGCCGGCCATCGGCACGCGCACCGAGTTGGTGCGGTTGTTGCGGCCGTAGGAATTGAACACGGGAGCCCAAGAGTAGTAGGACATCAGACCCTTGCGGACGAGGCGTTTGTAAGAATTCACCGTCGGCGCGAAGGCCGCGCAGAGGGCCGGTCCGTGCTTGAGCACGCCGGCGATGAACTGGTAGCCGAGCTCGCTGATCCCAAGACCGCGCGGATCGTCGGCATGGTCGCGCTTGAAGAGGTTGGCGTTACTATGGATGTCGTAGAGCGACATGTTGAAGTGCGCGCCGCTGCCGGTGCGGTTGGCGAAGGGCTTCGGCATGAAGGTCGCGAGCAAGCCCTCCTCCGCGGCGTAGTGCTTGGCCATCAGGCGGAAGAACACGTAGCGGTCGCACATCGTCAACGCGTCGGCATACTTGAAATCGAACTCGAACTGCGAGTTGGCGTCCTCGTGGTCGAGCGAATAGAGGTCCCAGCCGAGGTCGTTGATCGCGGTCGAAACCTTGTCGATCCAGGTGTAGCGGTCGAGGAAGCGCTTCACGTCATAGCAGGCTTTCGCCAGATCGTCGTCGGGATTCGGAATCTCAAGCGGGCCACCGGGCGTGTGCTTGACGACGTAGAGTTCGCACTCGATCCCGAGGTTCAGCCCGAAGCCCATCTCCGCCGCGGCGGCGAGCTGCTTCTTGAGCGCGACCCGGGTGCTGACTTCGTAGGGCTCGCCCTTGAAAGTGTTGTCGGCCGGGAACCAGGCGACCTCCTTGTTCCAGGGCAGCACGCAGCCGCGCTCGAGGTCGGGCAGCGAGTTGATCTCGTCGTCGTTAGGCTTTTGGCCCAACCCGTCGAGCGCGTAGCCGGTGTAGAGCTCCGATCCCGCGGCGAAGTCCCCGAAGTGGTCGATGGGCACGAACTTGCCTTTTGGCACGCCGTGGATGTCGACGTAGGCGCCGACGCAGTATTTGACGCCCTGCTGCTTGAGCGAGTCCCGGAGGGCTTGGATCTGGTCTGAGTTCATAAGTATGGATCGAAAAGTATGAAGCGGATGAACGAGGCCCCGCCTTGAACGGCGCCGCCTGTTAGACCACGTCGGGATCGGCCACCGCGAGCCGCAGCACCGGGGTTTCCTTCTGCTCCTGGCCGGGCGGGTGCATCATGTGGTCGATGTGCTTGCGGGTGGCCATGAAGGTCGGATCGAAGAGCTGGGCTTCCGAGCGCGGTCGAGGCACCGGCACTTCCACCAACTCGCTGACGCGGCCCGGATTTGCATCGAGGACCAGGATCCGGTCGGACAGGAAGACCGCCTCGTCGAGGTCGTGGGTGATGAACACAATCGTGATGTCGACGTTCTTCCAGATTTCTAACAAGTAGGACTGCATCTTGCAGCGGGTCTGCGCGTCGAGCGCGCCGAAGGGCTCGTCCATGAACAGCACGCGCGGCTGGTTGGCCAGGGCGCGGGCGATCGCGACGCGCTGCTTCATGCCGCCGGAGAGCTGGTGCGGATAGGCGTTTTCAAACTTCGACAGCCCCACCAGATCGATCCACTCGCGTGCCTCCCTTTCTGCGGAGAAGGCCGACTTCCCGGCCATCCGGGGGCCGAACATCACGTTCTCCTTCACCGACAGCCATGGAAAGAGCGTGTAGCCTTGGAACACCATGCCTCGGTCGGAGCCTGGTCCGGAGACCGGTTCGCCGTAAACGCGGACCTCGCCGGCGCTCGGCGTTTCGAGGCCGGCGAGGATGCGGACCAGCGTGGATTTCCCGCAGCCGGAGGGACCGATCACGCACATCAGCTCGCGCTTGTGGACCTGGAAGGAAACGTCATCGAGCGCGGTGACGACACCGCGCGGGGTTTCGAACTTCTTGGTAAGACCACGCACCTCGAGCGCGACCGGCCTTTCCCTCAAGCGGGCGAAGCGGGCGGCGACTTCGGGCGATTGCTCGCGATAACCGGGAAGTTCGAGGACGGCACTCATGGCGATTCGTGGCGCGGGACGGAAAGACGGGATGCCTCGGCCGCGGCCACCCGCTCACGGGCACCGGCGGCGACGGTGCGGAAGGGCCAACTCACGAACGAGGCGATCGCGCGGGACAGCGGGCCCGACTGGCTGGCCCACGGGAACAAAAGCCCGTGCAGCCAGGAGAGGATCTGGTCCATCACGAAGCCGGTCACGCCGATCAGGATGATGACCGGGAACACCCGGTCGAAATTGCGGAAGCGGCCCTGGGTTTCGATGAACTCGGTCAGCCCGCTTTTCACCCCGATCAACTCCGCGATCACGAGCCAGGTCCAGGCCCAGCCGAGGAGGATGCGGAGGTCGTTGTAGAGATTCGGCAGGATGCCGGGGATGACCACCTTGGTGATCATCTGGCGCGGCTTCGCACCCAGGGTCTGGGCGGCTTCGAGCAGCGAGGGATCGAGCAGGCGGGTCGTTTTCGAGACCACCAGGATCATTTGAAAAACGGTGCCGATGAAGACCAGCGCGACCTTCGGCGCATCGCCGGCGAGCAGCACCGCGACCAGCAGAGTGCTGAAGGTCGGGGCCGGCATGTAGCGGAAGAAATCGACGAAAGGCTCGAACAGCTTCGAGAAGAAATCGAAGACCCCGCAGAGGATCCCGAGCGGGATGCCGACCGCGCAGGCCCACAGGAAACCCATGAAGATCACCCGCAGCGATTTGCGGTAGCGGTCGGCCATCGTCAGTTCGCCGTCGGGAACCTCGGCGCTGAAGTCCCGCATCCCGGCGCGGATGACTTCATGCGGTGCGGGAAGGTAGACCGGATTCGCCGGTTTGCCCTGAGGCACGATCTTGAGCAGCGGCTCGTCAGGCAGCATGCGGAAGGAGAACTCGGGCGAGAGCGAAGAAAGCAGCGCCCAGTTCTGCCGGATGATGCCGAGATTCTCCTCGCTGAGCGCCGGCTTGGTCGAGGTCTTGGCCCCGGTCGCAAGATCGCGCCACAGATGATAGAGCACCGCGTCGTTCTGGGCATCGTCGTATTTCAACCAGCCGTGCTCGACCGCCACCGGTGCGAGCTGCCGCAGCAGCTTCTGGTTCTTGCGCTTCGCGCCGGATGCCGGGGTGCCCGCGGCTTTCGCGGCCAGCACCGCGGCATTCTCGGCACGCACCGCCTCGACGAATTCCGGGAAGAAGCCCTTGCTGACATGGTCACCGGCGGTGAAGACCGTGGTCACGCCTTCCCGCTCGGCGGACAGTTCGATCTTCACGTCAGGATGCCAGATCCAAGGGACGTAAGAGACCACGCACCACAGGACCAGCGGCAGCAGGAAAGAAACGGCGGTCAGCGCGAGCCGGCGCCCCTGCGGGAGATCGCGACGGATCAGGAACCAGTTTCTGAGAATGGCGGGACGTGCCATGGACGCGATCAGGATCGGAGAAAGAAGTCGCGCCGGAAACGACCGGCGCGACGGATCGGATCGCCTACTTGCTCTTCGCGGCGGCCAGCGCCTTGGTCAGCGAAGGATCGAGGTATTTGGCCGGATCCTGGCTCTTCTCGTAGACCTTGAACTTGAGATTGAAGTCATCGACCACCTTGGAGGAGCCATAGACATTACCCAGTCCATCGCCCTTCTCCCAGCGCTTGAGGGCTTCGTCGAGGGTCAGGATGTAGGTCCCTTTGAGGAAGGGCTCGTATTCCTCCGGCGAGATCTTCACCCGGGCGGACAGGATCTTCAGCGCGTCGTCGAGATTCTCCTCGTCGCGGATGTAGTCGGCGATCTTGTACCACACCTTCACCACCTTGGCCCAGTCGTCCTTGTTCTTCTCGAGGCTCTCGGCCGAGACGTAGAGGAGGTCGTAAATGATGCCCGGCGCGTCGGCGGAGGTGAACACCGGCTTGGATCCGGGCAGCACCTTGAGCGCCTGGCCCGAACTCGGCTGCCAGGCCCCGATCGCATCGACGGCCTTCGACGCGAGCACCTGCGGCGTCTCGTTGGTCGGGGTATTCACGATGGTCACATCGTCCGCCTTCATTCCCGCCTTCTCCATGCCGGTGAGCAGCAGCAAATGGGACACGAAGCCTTCTTCCAGGCCGACTTTCTTACCCTTCAGACCCTTGATCGAGTCGATCCCGGGGGCCGCGACGATCATGTCGTTGCCGTTGGAAAAGTCGTTGATGATGATGCCAACCGACGGCTTGCCGGTCGCACCGGTGACCAGGGCATCGCCGTTGGTCATGCACACCGCGTCGACCTTGCCGGCGACATAGGCATCCATCGACGGCACGTAGTCGAACCATTCGAACTTCACGTCGACGCCTTCCTCCTTGAACCAGCCTTTCTGGATGGCGATCTCCCACGCAACCCAGCCGGGCCAGTCGGAGTAGGCGATCTTCAGGGGCTCGGCCTGGGCCAGACCGGTCAGGGCGAGCAGCCCGGCGAGGGCGAAACGGAAGCGTGGAAGTGATTTCATGGCGTTGGGGAATCGGGGTTGATGAATGCCTGCGGTATGAACTTTCCGCATTTTATTCACACCCAACTAAGCAGGGGCCATACCAACAGCTCCACGTGGAGAAACAAAAAGGGCGGCCACGTTGCCGTGACCGCCCGAATTGGAATCAAGGGGAATCCCTTGGTCAGCTTAGAAGCCGACCGAGAGCTTCACACCGGCGACCAGGTGGTCCTGGCCACCCTGGAAGCTGTTGATGTCGGAAGCCAACTTGCTGTCGGCGTCGGCATACTTGATGTAAGGAGCGAGGGTCACACCATCGCGGAACTCCCATGGAAGTTCAGCCTTGATGAACCAGCCCTGGAAACCATCGGCGGTGCCGACGGAGCCCGGGTTGGCCGAGACCTGGAGACCGTGGCCATCGGCGATGCCGATACCAGCGGACACGTTGAGCGCCAAGCATTCGTTGAATTCGAAGGACTTGGAGATCTCGGGCTGGAGATACCAGCCGCTGGCGGAGTCGAAGTCGTAGAAGAAGGTCGCACCGGCGGTGATACCCCAGACCACTTCAGTGCTCGCGGAGAGGTAGACTTCCTGGGTGTCCAGGGTACCCGGCGTGTCGCTGAAGTAGTAGTAGATGTAACCGAGCTCGAGCGAAACCGGACCCAGATCCGTGCTGACCGCGGTGTAGAGGTCGAGTTCGTTGAAGTTGCCCCCGACGTTCTGGGAGTCGTTCACCGAGCCATACCAGGCACCGGCGCTCACGGCGAAAGTTTCGTTGATCGCGTAGGAAACGTCGACACCGGCCTCGATGAGGTCGCTGCCGAGATCCACGAAACGGAACTCATACTCGGAGCTGTATCCAACGTGGACTTCTCCTTCGATTTCCGCCGAGGCGTAGCCAGCCACGAGGGCGGAGGCAGCGGCCAGGGCGCCGACATATTTGGTGTGTTTGCGCATCTTGGTATTGGTTGTTCGGTTGCTGCAGGCCTTTGAATTTCAAGCATTTGCAAGATTTTCTCGGAGCCATCGGCGACTAGCAGCCCGCATGCCAGTTGGTCACCGGACGCTGCCTATCGGGAGAATACTTAAGAAATCCGAAAGGAGTTGTCCAGTGAAAAAAATGTGGGCGGCCTTTGCCGGAGCGAATGGTTAGAGTGCCTCATGCCCTCTGGCAAGGGGGAAAACCGCGGCCGCACGGGCCGACTCCTATTGAGACGCGGCCTTGCCGGATGAAGCGAAACCCCCGGGATTCTTCAAAAAAAACCGGCCTGATTTCCGGTAATTTCGAGTGAGGCGCAAAAAAATGGCGGCGACCGACTTGCTAGATTTCCGTAGGCCCTGCGATCCCTCATCCTCGTCACCCGAGGCGCCCGGCCCCGAGGTCTGCCGCCCTCTCTTCAACAAGGTCAGCCGATTCCGGGTCCGGTTCACGGCATCATCGAGGCTGCCGCAGAGGCATCGTCGGGCACGCGGAGCTACCGAAAGCGGGGAGAGCCTTTCTCATGCCAAGGGAAAATCAGAAATCAAACGCGCTGGCACGGGCGCTGCTGATGCCTGTTTCGCCGCCCGGATCGGTCAAGAACCGGCGGCCCAATCCATCCGAAACCGAGTCGAAATGAGCCTGAAAACACGATTGGCCCGCGGCGCATGTGCGCTTGCAGCCGTAGCAATGATGGTCCTGCCCCTGGCACCGAGTGCCTACGCGCAGGAGGAAGTCACCCCGCCACCGGCCACGGAGGAAACCACTCCGGCAGCTCCTGCCGAAGAGGCTCCCCCGGCGGAAGAGGCTCCAGCGGAAGGATCCTACGAAGCCTTCATGGCCGGACCGGATGCCGCCATGTTCACGGTGAACAACCTGTGGATCCTGATCGCGGCCGCCTTGGTCTTCATCATGCACCTGGGCTTCTCCGCGGTGGAATCCGGCCTCTGCCAGCGAAAGAACACGGTGAACATCCTGTTCAAGAACGTGTTCATCGTCTGCATCGGCGCGCTCACCTACATGCTGTGGGGCTTCAACGCCATGTATCCGGGCGACGCCTGGACCATGAAGGGAGTCTTCGCGATGGGTTCCCCGCTTGCCAACACCTTCTCGGATGCCGATCTCGCCGGCAAGATGACCTCCGCCTATGCCGGTTACACCTACTGGGCGGACTTCATCTTCCAGGCGATGTTCGCCGCCACCGCCGCCACGATCGTTTCCGGTGCCGTGGCCGAACGGGTGAAGCTTTCCAGCTTCATGATCTATGCCGCGATTCTCGTCATGTTCTTCTACCCCATCACCGGTTCCTGGAAATGGGGCAAAGGCTGGCTTGACGAAAAAGGCTTCTACGACTTCGCCGGTTCCTCGCTGGTGCATGCCTTCGGCGGATTCGCCGCCCTCGCCGCCATCCTGGTGCTCGGCCCGCGCCGTGGAAAATACGGTCCCGACGGCGCCAAGCCGATCCTGCCCCACAACCTCCCGCTCGCCCTGATCGGCGTGTTCATGCTGTTCCTCGGCTGGTTCGGCTTCAACGGCGGCTCGGTCCTGAGCGCCGACCCGCAGCTGGTGTCCCGCGTCTTCGTCACCACCGCCATGGCCGGTTTCGCAGGCGGTCTCGGCGCCACCTTCACCTCGTGGATCATCCTGAAGAAGCCCGACCTCTCGATGGCCCTCAACGGCATGCTCGCCGGCCTCGTCGGCATCACGGCCGGTGCGGACGTGATCAACCCCTGGCAGGCGGTTCTCGTCGGTGCCATCGCCGGTGCGATCGTGGTGGTCTCCGTGATCTTCTTCGACAAGGTCAAGATCGACGATCCGGTGGGTGCCGTCTCGGTCCACGGCGTGTGCGGTGTCTTCGGAACCCTGGCGGTCGGGGTCTTCAGCACCAATCCCGACCACAGCTTCATGACCCAGCTCATCGGCACGCTTTCGATCGGCCTCTTCGCCTTCGCTGCCTCGCTGATCCTGTTCCTGATCCTCAAGATGACCCTCGGGGTCCGGGTGGATGCCCAGGAAGAATCGGAAGGCCTCGACGTGGCCGAGCACGGTTCTCCCGCCTACACGGATCACTGATCCCGATACGAAACGAATCTCCTCCCACGGGCGGGCCGGCAACGGCCCGCCCGTTTTGCGTTTGCCGGAGGGCGGCGACCGTTTATGGCTCCCCGCGTGACGCGACGCACCGCCCTCCTGCTCATCTCGCTGGCTCTTTCGCTGGCGTTCGCCGGCTGGCAGTGGTTCCGCCCCTACGACTGGTCCAGCGACCCCGAAGCGCGCTTCCGGATCGTCCATTCCTCCCTCAAGCGCGATCACTCGTTTGTCTGGCTGGATCTCTACCTGAAGCAGTCTGGGGACCTTCCGCACGACCTCTCCAAACCGGTCGTCCTCCGCCTGGCCGACGGCCGCGAGGTCGAGCCGGCCGATACCACGATCGAAGGCGATGAAGGCCAGCCCGTGCGTGCCATCGGGTTCCGCTTCTGGCTGGAGGAACAGGACTTCGCCGGGCCGCTCGACCTGAAATTGAACGACGGCAGTCTGCGGGTCCGCACCGGCAGCGGCCTGCCCGCCATTCCGGACGGCGGAGCGAAATTCTTCACCACCCGGAACTGGTAGCATCCATGGCCTGGCTCCTCGTCGATAACTCGAACACCCGCACCAAGTTCGCCCTCGCGGACTCGGATTCCCTTTTGCCGCCGCGGGCTTGGCTTCCCACATCGGAAATTTCGGACACCAGCTTGTCCGCCGCTCTGGCGGAGTTCGAATTCGAAGGCTCCCTGCTCTGCTCGGTGGTTCCGGAAAAAGCCCGCATCCTCCGGGAGCACCTGTCCCGCTTCGGCCCCGTGCACTCGCTTTCCTCCGAAAGCGACACCGGACTCGCCATCGACTACCCCCACCCGGCCCAGATCGGCGCGGACCGGCTGGCGAACGCGATCGGGGTCGCCTCGCGCCACGGAGCACCCGCCATCGTCATCGACTTCGGCACCGCGGTCACCTTCGACGTGGTCACGCAAGGCCCCGCCTACAGCGGCGGCGTGATCGCCCCGGGACTTGGAGCCATGCAGGACTACCTCGGCCGCCGCACCGCCCTGCTGCCGCAGATCGAACTGGAGGAGCCTCGCGCGGCGATCGGCAAATCCACCACCGAAGCCATGCAGGCGGGAGCGGTTTACGGCTACCGCGGCCTCGTCCGGGAGATCATCACCCGGCTCCGCACGGAGATGGGCGGCGACCCGGTCATCGTGGCGACCGGTGGCGACGCCGCCCTGATCGCCCGCGGCTTGCCGGAAATCCAAATCATCGATCCCGATCTCACCTTGGAGGGCATCCGGCTCGCCGCTGTCAGGAATCTCCGCTAAAAGTACGTGCCTCGCCCGGCCGTAGTGGATACAACGTAGTCACTCGTTTATGTCTGAAACCCCTCTCGCCATCGGTGTCGATTTCGGCGGCACCTCCGTCAAATTCGGTGTCCTCTACCGGAGCAACATCATCGACCAAGCGCCGCCCATCTCGACGCCGGACTTCGATGGGCCGGACGCCTTGATCGAAGCGATGCTCCGGGTGATCGGCGACCTGCGCGACCGCCATCCGCGGATCGAAGCCATCGGCGTGGGAGTGCCGGGCTTCGTCCATTTTGAAAAAGGGATCGTCCACAATCTCACCAACGTTCCCGGCTGGGTCGCCATCCCGCTGAAAAAGAAGCTGTCCGAGGCTACCAACCTGCCCGTGGTCGTCGAGAATGACGCCAACTGCATGGCTTACGCCGAGTGGAAACGCGGGGCCGGCCGGGGTTTGAACCATCTGGTCGCCCTGACCCTTGGCACCGGCGTCGGCGGCGGCGTGGTGGCCAACGGGAAAATGGTCCGCGGCGCGCAATTCGGGGCCGGCGAGGTCGGCCAGATGTCGATCGACTGGCAGGGCCGCCGCGGGGCCTACGGCAATCTCGGGGCGCTCGAGGACTACGTCGGCAACAACGAGATCGCGGCCGATGCCCGTGAAACCTACCTCAAGGCCGGCATCGAGCGTCACCTCCCCGATTGCAGCCCGGCCGCCTTGGCGAAGGCGGCCATGCTCGGCGACGAGATCGCGCTCGGCATCTGGGACCAGGTCGCCGCCAAGCTCGCCACCGCCATCATGAACTGCTGCTGGCTGCTCAACCCGCAGGCCGTCATCATCGGCGGCGGCGTGGCGAAAGCCGGCGACATCCTCTTCAATCCCCTGACCGCCCACCTCTACGCCCAGCTTTCCGCGCCCTTCAAGGAGCACCTGATGATCCTCCCCGCCCGCTTCGGCAACGAAGCCGGCATGGTCGGCGCCGCCGCCCTGGCGCTGGAGGAATCCGGCGTGGTGCTGCAACCGTGAGACGCTCCCCGGGGGAAAAGCCTCCGGATTTCCCCATCGCCGCGGCAACAGGCGTGCACCAGCATCGCGCCATGATCGAGTGCCTGCCCGCCAGCATCTGTTCTTGGAACTACCTCCTCCGCGGCGATGGCCACGAAGCCAGGGTCGACTTCAACTGGATGAGCGAGCAAGGCCGCTTGTGGATCGACCACCAGGAATACCGGATCGAAAAGGACGGCCTGTTCAGCGGGAGCTGGCGGATGGGGTCCGCGGAAGGAACCCTCTTCCGTGCGAGGAAGACTTCCGCATTCACCCGGACCTTCGGGATCGATGGCGGCGGCGTTCAAGCCACCCTCCACGCCGCCTCCGCCTTCGGCCGGACCATGGTTCTGGACAGCGGCGGAAAGCAGAGCGTCATCGCACCGGCCCACCCCTTCACCCGCCGCGCCTCGATGTCCGGCACTTGCGGCGACTTCCGACTGGCCGCCTTTGCCTTCTGGCTCACCGGCCTGACCTGGCGGCGAGCGGCGAGCAACAGCGGGGGCGGCGGCGGATCTTGAGGACGCCAGCGGGTTACGAAGCCAGAACCTTCCCATAAACCCCCAGCACCTTCGCCGTCATCGCATCAAGCGTGACCTCGTTCGCAACGAGATCGAACGACGCCCGCAGCTTCTCCCGCAGCCCGTCGGGATCCGCCAGCGCGAGTTTCAAGCCCCGCACCAGCTCCGGAACCGAGTGCGTTTCCATCAGCGCCTCCGCCGGCAGGAACTCCGGTGCGAAGCCGACATTGGTCGAAATGCTCGGCACCCCCATGTGCAACGCCTCGGCCAGGGTGTAGGGCCCGCCTTCGTTGCGGGAGGCGACGATGAACAAGTCCGCGCAGCCCATCAGGCCCACGGCATCGTCGCGATGCCCGGCCATCCAGACGCGGTCGCGGAGCCGGTGGCGATCCAGCAACTCTTCCAACTGCGGCCGCTGCAAGCCCTCGCCGACCAGCCACAGCTTGAAGCCCGCTACCTGGGCCATCGCTTCCAACAACAGATCCATCCCCTTCGCCGGAACCAGCCGGCCGACGGTGCAAAACACCGGCTCCGGCCCGCCGAGGAAAGGCGGGTGGGTGGCCAGCGCCGCTTCACGGGTGCGCGGCGGCGGCGGCGCGATCGAATTCCAGATGACCGTCGCCGGGATCCCGCCGAGCGAATCGCGGACCTGGGCCGAAGCCGTGATCACCGCGTCGTAGTCCCGGAACGGTCGGGCGCTACGCTTGATATTCTGGACCGTGGCGACCCGCTTGATCCCCGGCAGCCAGCGGCGCAGCGAGCGGACCATGGCCCCGGCCTTGTTGGCGTGCGCATGGACGATCTGCGGATTCGTAGAGAGGATCTTCGCCCGGAGAGCCGCCAGATTGAAGGGATTCAGCCGCCCGCCGCCCATCGGATGGGCGAGGAAATTCACCGCGGGATCGAAATGCGGCCGCATCGACTCGTCCGCCACCGCGCTCACCGCATGGCCGAGAGCGGCCTGCCGGTTGGCGAGTTCGATGACGTTTTTTTCCAAACCGCCCTTTTCGCCGACGCTGGCGAGGACGTGACAGACGCGGATCACGGCGCGGATTGAGGAGGTCCGGCCGGGACCTGCCAAGACTCAAAAGCCCGGCCCCGCCGAGACCTGCTGATTTTGGTGTTTCCGGCCGCAAGGTCATCCCCTAAACAAGCGGCCCCGCGAGGGACCGGACCGACTCATGCGACTTTTGTTCATCATGCTCCGCAAAGAGCTGAAGGGGTACTTTTTCAACCTCTTCGGCTGGGTGGTATTCGCCTTCGTGATCGTCATGCAGGGAGCCGCCCTGTCGACCGCGATGAAGGGATTCCGCGATTCGCCCAGCCAGGACAGCCTGGTTTACTCGGTCTACAACACGACCCTCTTCTGGTTCTGGTTCCTGTTCATCTTCCCGCTGATCACCATGCGGCTCTTCGCCGAGGAGGAACGCAGCGGCACCCTGGAAGGCCTGCTCACCGCGCCGGTCCGGACCTGGCAGGTGGTCCTGTCGAAATACGGCGCGGCCCTGACCTTCTACACCCTGCTGTGGGTTCCCAGCTTCATCCAGTTCCGGATGTACGAGTGGGTCACCGATGTCCCGCCCGCCTACGCCCCCGGCGCGATGGCCGGCGCTTATCTCATCCTCTTCCTGATGGGCGCCGCCTTCACCGCCGTCGGCTGTCTCACCTCCGCCCTCACTTCCAGCCAGATCGTCGCCGGGCTGCTGACCATCGGCCTGCTGGTGATCCAGTATTTCCTCGGCTACGTCACCGTCATCTGGGGCGAGAATTTCCGCGCGGCGCCGATGTTCCACTACATCTCCAGCCAGGAGCACCTGCACTACTTCACCCGCGGCCTGCTCGATACCCGGCCGGTGGTCTATTACCTGAGCGTGACGGCGTTCGTGCTCTTCCTCACCTACCAGATCATCGACTACCGCCGCTGGCGCCGCTGACATCATGAGCCAAGAGCCCGAAAGCCCCCCGGAAAAACCGACCCGGCCGATCCGCCGTTTCGGCACCGGCGCCCTGTCCCTGCTGCAAGTCATCTGCTTCGCCCTGCTGTTCCTGGCCGTGAACTACCTCGGCTCGCAGCACTACGCGACGAAGGACCTCAGCGAGGAAGCCGCCTACACCCTCTCCCCCGCCACACGCCGCTACCTGGAATCCCCGGTGATCCGTGACCGCGACGAACCGATCCGGATGCTGGTCGCCTTCCGCCGCATCAATCCGATGTACGAGAAAGTCCGCGTGCTGGCGGAGGAATACATGCGGCTTTCCAATGGCAAGGTGCGACTGGAACTGCTCGATCCCGTCCGCTCGCCGGACCGCACCCAGCAGATCGCCGACGAATACGGCAGGATCTTCCGCGGTGCCTTCAACAAGTCGATGTTCACCACCGACCTCGCGATCATCGACGCCCGCACCCTCCAGGAAAAGCAGGCCGAGCCCTCCGCAGCCGGCACCCCGTCCACCAGCCCGCACATCCGCTTCGTCGAGGCGGAAACGATGGCCCGCTTCGAGACCGACCCGAACGGCAAGCGCAAGGTGAGCGGCTTCCTTGGCGAGGATGCCCTGACCACCGGCCTGGTCGCGGCGATCGAAGGCAAGCCGCGGCAGGTCTATTTCCTGTCCGACAAGAGCGGCTTCTCCGCCGAGGGCGCGGATTCCCCGCTCACCAACTTCGAAGGCACCCTGCTGACCCAGAACGCCCTCACCTTGCGCGCCCGGATTTCCAGCCTCGACCGCATCCCCGACGACGCCGCTGCGGTCGCCATCCTGAACCCGACCTACGACTTCACCCCGGCCGAACTCGAGGTGCTCACGGAATACTGGAACCGCCCGCGCTCGGCGCTGCTGGTCACCCTCGGCGCCTCCGAAACCCCGCCCCGCCTGCGCGCCTTCCTCCGCAACGTCGGCATCACCCCGGGCCGCGATCGCATCATCACCAAAAAGGGCGACCAGGTCGTCACCACCGTCCGCGGCAAGTTCGAGCCCGGGATGGAATTCACCAAGGACTTCTGGGGCAAGGTCTCTTCCTTCGAAGGCTCCACCACCTCCCTCGACATCCGCGTCGCCGACAACGAGGACCTGATCGACCGCCGCATCTTCCCCTACACCCTGCTTGCCGCCGAGCCGGAGTTCTGGGGCGAAACGAGGTTCTCCGCGGAGGACCAGAACTTCGACCCGCGGGAAGACAACCGCGGCCGGCTGGCCGATGACAAGAAGACCTTCCTCGGGCTCCCGCTCGCCGGCGCCGTGATCCGCGGGGCCGCCACCCGCGATGACATCGGCGAGGAAATTTCCCGCATGGTGGTCATCGCCAACTCCGACTTCCTCGAGCCGAAATTCTTCTCCGACATCAACAAGGACTTCCTCGCCAGCAGCCTCAACTGGCTGATCGGCCGCGAGCAGCTCTCCGGGGCCGGCCCCCGCACGCTCGGCACTTACAAGTTGCCACTGCTCGATTCCCAGCTCTCTTTCATCAACCGGGTGAACCTCTTCTTCCTGCCCGCCTTCGCCTTCGCCATCGGCGCGCTCGTCTGGTCGTCGCGCCGCGCCTGAGTTCCGCCATGCGCTCGATTCCCTTCACGCTGCTGCTCCTGCTGGCCACCGTCGCGCTCTCCCTGACCGCGGCCATGCGGCTGTCGGAAGGCAGCCTCCACCGGCTCTTCGGCCCGCCCGCCACCGGCATCGGCGAGAATCTCTACCGCTTCGAAACGAAGGACATCCACCGCATCCGCCTTTCCGGCAACGGGGTCAAGGCCGAGTGCGTGTTCGAGAAAGGCACCTGGCGGATGAACAAGCCCTGGCAGGACCGCATGGACCCGCGCGCCGCCGACACCATCCTGCAATTCACCCTCGGCACCCGCGTCGTCGACATCATCCCGGAAGGCAAGATCGACACCGCGAAGGCCGGCCTGACCGAAGGCATCATCGGCGTCAGCATCGAGGACCGGAAGGGCGAAGTCCTCGCCCGCTACGTTCTCGGCCGCCGGACCCAGTGGATCCACCGCGACGAGGAGTCCGGCGCGGAAGACGCCACCGTTTTCATCCAGCCGCACGATGACGGCCGCAAGGGCTTCACCTACGCCTGCACCGGCGACATCCACCCGCTCTTCAAGGACGGCCTGCGCCACCTCCGCGACCACCATCCCTTCCTCTTCAATCCCTTCATCCTCCAGTCCATCCGCGTCCAGGGCGGCGAAGGCGAACTGCTGCTTTCCCGCAACGACGACAAAAGCCCGTGGCGGATCACCAAGCCGCTGGAACTCCGGACCGATCCCGTCGCGGTCAAGAAGCTCATCGAGGATCTTTTCAAACTCCGCGCGCTGAAGGTTTCCGACCGCTCCGAAGTCACCCTGCCCGCCGACGAAGCCGCCGGCCGCCAGCGCATCGCGATCAAGCATTTCGGCGAACCCGACGAAGTCATCCTCGAGATCTTCCCGCCCGCCACGCCGGAAGCCGCCACCGTCTTCGCCACCATCGGCAACCGCCCCGGCACGGTCTTCGAACTCCCGCTGAAACCGATCGCCCCCGCACCGGCCGTCGATGAAGACCCGGACGCGCCCGAGACCCCGGCAAGCCCGGTCGACGAAGGCCTGGTGTCGCTGGCCGGCCTGCCGGACACCGTCAACGAGCTGCGCAACCCGATGCTCACCAACATCGATGTCGAGTCACTCCAGGGCATCCTCATTTCCCCGGCGACCAGTCCGGAGATCCTCATCGCCCGCGAGAAAGGCCAGGCCTGGCAATACCGCAACGGCAAGCGGATGGAACCGCTCAACGAGCTCTCCCTGTTCCGCCTGCTCAAGGCCCTGACCCAGACCAAGGTCGCCGGCTTCGTCACCGACGCCGCCGTGAACCTCGCCCCCTACGGTCTCGACCGGCCCGCCTTGAAACTCACCTTCGTGTCCTTCGGCACCGACCGGCTCGAACTCATCTTCGGCCAGTCCCGCGACGGCACCTGGCATGCCATGCGCGTCGGTATCCCCACCGTGGTGAAGGTCGACGACCCCTTCATCCGCGAAATCTCGGTCCATCTCTGGCAGTGGCGGCACCCGTCGATCTGGTCGATCCCCGCGGTCGATCTCGCCAGCTTCGCCCGCACCATGGAAGGCCGGCCGCCGCTGACCATCGAATACAACCTTGTCGCCGACTCCTGGAAAGCCTGGGAGAACGGCATCGACCGCAGCAGCGAACTCGCCACCGACCGCGCCAACCGGCTGGTGGCCCTGCTGGTCGATCTGGAAGGCGAAACCTGGCTCGGCCCCGATGACGAAGCCGCGCGCAAGGCCCTCGCCAAGCCGGTGCTCGATTTCAAGCTCGTGGTCCGCGGCTACGACGACAAGGGCGAGGAATCCGGCATCGTGACCCGCGCCCTCCAGCTCGCCCCCGCCAGCGACCGGCCGGACAACCTCATCTTCTACGGCCGCGTCGACCGCGATCCTCATGCCTTCATCCTCGGCATCGAGACCGTCCGTCGCCTCGCCGTCGACCTGTTCGGTGACGATTGACCAAGCCTGTCACTCCACCGTCACGCTCTTCGCGAGGTTCCGCGGCTGGTCGATCTCGCAACCCCTGGCGTTCGCGATGTGATAGGCGAGCAGTTGCAGCGCGACCACCGTCGGGATCGTGCTGACCAGCGGATGGCAGGCGGGGACTTCGATCACGTCGTCCATCGCTTCCATCGCCTCGTGGTCCCCTTCCGTCACGATGCCGAGGATCCTCGCCCCGCGGGCGCGGCACTCCTCGACGTTGCCGAGCGTCTTGTCCTTGCCGGGGATGTCGTTGGCCAGCGCGATGACCGGCGTGCCTTCCTGCAGCAAGGCGATCGGCCCGTGCTTGAGTTCCGCCGCGTGGTAGCCCTCGGCGTGGATGTACGAGATCTCCTTGAGTTTGAGCGCACCTTCGAGGGCGACCGGATAGAGCGGGCCGCGGCCGATGAAGAACGCGTGCTCGTCGTTCGCATACTTCGCGGCGATGGCGGCGATGCTGTCGCTGCGTTCGATGACCTTCTGCACCAGCTCCGGGATCGACTCGATCGCGCGGGCGAACTTCATCCCCTCGTCTCGCGAGAAGCGGCGGCCGCGGCCGAGTTTGAGCGCCATCATCAGCATCACGGCGACCTGGCAGGTGAAGGCCTTGGTCGAGGCGACCGAAATCTCCGGGCCGGCGTGGAGATAGACGCCGCGGCCGGTCTCCCGGGCGATGGTCGAGCCGACGACGTTGCACAGGCCCATCACGAAGGCACCCTTCTGGTTGGCCTCTCGAACAGCCGCCAGGGTGTCGGCGGTCTCGCCCGACTGCGAAATCGCGACGACGAGATCGCGGCTGCCGATGATCGGATTCCGGTAGCGGAACTCCGCCGCCTGCTGGACCTCGGCATGAAGGTCGGCCATGTCCTCGATGGCGTATTCACCGACCAGCCCGGCATGCAGCGAGGTGCCGCAGCCGACGAACACGACGCGCT
This sequence comes from Haloferula sp., assembly GCA_044372775.1. Classification (GTDB taxonomy): domain Bacteria; phylum Verrucomicrobiota; class Verrucomicrobiia; order Verrucomicrobiales; family Akkermansiaceae; genus Haloferula. The sequence goes on from JBIPNO010000011.1 coordinate 61,755, forward strand.
GGATCTCCGCGAGGTCGCGCTGGGAAGTGCCCATGCCGGACAGCACGGACGAGCCGAGATTGAAATCGAGCCGGCCGCGGATGGCGTTGCGCAGGGAGTCCGGCTGCTCGTGGATTTCCTTGAGCATGAAGTGGGCGAAGCCGCCCTTCTCCGCCGCGGCGGCATCGAAGCCGAGCTCGCTGACCTCGCGGGCCACCGGGATCTGGTGAAGGTCGCGGATGTCGACGTGATCGGCGGTCACGACGGCGATGTCGTTGTCCTCGAGATAGATCACCTGCCGGGTATAGGCGATGATCGCCGACGCATCCGACGCCACGATGGTCTCGCCTTCCCCGACCCCGATGACAATCGGACTGCCGCGGCGGGCGGTGATGATCTTGCCCGGCTCCTTGGCGGAAATCACGGCGATGCCGAAGGTGCCTTCGACCTGGCTGAGCGCGTCGCAGACGGCTTGGAAAAGATCGCCTTGGTAACGGTCGCCGATGAGGTGGGCGAGCACCTCGGTGTCGGTCTCCGAGTAGAAGTGATGGCCCTTCGCCTCCATCCGGGTGCGCAGCGAGCGGTAGTTTTCGATGATGCCGTTGTGAACCAGCGCGATGTCGCCGGACTGGTCGAGGTGCGGGTGGGCATTAACCTCGGTCGGCGGCCCGTGGGTGGCCCAGCGGGTGTGGGCGATGCCGGTGGACGATTTCACGAAGCGCTCCGCCGGCCAATCGGCATGGGCCTTGTCGTTGAGCGCGGAGACTTTCCCGGGGGCCTTGCTGACGACGATGGTGCCGTCTTCAAGGATGGCCATGCCCGCGGAATCGTAGCCGCGGTATTCGAGCCGGCGCAGGCCGCTGATGAGGACGCTGGGGGCGGAGGCTTTACCGATGTATCCGACGATGCCGCACATGAAGAGATGGTGGATAGTAGATGGTGGATGGTAGATTCTGAAAAAAGCAAAAGGCAGTAAGAGAATGGTGCGGAGCATCTGCGATCTACCATCCTCCATCTACCATCTAGGTCACGTCGCGCTGCACGATCTCCCCCGGCCGCGTGCTCGTGCCGGGCCAAAGCTTCCGTCCGGGGTAAATCGACGTGTGGATGCCGGTGTGAACCCCGTCCCCGATGATGCTGCCGAACTTCCGCCGCCCGGTATCGACCAGCACCCCATCGACCAAAGTCCGGTGGTTCTGGCCGTCGTGGCGGAAGTTGGAGGTGATGGTCCCCGCGCCGAAGTTCACCTTCTCGCCGATCACCGAGTCACCGACGTAGCTGAGATGGCCCACCGCCGTGCCTGAAAGGAGGATCGAGTTCTTGATCTCGACCGCGTTGCCGACGTGGCACTTGTCTCCGATCGACGTCGAGCCGCGAAGGTAGCAGTTCGGGCCGATCTTGCAGTTCGCGCCGATGACCACGTTGCCCTCGATGTAAACGCCCGGCAGAATCCGCGAGCCCGGCCCGAGGTGGACGATGCCTTCGATCACGGCGTGGGGGTGGATCTCACCCTCGACTTTCGCTTCCGTCATAGCACCGACATGCAGCTCATTCGCCCTCAGGAAATCCCACGGGTGGACGATGAGGAATGACGACGTGGCAAACAGCGCATTGTCGGGATCCGGCGCATCGCCCAGCCACGCCAGCGGCCGGCTGACGGCATCGACGAGGGTGCAGTGGGCATCCGGCGACAGCCGGGCCAGGTCTTCCGGAGTCGCCCAGGCATGGGGATGGATCCGCAGTCCCCCGACCGAGAGTGCGGCGTGGTGGTCGCGGAGCAGGATGTTTCCGATGGGGAAGTCCTCGATGGCACGGGTGGTGAAGATCGGCATGGGATGCTTGATTCAGCAGAGATTTGAACCGCTAAAGAACGCGAAAAGACGCGAAATCTGAAAGGCAGGAGAGCAAAACTCCAGAAGCCTTTGGTTCTCCAATTTCGTCTATTTCGCCCATTTCGTTGTTCCAAGAACTGCCTTCCTCAAGCCGGCACCCCGATATCCTCCTTCACCGCCTGCGTGAATTTCCCGATCCACTCGTCCACGGTATCGGCGTCGCGGTGTTCGACGAGGATGCGGATCTTGTTCTCCGTCCCGGAGTAGCGGATCAGCTGGCGGCCGGCGTCGCCGAAGGCCGCGTCGGCTTCCTTCATGAGCTTCTGGAGGCCGGCGAGGTCACCGAGCGGCGGCTTGGCGGCGACCTTGAGGTTGACCAGCTCCTGCGGGAACTCGCGCATGCAGGCGGCGAGCTCGGCGAGCGTCGCTTTCTTTTCCTTCATCACCCGCAGCACCTGGAGCGCGCTGAGGATGCCGTCGCCGGTGGTGGCATGGTCGGCGAAGATCAGATGGCCGGAATTCTCACCCCCGAAGGAGCCACCCTTCTCGCGCAGGGCCTCGATGACGTTGCGGTCGCCGACCGCGGTGGTGAGGACCTCGATCCCGGCGCGGCGCATGGCTTCGTGCAGGCCGAGGTTGCTCATCACGGTGCAGGCCATCCGGTTGCCGCGAAGTTTTCCCTGTTCGTGGAGCGAGAGAGCGGCGAGGGCGAGGATGCGGTCGCCGGAAACGGGAGTGCCGGTGGCGTCGGTGAAGATCACGCGGTCGGCATCGCCGTCGAAGGAGATGCCGAGGTCGGCGCCGTGCTGGCGGACGAGATTGCCGGCAGTCTCGGGGTAAAGCGCGCCGCACTGGTCATTGATGTTGATGCCGTCGGGCTCGCAGCCGTGCTTGATGACCTCCGCGCCGAGTTCCTTGAAGATCAGCGGGGCGATGAAGTAGGCCGCGCCGTGGCCGCAATCGACGACGATCTTCAGCCCGTGCAGCGAGATGTTGTCGGCGGTGTGCTTGGCGAACTCGATGTAGCGGCCGCGGGCATCATCGATGCGGTAGGCCTTGCCGATCTTCTCCGGCGACATCGCGCGCGGCTCGGGTTCGTCGCCGAGAATGTGGCGCTCGATGATTTCCTCCAGCGCGTCGGACAGCTTGTAGCCGTCGGGTCCGAAGATCTTCAGGCCATTGTCCTCGTAGGGATTGTGGGAGGCGGTGAGCATGATGCCGGCGGCGGCGCCCATCGACTTGGTCAGGTGGGCGATCGCGGGCGTCGGCAAGGGGCCGGGCAGCAGCACGTCCATGCCCATCGAGACCAGGCCTGCGGTCAGCGCGGTTTCGAGCATGTAGCCGGAAATCCGGGTGTCCTTGCCGATGACCACGCGGTTGCGGTTGTGGCCGGACGAGCGCAGGACCTGGGCCACCGCCTTGCCGGCGCGCAGGGCCACTTCGGGGGTGATCGGGAATTCGTTCGCTCTGCCGCGGATGCCGTCGGTGCCGAAAAGCTTCATGTCGCGGGGAGGATGGCCACTTTGGCACGAAATGAAAGCTTCGGGTGCCTCATGCCACAAATGGAGGATTAAAACGGTCATAAAGCGCAGGAATTCCGAACATCCCCTTCCCTTCGTGGCACCACCTCTCTCAATTGGAGACCGGCAGCGGGTCAGCGTGGACGCCCAGATGGTTCGCCACGCTCCGCGGCACCCCGCCGGGGATGGAATTCACGATCCGCGGCGTGCCGTCGGGCTTCTTCACGACCAGGGTCGAGGAACCGCCGCCATCGAGGTTGATCGCGTCCCAACAGCCGAGCCGCTTCATCCAGCCGGCGAGCTCGACCAGCGTGATGCCTTCGCTGAAGCCCTTCTGCCGGCCATCGACGACCACCAGATACACCTGCCGTCCGTCCTTGGACACCCCGACCGCGGTGCGTGGATGAACGTCGCGGGTGGTGGTCACGATCTCGCCGTCATCGACCAGCATTCCGTTCGCACCGTACCAGCCTTGGAGCGCGTCGTCCGCGTCCGCCCAGTCTTCTTTCCGCAAGGGAGCCCTCAAGATCCGCGCCTGATTCTTCGCGGTGACGAGGAACACCGGATTCCCGCTCTTCAGATCGGCCTCGCTCACCACGGTCCCGTTGGAAACCGAAAGCCCCAGCACCTCGACCGGCTTTCCCTCGCCCGTGATCGGCTTGAAGCCGGTGCCATTGACCGCCACTTCGAGCCCGAACTCCTTGAGAAACGTCGCCGTCCGCCGGCCGGTCACTTCCCCCGGCGCTTCGCCATTTCCCGGGGTGGTGAAGAAGGAAATCCCCTCCGCCCGGGTGTCGATCCGCACCTGATGGACCCGTATCGGCCGCGGATCGGCGGTCACGTCCAGCCGCTGCTCCACCCCGCGGAACAGCGGCTGCCATTTCCCCAACTCCGGGGCGGAATCGGCGAAGGCGGGGACGAGAGTGAAGGCGAGAAGATGGAAAGCGCGCATGGCAAACGATCTAACGGATGCTCCTTCCGGCATCCTTCAGCGATGATCCCCGGAGTTGCCAGCCGCCGCCGGCGCTGAAAAGCTCGGCCCATGCAACGCGTGGCGGTCATCAACCTGGTCGGGCTTTCCCCTTCCCTGCTCGGTCCTTCGACCCCGCGGCTGACGGCCTTCGCCCAAAAGCACGGCATGCAGTCTTTCCCGCCGGCCTTTCCCGCCGTGACCTGCACCGCCCAGTCGTCGATGCTCACCGGCACCCCGCCAAGCCGGCACGGGATCGTCGCCAACGGCTGGTACGACCGCGAGAGCGCCGAGGTCCGCTTCTGGAAGCAGAGCAACCACCTGGTCCGCGGCGAAAAGATCTGGGACCACCTGCGCCGCCTCCATCCCGGCTTCACCTGCGCCCAGCTCTTCTGGTGGTACAACATGTATTCCACCGCCGACCTGACGATGACCCCGCGGCCACTCTACCCGGCCGACGGGCGCAAGGTCTTCGACATCCACACCCAGCCGATGGAGCTGCGCGAAAAGGTCAAGGCTGACCTTGGACCCTTCCCCTTCCCCTCCTTCTGGGGTCCCGGCGCGGGGATCGCCTGCTCGGAGTGGATCGCCAAGGCCGCGAAGTGGACCGAGGAGCGCCACTCGCCGACCCTCAGCCTGGTTTACCTGCCGCACCTCGACTACTGCCTGCAAAAATTCGGCCCCGGCGCGCCGGAGATCGCGCCGGAGTTGGAGGCCATCGACCAGGTCGCCGGCGAGCTGATGGACTTCCTTGAAAGCCGCGGCGTCAAGGTGATGGTCGTCTCCGAATACGGCATTTCCAAGGTCACCCGGCCGATCCATCTCAACCGCCTGTTCCGCAAGAAGGGGTGGCTCCAGATCAAGGACGAGCTCGGCCGCGAGACGCTTGATGCCGGCGGCTCGGAAGTCTTCGCGGTGGCCGATCACCAGATCGCCCATGTTTACGCGAAGCACGGCCCGACCCCGAAGCTCCGCGAATTCCTCGAAGCCCTCGACGGCGTCGCCGAAGTCCGCGAGTCGATCGACGGCGAGCGCAGCGGCGACTTCGTCGTGATCGCCGAGCCCGACGCCTGGTTCACGTATTACTACTGGGACGACGACGCGAAAGCGCCCGACTTCGCCCGCTGCGTCGACATCCACCGCAAGCCCGGCTACGACCCCGCCGAGCTGTTCCTCGATCCCAGCATCTCGAACCCGAAGTGGGAGATCGGGAAATTCCTGCTCAAGAAGAAGCTCGGCCTGCGCGGCCTGTTAGAGGTGATCCCGCTCGACGCCACCCTGGTCAAAGGCTCCCACGGCCGCGATGTCGTGGAGGACGGGGAGCAGCCGCTGATCCTGGGTTCGCCGGTGCCAGTGACCTGTGCGGAGGAGGTGTTCGGGGCGATGGTGGCGGCGGTGGGAGGGCAACCGGTGAACCCGTAATTCTCCTGTCCCTACGGGACTTCATCCCAAAGCCCAGGGTTGCGAGGCACGAGCTACCCTGGGTCAAACAGGCCGGGGCTATCCTACGCCAAAGGTGTTGTGGAGCGAAGAACCTGCCGGGCCGCCATTCCTCTGAAACCGCCGCACCCGGCCACAACCTCTTCGAGGTAGCAGAGCCCGGCTAATGGAACCGGGGTAGTTCCTCCTGCGTCGGCACAACCCCGGGCTCTGGGATGGAGTCCCGTTGGGACAGCTCGACCAAGTGCTTCAATGTGTCCAGGCGCATGCAAATTGATCGAGTTCCTCTTCACTTAGCACCCCCGGGAAAGGCGAGCAGCTCTTCAAATACCGCGCCTCCTCCCCGTCGTCCCTCAGGAAGGCCAGCAGATCGGCGAATCCCCTAACCGCCCAATCTCTTGATTCCCCAGTTTCCCCAATTTCCCAATCCTCCGTCCTTGCCGCGGCGGGTCCGGCTTGCCAGCCTCCGCGGGTCATGCCCGGACTAACACCTTCCCTGCTCCGCTGGATCGCCTCTTTCTTCCTCCTAATTGGTCCGCTGGCCAGCGGGGTATCCGCCCAGGAGACCTCCGCCACTCCGCCGCCGGCCCCCGTCGAACAAACGTTCGACCAGAAGATCGACGCTGCTTTCGCTCCCTACACCGATGCCATTTCGGAGGTCGTCTTCTTCAACGTCTGGAAAGGCAAAGTCGGCGAGGCGGACCTCAGCGTTCCCTTCATCCTTCTATGGCTGGCCGGTGCCGCCGTCTTCCTGACCGTCTTCTTCCGCTTCATCAACCTGCGCGCCTTCGGCCTCGCCCTGCGCACGGTGAAGGGCAAGTATTCAAGGGACGACGACCCCGGCGAAATCACCCACTTCCAGGCACTCTCCGCCGCGGTCTCCGGCACGGTCGGACTCGGCAATATCGCGGGTGTCGCCATCGCCGTCAGCATGGGTGGCCCGGGTGCCGCCTTCTGGATGGTCATGCTCGGCCTCTGCGGCATGACCAGCAAGTTCGCCGAGTGCACGCTGGGCGTGAAATACCGCCACATCGACAAGGACGGCAAGGTCCACGGCGGCGGCATGCTCTACCTCACCCGAGGCTTCGCGGAACGCGGCTTGGGACCGCTTGGCAAGACCCTCGCCGTGTTCTTCGGCATCTGCTGCGTCGGCGCTTCCTTCGGCGGCGGCAACATGTATCAGATCAACCAGGCCGCCTCGCAGCTCGTCAACGTCACCGGAGGACCCGAGACCTGGCTCGGTGCCAACCGCTGGATCATCGGCCTCGTGGTCGCGGTCTTCGTGGGCGTCGTGATCATCGGCGGCATCACCCGGATCGCCAACCTCACCGCCAAGCTCGTCCCCGGCATGACCTTGCTCTATCTGGCGGGTTGCTTCGTGGTCCTCGGCACCCACGCTGACAAAATCATTCCGACCCTCGGCCTCATCGTGTCGTCCGCCTTCTCCGGCGAAGCCGCTGCCGGTGGCGTGGTCGGCACCCTGCTGCTGGGCGTCCGCCGGGCGGCCTTCTCCAACGAAGCGGGCATCGGTTCCGCCCCCATCGCCCACGCCGCGGTGAAAACCCGCTACGCCGCCAGCGAAGGCATCGTCGCCCTGCTCGAACCCTTCGTCGATACCGTCATCATCTGCACCATGACCGCCTTGGTCGTGATCGTCACCGGCGACTACCTGCACCGCGGCGACGACGGCATCACCATCACCTCCGACTCCTTCGCTTCCGTGGTCCCCTGGTTCGCCTATGTTCTCTCCGCCGCGGTCGTCCTGTTCGCTCTCTCCACTCTCATCACCTGGTCCTATTACGGACTCCAGGCGTGGAAATTCCTGTTCGGGAAATCCAAAGCGTCCGACGTCTCCTTCAAGGTCTTGTTCTGCGTGGTGATCGTCATTGGAGCCGCCATGTCGCCGGGCAAGGTGATCGATTTCTCCGACGCGATGCTCTTCAGCATGGCCTTCGCCAACCTGATCGGCGTTTACACCCTGCTGCCGGTGATCAAGCGCGAGCTCGCGATGTTCCTCGCCTTCACCAAGCGGGTCGATGCCGGGGAGTCGATCGAAGTCGCCGACGCCCATGTCCGCTCGACCTTCCCCGCCGAACCGCACGGCCATCACCGCGCGGATTAATGAGAGCACCGTCCGCCTTATGAAAATCTTCACCGACCTCAAGGCCTCGCCCGAACTGATCGGCTGGCTGCGCGAAAGCATCGCGCCCCATGAACTCCTGCTCCCCGCGAGCGGCGCGACCTCGGTGCTCGCCGACGTCCCGACCGATCCACTCGTGCAGGAGGCCGACATCGTACTCGGCCAACCGCGGGTCGATGCCGTGCTCTCGTCGCCGAACCTGAAATGGCTGCAAGTCAGCACCGCCGGCTACACCCGCTACGACACCGCGGAGTTCCGCGCCGAAATCAAAGGGCGCGGCATCCCGGTGACCAACAGCTCACAAGTTTACGACGATCCCTGCGCCGAGCACGTCCTCGCCTTCATGCTCGCCAATGCCCGGCAGCTCCCCCGCGCCCTGGCGACGCGCTGCCCGAACGGCGCGCCGGAATGGAATGCGCTGCGAAGCGACAGCCGCCTGCTGCAGGGCCAGTCGCTGCTGATCATCGGCTACGGCGCCATCGCCGAGCGGGTGATCGAGCTGTTAGGGCCGTTCAAGATGAACATCACCTCGATGCGGCGCAGCGTCCGCGGCGACGAGAAGGTGGAGATCGTCACGCCGGACCAGGTCGCCGGTGCTTTGGCCGACGCCGACCACGTGATCAACATCCTGCCCGACAACCCCGATTCGCTCCGCTGGTTCGACGCGGCGCGTTTCGCACAAATGAAAGCGGGCGCCGTCTTCTACAACATCGGCCGCGGCACCACCGTCCACCAGGACGACCTCGCCGCCGCCCTGAAGTCCGGCCATCTCGCCGCCGCCTGGCTCGACGTCACCGACCCCGAGCCGCTGCCCGACGACCACGTGCTGTGGACGATTGAAAACTGCCACATCACCCCGCACACCGCCGGCGGCCAATTCGAGGAGACCCGCGTCCTGATCGACCGCTTCCTCGGCAACCTCCGCCGGTTTCAAGAAGGCCAGCCGCTGGTGAACCGGATCATGTGACGAAGGGAGCGCTGGCTTTAGCCGGCTTGGACGGGCGAGTGGTCCAAGCCGGCTAAAGCCAGCGCTCCATCAGCCCCCAACGAAAAAGCGCCCGGCCTCGGGTGAGGCAGGGCGCTCGGGAAGTTCACGGAAGAGTCCGGCTCAGAGGCCCTTCTTCACCACGTCGTCGAGCAGCTCGATCACGCGGTTGGAGTAGCCCCACTCGTTGTCGTACCAGGCGACCAGCTTGAAGAAGGTCGGGTTCAGCTCGATCGACGAACCGGCGTCGAAGATCGACGAGTGCGCGTCGTGGATGAAGTCGGTCGAAACCACTTCGTCTTCGGTGTAGGCGAGGATGCCCTTGAGGTAGGTCTCGGAAGCCTTCTTGAGGGCGGCCTTGATCTCGGTGAGCGAGGTCGCCTTGGTCGTCTTCACGGTCAGGTCGACCACCGACACGGTCGGGGTCGGCACGCGGAACGACATGCCGGTGAGCTTGCCCTTCACCTCCGGGCAGACCAGCGCGACGGCCTTGGCGGCGCCGGTGGTCGACGGGATGATGTTGATTGCGGCGCTGCGGCCACCCTTCCAATCCTTCTTCGACGGGCCGTCGACCGTCTTCTGGGTCGCGGTGTAGGAGTGGATGGTGGTCATCAGGCCTTCCTCGATGCCGAATCCTTCCTTGAGCAGGACGTGGACGATCGGGGCCAGGCAGTTGGTGGTGCAGCTGGCGTTGGAGATGATGTGGTGCTTGGAGGCATCGTAGAGCTCGTCGTTGACGCCCTGGACGAAAGTACCGTCTTCACCGGAGGCCGGAGCCGAGATGATGACCTTCTTCGCACCGGCGGTGATGTGGCCGCGGGCCTTGTCGGCGGCGGTGAAGAGGCCGGTGGATTCGATCACGACTTCCACGCCGAGTTCCGCCCATGGCAGGCCTTCCGGGCTGCGCGCGCTGACGACCTTGATCTCGTGGCCGTTGACCACCAGAACGTCGTCTTCTTCCAGCTCGGGCGAGGACTTCTTGGAGGAAACGGTGCCGGCGAACTTGCCCTGCGTGGAGTCGTACTTCAGAAGATAGGCGAGGTTGTCGGCCGGCACGATGTCACCCACGGCGACAACGTTGAAGGTGGTTCCGAGGTGGCCCTGCTCGACGAGGGCGCGGAAGACGAGGCGGCCGATGCGCCCGAACCCGTTGATGGCAATGGTGGTCATGGTGGTAGGTCGTGGTGGCCGCAGGGAGCGGCCGGTGTTCCGGCAAGCCATTCGCCGCCGGGGGCGGGATTGTGCACGCGTGCCCCGGGGCGTCAATCCCCCCGTGGGTCACGAAAAACACAGATTTCCCGGCAGCAATCGGCGTGCCGGACGACATCACGCGTGAGAAACCACCCGTATTCTTCCATCGGTCCGAAATGGCATCGCTCATCGGATAGCTGCGCCAGCACCTCAGGGCGGAAACGTGCGGCCGGGCCGTGGCAGAGAAATGCTTTTGCCTGTCAACTCTCAGTCCGCCATCCTACGACCAGTTGAAGACAGCCTCAGAAATTCAACCAATTGTTCTCAGTAACACCGATGCACTCCTTTTTAGCCATCACGATTGATCCTGATTGGTTTGTGCGAGCTTGGGCAATCACGATTTTCGCAACTAGCACACTATCAGCGATCAGTGCCATCAGACAGGACATCACACCCATCATAAAGTGCGTATGGATCCTGATCGTCCTGTCGATTCCGATTTTCGGCCCTCTGATCTACTACATTCGTTTCAAAACCTAGCTCGGACGTGGGCTTTTGTCATAAGAACCCAAATGAATTCCTGAGATCCAGCTCAGGGCGTTGCGTTTCGTTAGAACGTCGAGCGAGGGAGACGGGGCCCGGACCGCACCGCAATCTTTAGTCACAGCGATTCGACTTTCAAATCCTTGTAGAGTCTTCCGGGTTCGCGAAGGCAGCCTTTCGAGGAATTCGACGACTTCCATCGAGATAAGGAGCCGGTAGTCCATCGGCTCAGGATTCAAGCCGTTGATCGAGTTCCTCGAGAGTGGCCCAGTTCGCGGGATTCCTGTCGTCGATCTTGTGCGCCATGCGAGCCTGATACTCCGTAAGCTCCTTGTGGCGCAAGGACACGAGAAAGGCGGCCAAGCGCTTCCGTTCCGCCACGGGAAGCGTTTCAATCTCGGTCTTGATTTCCTGGATGCTCACGGCGGCACTTTAGACATCGGAGAAGGATTTGCAAGGCGGGTGCATGCCAGCGAATCCTCCCTCGGCGGGCAAAAGGCGGACCGGGCGGAAAAAAAGCGACGCGGTCTGTTGAACACTTTGTGGAAACTCCCGCCTCCTGGAGGTGGCCGGCAACCGGCTTCGCGCATCACAGCGGATTGACCGTCACTTCCCGGAACTCGATCTTCATCTTGACCCCGGGATGGACCTGGAGGCCCAGCGGGCCCGATTCCTTGGCGGTGTCGGAGACGTATTCGATGACCTGCTTGTCGTTGAGGGTCACGGTGTAGGTCTTGCCCTTCGCCACGATCTTCATCTTGTTCCACTCGCCGATCTTGAGCAGATCCTTCACGCCGCTGGCTTCCTGCGGATAGCCGCGCTTGCTGCCGATGTAGGGCGAGGCGGTCATGTCGCGCTTCAGCGAGCGGGAGGTGCCGATCTGGATCTGCTCGTTCTCATGGCGGAGGAAGATCCCGGAGTCGACGTCGCCGGAGAAGCGGAACTCCAGCTCCACGGTGAAATCCTTGTAGCTCTTCTCGGTCCACAGCACCGAGTTCTGCTTCTTGTCGTCGCTCTCGCCCGTGAGAACGCCATCGGCCGCGGTCCAATAAGCGGCCCCTTGCAGCTTCCAGCCTTCGAGGCCGGTGCCGTTGAAGACCTTCTCCGGCTCCGCGGTGGCCAGGCTGCAAAACATCAGGGACGCGATCAATAGGTGACGTTTCATGCTGCGAATACGCGGCCGATTGGAAGGTCTTTCCCGAAAGATCGTGTTAGGCCGGACGGCGGCGCTGGAGGAAGAGGTCGATCCCGTCCACCAGGGCGATCCAGGAGGCCTCGATGATGTTCTCCGAAACCCCGACCGTGCCCCAGTTTTCCTGACCGTCGGAGGAAACGATAAGCACGCGGGTTTTCGCCGCGGTGGCATCGTGGCCGTCGATGATCCGGACCTTGTAGTCGACCAGCGAGACCCCGGCGATCTCCGGATAGAAGGGCAGCAGGGCCTTGCGCAGCGCCTTGTCGAGGGCGTTCACCACGCCGAGCCCCTCGGCCACGGTGTATTCGGGGATCTCGCCGACGTAGAGCTTCACGGTCGCCTCGCAGACCGGGTCGTGGCCGTCGCGGTACTGCCGGAAGCTGGTGTGGAATTCCTTGAGGTCGAAAGTCTTCGCGTATTGGCCCAATTCGCGGAGAATCAGCAGTTCAAGCGAGCCACCGGCGGCTTCGAACGAGTAGCCCTCGTTCTCGAGCTCCTTGATCTTCTGCAAGACCGCCTTGGCCTCGTCGGAGCCCTTGTCGAGCCGGATCCCGAGCTGCTCGGCCTTGATCAGGATGTTCGACTGGCCGCTGAGTTCGGAAACCAGGATGTTCTGCGCGTTGCCGACGCTCTCCGGCACGATGTGCTCGTAGCTGCGCGCCAGTTTCTGCACCGCGTTGACGTGCATGCCGCCCTTGTGGGCGAACGCCGTGCGGCCGACGAAGGCGGCGCGGGCGAAGTGCGGGTTGTTGGAGACGTCGTCGACGAAGTACGAGAGTTCCCGGAGTTTGGTCAGGTCCGGCACCACCTCGAGCCCCATCTTGAGCTGGAGGATCGGGATCACCGAGGTCAGGTTGCAGTTCCCGGTGCGCTCGCCGTAGCCGTTGATCGTCCCTTGGACCTGGACCGCCCCGGCTTTCACCGCGGCGATGGCGTTGGCAACGCCGAGTTCGCAATCGTTGTGGGTATGGATGCCGACCGGCACGCCGGGGATCCGGGCCATGACCGCGGCGCAGATCTCCATCACCTCGGTGGGCAGCGTGCCGCCGTTGGTGTCGCAGAGGACCAGCGAGTCGGCACCACCCTCGGCCGCGGCTTCCAGCGAAGCCAGCGCGTGCTCGGGCGAGTCCTTGTAGCCGTCGAAGAAATGCTCCGCATCATAGACCACCTCGCGGCCGTGCTTTTTCAAATGGGCCACCGTGTCGCGGATCATCGCGCGGTTTTCCTCCGCCGTGGTGCGCAGGACCTCGGTCACCTGGAGTTCCCAACTCTTGCCGAAAATCGTCACCACCGGGGTCCCGGCATCGAGCAAAAGCTGCACCTGCGGGTCCTGCTCGACCGGCGTGTCGGCGCGGCGGGTCGAACCGAAAGCCGCGAGCTTCGCGTGGGCCAGCTTGAGCTTTTTCGCCTCCTGGAAGAACTCGACGTCCTTGGGATTCGAGCCCGGCCAGCCGCCTTCGATGTAGTCGATCCCGAACGCGTCCAGGCGCTCGGCAATTCGCAGCTTGTCGAGCATCGAGAGCTGGAAACCTTCACCCTGGGTGCCATCGCGCAGGGTGGTGTCGTAGAGTCGGACGGGCTTGTCGGAGGAGGCGCTCATGGTGGCGGGGCGCGGAGACTAGGGCGCTCCGGCGCGGCGGGCAACCCGCAATCGGGACAGCGTGCCGGACCGGTCATCCGGCTCCGGGAGATTGCCGTTTGCAACCTGACTCCGCAGCGTGTTTATTGAAGGAGGCTTCAAAGCCGGCGAGTTCCCTCGTCAGCCCCCCACCCCCATCCCGTGATGCTCCGCTGGCTCCCTTGGAAATTCTTCGTGAAGCACGCGGCGCGGCGCTACGGCGTGCTCGATCCGGCCACCTTTCTGGCCCGGATGCGCCGCTTTTCGCAGCCGTCCGAAGTCGCCGAGCCGCTGGAACTGCTGCGCGCCGGCATCGTCTTCCACGCCCGCGGCTTGGTGAACGCCAAGGCGATCCAGCACAACCTCGACTGGGTGTGGCCGTACTGGGTCGAGCGCCAGTTCAATCCCGACGACCCGTCCTTCGTCCCGCGCGCCTTCTCTTTCAGCCACATCAACCTGACCCACCGCAACTGGACCGCCGTCGGCCGCCCCGGCGTGGCGGTCTATCCGATCGTCGATCCCCGCGGGCTGGTCACGCCGCTCCACGACGGCTGGTCGCTCGACTTCTGGATCGTCACCGAGAGCCGCCGGCGCCTGCTGCCGAGCAAGCTCGACGACGCCGCGGTGACCCAGCGGCTGCTGCTGGAAGCGGATCTGAGCGTCATCACCCGCTGCGAGAAAGACGGAATGGTCCTCGACCTCACGACCCGCATGACCGAGTCCGCCGCCTGCGAGACCGAAGTCCGTGCCGTCGCCGATGAAGACGGCTGGCTGGTGGTGGCGGTGCGGCCTTACAATCCGGAAGGCGTCCAGTTCATCCATCACCTCTCGTTCGATCCCGCCGAACGGGCTTTCAGAGTCAACCGCGAGGCGACCGTCCGGCTCGGCGACGCGCCCGATTCGCTGCGGATGGCCCACTACGCCGAGGGCGACGTTTACCTCGACCTTCCCGGCAGCGGTGCCCAACGCGAAACGAGCTGCGACGTCGGCATGGCCACCGGGGCCGCCTTGTTCCGGCTCCGCGCCGGGATGACCCGCGAGCTGAAAGTCGGCGTCTCGCTCGAACGCGATCTCCAGGCCCTCGCCGTACCCGCCGACCCCGCGCTTTCCTGGGACGACGCCCTCGCCGGCAACGCCGAACTCCGCATCCCGGACGAGCGGATGCAATTCCTCTACGACGCCGCCCTGCGCACCCTCCTGCTGCTGTCGGCAGCGGAGCTGGTGCCCGGGCCCTACACCTACCGCCGCTTCTGGTTCCGCGATGCCTGCCTGATGCTCCACCCGCTGCTCGCCATCGGTCAGGTCGCCCGCGCCGAGCGGATCCTCGCGACCTTCCCCGGCCGCCAGACCCTCGGCGGCTATTTCCTGTCGCAGGAAGGCGAGTGGGACTCGAACGGCCAAGTGCTGTGGATCGTCGCCCGCGCCGCCGAACTCACCGGCAAGGCACCCGACGCCGCGATGCAGCACGCCTTGAAGAAGGCCGTCCGCTGGCTGGCCAAGAAGCGCATTCCAGGCAGCGGCCTGCTGCCCGCCGGGTTCAGCGCCGAGCACCTCGGACCGAACGATTTCTACTACTGGGACGACTACTGGGCGCTCGGCGGCTTGCAGGCGATGGCCCGGCTGTGGCGGGCGGCCGGCGATCCTTTCGCCGACGAGGCGGAAGCGCTCGCGGGAGAGTTCACTCGCAGCATCCGCGCAAGCATCGACGCCATCCCGCCGGCCCGCGCCAAGGGAGCCATCCCCGCCGCACCCGGCCGGAGGATGGACGCCGGAGCGATCGGCTCGATGGTCGCCGATTACCCGCTCCAGCTCGATCCTCCCGGCGAGTCCCGGCTGATGAAAACGGCGGACTTCCTGATCGAGCACTGCTTCCACCAGGGCGGCTTCTTCCAGGAAATGATCCACTCCGGGATCAATGCCTACCTCACGCTCGATCTCGCCCAGACCCTGCTCCGCGCCGGCGATCCTCGTTTCGCCGATCTCATCCGCCGCGTCGCGGAACTGGCGTCGCCGACCGGCCAGTGGCCCGAGGCGATCCACCCGCGCACCCTCGGCGGCTGCATGGGCGACGGCCAGCACGGCTGGGCCGCCGGCGAGTGGCTCATGATGATGCGGAACTGCTTCGTCCGCGAGGAAGCCCACGAGCTGATCCTCGGCTCCGGCATCCTCCCGGAATGGCTCGCCGCCGGCAGCGAGCTGCGCTTCGGCCCGACCCTCACCGCCTGGGGACCGGTCAGCATCCGCCTGTTCGACTCACGCCTCCATCTCGAAGCAACCTGGCGCGGCAAGCCCCCGCAAGTGACCATCGCCGTTCCCGGCTTCGCTCCCATCCACGCCCCTCCTTCGCATCGCGAATTCCAACTCCTCCCCGCATGAAGATCGCAATGTTCACCAACACCTATCTCCCCCACGTCGGCGGCGTGGCGAGGTCGGTGAATACTCTCGAGGAAGCCTGCCGCGCGCACGGCCACGAGGTCCGCGTCGTCGCCCCGGAATTCGAGCATGCCGTGCCCTCCCCGCACGTTCTCCGCGTCCCGGCGATCCAGCAATTCAACGGCAGTGATTTCTCGGTCCGGCTGCCGGCGCTGAACGTGGTCCGCGACTTCATGGAGGACTTCAAGCCGGACATCATCCACAGCCACCACCCCTTCCTGCTCGGCGACTCCGCCCTGCGCGAGTCATGGAAAATGCAGGTGCCGATTGTCTTCACCCACCACACCCTCTACGAGCGCTACACCCACTACGTCCCGCTCGATTCTCCGGCGCTCAAGCGCTTCGCGGTCCAGCTCGCCACCGAGTACTGCAACCTCTGCGACCAGGTCATCGCACCCAGCGAAAGCATCGAGCACCTGCTGGTCGAACGCGGCGTGACCCGCCCGGTCCTCGCCATCCCTACCGGCATCGACACCGCCTTCTTCGCGGCCGGCGACGGTGCCCGCTTCCGCGACCAGGCCGGCATCCCGCGCGACGCCAGGGTCATCGGCCACACCGGCCGGCTCGCCCGGGAGAAGAACCTGATGTTCCTCGCCGAAGCCGTCGCGCCCTGCCTCGCCGCCGACCCTCAGGCGGTCTTTCTGGTGGTCGGCGACGGCGACGCCCGGCCGGAGCTGTTAGAACATCTCCGCGAACACGTCGGGGAAACCCAGTTCCACTTCACCGGCAGCCTTTCAGGTCCGGCCCTCGCCGACGCCTACGCCGCGATGGATTGCTTCGTGTTCGCGTCGCAGAGCGAAACCCAGGGCCTGGTCCTCGCCGAGGCGATGGCCAGCGGCACGCCCGTCGTCGCGCTCGATGGACCCGGTGTCCGGGAAATCGTCCGCGACGGCGAAAACGGCCTGCTGCTCGAAGGACATGCCAGCCCCGCCGACTTCACCGCCGCGCTGCGCCGGATGATGGAGGACCCGGAACTCGCCCTCGTCTGTTCGCGGAACGCCCGCGCCACCGCCGCGGACTACGACACCGATCGTTGCGTCTCCCGCGTGCTCGAATGCTACGGCAACCGGATCGCCGCCCACCCGGGGCGGACGGAAGGCGACCCGACCGCCTGGGACCGGCTGCTGGCCGGCATCGGCATCGAGTGGAACCTGCTGGTCGAGAAAATGTCGGCCGCCGCCGCCGCCGTGAGCGAACCCCCAGCCACGGAGGCCCTCCTTGATCAGTAGCGTCGTCGTCCGCCTGAAATGGCTGCGGCGGAAACTCAGCCGCGGCCACTGGGCCGCCCGCCTGCTCGGGATCCAGCCACCGCCGGGAGAGGCCGAGCATCCGGGGCTGATCATCCTGCAGATCGACGGCCTCGCGCGGCCGCAGTTCGAGCACGCCTTGGCCAGCGGCAAGCTGCCCTTCCTCGCCAAGCTGATCCGCCGCCGCCACTTCACCGTCGAAAGTTTCTACTCCGGCGTCCCCTCCACCACCCCGTCCGTCCAGGCCGAGCTCTTCCACGGCGTCCGCAGTGCGGTCCCCGCCTTCCAGTTTCTCCACCGCGCGACCGGCAGGATGCTGCGGATGTACGACGCCGAGGCCGCCGCCGAAATCGAGGCGGAACTGTCCGCCCGCGGCAACGATCCGCTGCTGAAGGACGGCAGTGCCTATTCCGACATCTACCGCGCCGGCGCCTCCCGCTCGCGCTACTGCTCGCAGGATCTCGCTCCCGATGAAATCCTGCGCCGCCTCCATCCCTTCAAGACCCTCCTGCTCTGCATCGCCTACGCGCCGACCATCCTCCGCATGGCCGGGCTTGCCTTGTTAGAGTGCGGGATCGCCGTGATCGATGCCATCAAAGGCCTCCGCCAGCACGAGCAGGCCATCCCGGAGATCGCCTTCATCCCCGCCCGGGTCGTCGTCTGCATCCTGCTCCGCGAAGCGGTGCGCTTCCAGGTCATGCTCGACATCGAGCGCGGCGCGCCGGTCGTCCACGCGAACTTCCTCGGCTACGACGAGCAGGCCCACCGCCGCGGGCCCGGCTCCGCCTTCGCGCACTGGACACTCAAGGGCATCGACCGCGCGATCCGCGACCTCTACCGCGCCACCGGCCGCTGCCGCTACCGCGACTACGAGCTGATCGTCCACTCCGACCACGGCCAGGAACACACCATTCCCTATGAGGTCAAACACGGCCGTGATTTCGACATGGCGCTGCGCGAAGTCTTCTCGACCGGCCCGCTCGCCGGCCGCGAGATCTGGACCAGCAAGCTGCCCGAACGGCTCGGCCGCGCCTTCGACCAGATCCGTCGGATGCTTGGCATGAAGCCCTCCGCCACGCCGCCGATCGGCGCGCCGGATCCCGCCCGCCAGATCGTCGTCGCCGCGATGGGCCCGCTCGGCCACCTCTATTTCCCGGAGAAGATCGCCGCCGCGAATTCGGAATCCTACGCCACCCGGCTCGTCGGTCAGGCCGGCGTCCCGCTGGTCCTCTGGCGCGACGGAGACGGCACCGTGCACGCCATCAACCGCTGCGGCCGCTGGACGCTGCCCCACGACCGCGCCGAAGTCCTCGGTGCCGACCATCCCTTCCTGGCCGAAGCCGCCACCGACCTCGCCCGGCTGTGCGCCCACCCCGATGCCGGCGACCTCGTCGTCAGCGGCTGGGACCCCGGCGCTCCACCACTCAGCTTCGCACCCGAAAACGGCGCGCACGGCGGGCCGGGTTCCACCGAAACCCACGGCTTCCTGCTGCTGCCCGACCGCATCCGCCGCTGGCACCTCGCCCACCTCCCGCGCACCGGCCGCCGGGTCCGCGGCGAGGACTTGCGGAAGATCGCCCTCCACTTCCTCGGCCGCGACGGCCCGCGCGAGGAACGCGTCCCGCATCACGCCGCCCGCGACCCCGACCTGCCTCTCCGCGTGATGACTTATAACATCCACAGTTGTGTCGGCATCGACGGAAAGATCCGCCCCGAGCGCATCGTCCGCGTCATCAACAGCTTCGACCCCGACCTCGTCGCCGTCCAGGAAGTCGATGCCCACCGCCCGCGCAGCGGCCACCACGACCAGTCGCAGCTCATCGCCGACCACCTGCGGATGGGCCACGTGTTTCACGCGATGTTCGAGGAGCAGAAGGAAAGATATGGCATCGCCATCTTCTCCAAACATCCCTTCACCCTCGTCAAATCCGGCTTCCTGACCCTGGCCGCCCCGCGCCTGTTCCGCGAGACCCGAGGCGCGATCTGGGTGAAGCTTGAATTCGAAGGTCGCCCGCCGGTGCATTTCATCAACACCCACTTCGGCCTCGGCCTCAAGGAGCGCCGGATCCAGGCGGAAGAGCTGCTCGGCAAGGAATGGCTCGCCGGCATCCCGGATAACGAACCCGTCATCCTCTGCGGCGACTTCAATTCCAGCCCGCGCTCCACCGCCTGCCGCTTGCTCCGCGGTCACCTGCGCGATGCCCAGGAAATCCTCCCAGGCCACGTCCCGCGCCCCACTTTCTCCAGCGTGAAGCCCTTCACCCGGATCGACCACGTCTTCATCAGCCGCCATTTCAAGGTCGACCGCGTCGAAGTCCCTGACACCCCGACCGCCCTCCTCGCCTCCGACCACCTGCCGCTCTGTGTCGAACTCACCCTCCATCCCGCCGCCGACCCCGCTTGAGCGCCTGCGCCGGCATCGCGGCAAGATCGTCCTGCTGCTCGGGATGGCCTTGCTCGCGGGGTGGTTCGCTTACATCCATCGCGCCGACTTGAGCCGCGAAACGCTGATTGCCTACGGGGAAGGACTCCCCGCCATCACCTTCACCGCCGCCTTCCTGATCCTGCCGCTGCTCGGCTTTCCGCTCGGGATCTTCCTGGTCCTGGCCGGCGTGCGTTTCGGCTTCGCTGGTGGGATGGCCATTTCGAGCGTGGCGATCATCTTCCACCACGTCGCCGCCTTCCGCATCGCCCATGGCTGGTTCCGGGATCCCGTTCGCCATTGGCTCGACCGCGCCGGCTACGCCATCCCGCCGATCCGGCAAAAGCACCGTACCGGATTCACCGCCTTGACCGCCATCGTCCGCGGCCCGCCCTTCTTCGCGAAGCTCTACTTGCTCGCCCTCACCGACATCCCCTTCCGCATCTACTTCCTGGTCGGCGTGCCGATCTACATCCTCTTCAGCCTCGTTCCGGTCGGTGCCGGCGCCGCGCTGATGAACTTCGATCCCACGTGGATCTCCGTCTTGATCGGGATCGCCACCCTCCTCCTGCTTGCCGGCCTTTGGCTTCGTCGCCGCTATGCGGGCAAACTCACCGAGCCCGCCTGACCCGGACGATGGCGCATTGCATTCCCCGACCGCCTCGAACAGCCTGACGCCCTCCCGTGAAATTCCGCGACTATTACGAAATCCTCGGCGTCCCCCGCGACGCCAGCCAAGACGATGTCCGCAAGGCCTTCCGCAAACTGGCGCGCAAGCACCATCCCGACGTCGCCGAGAACAAGTCGACCGCGGAGGAGAAGTTCAAGGAGATCAACGAGGCCTACGAGGTCCTCGGCGACCCGGAGAAGCGCAAGAAATACGACACCCTCGGGGCCAACTGGCAGCACGCCGGATCCGCCCCGGGCGGCGGTGATGCCTACGGCCGCTGGGGTGGCTTCGGCGGCCAGGACGGCGACGATGCCTACCACTTCGAAGGCACCGGCTTCAGCGACTTCTTCGAGAACTTCTTCGGCCGACGCAGTGAAGCGGGCGGCTTCCAGCGCCACGGCAAACCCGCCGCCGGCCGAGCCCCGCAGCGCGGCCGCGACATCGAATCGGAGATCCTGGTATCGCTCGACGAGGTCATGCACGGCTCCGAGCGCGAGCTGGTGATGCAGCCGGCGCGCGGCGGCAAGTCCGGCGAACGGAAAGCCGTCACCATCCGCATCCCGCGGGGAGTCGGCGAGGACCAGTTGATCCGCTGCGCCGGCCTGGGCGGGCCGGGATTCTCCGGAGGTCCGGCCGGCGACCTGTTCCTCCGCGTGCGACTGGAGCGACACCCGGACTACCGGGTGGAAGGTCACGACCTCTATTTCGACCTCCGCCTCGCGCCTTGGGAGGCCGTGCTTGGTTCCGCCGTGCCAGTGAAAACGCCGCACGGAACCGTGACCATCAAGACACCGACGGGTAGCGAGACGGGCACCGAACTCCGGCTTTCAGGCAAGGGCCTTCCGATCGGCAAGGACGGCGGCTTCGGCCATCTGTTCGCGGTGATCCGCGTCGTGACCCCTGCTACCGCTACCGACGAAGAAAAGCGCCACTGGCAGGCACTGGCAGCCAACTCCACCTTCAATCCCCGTTCGTCATGAGCACGTCCGAAGATGATATCCCGCGCGAACAGCCCCATGATCCGACATCGGCGGGATCCCTGCCGACATGATTCTCGAACTTCGATTCAAGGCTTCCACTCGCGGGAGATGACCTGGCGGACCTCGCCCTGGATCCGGACTCTCGGACCGCTCCCCGATCCCTTCTCGGAGGTCTGGACGACATCATATTCCTCCCGCAGGACCAGCGGATGGATCAGCGAGCACCAGACCTTGCCGGAACGAATGGTCATCTCGGTGTTGCTGGCTTCACCAGCAAGGCTGACGTCGTCTTTCAAGGTGACATCTCCCGTGACGGCAAATCGTCCGCAGGGATGCCCTTCGAGCGCCTCGGCCGCCTCATAGGTCAAAACCACCTTTCCTTCGCTCTTTCCCGGAAAAAGGAGCGCCATCGACTCACCGGCCAACTCGAACTTGTCCCCCCCGATCCAGCGCCGGCAGGAGGAAAACCATTGCGTCCGCGGTTGGAGACCATGGCTGGCAAGCAAGCGGGGCAAGGTGGGAAGGATCACCTGACCCAGGACCATGTTGCCGAATTCAACCGGTCCCTCGGTCTCGGGAATCCGCCAACCCTGCGATCCCGTCACGAATCGCAGGCGGCTGCCGGCGGAGCCCGATCCGGTCGCCGGCATCCGCGACTGCGCCGGCCCCGATTCGCCCGCGGTTTCGCCGCCCTTGGTCAAGTCGATCACCTCGCCGGACTTCTCGAGCACCAGCAGGAATTCGCCGCCCTTCAGCTGGAGCGATGCCACATCTTCCCAAGTGCCGCTGTAGGACATCACCTCGTTGCCGATCGCCGACCTCGACGAAATCCGGGCGTTCTTGAAGTGACGACGGCTGATCACCCGCACGCCGAGTTCAGCGGGAAATGCGAGGTCCCGGCGGAAGCGGACCCCCTCGGCGGCGGAGTCGACTTGTGAAGCCAGCCCCGGATCCACCTCCCCACCCGGCTCGGCCGGAGCTCCGGGATCGGTCACCCCGCTCATCTTGTCCCGGGCGGCTACCACCGCCTTCTTCGCCTTGTCGCAGGACGAAAGACCCGCAACCAGCAGCGGCACGGCGATCATTAAGCATTTCATGAATGTCAATTACCACGAATGAACCGGTCTGGCGACAGCAAGCTGAGCGGAGTGTGAATCCGCTTACTCGCGCGGGTCCGCCGAACCGCTTCCACGGCACCCGAGACGCTGGTCCATTTCCAAGGCAGGTGCCTCCTCGCGGCTCACTCCGACCACCTGGGCCGGCACCCCGGCCACCGTGGTGTGCGGGGAAACGTCGTTGAGCACCACGCTCCCGGCCCCGACTTTCGCCCCTTCGCCGATCTCCACCCGACCCAGCACCTTCGCCCCGGCCCCGAGCAAGACGCCGGAGCGCACGATCGGATGCCGGTCCCCCGTCTGCTTGCCGCTGCCGCCCAGGGTGACTTCGTGGAGGATCGACACGTTATCTTCGATGATCGCCGTCTCACCCACCACGAAACTGGTCGCGTGGTCGAGCAGGATGCCGCACCCGATGCGCGCGGCCGGATGGATATCCACCGCGAACACCTCGCTGGCCAGGCTTTGGAAATACAAGGCGAGTTCCTTCCGCCCGTGGGTCCACAAGTGGTGGGAAACCCGGTAAGTCGAGATCGCCATGAAGCCCTTGAAGAAGAGCAGCGGCTGCAGCGGTGAGTCGCAGGCGGGGTCGCGCTCGACGATCGCGCAAAGATCCCGGGCGGCGCTCTCCACAAGGTGCGATTGGCCTTGGAAAATCCCGGCAAGCAAGGGGGTCAACTCCTCGCGGGTCATGTCCTCGCGCGCCAGTTTGCGGGCGAGCCGCACTCCGAGCGAGGCCCCGAGGCATGGCTGCTTGAGCACCACGTCGTCCAGCAAGGAAGTGAGCTGCGGCTCTTTCCGTGCGACTTCCCGGGCATTCTCCCGGACCTGCTGCCAGAGTCCGGCGACATCGGTATTCGCCGACTGACAGAGGCGGACGCCCTTCGCGCTTCCTCCCGCCTCCCCCTTGTGCTGCTTTGCCTCCATGCGGATTTCCCAAAAGCTGGATTATGCCTGCCGTGCGATGGCCCAGTTGGCCAAGCGGCATGACGGCAGAACGATTACACGCCTTGACGAGCTCGCGCAACGTGAAGCCGTGTCCGCAAATTTCCTCGTTCAAATCCTCAACGACTTGCGTCGTGCCGGACTGGTGGAAAGCCGGCGCGGCAAGAGCGGCGGCTACCTGCTGTCCCGCTCTCCCGATTCCATCACCTTGCGCGAGATCGCCGATGCGGTGGAGCCCTCGCTCCTTTCCTTCTCGACCCATACCGAAGGCGACAGCGGCCTATCCGTCCGCGCGGCCTGGGAATCCGTGGCTCTGGAACTGCGCAATCACCTCGACCGGATCACCCTGCTCAAGCTCGCCGAAAGAACCGAGGCTCCCATGTTCTACATCTGAACCGCGCGTTCCCGAGTCCAGAAAGTCAGCACGTTCTCGACCCCGGCCTCCGGCGAGTCGACCTGCTTCCACGCGAATCGTGCCTGCAAACCGGGCTTCCGGACATAGCCCCGCTTGCCCCAGAAGGTATCGTGCGACCGATACCCCGCCGGCTTCAGCGGATGATCTTCCGGGCGCTCCACCGCGCAGAAGCACGTCCGGTCGAATCCCAGTTCCCGCGCATGGGCTTCCCGCCCGTCAAAAAACCGGTGCCCGATCCCCCGCCCCCGCCATTCAGGCGCCAGCACCGACTCGCCGAAATAGAACCATGCGCCCGCCTCCAGCCCCGCGTCCTCGAAGGGACGCCGGAACGACGGATCCGCCACCGCCAGGGGCAGCCCGGTTGAAATCCCCACCACCCGGCCCGCAGCCAGCGCGATCACGAAAACACTGTCTTCACATCCGGCGTAACCGCGCAGATATTCGCGCTCCGCCTCCTCATCGCCTTCGTAGAGGTAGGGAAACTCGCGGAACACCGCGATCCTCAAGCGAGCCGCATCGGGCAGGAACTCCGCCACCTCGGCCCCGCAGCACGTCCTGACCTCGATTTCCATGCCGGCATTCCGTCAGACTCCGCGGACGGTTCCAAGCCTTGAGCGATTCACTCCCCCGCCTTCTCCAACGGCGTGACCGACAGGACGATCTCCTGACTGCCGCGCCTCACCCGCAGCGGGGTGGCCGCGCCGGGGCGGAGAAAATAGAAGGCGTTCACCGCATCGGCATAGTCCCCGACCCGCCGGGTGCCCACCTGCACCAGCACGTCACCGGATCGGATGCCGGACTTCTCCGAAGGCGAGCCCGCTTGGATTCCCGTGACCTGTGCCGTCGCCGCGGCCGGCTGGAGCTTCAAGCCGATCCAGCCCCGCGCCACCCGTCCCCCGCCCTGCACATCCTCCAGCACCCGCCTCACCACTTCCACCGGCAAGGCGTAGCCCTCCTTGGGACCGCTGGTCTGGTGTGCCACGCCGACCACCGCTCCGGCGGAGTTGGTTAGAGGCGTTCCCGGGGCTGGAACCTCGCCGTCGTACCCCACTTTCAACAAACACAGTGGAAGAATCTTCCCATCGATCTGCTTGACCACCCCGGTCACCTTGCCGCCGCCGCCGCCGAAGCGCACGGCCTCTCCGGCCGCGGACGAAGCCATCAATGGCATCGCCTTGCCCGGCGGTCCCGCCATTCGGAACACCACGAGGCGGGATACCGGGTCCACGAAAACCTCCGCCGGCAACTCCCGGCCCGCCAACTTCAGCCGGCCCTTTGCGGCATCCATCCCGGACACCGCCACCGCGACCAGATGGCGGCCATCACCCACGGCGAACGCCACGGAATCGGCGGGACCGTCGCCGCCGGGGAAGGTCGCCGTCCATTCCGTGTTGAACTCGCCAGCGTGCGCGGTCCACGAAACGATTGCGACCAGTGCTGTCAGGCACCGCCAGGAGAAAAACATCATCCGGAAAAGATCCGTCAGAACTCCTGCTCGCCCGTGCTGCCCTGCGTCGAAGGACGAAGGTCAAGCGCATCCAACTGCTCCACCACAAGGGGCTTGGACTTCACCTCATGCCCCACGTTCGTGGCTGAGGGAAGTTGTTGGGCGTCCGGACTTTGGGGAACCATCAGGAACAAGGCCGCAGCCGACGCGTAGGCAAGTCCAACACCGTAGGCCCACTTGGAGGCTCCGAGATTGGAAAACCATCCCGCCGTTTGCTTCCACCAAGCGGCCGGGCCCTTCTTCGTCAGCTCTTCAGCCCGGCGGCGCTGGTGAAACTCACGCAGGAAATCATCGAAATACCCTTCCTCAGGACGCTCGTGGCGCTTGAGGGCGAGAAGGGATCCGATTTCTTCGACGGTCGGTTTCACGGCGATTGATGGTTAAAAATTATAAAATATCCGCAGATCTGCAAGAAAAATTTTGAGATTTCTCACTCCCAATAGTCCTGCAGTTTCGACTGCAGGTGAAGGTGGGCGTAATGCAGACGTGATCGCACGGTCCCCTCGGACGTCTTCAGGATGCGGGCGATCTCGGCATGGGGGATGCCTTGGATGTCGAACATGGTCACCACGGTTCTGTGGGCTTCTGACAGGCTCAGCATCGCTTCGTTCAATCTTTTCTGAAGCTCGTGCAGCTTGCTCTGCTTTTCCGGGTTCGCCATGTGGCTGGAATCGATCAGCGCCGGATCCTGCTGCACGCTGGAATCCAGTTCGTTGAGACTCATGCCGCTCCGCCGCTTGCGCTTCTTGAGGAAGTTCAAGGTCATGTTCACCGCGATCTGATAGATCCAGGTGTAGAAGCTCGCCTGCCCCCGGAAGCGCGGCAGCGACTGGTAGGCCTTCGCGAAGATGTCCTGCAACAGGTCGTGCGTGTCCTCCTTGTGGGAGGTCATGTTGTAAACAAGGCCGTACAGCTTTTCGCCGTATTTGAGGATCAGGGCGTCGAACGCGCGGGTGTCGCCGCTTCGGGCGCGGGCCACGAGGTCTTCGTCCGGATCCGGCTGGAGGGATTCATCCGGCATCTTCGGGGTGGTCGGGGGGGTAGGTGAACGGCGGGAGGCTACACGCACGGGCCGGGCTGTAAAGAAAGGTCCTTTGCCGGGAAACGATTCCCCCCGGCCCCGGCGCGAACTCCCCCAGCCTCGGAGCCGGACCGGCGGACGATATTGTTACCCTCAACCTTGAGATCGACACTTCCTGATAATTTTGCTCGCGATCCAGCCCGCCTCCGGATAGAAAAATTCCCGCTGTCCCACAGCCCCGCCCCACGGCAATGCCACCCGCCACCGAGCACACCCACCACATCAAGGTCCGCAGCACCCAGCTTGAAATGAACCCCGGCCCCGCCGCCGGTTCGAGGCAGGGTGAAGATGTCGAAGGCAAACTCCGCGCCGCCCAGGTGCAGTTGGAGCAGCTACAGCATCAGCGCGAGGAACTTGAACGCCAGAAACAGGAGGTCGAAGCCCTCAACATCCGCAAGCGCGAGTTCATCTCGTCGCAGGTGGAGTTGAGCGAGCGGCTTTCCTCCACACTCACCCGCATCGACCGTGAGGTTTACGAGATGCGCCAGGAGATCGACGACCTCGAGCAGTGCCGCGCGTGCTTCGCCGGCCACCTCGGCAAGATCGAGAAGATCAATCCCGACGCCTGGACCCGCGAGAACCTGGCGACCTCGCTGGAGCGCGCCATGGCCGTTGTCGACCACGCGGACGACGAGTTCACCCAGGCCGCCGAGCATTTCTCCCGCTCCCGCAGCGGCAACCTCTTCAACGGAGTCAAGGCCCGGCGCGTGATGTCCGGCGACTTCAGCCGGCAGTTCCGCAACGGTCTCGCCTACAACCTGCCGGTCCTGATCCTCGGCAGCATTGCCCTGATCGTCTATCTGCTGAAATGAACCTCGCCATGCGCCTTTCCCGCAGCCACGCCGACAGCGGGCAAACCGACCTCGAAGAGCTGAAGGCCCTCGAGGAACGGAAACGCGCGCTGGAGGCCCAGATCCAAAGCATCAGCGCCGAACCGGAGAAGATCCTCCGCGAGGCGCAGGAGCAGGCCGCCACCCTGCCGCCGCCGGACGATCTCGCCGACCGTCGCCGGCTCCGGGAATTCGAGGAAGTGGTCTCGCGCCGCCAGGTCCGCAACGAACGCCGGACCCAGGGGCGCAGCCTCCTCCTGCTGTTCCTGCTGCTCGCGGCCACCGCCCTCCTCACCTCCTGGGTGGTGAAGCTGTTCCTGGCCTGACCCGGCCGGCTCAGAGCTTTTCCGGCTGCTGAAGCAGCTCGGCCACCCGTGTCAGCAGCATCCCCGCCCCGCCGCCATCGACCACGCGGTGGTCGAAGGTCACCACGAGTTCCGCCTCGGTGACAGGCAGGAATGCTTCGACCTGCTCGCTCCACACCGGCTTCTTCACCCCGGCACCGAGCCCGAGGATCAGCGTCTCGTTCGGCAGCGGAATCGGCGTGCCGGAAGTGAGCCCGAAGGTCCCGAAATTGGTCACCGTCGCAATCCCCCCTCGCAGATCGTCTTCGGAAAGACGGCGGCGGCGCCCGCGTTCGACCATCTGGGCGTATTCGTTGGTGAGATCGAAAAGCGACTTCTGATCGACCTTCCGCAGCACGGGAACCACCACGCCGTCCTCCACCTGTACCGCGACACCGATGTCGAAGGCCCGCGGATGCACGACCTTCTGGCCGATCAGGAAACCCGCGCTGGCCGGGTCTTCCACCAGCGCCAAAGCGAAGGCCCGGAGAACATAGAGCGTGAGACCGGGTTTCGGATCCTGATCGCGGCGGTGCTCCAGCACACGGTCCAGCCTCACCGGCCGGCCGACCGTCGCCAATGGCCGGGTCCAGCTCCGTCGCATCGCGTCGGCCACCGCCAACCTCATCGGCGAAGCATTGCTGCTCGGCCAGGTGTCGATGTAATCGAGGAATTTCTCCAGGTCCTCCACCGTCACGCGGCCGCCGGCACCCGTGCCGGCCACTGCTGAAATATCGGCCTCGCGCAGACCCATCTCATTCATCCGGGCCCGCATCCGCGGAGAAATGTAATGAGCCCCCATGGTCCCCGCGGGAACCGGTAGGCCCTTCACGCTCGGCACCACGGCCGGCGCTTCTTCATAAGAATCGTCATCGAGCGCGAAATGCAGGTTCTTCTCCTGCTGCTCCGGCGACGCGGCCGCGGCGCTGCGGCGGTCGGAAGCCGCCTCCATGGTGTCGACACCCGTCCGCGCGATCTCCTCCTCGCTCACCTCCAGCAGGCCTAACAGCGTGCCGACCGAGTAGGTCTCGCCTTCCTTCGCCAGGATCTCCTTCACCGTGCCGCAGCAAAGGGTGGTGACTCCCATCGTGGCCTTGCTGGTCTCAACCTCGATGATCTCCTGGTCGGTCTGCACCGCGGAACCGACCGAGATGCCGATGCGGACGACGGTCGCCTCGGCGATCGATTCACCGAGCTGCGGCATGAGGATGGGGACGGTGGGCACGGTTGGAATTGTCGATTGATGATTGTTGATTGCCGATTGAGAAGTGAGGGGGAAATGGCGAACGCCGGGGCTGTTCCAGTAATCAATTTCCAATATTCAATAATCAATCAGAAGGACAGGAGTTCTCTCAGCGCGAGGCAGATCGACTCGGGCGTCGGGCGGTGGGCGGCCCAGAGTTTCGGATGATAGGGCACCGGCGTGTCGCGGGAATTCAGGCGGCGCGGCGGGGCGTCGAGCAGGTGGAAGCCCTCCGCACAAACGCGGGCGACGACTTCCGCGGTGACGCCTCCCCACGGGAATGCCTCGCCCAGCGCGAGCAGCCGGCCGGTGCGGGCGATGCTGGCCAGCACGGTGTCGATATCGAGCGGCTTCACCGAGCGAAGGTCGACGACCTCGATCTCCCAGCCACCCTCGTCCTTGAGGCGCTCCGCCGCGCGGACCGCCTCATGGACCATCGCGCTGTAGGCGACCACCGTGGCGTGCTTGCCCGGCCGGGTGATGCGGGCTTTCCCGATCGGCAGGCCGTCGCCGTTGATCCGCGGTGCCTTCAGCCAGCGGTAAAGGAACTTGTGCTCACAGTAGATCACCGGGTCGTCGAGCCGCACCGAGTCGATCAGCATGTGATAGGCATCCGCAACCGTCGCCGGCGTGACCACCACCAGACCGGGGTAGTGGGCGTAGATCGCCTCCATGCTCTGGCTGTGGAAGGGCCCCGAGCCGGGCGTGCCGCCGGAAGGCAGGCGGACGGTTAGAGGGACGGGAACTCCGGTGCGGTAGAAGTGCGTCGCGGCTTGGTTGACGATCTGGTTGAAGGCGATCGACGAGAAGTCGGCGAACTGCATCTCGACGATCGGCCGCATGCCTTCGATCGCCGCGCCGACGGCCATGCCGATCATCGCGTCCTCGCTGATCGGCGAGTCCAGCACGCGGCCCGGGAAGGCCTCGGCCAAACCCTTGGTCGCCTTGAACGCCCCGCCGAACTTGGAAATGTCCTGGCCGTAGAGAAAGACCCGCGGATCCTCGCGCAGCAGCGTTTCCTGCGCCTCCCGGATGGCATCGATATAGGTCACGCTCATCGTCAAATCCCCCCTCCCGCTTCGCTCGAACAGGCCCGCCAGTCCTCGTCCCACGGATCCGGCGTCGGCTCCTGCTGGGCCTGCGCCACGGCCGCCTGCACCTCCTCGGTGAAGCGGTTTTTCCAGCGCTCGATCTCGTCCACCGTGGCCAATCCCTGCTCGATCATCTGGATGATGCCGTTCTCCAGGCAATCCCGCCCGAGGTGGCTGTCGCGCAGCGTCCCCGGCACGTAGCTGCCGTCGTCGTGCTCGCCGTGGCCACTGAGCCGCAGCAAGCGCGCCACCACCATCTGCGGACCGCCGCCCTCGCGGGCCAGCCGCACCGCGCGGCCGATGACGTCCGCGCAGGCTAACAGATCGGTGCCATCCACCGAATGCCCGCCGACCCCGTAGCCCTTGGCCCGGTCGAGCAGGTCCGCGCAGGCGAACTGCCGGTCGTTCGGCGTCGAATAGGCGAACTGGTTGTTGCCGACGATCACCACCAGCGGCAGCCGCTCGACCGCCGCCATGTTGACCCCTTCGTGAAAAGCACCGGTCGAGGTCGCGCCGTCGCCGACGCAGGTCGCGCCGACCACTCCCTCCAACACCCCTTTCAGGCGCCGCGCCATCAGCATCCCACCGACCACCGACACCTCCGCGCCGAGGTGCGAAATCATCGCCGGCATCCCTTCCCGCGGCCGGCCGCGGTGGATATTGCCGTCGCGCCCTTTCATCGGGCCGAGCACCGAGCCGAGGTAAGTGCGGGTGCAGTCAATCAGCGGTTCGCCGAAGGCCGTCCGCCCCGCCTGGTCGCGGATCAGCGCGGCGAAAATGTCGCGCCCCTGGATCAGCGAAGCTCCCAGCGCGGCACTCACCGCCTCCTGACCTTTGCCGAGATAGACGCCGCCGACGATCTTACCGGCCTTGTAGAGGCTGGACAGCTTGCTCTCCAGCAGCCGGGCCTTGAGCATCGCCCGGAACACGTCGCGCACGTAGTCGCGATCCAAATCCACGCGGGTTCTCTGGGCTTCCTCGGTCTCCGGCACGGCGTGAGGCTAAACAAGCCGCCGCGAAGCCCGCAACCGCTTTCGTGGGGCGTCGGAAATCTAAAGCGTGGAAGCTCCCCACTCCTCAGTTTCCTCGATGCCTAATATTGACGAATATTGCCACGGACGGTAGCCTCCGGCCAAACAACAGCATGCCTACCAGCATCAATCTCTCGCTTACCGACGAACTGCGGAACTTTGTCGACCGGTGCAGTGGCGACGGCACCGAATACGCCACGCCCAGCGAATTCCTCCGCGACGTCCTGCGGGAAAAGAAGCGCCGGATGGAAGCGGCGGCCGTTCGCGACGGCATCCTCGAAGGCTTCCGGGATCTGACCGAAGGCCGCTTCGTCGAGTTCGACGGCAGCCTCAAAAGCACGCTGGCGAAAGCCAAGCAGCTTGAACGCGAAGGCTGGAAGTAACTCATGGCATCACTCGCGATCTCCCGCCGGGCCGCACTGGATCTCATCGAGATCGAACAATACTCGATCGAGCAGTGGGGCAGGAAGGTCGCGGGCGAATACCTCGGGGAAATCGAAGACGCCCTGCGCCTCCTCGCGGAACATCCGAGTCTGCTCCGCGCGAAAGCTGAGATCTCGGACAATTTGAAGTTCTACCGGGTCGGCCGGCACTTCCTGGTCTGTTTGATCGAACGGGAGAGCATCTATGTCCTCACCGTGAAACACGGCTCGATGGACCTACCCGAAAGGATTGGCGAACTCGAGCCTCACCTGATGGAAGAGGCGGAGATTCTCCGGCGAAGGTTCTCCAAGGGACTTGGCGAATAAGTTGCGGGATCCCGTGATTCCACCATGGCCAAATCCACCGCTTTCCCCCGCATCCGCGCCGAAGTCATCCGCCTGGTCGCGCTGATCCCGCCGGGCCGCTTCACCACCTACGGCTCGATCGCGGTGCACATGAACTGCAACCCGCGCCACGTCGCCTACGTTCTCGCCCGACTCACGGAGGAGGAATCCGCCGCGCTCCCGTGGCACCGCGTCGTCGCCGCCGACGCCCGCATCAGCCGCGGCATGGACCCGGAGCTCGCCGCCCGGCAGAAAGCGCTGCTGGAAGCCGAGGACATGACCATCGACCCCAAAGGCTTCATCCAAGAGGCCGACAACCACTTCCACATCGTCGGCATCCGGCGGGAGATCCGATGGGATGCCCGGTAGCTTTCGGCCTCACCCTTTGTCCATGCCGGGCTGCTGCCCCTCGCCCACCCATTCCCCTTGCCAGTGATGCGCCGCGTAGGCGCGGGGGAAGTCCTCGATCCGGAACCCGTCGTGCCGCATCTCGTGCACATGATACGGATGCACCGCCTCCCGCGACCACGCCACCAGATCCGCATGATCAAAAAGCCAGCCCGCGGTCCATCCATCCTCCGCCTCCAGCGAGAGCCCTTCCTCGTTGCCTCCTAACAGCCGGTGCAGCGCCCTCCGGACCGCCCGATAGCCGGTCAGATCGAGGACGTCCCACGGATTCTCGGGCCGCCGGGGCAGCACGGTTTCACCCAGGTCCGTCAGCAACAGGTCCCAGAACGGATGTCCCGGCGGCGATCCGAAAAACGCGTTGGAAACCGCGTCCAGTTGATTGAAGGAAAGCGCGAAGTGCAGGCAGTCCTCGATGACGATCTCGTCGAGCGGACGGAAGATCTCCATGTCGTGGTCCATGTAGATCCCGCCGAACAGGCGGACGATCTCGTAGCGCAGGACATCGCAGCGGATGCCCATTCCCGCGGCCTCGTCCAAAACGAGGTGGGGGCAGGCCAATCGACCGGCCAATTCCGGCAAGTCGGCATCGCCCCAGCGCTTGATTTCCCAGTCCGGCATGTGCCGCCGGTAGCTCTCCGTCCAAGCCTCGGCGATCGCCGGGAACGGCTTCTTGCCGAGCCAGATCTGATGGATGGTTTTCGGGAACATGATTCAGGCCTCCGCGTGGGATTTCTTAAGCATGGTCCCCACCTTGACCATCGCCTGCGCCACCGCCATCCACATGTCGAGGTAGCTGTAAGTTGCAAGCCGCCCCAGAAAGAGCGTGCCTTCCTCCGCCGCCGCGAGCTCCTTGTAGCGCTGGTAAAGCACCTGACCCTCCCCGAAGGGCATCGGGTAATACGGCTCGTTGGATGCGTCGTGCGCGAGCGGATACTCCCGGGTGATCACGGTCTCCTCCGGATCCTCCAAGCTGAACCAGGCGTGGTCATACTCCCGCGTGTGGGCCAGGCGGTTGCACTGGTTGATCACGGCGTGCGGCAACCGCTCACGGCTGCGGCGATGCTCGAAGCGGAGCGAACGATAGGGCAAGCGGCCGAGTGAACAGCCGAAATACTCGTCGATCTTTCCCGTGTAGATCACCCGATCCGCGGCCGACCGCCGTTCCCGCCACGCCTCCTTGTCCTGACCGGTCGTCACCGGAATCCCTTCAAGCATCCGGGCGAACAGCGCCGCGTAGCCGTCGGCGGGCTGACCTTGATACTCATCGGTGAAATACCGGTCATCCTCGTCCGTCCGGCGGGTCGGCACCCGGCCCTTGATCGCGGCGGGCAGCTCCGACCACGGAATCCCCCACTGCTTCTCAGAGTATTCCACAAAGATCAGCTCCCGGATCTCCTCATCCGACAGCGCCCGTCCCATTTGGCGCTCGGTCAGCGGCGAGTAGGGAATCGAAATTCTCCCCCGCGCTGTATCCGCCACCACCGTATGCCGATAGTCCTTCCATGCCGTGAAGCGCGAAAGGAACTCCCAAACCTTCCGGTCGTTGGTGTGAAAGAGATGAGGCCCGTATTTGTGTACGGTCACCCCGGCCGACTTCTCGTCGTGGCAGTTCCCGCCGGTATGGTCCCGCGCCTCCGAAATCTCCACTTCATGCCCTGCGTCCACCAGCAACCGCGCCGCGGTGCTGCCCGAAATGCCCGAACCCACGATGAGAACTCTCATGCTTCGGCGAATTCCACGATTTTGGATGGGCCCGCGGTCAGCGATGCGCGGTCCAGCGTGACGAAAGGCACCCCGAAAAGATGCAGCCACATCCTCTCGAACACGAATCCATGGACATGGAGTCCGCAGGCAAGCTCCCGCATCCGGGGGATGCACGACGGGGGAACCCGGCGTAGCCGATCGTTTCGCACCGCAAAGATGGCCCCGTAGGCAAAGCGGGTCAGAGTCGCCCGCCAGGCTTCCTTCGCCAGTTGCGTCATGCCACAGGCTTCCAAAAAGTGTCCGGCGACACTCCAGCCCTTGGGGATCCCATGATGCTCGCGATACTCCCGCAGAAAACCCTGCCACACTTCGTCCTGCCAGTTCAGGGGATCCAGAGTGTGGGCGCTGCACAGCTCGGTTCGCACCGCCAAGCCGCCGATCCACTCCTCATCTTCCAGGATTCTTGTCGGCTGCGGCGGCGCATCGGAATCCACAAGGTAATAGGCCGTCAAAGCCTGCACGTCCCCCCAGATTGCTGAAACGCCCAGCAAACGTAGAAAATCGGGGCTGTGCGGGAACGGGTCTCCTTGGCAGAACACCGTGAATCCGCCTTCGCACGCCTCCTCGTGATGCTGCAGGTGATGCAGGTAGGTATCCGCCTCCCGCCCCCGGTTCGGCAGTGGGATCAGTTGATCAATCCGCTTCAAAAGCTCCCTGTCGACGATCCGCTGCCCCTTGTTGTAAACCACGACCTCCACCTCGTCTGGCAGCTTCAAGAGCCAGTCGAGATCCTCATTGTAGCGAGCGACCACCAGCGTCAGCGCTTCCTCCTTGCCCCGAGTGGGGAAGCCCACCACCGCCGGCTTCGACTTTTCGAGAAGCATCCGTTCGAGAATCCGGCTCCGCGGTGCCTTCCTCTTGGCGTCACGCTTCGGCTTCTTGAGAATCTCCGGCTCCCCGAAAAACAGGATCTCACTCCTCGGGTTCGCCCAGGTCACGTACTCGATGTCCAGGCTGAACCAATGATTCGACTCCTTCTGATTGATCGGGAAAAACGTCAGCACTCCCGCCCCGGCCAAGCGCGGATACAGGGCGGCGATCAGAAACCACTCGTCGAAGCCATAGGTCGGCCAATCGGTCCCGAAAATCGGGACTCTTCCGACCTTGCCGTTCGGCTTCCGGATCCGGCATTCGTTCGGCATGCTCCCGCGGAGCGTGTGCCAGAGCATCGCCTTCATCAGCAGCTCCACCGGGTAACCTCCGAGCGCCCCGAATTGGCAGGCGATGATCGGCCGGTAGCTGCTGGGACTGTTGCCGTTCTTCACCGAATTGAAAACATAAGGTACCCGCCACAATCCGAGTCCGGCAGCCATGATCTTCTCCGTCCGCTCCACATCGTGAACCACCTGATGAGCCCGGTCGGAATCCGTGATCGTTACCCACCGGCCCTCCTCTTGCAGCGCTAGGAATCGCCACATCGCTCCCGGGTTGTGCCGGATCGACGAACCCTTCATGAGGAAGACTTCGCAACCCACCGCAACCAGATCCTCAACCAGGAACTCCAGATCCGCCGCCAGATAAACCCGGAACACGATTTCGGGCCGCAGGCTCAGCAAAGCCGCCGCCCCTTCCAACAAGGGCTCGACATAGTGCTCCCACGGCGAGAAGCGTGTCACCAGACCCAACTTCTTCGCGTTCTTCATGACTTCCCGGCTGATCTCCGGCAGATCTCCATCGACCTTGTGAGCGTGCTTCCAGAACAGGCTCGCCGCCACCAGATGCTTCCCCTCCTGCGCGTTCACCACCCGCGCCACCCCGCACCACTCATCGAGAAGTTCCCGCTCGACATCCGTCGCGGATTGTTGAAATTCCGAGACTTGCGCCTCGCTCAAGACGGGAAAAACATCGGTCCAGCTCATGGTTGATTCAACAATTTGTTAGGGGAGAAAGGATGAAAATGACTGCCTGCGAAAATTTCGTGAGAAAGGCTTGCCAGAGTCGTTTTTTTTTTTGCGAGAAGGAATTCGCGTCAATTGAAATCCTAATCCAAATTATCACCGTGACCCCTCCCAATCCATCAGACAACTCGATCTCCCGCCGCACTTTCGTCAAGACTTCAACTCTGACCGTCGGCGCGGCGACGCTTCTATGCCAAGGCGTCTCCTTGGGGCAAACCATGTCGCCGAATCCTTGCAACAAAACGGTTTCAGCCGCGCCGGATACAGCAAGAACCGATCCCCGAACCTATACAAATCCCGTCGAAGCAACGCGAAACAGCAAAACTTTTCGCGCCCAACTCGAAACTTGGACGAATCCCGCGAATAGTTCTGCCAAATCAAAAATCGTTACTGTCCAAGTCAGCGCTCAGGAAGTTTCAAATCCGCAAAGTCTTGGCCCGGCAACTGAAATGGATGTCTACAAGCTGAAAGGTGCCATCAAGGCTGAAAACTGCACGTTTGAGGGCAGCACTGAACCAACCAAAGCAAATAAATTCATCGGCGATCCGTGGCATGAAGATGAAGCCGCGATTTCGGTCACGGCGAGCGAAAAGTCATACGACAAAAAGCGCGAAAGACACCAAGTAATGGTGTTAGCCAAGCACACCGAAGAGCCCATCACCAATGGTCTTTCAATGACAGTAGAGATTTGTTTTGCAGAAATGTCGACAATCGAATGGAGAGTCCAAGGATCATCAAATCCAGAGGAATGGATTGAGCCGAAGGGACCAGATAATCTTCCGACTTCCGAAGTTGTATGGCAGGACCAGGACAACAAAGAATCGAAAACAGTAAAAGTCTACGTCACAGGAACCCCCCAGCCTTAAGCGCAAAATGTCTATTACTCGAGGATGGACGAAGGGGTTTGGCGCGATCATATTCTTGATCGCAGCAGCCTTTCTGCTCCTCATGTGGAGGAACCACAGCTGGAAGAGGTCAGACAACCTAATGCAAGAGGGCCAGAAAATCCTGACATCAAAAGATGAAAGATTAGTTGAAATAGAGGCACTGCCAAGCAAAAGCCATCAACGCGCCCAATCTAATGAACGGGAGCTTAGTGCGCACCCATCGTTTGAACTATTTAACGATTCGCTAAGTGGAAATAGAGAACTCTTGTCATGGGCTGGCCTAAAGGCAGATCAATTCGAAAAATTTGATGAAATCATTGACGCCACATGGAGACAACTATCCGTAGACTTGGAAGAAAAATCCGTATTGATTGAAAACGAGACAGATGATCTCGGTTCAGTGAACCAACCCAAAATCAAGGCAGGAAGCCAGAAGACATACATTATCCCCGAATCAAATTCACGTGCGGACGAAAGAATTTCAATTCTCAACAAAGCACTAGTTGATAATTTTGGAAGCGGCGCAGCCAAGAGACTAATGCCTTATATCACAAGAAAGGAGCATTTGGGCGGATTCGGGCGTTATGCGGTCAGGGTGAAATTCTACACTGAAATCGACGAAGATCAGATTCCCTTCGACATGGCGAAGATCGAGATATTAAATCCCGATACAAAAGAGTTCACTTCAGCTTACAATGGCCATATATTACAAAGTAGAATTTATCGAGTGATTGGAACGGCTTTCGGGAAGTCTGAAGGGCCTTGACGTAATAGCTTTTCGAATGAACAGATCAACAGTTCGCGGACTTTCAATGAGCGCCATAAGAAGGCCCATATTCACCATCATTGGATTAGCGCTAACATTCACGATCTGTTATTTGGCCGGTCGAAATCCCGCGACAACGGTCGTATTATATTCGGATCTTTCACTCATGGCAGCGGATCACCCACCCAACCGAAGTTATAGCCATCGTGTCGATGAAGCCATTGTTCGCCGCCAAGAAGCGCTCGACTACGCATCGGGAATAACGTTCAATTACAAGGGAAACATTCGCGATGAGGAGGGCAACTTGGATCATCAAAGTTTGCGATCCCTTGGCATTTCCGACACGCACATCACAGCAATTGAATTCTCCTACAAACGATCCAGGCAGGAGATTGAGGACGACTTCAAATCGAGGATCGAAGTTGACCATCGCCGCTCGGATCCAGAAAAATTGACACAAACTTTCAAGGTAAAGAGTTCGCCTGAAACTGCTGACCGTATTTTATCTCAGCTCAGATCGGATATTGTGGCACTTGTGGGCGAAAATTTGGGTGAGACAGTCTATCAAGGCATCACACCCGCCGAACAGTTCGGCTATTTTGGGCGTCAAGAAATGCACTTCAAGATGTATCCATCGACTGATTCTGAAATCGGATACGAAATTCTAATAAACTTTTATGAGCCTCAGTTCATGATTTCGCTTGGACAAAGGAGAATCCGATCCTACAAAGACCTTAATCTTGTGTTTGGAACCGCCCTTGACGCTGGGTCAGAGGGGCCTTGAATTTTGAATTGTTAGATGCCATCGATTCAGCTGCGAAGGGGATTACGCTCCACTGATTACCATCTGGACTGACGACTTGCCTCGAAAGCAACTGCCCTGCTCGAATGGGGGCCCGCGATGCCCCACACGTGGCCATCACTTCCCCTTCGGCAGGATCGGCGACTCGAAGCCCTCGAGGTCCGAAGGCTTCACGCCCTTGACGCAGCCGTCGAAGCTGAAGGTGGTCGGCTGGTAGGGACCGACGAAATCGATCGCCAGGTCCGGCTTGATCTTGTCCTCCAAGCCCGCGGCCCAGAAGATGCCGTTGATCAGGAGGCGGCGGTAACCGGGATCGAGAATGTCTTCCGACGCGCCCTGGGTGCTGTGGAAAGCCCGGCCCTTCTTGCCGCCGCCCCACGAATACTCGCGGGTCCAGGTGCAAGGCATCGCCGCCTTCTTGGGATCGGCCTCCGCCTTCGGATCCATCGAAACCAGCGGCTGGCTGGTGGCGAGCACCGTGAAATCCTCCGCCGCGCGACCGACGTAGCCGCCGGCGTGGCAGAAGGCGGTCTGCGGCACGCCCTTTAGGATCGGGTTGTCCTTCTGCGCCGGAACCAGCTCGATGCGGGTGCCCTGGCGGTGGTTGTCCCCGTGGTGACCGACCCAGGTGTTGCCGAGCACCTGATGCCCGAAACCCTTTTCAAAGCCGGCGACCTTCGAATCGAAGGAATACTTCGCGGTCGGCGCGTTCCCGGGAATTTTGAAGGCATGCGACGAGGTCCGCAGCCCGACCACCGGACCGCCGCGAGTCAAGTAGTCCTCCAGATGAGCCATCTCTCCGCCCGGGGGATTGAGGAAACGGGCAGAAATTACCAGCAGGTCCGCACTTTTCAATGCCTCCAACCCGGAGATCCTCGAGGACCCCGCTTCGAGGTAGCCGTCCTTGTCGACGCCGAAAATCACCGTGCACTTGAAGCCGTGCGACTTCGCCAGGATCCGCGCCAGCGCCGGGCAGGTCTCCTCCGCGCGATATTCGTGGTCGGAGGCGAGGAACACGACGTGCTTCCCCTCGCCCGGACCCTTGCCCCCCGGGTAAGTGATCTGGGCGGAGGCCAAAGGCGCTGCGGCGAGAGCAAACAGGGTGAACAGGGTTTTCATCGTGCCTCCAGACAAGGGAAAGCGGCCCCTCCCGGCAATGGGAAACGCTCAAGTCTTACTTTCCCGACCTTTCGCCCTTCCGCAGCCGGCATGCGCCATTCCGCATTGCCCGGATCACCGACGCCCCCCATAAACCCGCCGCATTCTTTCCGACCACCCGATGAAACCGACTCTCCTCGTTCTCGCCGCCGGCATGGGCTCCCGCTACGGCGGCCTGAAGCAAATGGATCCCATGGGCCCCAGCGGCGAAACGGTGCTCGACTACTCGGTCTTCGACGCGATCCGAGCCGGCTTCGGCAAGGTGGTCTTCATTATCCGCGAGGACTTCGCGGAGGCCTTCAAAACCACCGTCGGCGCCCGTTTCGCCGGCCGCATCGAGGTGGACTACGCCTTTCAAAAGCTCGATGACCTCCCCGAAGGCTTCGCCGTCCCCGAAGGCCGCACCAAGCCCTGGGGCACCGCCCACGCCGTCCGCGCCGCCCGCCATGTGACCGACGGTCCCTTCGCGGTGATCAATGCCGATGATTTCTACGGCTCCGATGCTTACCAGTCGATCGCCCGCTGGTTTGCCGCCACTGCGGAAGACGCCTCGAAGGACCACTACTCGATGGTCGGCTACCCGCTGCGCAACACCCTCTCCGACCACGGCGCGGTCAACCGCGGCGTCTGCCAGACCGATGCCACCGGCCTGCTGACCGACGTCGAGGAAGTCGTCGACATCTCGCGCGACGCCGACGGCGTGGTCCGCGGCACCTGGCTCGACGGCCAGCGGCGCGAAGTCGCCGACACCTGCCCGGTCTCGATGAATTTCTGGGGCTTCACCCGGGCTTTCTTCGACCAGCTCGAGGACCACTTCACCGCCTTCCTCCGGGAAAAGGGCGGCGAGCTGAAATCCGAGTGCTACATCCCCACCGTGGTCGACGATTTCATCCGACGCGGCAAGGCCGACTGCCGGGTGCTCGACACCACCTCGTCGTGGTTCGGCGTGACCTATCCGGACGACAAACCGCACGTCGTCGCGTCCATCGCCAAGCTGGTCGAAGCCGGCGAATACCCCAGCCCGCTCGGCTGAGGTCAACTTTTCGATTCTCAAAGGCCCCGGCGACAGGCAAGCTCCGCCGTCATGACCCTGCCGCGCCTGTTTGCCATCGTCCTGCTCGCCCTCTGCCCCGGGCTGACCGCCCATGCCGGCGGCAAGAAAGGCGACAAGGCCGGGATCTCCTTCCACATCCAGGCGGACCCGACGGACAATCCGAAGATGATCTTCTCGCAGATGACCAACGGCAGGCAGTTGGTCTATCGACGGAACCCGGAGATCATGACGAAGGACATCATCGCCTTCAACCCCTTCCCTTCCCAGGACGGCGAAGGCTACGGCGCGCTGCTCCAGCTCAAGCCCTCCGCCAAGAACCGCTTCGCCGCCATTTCCAACGCCGGCGTCAACCGCTGGATGGTCGCCATGGTCAACGGCCGCGTGGTCGATGCCGTGATCATCGACAAGCAGGTCGACGACGGCTACCTGGTGATCTGGAAGGGCATCGGCAAGGCCGAGATCGACGCTTTCGACGCCATGGTTCCCCGCATCGGGGAAAAGAAGCCCCGACTCTGAATCCCGACATGCTCCGCCCGCTCGCCCTCGCCGCCGCACTCCTTCTCCCCATCTCCTCGTCCGCCCTGGAGCTCCATCTCCCGACGGAGAACCACCACCTCTTCACCGGCGAGCCGGAGAAGTTCTACATGTATGTGGACCGGACTTTCGAAGGCGAGGTCAGCAAGCCGTGGGAGGGCGGAAGTTTCGGCTTCGTCCGCACGCCGATCCGCGTCGGCGAGGACGTGGTGCTGACCAAGTTCCACGAGGGCATCGACATCTCCCCGGTCAAACGCGACAAGGCCGGCAACCCTCTCGACCTCGTGATGTCGATCACCGGCGGCACCGTCGTCCACGTCAGCGACGTCGCCGGCCGCTCGAACTACGGCAAGTATGTCGTGGTGGAGCACCCGATCGACGGTGACACGTTCTACAGTGTTTACGCCCACCTCGCCGAGATCACCGCGAAGCCGGGCGATGCGGTGAAGACCGGCTCGGTCCTCGGCCGCATGGGCTACACCGGCGCCGGCCTCAACCGAACCCGCGCCCACCTCCATCTCGAGATGTGCCTTCTCATGAGCCGGAACTTCGGCGGCTGGCACACCGCCTTCTCCGGCGGCACGAATTTCCACGGCAACTTCAACGGCATGAACCTCGCCGGCATGGACATCGCCTCGCTGTTCCTCGCCCACAAGAAGAACCCCGACCTGAAGATCCGCGATTTCGTCAAGGCCAGCCCCGCCTACTTCAAGGTCACCATCCCCCGCGAGGGCACTTGGGATTTCGCCGAGCGCCACCGCTGGATGATCGACGGCGACCCTGCCGCTCCTTCGCCCTCCTGGGAAATCTCTTTCACTGCCACCGGCCTCGCCGTCGGCATCACCCCCAGCGCGCGCGAGGTCGCCGAACCGCTGGTCACCGGCGTCCGGAACTCGCGCGTCGGCCACGGCTACCTGACCCGCGGTCTTCTCACAGGCAGCGGCAGCAGCGCCGAGCTGACCCGCTCGGGCAAGCAGTTGGTCGCCCTGCTCACCGACGACTTCCCGATTCCCGCAGCCGCGCCGCAACCCGTCGTCCGTTAGGCTCCGGCCAGCCGCGCCACGTAAACCGTGCTCTCCGACTCGCGGTCAAGCAGCGGATTGGCGAAGCGAACCACCTCGACCTGCACCGTCTCGAACACCGCGCGGAGATCCTCGAGGAAGCGCTCGTCCGGCGGATCGTCGGACCACAGCGCGAACACCCCGCCCGGGTGCAACTGCGCGGCAAGCTTCTCAAGGCCGGGCCGCTCGTAAAACGCCGCGTTGCTGGCATGCAG
The DNA here is from genome assembly GCA_044372775.1 of Haloferula sp. GTDB lineage: Bacteria > Verrucomicrobiota > Verrucomicrobiia > Verrucomicrobiales > Akkermansiaceae > Haloferula. The sequence continues at coordinate 103,836 of JBIPNO010000011.1, forward strand.
GAGGTTGCGCGGCGAGTGATCGATATCCAGCAGCACGGCATGGAATTTCCGCCCCGGATTCGCCGGATCGAAACCCCGCTGGGGATCCGCCGCACGCACGAAGAAATCCGCGAGCACGAAGCGGCAGCGCTCGTCGCCGGTCAACACCGGCCCCAGCGGCACCAGACCCTGCTGGTGCCAGTCGATCACCGCGTCCAGCGCCTCGACCACGATCAGCGAGCGCAGGGTCGGATCCTCCAGCGCGGCCACCGCCGTGTAACCGAGCCCCAGCCCGCCCACCACCACGTCCGCGTCAGGCGTCGCCAGCGCTGCGAGCCCGAGCTTCGACAGCGCCACTTCCACTTCATGGAACAGGCTCGACATCAGGAACGCGTCGCCAAGCTTCACCTCATACACCTCGACCCCGTCCAACTGGAGAAAGCGGCGGCGCTGCAGGATCAGATCCCCGATCGGGGTCTCGCGGAAATCGAGTTCTTCAAAGAGTTTGCTCATGGGAGACCGGCAGCATCGGCCCGCTTCGCGTCTTCGTGCAAGCGGCATCGCCCCGGGGCGGTTTTTCAAGTCTTGCGTCCTGGGTCCCGAAGTCTTGAGTCTCCCGCATGGACACCATCCAAGCCCGCATCGAAGCCCTCGGCCTCACCCTTCCCGACGTCCCCGTTCCCGTCGCCGCCTACGTCAACTGCGTCCGCAGCGGCAACCTCCTCTTCCTCTCCGGCGGCCTGCCCATCGACGGTGACCGCAAGGTGATCGGCCAGGTCCCGCGCGACGTCTCGATCGAGGAAGCGCAGGAAGGTGCCCGCATCATCATCCTCAACCGCCTCGCCGTGGTGAAGCAGGAGATCGGCTCGCTCGACAAGGTGAAGCAGATCGTCGCGCTCAACGGCTTCGTGAATTCCGCGCCCGACTTCTACGGCCACCCGCAGGTCATCAACGGCGCCAGCGAACTGCTGATCGAAATCTTCGGCGACAAGGGCAGACACTCCCGCACCGCCCTCGGCGCCGCCGCCCTCCCGCTCAACGTGGCAGTGGAGATCAACCTGATCGTCGAAGTAGAGTAACTTTTCAAGTTGCTCGCGGGGGCGGCCCGCATCCCCCTGTGCTTCGAACTCTCCCCGGCAAGCCCGATCGCACTGGCCATTCGCGCTTCACCCCATCGGAGCATGCCCCTCCTCGACTCCCACAACCACCTGCAGCACTTCGCCGATCCCGCCCGGATCATCGCCGAAATGCAGGCCGTGGGAATCGCCGGCTGCATCGTCAACGGCACCGGCGAGGATGATTGGGAGAACGTCGCGACCCTCGCCGAAAGCCACCCGGATTTCGTCACCCCCGCCTTCGGACTGCACCCCTGGAAAGCCCATCTCCGCTCCGACTCCTGGCTCACGACACTCGAAGCCCAACTCGACCGCTTCCCCACCGCATCCATCGGCGAATGTGGCCTCGACGGCTGGGTCGCGGAGCCTTCGCTGGATGTTCAGCGCGAGGTCTTCCTCCCCCAGCTCGCCCTGGCCCGCGAGCGACGCCTCCCGATCACCATCCACGCCCTGAAGGCCTGGGAACCGCTGTTCGATGCCTTCGCCGCCGAGCCTCCGCCGGAGAAATTCCTGCTCCACTCCTTCGGCGGTTCGCCCGAACTCGTGAAACGCCTTGCCGCAATGGGTGCCAGCTTCTCCTTCTCCGGCCACTTCCTCCATCCGCGGAAAGCCAAGGTGCTGGATGCCTTCCGATCCGTCCCGGAGGACCGCCTCCTGTTAGAGACCGACGCCCCCGACATGCTCCCGCCTCCGGAGTTCATCGACCATCCCCTCCTCGACGGACAAAACCATCCCGCCAACCTGCCCCGCATCGCCACCGGCCTCGCCGCCGCGCTCAGCATCGGCGTGGACCGTCTCTCGGAAATCACCGTCGCCAATCACGCGAGGTTCTTCCACCGGGGTCCCTTCAAAGCCCCGCCGCCACCTCGCGGATGACCTCCGCCTCGCCCTCCCATCCGTCGCATCGGATCCGCTCCACCACCTCTTCCCACTCCGGGATCTCCAGGCACTCTTTCTCGACCTGCTCGGCATCCATCGGAAATTCCTCAACCGGCAGCACCCGCCGCGACAGGTGAAAGCAAGCCCAGGCCCGCCAAGCCCGGATCTCCTTCCGCTCGCCACTGACCCTTGTCGCCAGATGCTGGAAATGCCGCACCGGATTTCCGACAAACGCGCCCTCGGGCCGGTTCCGCAAAATCCACACCAGCACCGCATAGGGCGGCGGCCACGATTTCAGGATCAACGGCTCCCCGCCCAGGTCCGCCATGAAGGACTTGTTGAGTTGGAGGATGGCCTGCGCCGGCTTCCCATCCCGCCAAAGCGATTGCGCGTAGTGCAGACAGGCTTCATAGTAAGCGCGGTTCTTGCTCGCCAGATGGCTTGTTGCCTCCGGTCCATGGCGGGACTCCACCGCAGGCAAAAGCGGACAAGGACCCAGCAGAAATCCTACCCCGACCTCGATCTCCCGTTCCGTCTCCACTCCCGACACCGTCTCAGATCCTACCGCCCCGCGCCAAGCCGTAACCGGTCAGGATTCATCCAAGTTGAAAGCAACACAACTGGCGGGACGTTAAAGCTTTGCTTTCATTACAGACCGCCCCGCTCACGAAACGCGTTTGAAAATGCACCGCTTCTCCACACCTCTCCATCTCCTCGCCGGCGGACTCTCCGCCTGCCTGCTGGTCACCTCGTGCCAGAAGCCAGCGTCCAATGCGTCCGCCGAGCCAAGTAGCACTCCGGCCGCCGCAAACGATCCCGCCACCGCGACCCCGGTCCCGGTCTCCCACCTGCCGGAGACGATCTCGTTCAACGAGCACGTCCAGCCCATCCTCTCCGAATACTGCTACCACTGCCACGGACCGGATTCCGGCACCCGCGAGCCCAAGTCCGCACCGCTCCGCCTCGACATCGAAGCCGATGCCTTCGCCCCGCGGGAAAACGGCAAGCCGGTCATCATCAAGGGCAAGCCCGCCGAGTCCGACCTCGTGAAGCGGATGCATGAGAAGGACCCGGAGCTCATCATGCCACCGCCGAACTCCCACAAGGAGCTTGGCCCCGAGCAGATCGCGATCCTTGAAAAATGGATCGAGCAAGGTGCCCCGTACGAAGCCCACTGGTCCTTCATCCCCGTCAAGCGTCCGGAACTCCCCGAAGCCGGCAAGGAAACCGCCGCCAATCCGATCGACCGCTTTGTCGCCGACAAACTCACGACCGCCGGCCTCGCCCCGAACCCGCCCGAAGACCTCCGCCGCTTCTACCGCCGCCTCCACCTCGACCTCACCGGCCTCCCTCCTGCCCCCGAGGCCGTCGACGCCTTCGAAAAATCGGCAATCGGCAATCTTCAATCGGCCATCGAGTCGGCCGCCGACTCCCTCCTCGCCACCCCGGCCAGTGCCGAGCACCTCGCCCGACATTGGCTCGATGCCGCGCGCTACGCCGACACCCACGGCATCCACATCGACAACTACCGCGCCATCTGGCCCTACCGCGACTGGGTCATCCGCGCCTTCCAGGCGAACATGCCCTGGGACCAGTTCACCACCGAGCAGATCGCCGGCGATCTCCTACCGAACCGGACCCTCGACCAGCAGGTCGCCACCGGCTTCTCGCGCTGCCTCGCGACCACCGGCGAAGGCGGCGCGATCGGCGAGGAATACGACGCCATCTATGCCTCGGACCGGGTCGCCACCATGTCCGCCATCTGGCTCGGCCTGACCTCGGCTTGCGCTGCTTGCCACGACCACAAGTTCGACCCGATCTCGACCAAGGAATTCTACTCCCTGACCGCCTTCTTCCGGAATACCCCGATGTCGTCGCTCGACGGCAACAAGGCGGACCACCCGCCCAACGTGTTCGTGCCCCTGATCGAAGACCGCGACCGCTGGGCCTCGGTCGGTGGCGAACTCGCCGCAACGGAAAAACTCATCGCCGGCCGGGCCGGCGCCGCCCGCCCGGAGTTCGACGCCTGGCTGGCCAACGCCTCCATCGCCCCGGCCCGCGAGATCGACTCCACCCTCGCGCTCCATCTTCCGCTCACCGAGTCCGAAGGCCCGCTGCGCGGCCTCGTCGACGGCCAGTCGCGCGAATGGCCGGCCAACCTCACCCGCATCGACGCCCCGCTCGGCAAGGCACCCCTGATCAGCGACGCGCCGGTGGACCTGGGCGACCTCGCCAGCTTCTCCCGCGGCGACCGCGTGACCTACGGCGGCTTCGTCCGCATCGAAGGCAAGCCGACCGGAGCGATCATCGCCCGGATGAATCCCGCCGAGTCCTTCCGCGGCTGGGACCTCTATCTGATGGCCGGGCAGCCCGCCTCCCATGTCATCGACACCTGGCAGGGTGCCGCCAACAAGATCTACGCCCCGGAGCCCCTCAAGCCCGACCAATGGCATCACGTGATGGTCACCTTCGACGGCAGCATTTCCGGTCACCAGGCCGGCGCGATCTACATCGATGGCAAGCGGGTCAACGCCAAGACCGACCCGAACACCGTGGGAGGCACGATCGAAACCTCCGTTCCGCTGCGACTCGGATCCCGCCACGGCGACGACTCGAAGCTCAACGGCAAGGTCGCCCTCCAGGACTTCCGCTTCTACCGCCGCCTGCTCACCCCCGCCGAAATCGAGTCGCTGGCCAAGAACAGCCTGCTCCAGCACATCGCCTCCCTGCCCGCCGACCAGCGGACCAAGGCCCAGGTCGATTCCCTGTTCACCTACTACCTCGCCAACGTCGATGCCCCGTCCCGCGAACTGCGGACCAAGCTCGACGCGCTCAAGGCCGAGCAGGAAACCCTCCGGTCACGCGGTTCCGTCTCGCTGGTGATGGAAGAGAAGAAGGGCGAGCCCTTCGCCCACGTGCTGACCCGCGGCGTCTATTCCGACAAAGGGGAGAAGGTCGCGGCCGGCACCCCCGCCATACTGCCCCCGATGCCTGCCGACGCACCGAAGAACCGCCTCGGCCTCGCCCGCTGGCTGAATGATCCCGCCAACCCGCTGCCGGCCCGCGTGACGATGAACCGCACTTGGTACTACTTCTTCGGCACCGGCATCGTGGAGACCCCCGATGACTTCGGCATCATGGGCGCGCGGCCCACCCACCCGAAACTGCTCGATTGGCTCGCCGCCGAGTTCGTCGACTCGAAGTGGAACTACCGCCACATGCTCAAGACGATCGTCACCTCCGCCACCTACCGCCAGAGCGGCGCGGTCTCCCCGGAGCAGCTCGAGAAGGACCCCGCCAACCGCCTGCTTTCCCGCGGCCCGCGCTACCGGCTGGACGCCGAGCAGATCCGCGACCTCGCGCTGGCCGCCTCCGGCCTGCTCTCGCCGAAGATCGGCGGCCCCTCGGTCAAGCCCTACCAGCCCGAAGGCATCTGGGAAGCGGTCGCCATGCCGCAGTCCAACACCCGCAACTACCGCGAGGACACGGGAGAGTCGCTCTACCGCCGCTCCCTCTACACCTTCTGGAAACGCACCGCGCCGCACCCCGCGATGGAAATCCTCAACGCCCCGACCCGTGAGGTCTTCTGCGTCCGCCGCGACCGCACCAACACCCCGCTGCAGGCCTTCGTCACGATGAACGACCCGCAGTTCATCGAGGCCTCCCGCCGACTCGCGGAGAACGCCATCAAGGCCTCCGCCGACCACCAGGCGCGGCTTGACCACCTCTCCGCACGCTTGCTTTCCCGGCCCCTCGGCAAGGAGGACCGCCAGCTCGCGCTCGACACCCACCAGGCCGCGCTCGCCGCCTACAAGGCCGACACCGCCGCCGCCGCCGCCATGATTTCCAACGGCGCCAGCAAGGCCGACCCCGCCCTCGACCCCGCCGAACTCGCCGCCTGGACCTTGGTCGCCAGCCAGCTCCTCAACCTCGACGAAACCCTCAACAAGTAAGTCATGAACTCCATCTTCGACTACAACTCCGCCATCAACCGCCGCCAGTTCTTCCGCAAGAACGGCACCGGCCTCGGCGTCGCCGCGCTCTCGTCGCTCCTCGGCGGCGGCGGCAGCGCCTTCGGCGCGGGCGCGCCCACCGGCCTGCCCCACATCGCTCCCAAGGCCAAGCGCGCGATCTACATCTCGCTGATCGGCGCGCCGTCGCAGATCGATCTCTTCGACTACAAGCCCGAACTGAAGAACCGCTTCAAGGAAGACCTCAAGGACTACCTCGCCAAGGAAGGCCAGCGCCTCACCGGCATGACCTCCGGCCAGGCCGCCTTCCCGCTCGCGCCGACGATCTTCAAGTTCGCCCAGCACGGCCAGGCCGGGACCTGGATCAGCGAGCTGCTGCCGTGGACCGCGAAAATGGCGGACGACCTCTGCGTCATCAAGTCGATGCACACCGAGGCCATCAACCACGAGCCCGCCAACCAGCTCATCTACACCGGCAGCATGCAGTCCGGCAAAGCCTCCATGGGCTCCTGGCTGTCCTACGGCCTCGGCACCATGAACGAGGACCTGCCGTCCTTCGTGGTCCTCCACGCCACCCACTCCTCGCCCTACTCGAACGTCCAGGCCATTTCCTCCCGCCTCTGGGGCGCCGGCTTCCTGCCCGGCAAGCACGCCGGCGTCGCGCTCCGCTCGAAGGGCGATCCCGTCCTCTATCTCCAGGACGCGCCCGGCATTTCCCGCGACCTCCGGCGCAAGATGCTGGACGGCCTCAACGCGATGAACCAGCGCTCCTACGAGATCGTCGGCGACCCGGAAATCCAGACCCGGATCCAGCAGTATGAGATGGCCTTCCGGATGCAGTCATCCGTCCCGGAACTTGCCGACCTCTCCGGCGAGCCCGACCACGTCCACGAGCTCTACGGCCCGGAAAGCAAGATCGGCGGCACCTTCGCCAGCTCCGCGCTGATGGCCCGCCGCCTGCTCGAACGCGGCACCCGATTCGTGCAAATCTTCCACCGCGGCTGGGACCAGCACGGGAATCTCCCGCGCGACCTGACCTCGCAGTGCAAGGACGTCGACCAAGGCGTTTACGGCCTGATCCAGGACCTAAAGCAACGCGGCATGCTGGAGGACACGCTGGTGATCTTCGGCGGCGAGTTCGGCCGCACGGTTTACTGCCAGGGAAACCTCACCGAGTCCGACTACGGCCGCGACCACCACCCGCGCTGCTTCTCCCTCTGGATGGCCGGCGGCGGCGTCAAGGGCGGCCAGGTTCACGGCGAGACCGACGAGATGAGCTACAACATCACGCAGGACCCTGTTCACATCCGCGATCTCCACGCGACCATCCTCCACCTGCTCGGAGTCAGCCACGAGCGCCTGACCTACAAGGCGCAGGGCCTCGACAACCGCCTCACCGGCGTCGACCCCGCCCGCGTCGTGAAGGAGATTTTCGCCTGACGGCTAGCGCCCCATCTTGCTCTTGGCCTCCTCGATCGTCACCCCGTTCTGTTCCTTCCACGGAATGATGTCCGGGTCCGTGAAGACGCGCCGGCGCTCGTCGGTCTCGGCATCGGAGATCTTGTTGATTGCTTGGCCGGCGCCATCCTCCCGGGCCCGGCCGGTCTCGTAGCCACCGGTGTCGTAGGCTTTGCCGGTATCCCGCGCCGCCACCGACCCCTCGCCCGCCTCGCGGCCGCTGAACCGCGAGTCCTTGCGCAGCGAGTTCGCGTCGGTGTTCCCACCGTAAACTTTCTTCACGTAGTCCCGGTCACCCCACCAGGACTTCTTGCGGTAGTCCTCCGCCTTGAATTCCTGGCCTTCCCAGCGCCCCTTGAACTCCGGGTTGTCGCGTTTGAAACCAGCGAAGTCCTTGCCTTCCCCCGCGACCATCTGACCGTCCTTGGTCATTTTCGGGTTCATCGATCCATACTTCGACGCGATCTTGTCGCGGTCGTCGTCGAACCAATCCCCCGTCTTGATCTTGCTCCCCGCCACCGGGTCCGGGCTGGCTGAAACCACGGCGTCATCGCCGCCCGTGCCCGAACAAGCCACCAGCCCCAGGGCCGGCAACAGCGGTAGAAAACACACGGGAAGTTTCATCGGACCCGCAAACTGGCAAATCCCCCGCCCCACCGCAACCCGGAACTCCTAACCGAAATCCCCATGGGCTTCACCGACTCACCGACTCACCGGCTTCACCGCCGCCAAGGCCGCTCGATCCGGTCAAAGCCCGTGCCATCCGTGGTCTTCGCCTCGGCGCTCCAGCCTTTCTCCCCGACCTCCACCACGTAAAGATGATTCACCGCCAGCGCCTTTGCGATCCATGGCCGCTTCTTCATCTGCGCCGGATCGATCTTCCGCACCTCCACGCTCCAAGCCCCGGCGCCGAGATACGGGATGCCGCGCTTCTCGTCCACTTTGCCGCCGATCAAGGGATGGCTCCGCGAAAAAGTGTGGTGGTCGTTCTCGAATACCGCATCGACATTGAACTTCTCGAACAGCGGGCACCACTCGCGCTGGATATCCTTCGCATCCTCCTTCGCCCCACACCCCCAGGCCGGCCGGTGGTAGCAGACGAAGAGGCCCTTCACCCCGCGCCGCTCCTCCAGCACCGATGCCAGCCACGCCGTCTGGCTGGCGATCGTCCCGGCATGGCCGGAGTCGAGCAGTACGAACGAGAGGTTCTTCCCGACATCGAAGGTGTCGTTCGCCAGTCCCTCCCGCCGCATGTGGAAAAGACTCATGAACTCCGTCGCCGCAGTCGGCCCCGGCGCGTCGAGCGGTCGGAACGCGCCGTTGGTCACCTCGTGGTTGCCGATCGCCACCACCATCGGCACCAGCCGGCCGTCCGGGGTGCGCGCGTTGTCGACCCACGAGTCGACGAAGTCGAACCAGCGCTCGGGATTCGCGTTGTTCGTATAGGCGAGATCGCCGCCAAGCAGCGCGAACAGAGGATCCTCCAGCCCCGCCCGGCGGTTCATCGCATCCATCGGCGCACGGGAATGATAAAGATCGCCGCCGGTCACGAAACGCACCGGAGCATCGCCACCCGGCGCGGTGCGGAAAGAGAAGATCTTCGATTCCGTGCCGTCCTTGCCGCCGAGTTGAAATTCGATCTCGGTTCCCGGAGCCAGTCCCTCCAACGAAGCCGAACGCACCCGGTGGCGGCTTGCGGCGAAAGGCTGGCTCTTCACCGCCGCGCTCCGCCATTCGGCCGATCCCTTCGCGCGGAACTTCAAGGCCGCGATCGTCTCCGCCACCTTGCCCGGCGTTGGTCTCACCGCGCCCGACTTCGTTTGCCAGCCCTTCTCCGGCTCCTTGTTGGCGAGGTATTCCCACACCGCTTCCTTGCCCAGCAGCACCACCGTCTTGCCGCCCCACTTCGCCTCCAGCCTCGCATCCAGCGTGAAGTCGCTGCTGGTCTTGCCGACATTGAAGCCTTGCATGGCCAGCACCGTGCCGCCCTTCCCTAACAACCCGGCGGCAGTCCCCAGCGGGATTTCCTCCCACTTGCCCGCCTCGTGATCCTTGACGCTGACCTTGCCGTCGGGCGCGGTCTCCACGTTCCGCCGGGCCACCTCCTTGCCGCCCATCCAGGCGATGAAGGCGTCGTCGTAATTCACCCGCAGGAACAGTTTGGCCTCGCCCGGCACGCCCGGCGGCGGCGCGATCTTCCGGCGGATCGCCAGGCGGTCGTAGCGGTTCGCCATCCCGGCCAGGACCGTGGCGTCATCGCCGTCGCCATAGCCGAACCCCGCCGGCCCGCTCGCCCAGCGGCCCTCGACCGCCATCGATCCCGCGGGCTCCAGCCACCGGATCTGTGCCGTGGTCGAAGGATCACCCGTCCACTGCACCAAGGGACCGTGACCGAATTCGACCGCACCGAGGCCGCCGGTGAAACCAAGAAAGATCAGGAAGCCGATTCGCGTCATGGGTCCGATACTCGACCCGGCCAAGTCTCCCTTTCAATCCCCGATTGATCGGCAGGGGCGAAGTCCTGCCGCCCCCTTTCCCGGCCTTTTCGGGCGCTCCTCCACGGTAGGGTTTCACCCCATGGCCGGTCCTGCCCCCAAGGGCGATGATCGCGGAAAGCCATCCGGTCCATACAGGACTCCGCGGCCACCTTGTTCTTCAGTCATTGACTGCCCGGACTCGTGACCGGCTACCGCGCCGGGGGCTCCGTCCACCTTCTCCTGCTCGCCGGGGTGGTTGCAGTCCTGACCTTCTGATCTTTCACCCATGACCTGGTCCCAACTCCGCTTCCTCGCCACCACGCTTTCCGTCGCCACCCTGATCCGCAGCCCCGCCTCCGCGGCCGGCAAGGACGATGCCGGAGGCACCTTCGGGCTCTACTTCGAAAACGACCTCTTTTCCGGTACCGACCAGCATTACACCAACGGCTTCAAGCTGGGCTGGAGCTCGCGCGATCTCGAACAGTTCGCCGATTCGAGCTACGCCAGCCCCTTCCTCCCGGTCTTCGATCTCCTCCCCTACATCAACGAGACCGACTACCAGAAGAACCTCGTCTTCTCGCTCGGCCAGAACATCTACACCCCGGTCAACACCACCTCGCGGGCGCTGGTGCCGGACGACCGTCCCTACGCCGGCTGGCTCTACCTCGGCGTCGGCGTGGTGTGGAAGAACGCCCGGGTCCGCAATTCGCTGGTGCTCGACATCGGCGTCGTCGGCCCTTGGTCCTACGGCGAGGATACCCAGAAATTCATCCACGACCTCCGCGGTTTCGATTCGCCGAACGGCTGGGACAACCAGCTCGAGAACGAGGTCGGATTCACCCTTGCCTACGAGCGCCTCTGGCGCTGGCCGGTCCACGAGCGCCGCAGCGGCTTCGATTGGGAACTCCTTCCCCATGCAGGCGTCGCGCTCGGCACCGTGCGCACCTTCGCCAACGTCGGCGCGGAGTTCCGGGCCGGGGTGAATCTGCCCGACGACTTCGGCACCCCGTCGATCGGCCCCGCGGCCACCACCTCCACCCCGGTCGACGGCACGCTGGCCGCCGACCGCTCGCGCTTCGACCTCGGTGCCTATCTTTTCGCCCGGGTCGACGGCCGTGCGGTGGCGCGCAACATCTTCCTCGACGGCAACACCTACACCGACAGCCATTCCGTCAGCAGCGATCCCTTTGTCGCCGACCTCAGCGCCGGCGTCGCGGTGAACTACAAGAATACCAAGCTCGCCTACGCCCTGGTCTACCGGACCAAGGAGTTCAAGGCGCAGCAGGAAGGCCAGCTCTTCGGCACCGTTTCGCTCAACTGGACCTTCTGACCGCGCAAGCGACCCCGGCAAGCCGCTCAAGCCTCGCGGCTGATCACCTTCGCCCCGCGCTGCTTGACGGCTTCCATCAGCTCGCCGTTCGGATCCGCCCAAGCCGGATCATGGTTTTTGGCGTAGCTGAAAAGGTGCTTGTGGAGATATTCGAAATAAACCTCCCGCTCCTCGCGCTTCAACCGGTACCAGACCGCGATGTTCAAGGCGCGGGCGACCTTTTGCATCATGTGCAAGGTCAGCGTGCGGCCGGCGCGGGCGCGCTGGACCTGCTTGTGGGTGAGCTGCTCGGTGGAGGCGTCGACCAGGTCGTGGTTGCCCAGGCCCCAGGCCGTCATCATGCCGTCCAGCGGCTGCGCGCCGTGCTCGCGTTCTTCGTTCACGCGGCCGGTGTAGCAGGCCGCGGGCGAAGGGAAACCGGGAAATCCAAACTTTACTCGTCCTCGTCCATCGCTTCGAGCGCGGCGGTGGCGTCGATGTTCGGCTTCAACACCAGCCGGGCTGGCGCGGGCGCGGGAGAAGAAGGCGCGGCAGGCACCGGAACCGGAGCGGAAATCGCCGTCGGTCCGGAGGTGATCTTCTGAATCACCTCCGGCGAAGTACGGGAGATCAACTTGGCCCCGAAACAAAGCGAGGCGAAACAGGCGAGGCTGCAAAGGGTCGTGAATCCCGTGTTCCAGCCGAGCATCACCCAACGTTTCGGCAGCAGGGCACGCAGCATCAGCACGCCGCCCACCGCGGCCAACCCGCAGAGCAAGGCCATCGCGGGAATCCATCGCTCCAGCCGGTCCGGCACCAGGTCGCCGAGCAGGCGACCGACCGAGGCGGCGGCACCGGCCGAGCCGACCAGCAGGATGCCGAGCCAGATGTAGGAAAGCCGCGGCTTGATGAGATTCAGTTGTCCGCCGCGGTTCGAGCGCTGGAGGAGATCCTGCACCGTCTTGATACCGAGGCAGGTGGTCAGGCGGCGGGCTTCGAACGACTGGGCCTTGTCGCGCCTCAGCCGGCGCTGGGCGCTGATCTGCTGCATCCGGATCCGGGCGTAGGCGGCCAGCGCGTCCTGCCGCTTGCCACCGCTCGCCGCCAACGCGGTGGCCCAGGCTCCAGGCTCCAGGCGGTTCTGGATGATTTCCTGCCCCACCCGCTCCGCGATCTCCGGATCGACCGGCCGCTCGCTCGGAAACAGCTTTTCGACCGGTGGAAGGGCGGCGCGGGATTTCATGGGAGGCGGAAGAATGGAACGTCGGGTCAGGGCTTGCGGCGGCGGATCAGCAGGAGCGCGAGACCCGATAGCAAGCCGAGCGCCGAAGACGGCTCGGGCACCGCGGAGAGCGATTCGTTGGCACCGGCGGAAACCCCGCCGTTCATCTGATTGGCGATGGCACCGGCCAGCCCGCCGTTGGTCGGGGCGGAGTTGCTGGTGGCTACGACCCCTCCGGCTTCGCCGCCGATCACGTTGGACGCGTAGTAGGCCTCGATGGCGGCGCTGCGGTTGCCGAGGGCGATCGAATTGATCAGATCCACTCCGGATGCCAGCGCGTTGTCGCGGGCGGCCTCAACTCCTGCGGTCCCGCCGAGCGGCACGCTCGCCGCCACGATTTCGATGATCTGGGCAGTGCTTTCGAAGCCGTTGCCCGGCCCGCCGGTTTCGCTGCCGAAGGACAGGGTGGCGGCAGTCAACGCCGAGCCCACCGAAGGCGAACCGATGGAAAACGGCTGGTTCAGCGCCCGGGCCAGCGTGGCAAAGGTCTCCGCTTCGGTCGCATTGCCGATCATCATCCACGGAATGCCGACCACCTGGGTCGAGGCGTTGCCGTAGAACATGAGCGACACCGCGATCTGCCCGTAACTGCCGGACTGGATCGAGTCGAGCACCTGGGAACTGGTGAAGGCGGAAGCATAGCTTTCCATGACCTGGTCGAACTCCGAGCCGTTCAGGCCACGGGGCGTGATGTCGACGAGCAACACCAGCTCGGTGTCCACGTTTCCGGCCTCGGCCTTCGATTGCAGCCCGACCACGGCGACCCCCAAGGACATCAGGCATGCGAGCGGAAGCGGGAGCGATCGGCCGCGACGTGGGAAGGTCGCTGTTTTCATGGTTGGGATGGGGTGAGCAGCGCCGTGATAGAAACTTAAGCTTGCCGTAACGTCAATATTTTTTAAAAATCTACCATGCTTAATCCAAAGGACGCCTCACGGAGCCCGCTCTCCTCCCGGATCGCATTGTCACTGGCCCTGCTACTTGCAGGGATTTTCGGCCTCGCGGCGGCCATCTTGCTGCCCGCGCCGACTTTGAAAAAAAATCAAACTCGGTCCGCCCAGCCGGCCTCGTCCGGCGGCCTGACCTCCCCCGCCCTCACCCGCGAGCAGGTGCTGCCACCCGCACCGACCACCGAGGAGCTGGTGGAGTTCTGCTCCCGGCACGTCACCGCGAAGCGGACCTTCGTCCTGTTCCGCCGCGGTTCCTGCGTGGTGGTGGACGAGCCCTGCGAGGACCCGCTGGCGGAAGCCCGCAAAAAGCTGGCGGCCTGCGCCGAGTCGGAAGCCCGCTTCGTGCCGGAGCCTACCAGCGAGGGCGACCTCATCATCACTTTCAAGGAGCCGGTGTTCCATCGCTTCTCCCGGCGCGAACTGGAGACCCTCGGCCCCTGGCTGGACCAGATCGCCCCCGCCCTGCTGAGCCCGGCGGAAAGCGTGGCCGCCGTCGATGGATGGTCGCCGCACCAGAACGCGAAGGTCGGCCTGCTGGCCCGACGCCGGATGCTGGAAGACGCGTCGCAGCCGGTGCCCGTGAAAATCATCCGCGCCAAAAACCGCGCCACCGCGGCCCGCTGAGACCCGCAAGGGTCAGGGAGCCTCCCAAGGGTCAGGCACCCGGCTTCTTTTCGAGCGCTTTCACCCGCTCCACCAGCTTCGGCAACTGACGGATCAAGGCCCGCGAGCGCTGCTCTTCCATGAATGGCCGCGCGGGCATGCCGCTGTAGGTTTGTCCGCCTTCGAGATCCGCCGTGGCACCGGCGCGGCCCGCCAGTACCGACTTCGCCCCGATCTTCACGTGGCCGCCGACGCCCGCCTGGGCCGCAACCACCACGTAATCGCCGGTCCGCGCGCTGCCAGCCACGCCACTTTGCGAGACCAACAGGCAGTGCTTTCCAAGCTGCACGTTGTGGGCGACCTGCACCAGGTTGTCGATCTTGCTCCCCTCCCCGATCACCGTGCGGCCGAATCGCGCGCGGTCGATGGTGGTGTTCGCACCGACTTCCACGTCGTTCTGGATCTCCACAATGCCGACCTGATCGATCTTCACGTGCCGGCCTTCCACGACTTCGTAGCCGTAGCCATCGGAACCGATCACGGCCCCGGGTTGGAGGATCACCCGGTCGCCGAGCGTGCAGCGCTCCCGCACCGTGACGTTGGCGTGGAGCAGGCAATCGCGGCCGATCCGGACATTCTCGCCGACCACCGCGTTCGGCCCGATCTCGCTGCCATCGCCGACTTCAGCACCCGCCATCACCACCGCGCCGGCATGGATCCGGACCTTCGAGGGATCGAGCCGGGCGGACTCGTCCACCGATGCCCTGGGATGAATGCCCGGCGTGAAGGTGCGGGCCAGCGAGGAGACGAAATGCTTCACCGCCAGCCCGAAGGCGAAGGACGGGTTGTCGGCGGCGATCAGCGCGCTCGATTCCGGCCCTTCGGTCACGCCGCGCGGGACGATCACCGCCGCGGCGCGGGTGGCCAGATACTGGGCACGGTATTTCTCGTTGCCCAGGAAGGACAGCTCGGACGATCCCGCCTCGTCGAGCGAGGCGATGCCGTCCACCAAAAGATCGAGCTCGCCGCGGACGATGTCACCATCGACCAAGCGGGCGAGCTCGGAAAGGGTCAGGGCCACGGAACGGGGCGCGTGGCGTGGATCACTCGCCGCCGCCGGCGGGAGCTTCGGGAGCCGGGGTGGTCTCGGGAGCCGCCTCTTCGGAAGGCGCGCTTTCGGCCGGGGCATCCTTGTTGAGGTCCTTCAGCAGCACCGCGGTGATGTCGGTGGCGTCCTTGGTGTAGAGGAAAAACGGCACCTGCGAGGTGCTGAGGCCGGACTTGTCGAAGACGTAGTCGTAGTCCTCGGTCTTGGCCTTCTCCTCCACCAGCTTGCGGATCTCGTCGAGGATGCCCTTCATGCGCTGGACCATCTTCTCGTTGAGCGACTGGTTCCGGCGCTGGAGGAATTCGCGGCGCTCGCGGTCGAGGGCGATCCCTTCCTGCTGCTTGATGTTCCACTCGTTGAAGGTGCTCTGCTTCTTCGACTCGGAGATCGAAGGGTCCTCGAGCTGCTTGCGCATGCCTTGGAGCTCGGTGTCCAGCTCGCGGATGTGGGCCAGGCGGTCGTTGTTGTCCTTCTGGATCCGCGCGCGCTCGACGTTGATCTCCTTCTGCGCCTCGTTGGTGCGATGGTATTCCTTGAAGAGCTGCTGCATGTCGACCGTGGCGATCTTCAGCTTGCCTTCCTGCGCCGCGGCGGTCCCGCACAGGGCGGCAGCAAGGACGAGGGCGGTGATTCGGCGGATGATGGTCATTGAATGAATGGGGTTCCCTTGGGGATGCGCAGGACGTTGAACCGAAATTCCGGAGGCGTCAACGCCCCATCCGGGCCTTGCGGAAGAGCGCCGGAAGCACAAAGATCCCCGCCCGATGAGGATCGCCCGAACACCCGATGACCTGCGCCTCCAACTGGCCGCCCCGCCCCGCCCGCGGGTGCTGGTGCCGACCATGGGAGCCCTCCACGACGGCCACCTCGCCCTGGTCCACCGCGCCCGCCAGGCCGCCGGTCCGGAGGGCACCGTGGCGGTCTCGATTTTCGTCAATCCGATCCAGTTCGACCGCCCCGGCGACCTCGCCGCCTATCCGAAGCCGCTGGAAGACGACCTCGCGAAATGCGAAGCGGCCGGGGTCGACCTCGTGTTCGCCCCGGAGGCGGGCGCGATGTATCTCCCGGATCGCTCGATCACGGTCACCGAGTCCCTGCTTTCCAAGAACCTCTGCGGCGCGACCCGCCCGGGGCACTTCGACGGCGTCTGCACCGTGGTGCTGAAGCTCTTCAACCTCTTCCAGGCCGACGCCGCGGTGTTCGGAGAAAAGGACGTCCAGCAGCTCGCGATCCTCCGCCGGATGGTCCGCGACCTCGACGTGCCGGTGGAAATCATCGGCCACCCCACCGTCCGCGAACCGGACGGCCTGGCGATGTCCTCGCGCAATGTCCGGCTGATCCCGGAACACCGCGCCGACGCCCCGCGGATCCGCCGGGCACTCGAAGGAGCCCGCTCCCTGCTCCAGTTCGGCGAACGCTCCGCCGCGCCCTTCCTCGCCACGGGCCGCAAGCACTTGGAGGACTCCCCTTTCCTCCGGATCGACTACCTGGAGTTGGTCGATGCCGAGACCCTGCAATCCGTCGGCACCATCAAACGACCCGCCGTGCTGGCGGCCGCTGTCTTTTACGGCGAGGTGCGCCTGATCGACCACGTGACCTTGCTGCCGTGACGGGAGCCCGGCTCTTCAGTCGTTCTTCTTCCGACGCCGGAAATCCCTCATTTGCCGGTGCGTTGGCTCCATGTTGTAAAGGTAGCTGTTGCGATCGGCGTCCGTGTAGGAGAAGCCGAGGACTCCAAGCTTCCGGAGGACGGCAATCGTGAGTTGAAATCCCACGGAAACCACCAGAGTGGTCCAGAAAAGGATCTCGCATGCCGTCCGGAGTCCTTCAGCCCGCAGGAACATCGGCAAAACGAAGAACAGCATCAAGAGCAGCGCGCCAATCGCGATGGAGCGCCGCCACGTCCGGTAGCGCATGGTCTTCACGCCATCCTCCTTAAGTTTGAAATGACATACCGTCCAGCCACGACGTGGCTTCCGGAGCATTCCCCGAGCGTCCGGCCCAAGGAGTCCGTGACATTTTTTGCCCTTTCCCCGCGGAAATCCCCGGCCATTCTGCCGCCCCCATGACGTGTGACTTCCTGGTGATCGGCGCAGGCATTGCCGGTCTTTCTTTCGCCATCCGGGCCGCGGCCCACGGTTCGGTCATCGTCCTGACGAAAGGCGAAGCCCTCGATTCCAATACGGCCTGGGCCCAGGGCGGGATCGCCTCGGTGCTGCCGCCGGGATTCTGCGACGACGGCGACACGATGGAACTCCACGTCGCTGATACCCTGGATGCGGGGGCCGGGCTCTGCCGCGAGGACGTGGTCCGCGCGATCATCGGCGAGGGCGCGGCGACCATCGACGACCTGACCGGCTACGGGGTGGATTTCGACAAACACGACGACCACTTCGCGCTGGGCAAGGAAGGCGGGCACTCGAAACGCCGCATCCTTCATGCTCGCGACACCACCGGCCGGGAGATCGCGGAATCGCTGGTCGAGGTGGCCCGCCGGACGCCGAACCTGACCTTGCTGGAGGACCATTTCACCATCGACCTGATCACCACCGGCAAGCTCGGCTCCACCACCGAGGACCGCGTGCTCGGCGCCTACGTGCTTGAGAAGGCCAGCGGCGAGGTGAAGATCTTCCGTTCCGACCGGGTGCTGCTGGCGACCGGCGGCTGCGGCAAGGTTTACCTCTATACCACCAACCCCGACTCCGCGACCGGCGATGGCGTGGCGATGGCCTGGCGCGCCGGGGCCAGCGTGGCGAACATGGAGTTCATCCAGTTCCACCCGACCTGCTTCTACAATCCGGCCGCCACCGGGGCCGAGGCGCGGTCCTTCCTGGTCAGCGAGGCGGTGCGCGGCGAGGGCGGCATCCTGATCAACGCCAAGGGCGAGGATTTCACCACCAAGGTCGACCCGCGCGGCTCGCTGGCACCGCGCGACATCGTCGCCCGGGCGATCGACCGCGAGATCAAGAAAACCGGCGCCGCCTGCGTCTACCTCGACGTCACGCACAAGCCGCCGGGCTTCATGCGGGAGCGCTTCCCCTTCATCTACGAGAAGCTTCGTAGTTTCGGCCTCGATTGCGAAAAGCAACCGATCCCGGTGGTCCCGGCGGCCCATTACCAGTGCGGCGGCGTGGTCACGGACGTGAACGGCAAGACCTCGATCCGCGGGCTCTACGCGATCGGCGAAGTCGCCTGCACCGGCCTCCACGGCGCGAACCGGCTGGCCTCGAATTCGCTGCTGGAAGGCAACGTGATCGCCCGCCGCGCCCTCGCCGACATTGTCAGCCACTACGGCGTCGCCAAGCACACCGACGACGCCCCGGAAATCCCCGCCTGGCACCACGGCGACGTCACCGCGCCCGACGAACTGGTGGTCATTTACCACAACTGGGACGAGCTCCGCCGCCTGATGTGGGACTACGTATCGATCGTCCGGACCGACAACCGCCTGCGCCGGGCGGGCACGCGGTTGCGGAATTTGAAAAAAGAGGTCCGCGAGTTCTACTGGGGCCACCGCGTCACCGCCGACATTCTGGAGTTGCGCAACCTCGTCGCGGTCGCTTCCCTCGTCGTCGACTGTGCCATCCGGCGCAGGGAATCGAGGGGCTTGCATCATACGCTAGACTACCCCGGCTTGGACGACCGGTTCCTGCGGGACACCGTTCTCCGCCGGTTTTAGAAAAACCTGACCATGAGCCGACATCCGACCGGAGATTGGAAAAAACGCCCTGCGCCCCGCCGCGCCGGACCGCTTTCCCGCGTGCTTCTGGCCCTGGTGATCGCGTCGCCTTCCCTTTTCGGCCAAGCCGCCACCACCACCGGCAACCTGCCGCGGGTGGTCATCCCCACTTCCAACCGTTCGACCGCCCCCGTCCGCCCGGTCCAGCCCGGCGCGGGCATCCTCTACCCGTGGCGACAGAACATCACCGCCACCATCTTCTGGATCGGCGAGCAGCCGACCCAGAACAACCCGACGCCCAACCACAAATCGTCGTGGGACCAGGAGTGGGCGATCAATTTCGGCGGCTACGACAACCCCGACCCCGCCGCGCGGATCGCCGATCACAACACGGGGGAATTCCGGCCGAAGGGATTCACCCCGCAGCTCAATCCGTTCTACGTCGCGCTCCCCTACAACGACGTCGCCGGCTGGTCCCGCCACAAGCCCGAAGCGTCGAAGGTCATTCCGTGGTTTTCCCGGATGAACCCGGCACCCGGCAAGACCGTGCTCAAAGGACGTTGGGTGCAGATCTACAACGGCAAGCGCAGTTGCTACGCCCAGTGGGAAGACTGCGGCCCCTGGGTCACCGACGACTTCGAATACGTCTTCCTCGGCAAGCCGCCGAAGAACCGGTCCAACAAGAGCGCCGCCATCGACATCTCGCCGTCGGTCCGCGACTACCTCGGCCTGCAGTCCGGGCAAAAGTGCCACTGGCGCTTTGTCGAGGCCGCCCAGGTGCCCTACGGCCCCTGGAAGAAATACGGCCAGACCGCTGCTCCGGCGGGTCCCGCCGCCACGCCCGGCGGCGCCGACCCCGATGCCCAGCGCCGCTATCTGGAGTATCTCCGCAAGCTGCGCGACGAGCAGTACATGAGAAAGTCGCAGTCCGACTTTGAAAACCAGCGCTGAGGAGATTCCGCGGTTGCCGGGGGGCCTCGGTCTTTCCTAGTTTCCGACCGTGATCCCCCGCCTGATCCTCCTCCTGCTGGCCCTCCCGGGTTTCGCCCCCGCCCAGGACAAGTTCATTCCCGACATCGCCGCGAACATCACGCGACCTTGGCCGGGCAAGGATTTCTGGGCCAACCCCGCGGAAGACTGGAGCGCCGCCAAGGGCCGCCTCGAGAACAGCTTCTCCGGCGGCAACCGCAACGTCGTCCTGCTTAGCGCCGAAGTGAGCAAGGAAAAGGGCCCTTTCAACGCCCGCTTCCTGCTCGACCAGATCTCCTTCGAGCTCTTCGGCGAAGGCTTCGCCGGCTTCCAGGCCGGGCTCCAGGCTCCTTCCGGCGATTTCCGCGAGGCCGCAGTGCTCGGCACCGGCTTCGCCGCGGGGATCGACTTCAACGGACATCCGTTCATCGGCAAAACCAAGGCCGGCGGCGAACCGCTGCCCCTTCCGTTGAGCGGCATCGTCCTCGAATTGAAAGGAGCGCCCGCCGATGGCGAATTCTACGATCTCAGCCTGCTGGTCCAGGACGCCACCGGGAAAATCCTCCGCACCGTCAGCACCCGCGCCCACGAGAGCTGGCTGCCGGGCCTGATCGCGATGACCGCCTCATCGCAACCCGCCATCCCGGCCGACCTCGCCAGCCCGCGCCCGGCCCAGATTCCACCGGTCTCCCAGAAGCGCGAAGGCGAGGGCCGCTTCGGCTTCAGCAAGCTCGAGATCTCCGGCTCCAAATTCAAAGTCCACCCCGAGCGCGCGTTCGGCCCGATCCTCTGGACCACCTACACGATGGACAACGACGGGACGCTGTGCCTGCTTGCCCAGGCCGCCCCGTTCGCGCGCAGCGAGCAGCACGAAGCCGAACTGCTGCTGCCCGGCCGCGGCCCGGTTTCGGTCAGACTGGACCCCGTCTCCCGCACCGCCCGCTTCCGCGTTCTGAAACTGGACCCGACCCAGGAAATCCCCTTCGAGGTCAAGCTGGCCGGGGATTCCTACAAAGGCCTGATCCGCCCCGCCGCCAGCGGCCGGCCGCTGAAGATCGCCTCGCTTTCCTGCAACGACGCCACCGGCTTCCCGCACGTCGACCTCGTCGCCAACCTCCGCGCCCAGGCCCCGGACTTCATCACCTTCCACGGCGACCAGATCTACGAGGCCATCGGCGGCTACGGCCTGATCTACGACCACCGCCCCGGCGACCGCTCCGTGCTTTCCTATCTTCGGAAATACGCCATGCACGGCTGGACCTGGCGGGAAATCCTGCGCGACACGCCCTCGGTCACCATTCCCGACGACCACGATGTCTTCCACGGCAACCTCTGGGGCGCTGGCGGCAACCAGGCCGACATCTCCCGCGGCTACGGCAACCCCGCGCAAGACTCCGGCGGCTACAAGATGTCCGTCGAATTCGTCAACATGGTCCACCGCACCCAGACCGGCAACCTGCCCGACCCCGCTGATCCCTCGCCCTGCCGCAGCGGGCTGAGCGTCTATTTCACCCGCCATGCCTGGGGCCCGCTCGATTTCGTCATCCTCGCCGACCGCCAGTTCAAGTCCGCCCCCAAGGCCTTGCTGCCCAAGGCCGAGATCGAGAACGGCTGGCCGCAGTCCAGCAGTTGGGACGCGAAGACCGGGGCCGACGCCCCGGAGGCCGACCTCCTCGGCATCCGCCAGGAAACCTACCTCGCCCGCTGGGCGCGGACCCCCGCCAAGGGCGCGAAATTCCGGATCGCCCTCTCCCAGTCCCCCTTCTGCGCCCCGCAGACTCTGCCGGTCGACATGAAGTCCGACGCCGGCGTGCCGGATCTCAAGATCCTCCGCCCCGGTGAATACGCCCCGGACGACGAACCAAAGGCGGACTTCGACACCAACGGCTGGCCCGGTGCCGCCCGGCTGCGGACCCTCAAGCTCCTCGCCGAAGCCAAGGCCGTCCACATCACCGGCGACCAGCACCTCGGCAGCACCGGCCAATACGGGCTCGATGCCTGGAGCGACGGCCCCTGGTGGATCAGCTCGCCCGCCATCGCCAACGTCTGGCCGCGCCGTTGGATGCCCGCCACCGAAGGAAAGAACCGCCGCGATGGAGCCCCGAAGTGGACCGGCGATTTCGAGGACGGCTTCGGCAACAAGATGAGCATCCACGCCGTCGCCAACCCGCACGACATCGACCGCACGCCCTCCCGCCTCTTCGACCGCGCCGTCGGCTACACCCTCACCACCTGGGACCCCGCCAGCGGCAAGGTCCGCCTCGAGAACTGGCCCTACTGGGCCTCCCCCGCCCAGCCCGCCCCCGACAACCAGCCCTACCCCGGCTGGCCGGTCACCATCGATCCGGCGAGCGGGAAGCGGGTGGAGTGAGAAGCCGCCATGTCCCCCAAACAGGAGATCTACGGCGAAATGCTGAGGCTGGCGCTTCCATGGATCCGAAACGTGAGCACCTGGCCTTGGTGGCGTCGGTGCCGCAACCGTTCCACCTTTTATGAGTCGGAATTGATCCACAACCTCTCCGTATCGATGTTCGAACCGGATTTCGTCGACCACGACATTTGGATCCTCAACCACCAGGCGAAGGTATACCACGATCAATGCACCCCGAGGCGATCGCCGAACTACGTCCGTCAGGTGGAGTTGATTGGCGAGCTGTTCACCATCGTGCCGGACGCCCTTCGAACCCGTCTAAACTGGGGTGGACCGGGACCAGCAGACAACGCCGTCCGCTCACCGTCGATCTTGGGGCGATATTGAAGCATCGGCAGGATTCTACCGCCGCAGACACTTTTTCGTCTCGCTTCGCGTCCGATTCCGCCCTACCCCGCCCCCGCCATGAGCGCCACGCAACTCGATCAACTCAAGCAGTTCACCACCGTCGTCGCCGACACCGGCGATTTCGAGTCGATGAAGTCCTACCAGCCGCAGGACGCCACGACCAACCCGTCGCTCATTCTCCAGGCCGCCGCGAAGCCGGAATACAAGCACCTGGTGGAGAAGGCCGTCGCCGAACTCAAGGGCTCCGGCCTCACCGGTCCCGCCCTGGTGGAAGGCGTCCTCGACCGCATCCTGATCCTCTTCGGCCTCGAGATCCTCAAGATCGTCCCCGGCCGCGTCTCGACCGAAGTCGACGCCCGCCTCTCCTTCGACACCGAGGCCACCGTTGCGAAGGCGCTCCAGCTGATCGCCGCCTACGAAAAGGAAGGCATCTCGAAGGACCGCATCCTGATCAAGATCGCCTCCACCTGGGAAGGCATCAAGGCCGCCGAGATCCTCGAAAAGCAGGGCATCCACTGCAACCTCACCCTGCTGTTCTCCTTCGCCCAGGCCGTCGCCTGCGCCGAAGCCGGCGTCCAGCTCATCTCGCCCTTCGTCGGCCGCATCCTCGATTGGTACAAGGCCTCCACCGGCCAGACCTACGAGGGCGATGCCGATCCCGGCGTGATCTCGGTGAAGCAGATCTACACCTACTACAAGAAATTCGGCTACAAGACCGAGGTCATGGGCGCCTCCTTCCGCAACAAGGGCGAAATCCTGGCGCTGGCCGGCTGCGACCTGCTCACCATCAGCCCCGGCCTGCTCGCCGAACTCCAGGCCTCGACCGATCCGGTCGAAGAGCGCCTGTCCGCCGCCGAGTCCGCCAAGGCCGACCTCGAAAAGGTCAGCTTCGACGAAAAGTCCTTCCGCTTCGCCCTCAACGAGGACGCGATGGCCACCGAGAAGACCGCCCAGGGCATCCGGGCCTTCTCCGCCGACATCGTGAAGCTCGAGAAGCTGGTCGAAGGCCTGCTCTGATTCGATGTTTTCTTCCAAGCCCGCACGCCATCCCGGCGTGCGGGCTTTTTCGTGATCTCCCGCCGCTGGCAAGAAGCCGCCTTGGCAAGGCCGCCGCACCCGCCAAGTATCGCCGCAGCATGATCGACCGCATCCTCGCCAAGCGCATCGTCCCCGTCGTGGTCCTCGACCGCGCCGAATCCGCCGAGCCCCTCGCCGAAGCCCTGCTGGCCGGCGGCCTCGACATCATGGAAATCACCTTCCGCACCGCCGCCGCGGAGGAGTCGATCCGCCGCATCGCCGCGCGTTTCCCGGAGATCCTGTTAGGCGCCGGCACGCTGTTGGAAAACGAGCAGGTCCAGCGGGCGCGGGACGCCGGCGCGGTCTTCGGCCTCGCCCCCGGCCTGAACCCGCGGACCATCGCGATGGCCGCCGAGGTCGGCCTGCAATTCTCGCCCGGCGTGATGACCCCGAGCGAGGTCGAGCAGGCGATGTCGCTCGGCTGCAAGCTGCTCAAATTCTTCCCCGCCGGAAACGCCGGCGGACCCGCCATGCTCAAGGCCTTCGCCGGTCCCTACGGCCACACCGGCGTGAAATTCATCCCGACCGGCGGCATCAGCTCCGCGAATCTGGCCGACTACCTGAAAGTCCCGGTCGTCGCCGCGATCGGCGGCTCGTGGATGGTCGACAAGCAGCTCGTCAACGACGGCAAGTGGGACGAGATCACCCGACTCACCCGCGAAGCCCTCGAAGCCGCCGCGGCTTGTTAGAGAACTGCCCGTTTGACGGGCGTCCATGCTGCGCGTTACCCACAATTCCGGTAGGTTCCATGTCCCAACGGGACTCCATCCCGAAGCCCGGGGTTGCGAGGAACGAGCTACCCCGGGTAGGCCCGTCTGGGAAAACCTACCTTGAAGAGGTTGTGGACGGGGTGGTCCCGCGAATCCACCCGGGACCGACCCTCCACAACACCTTCGGCGTAGGAATGCATTGCTCGGCGACCCGGGGTAGCTCGTTCCTCGCAACCCCGGGCTGAGAAACAAAGTCCCTTCGGGACACTGGAGCGCGGCTGAGGCTGACAAGTTGTGGGCAACGGGCAGGTGTCGAGAGCCGCCGCCCTTCGCTGCGCTACATCTCCACCCGGATCGCCGTCGACCGTCCGTGGGCGTCCAGCCCCTCGATCCGGGCGAACTCCTGCACCACCGCCAGCGATTTCCGCACCGCCTTCTTGTCCATCTTGACGATGCTCGTCCGCCGCTGGAACTGATCGGCGCGCAGCCCCGAGAACGAGCGCCCGCTGCCACCGGTCGGCAGCGTGTGGCTGGGACCGGCCAGGAAATCGCCGACCGCCACCGGGGAATCATTGCCGAGATAAATCGCCCCGGCGGTCCGGATCTTCGGCAGCCATTTCTTCTCCTCCGCGCAGATGAAAGAGACGTGCTCCGCGGCGAAGTCGTTCGCGATGTCCACCGCCTCGGCCATGTTGCGGACCTGGAGGATGAAGGTCCCCTGCTTGAGCACCTCCCGGATGTAGCGGGCCCGCGCCAAGGTCTGGAGTTGGCTTTCGACGGCCTTGACCACCTTGCCGATCAGCGCCTTCGAGTCGGTGAGGAAACCGATCACGCTGTCGCCACCGTGCTCGGCCTGGGCCAGCAGATCCGCCGCGATGTAGTCCGGATTGCCGGTCTTGTCGGCGATGATCAGCACCTCGCTGGGGCCGGGCAGCAGGTCGATCGACACCGCGCCGAAAAGCTGCCTCTTGGCCTCCACCACGAAGCGGTTGCCGGGACCGAAAATCCGGTCCACCGGCCGCACCGACTTGGTACCGAGCGCCATCGCGGCGATCGCCTGGGCACCGCCGATCTTCAGGATCTCGGTCACCCCGGCGGCCTTCAGCGCGTAGAGCAATTCCGGATTCACCGTCCCGTCCGGCCCGCAGGGCGTCGCCGCCAGGATCTCCGGCACGCCGGCCGCCCGCGCAAAGCCGGCGGTCATCAGCGCGGTCGAAACCAGCGGTGCCTTGCCGCCCGGGACGTAAACGCCGACGCGGTCGAAGGGCTGGAAGCGCTCGCCGACGCGGGCTCCCTCCGCATTGAGCATCGACCAGTCCTTGCGCAGGCCGTTCTTCGCGAAAGCCGTGATGTTCTTCAGGCTCGCCGCCACCGCCTTGCGGGTCGCCGGCGCGACCTTCACCGCCGCCAGTTCCTCCGCCGTGACGAAAAGCTGCTTCTCCTTCAGCACCACGTTGTCGAAGCGCTTGGCGTAGGCGACCAGCGCCTTGTCGCCCTGCCCCGCCACTTCGGCGATGATCTCGCCGACCAGATCGCGCACGTCATGCGTCGGCAGCGCCCGGCGCTTGAGGCGTTTGGCGAAGGACTCGTAGTCGGCGTCGCGGTAGGCGAGGATTTTCATGGGAGGGCGCAGTCAGGCGTAATACGGGCGCAGCATCAAGTAACAGATGGGGCCGGTCACCGCGACGTAGAGCCACATCGGGAAGACCCACTTGGACAGCCGGCGGTGCGCCGCGAAACGATTGGTCCAGCCGGCGATGAAGGTGAACAGGATCGCCGGCAGGCTGACCCCGGCCAGCACGATGTGGCTGATGAGGAGGACGAGGTAGGCCGTGCGCGCCCCGCCCACCGCCGCCCGCTCGGCGGCATCCAGCACGCCGTCGGCGTTCGAGTCGCCGTAGAGCACCTCGGCGTTGGTGAAATGGTAGGCCACGTAGCAAAGCAGGAAGCCGACCGAGAGCCCCATCGCGGCGAAGATCGCATTCCGATGCAGACCGATCTTGCCCTGCTTCACCGCCACGATCGCGATCACCAGCGCGATCGACACCAGCGTGTTGATCACCGCATGCACCGGCGGCAGGAAGGCGAAGGACCAGCCCTCCGGCAGCGGGATCCGCAGGTCCGGCCGGCGCATCAGGCCCACCAGCACCAGCACCACCGCGGTCAGGACCCAGGCGACCCAGCCGAGTTTCTTGGAAAGGACTTCATCCGGGGTGCGGGACAACCACTCCTTGCGTTCGTCATTCATCGTATCGAAATCTGTTAGGCTCGGCATCGGGAACATGAACCCGCCGGCCGGGCCCGGCGTTCCTCATCGGGACTCTTCAGGCGCAGGCTCCTCCTCGGGAATCAGCTCGTCGATCCCCGCGGTCTCGTTTTTCTCCAACTCGGACTCGATCCGCTGGTGGAGTTCGTTCTTCAATCGCTCGTAGGCCTCGGGGTCGAGCTTGCGGCCCTCCTCGCTGCGCGCGTCCGCCAGCGGCCACTTGCCCACCACGTTCCACTCCCGATCGACCAGCGTGATCCCGAGGTCGTGGGCGAAGCGCCCGTTCGACTCGATATCCACCGGATCGGTCCGCTCGCGCAAGGCGAAGAAGCCAAGGACCTTCTCCAGGTAATCGTGCGTTTCCTTTTCGTTCGGGTGGCTCATGAACCACCAGTCGGCAGGGTCGGCGCCGAGCGCCTTGGAGTAATCGACCAGCCGCTCCGGCGTGTCGGTGAGAGGATCCACCGAAATGCACACGATGTGGAAATCCGGATGATCCTTGAACTTCTCGTAAAGCGACTTCAGCTCCTCGCCGTTCCGCACCGCACAATGCGGACAGATCGCGAAGAACTCCGCGACCAGCCAGACCTTGCCCCGGAGGTCCGACAGTTTCACCGGCTCGCCCGCCTGATTGACGCCGTCGAAGTCGCTTTTGATCGCGAAAAACTTCTCCGCCTTCGGAGCACCGATATTGCTGAAATCCGGTTCGTCCTGCGCGGGCACCTGAGAGCCCAGATAGATCGCAAGGGCGAGAAAGCAGACCGAGAAGACGGCTACGATGCTGTAGATAAAGATGATTTTCCGCCGGTCGTTCATGGCGTTACAGGTAGGGCGATGAGTTCGTCGAGGGTCTTCACCAGCAGCTCTTCCAAGGTCTCGACGTTCGACTTCGTCAATCCCTCCGTCCGCCCTTCGGCGTCCCATTTCGCGGCCTGCTCGAAGTCGAAGGTCACCTTGTGGCGGCGGTATTTGCCCTGCTTCAAGGTCGCCTGGCGGATGTGGCGGTCGCGGTCGACGACGATCAGCGAGGCGTCGTAGACCCACTTGCCGTCCTTCTGGTGCGGCAGCAGCCCGAGCTTCAGCTTGTTCTTGAGAAACTTGTGCACGTATTCCTCCCCCGCCCCGACGAACCACCAGTTCGGCAGTCCCACGCCCATCTCGGCGGCCGCTTTGGCCAGCACTTCGGGATCTTCCTGGTTCGGATCGACCGTGAAACAAACGATCCGGAAGTCATCGCGGCCCGCATAGCGCTCGTTCAGCCGCAGCAGCACCTCGCGCGTGGTCTTCCAGCCGTCGGGCTCTTGCACGGAAACCCCGCAGACGATCCAGACCTTGCCGAACAGCTCGCTGATCTTGGCCCCCGACGCGTCCTGCCGGACCACGCCGAACTCCGCCTTGTTGTCGATCCGGCCGATGTAGCCGGGACGGTCGTTCTCCGCCTCCTTCGCGGCAAATCTCAAATAAGCGGCGAAGATCCCGACCCCGCTGGCGATCATGATCACCACGAGCCACAAGGCGGTCCGCCGGAGTTTGCGCGGATCGCGCACCGCCGGTTCGAGCATATCAACAGGTGTCCTCATGGGGCGGCGGAAACTAGACTAGGTCCACGCGAAGGCAAGTAATCCGAGTTCGAGCGGCAGGTAGAGCAGGGTGAACAGGAAAAGCTTCCGGAACGAAGCGCGCTCGCCATCCCGCATGAAGCGTCCGGCCAGCGCCGCCATCACCAGCCCGGCGAGAATTCCGCCGCCGAGCGCCACGTGCCCCTGCCAGCCCGGAGTCCAACCGGCGAACCACGGCCACAGCGGCAGCGCGGCGAGGAACAGCGCGAAAATCGCCGCCAGCAATCCGCTGCGGCGGCCGCTGACATCACCGTCCGACCACATCTTGTAGCCGGCGTTCTCATACTCCTCGCGGCACAGCCAGTTGATCGCCACGAAATGCGGGAGCTGCCACAGCGCGAGCAGCGTGAAGAGGAACCAAGCGCCGCCATCGAAGGCCCCGCCCGCCGCGGTCCAGCCGATCATCGGCGGGATCGCCCCCGGGATCGCGCCGACCAGCGTGTTGGTGCTGCTGACCCGCTTGAGGGGCGTGTAGACGAAAACGTAAACCCCCACCGTGACCGCCGCGAGCACCGCCGGCCACAGCCCGACCATGACCGCGAGGTGGATGATGCCCGCCGCGGAAAGGATCCAGCCCACCCCGAAGGCGAACAGCGGGTCCATCCGCCGCGACGGCAGCGGGCGGTTGGCGGTCCGCTTCATCCGGGCGTCCAGGTCGACCTCCATCAACTGGTTGAAGGCCGCCGACCCGAAGGCCGCCGCGGCGGTGCCGATCAGCGTGTGCACCAGTTTCGCGAGATCGAAGCTCCCGCCGCGCGAGGCCAGCAGGAAGCCGAAGAAGGTGGTGATGAGGACGAAAACGTTGAGCCGCATCTTGGTCAGCACCACCAGATCCTTGCGCAAGCCGGGATCCGGCTCGGGAGCCGCGGCGGCGGGAATATCGGTGGCAACTTCTTCGTTCATCGGTGAGACGCGGCCAAGAGAACCCCGGATTCCCCGCAAGGCACGGAAAATGTTGCCGTTTACAGCCCCCGGTACTCCGTCGCCAGCTTCTTCGCAGTCGCCACCGTGTTCCGATGCAGTTTCGCGGTGAATTCCGCCTGCCGGTTGTAGCCACCACCGTAGAGCACCGCCACCGGCACCCGGTTGCGGATGAAGGCCCGCAGCAGCACCTCGTCGCGGCGCTGGAGGTCCTTCACCGAAAGATGCATCTGCCCGAAGCGGTCGTTGCGGTGGTTGTCCGCGCCGGCGATCCAGATCACCAGGTCCGGCGCGAAAGTATCCAGCGCCCCCGCCAGCGTGCTGAAGAGCTGCTTCAAATACATCTCGCCCTCGACGTAGCGGACCGTCTCGACGTCCATCGAACCGGCAATTTTCCGCGTCGGGTAATTCTTACCCACATGAATCGAGTAGGTGAAGACCCGCGGATCATCGCCCAGGATCGCCGCCGTGCCGTTGCCTTGGTGCGCGTCGGTATCGACCACCATCACCTTGATCCCCGGCTGGCGCATCTGCAGATCGCGGATCGCGATCGCGACGTCGTTGAACACGCAGTAGCCCTCGCCATGCTCGCGGAACGCATGGTGGGTCCCGCCCGCCAAACACACCGCCACCCCTTCCGCCAGCGCCGCGTGGCAGGTCTGGCGCGTCGCTTCCACCTCGGTCGCGCTGCGATGGTAAAGCTGCGGCGTCACCGGCAGCCCGAGCTGGATCTGCTCCTTCCGGCCAAGCAGCCCGGAGTAGATCTGCTCGATGTAGGCGGTCTCGTGGACCGTCTTGAGCAGGTGCGGCTCCGCCACTTTCACCTCGATGATCTCCTCCGGCCGCAGGATCCCGCCGTCCAGCAGCATGTCCTTGGAAATACGGAACTTCTCCATCGGGAACGGGTGTCCCGAGGGCAGTTTCAATTCCAGGTCCTGCGAGTAGAAGCAGCGCATCGTCCCCGCGACGCAAGCACAGGGTGGCATCCTTGCCCAATGAAATGTCGCCCGCCCAGTGATGCGCCGACCCGCGGCGGCCGCCGCGAAGTAGCGCGACTTTGCAAGTTGCGCGGCTGGGCGGCTCACCACGCCAACACGCCATGAAGCATCAAACCACGCCCCGCCCCACCCACCACAAACCGCAGTGCCTCCAACAACGCGCGGCG
>JBIPNO010000114.1:0-11401 GCA_044372775.1 Haloferula sp.
CGGGCCGGCCGGTCTCAAGCAGTTCGACGGCCTGGGTCTTAAACTCGGCGGTGTAGCGCTTGCGGTGCTTCTGGTTCATGGACATAGATTCTGGTGGGTGGTGGTCCAGAAATCCAGCTCACCTCAGGATGCATCCCATACGGAATCTGGATGATTTACTCCATGTTCAAGAAGAAGTGGAAGCGTCTTGGTTTCCAGATTGCCATTCCAGTCGCGGTTTATGCGGGCTTGGCAGGACTTTCGACGCTTTCCAGTTCCAAGGCACATGCCGAATATCTCGATGGACTTTACGATGCTGAAGTAGAACTTGGCACACCGATTTTCGAGTATGATTCAGATCGGTCATTCAATGGAGATGGATATTCCTTTTCCGTCTATGAATTGCCCGCGAATATCCGGCAGCGCTTTGAGGCCGCTGATGACCGCCTTCTGACGGAGTACCCCAAGCATCCGAGTTACCGGAACCATTGGCAGTTCGAGCAATGGCGCGAAGCACCATTTGACGACAAGTTTAAGGAGTATTTGGACTTCGCGCTGAGCAGTTACGATGAGGGCAACGCTTCGGAACTAACGAAGCATTTTGTTGCTATTCGCTCGGCACTGCAACGGAAGGGCACATTCTATGCCCTTTTCTACAATCGACCATCGGGCCACGTGGGTGATGTTGATTTCTTCATCGTTGATCTCAGCGAAGGCCGACTTTACTCAATCAACCACAACACATGAAGACCGAGGGAAGCCGGCTCATGCAACGGCGGGCAACGTCCTTCGTTGAATTCAGGCTTCCATTCCCGCCGTGGATGGCCTAGACGTTCGGCTATAAAGAAGTAATATGAATCAAAACCGTATCGAGATTCCGGACGGATATTACCATCTCATCATTGTGCAGAATGGCGAGGTGATCCACAGCACTCCCAATTTCGGATTATCCCATGCGGAATTCGTGAAGCGGAAGGTTGGCACTCTGCCCGACGATGCATGGGTGGGTTCTGCCTCTAAGGTTGATGGGGTACTGGAAGCAGTTAATTCGTTCACATTCTACAAGAACCAGTTGCCAGCTCCTCCCGATATTCAGGATGCAGTTTTCGCCAAGTTCTGTTGATTAGCCGATCCTATCAATAATGAGCAAGCTGCCGAATCGGGTACCGGGGAGTAGTGAACTCCCCGGTCCCACACCACCCTGCGTACGGCTCCAAGGGCGGCTCCGATCAGACACGGGCATCCCTCCTTCGCCAAGGCTTCGCAGGGCAGGCCTTCCCGTAGTGTAGGGCGATCCAGATGGCTTTGATTCCGTCCATGCAGTCAGCCTTCGCGGATTTCCTGACGTGCTATCGCGCCCGAAGCATTCACGTCGGGAACCCCTTGTTCCTCCAGCCAGCGGTGGTTCCGCGCGTTTCGAACCATCTCGTTCTGGCTTATCCGCCAGCCTTTCCCGATCCCATTCACGGCCCGCGGCTCCGCCAAACCGGACCAGTCAGCCCGGGGACGAAGCCCCAATTCTTGGAAGAACTGCTCCAAGAGGCCGATCAGGGCGGCGGGTGGCACTCCGTCTTCGCTCAAGTCCCATTCCACCCGGTGGCAGCCGAAACACACGAGCATCCGTGACGGCTCGCCGGCGGCGGGAGAGAACTCAATGCTGTGGTGCGGCGAAAAGCACATCATCAC
The DNA here is from genome assembly GCA_044372775.1 of Haloferula sp. Classification (GTDB taxonomy): domain Bacteria; phylum Verrucomicrobiota; class Verrucomicrobiia; order Verrucomicrobiales; family Akkermansiaceae; genus Haloferula. Next base: position 1,666 of record JBIPNO010000114.1, read on the forward strand.
CGCGATCTGGGGATCGGTGTCCATGGCCTCGAGTCGTCTCGCAAGTTCCGCCACGAGCCGCGGGTCCAGTTTGATCCGCCGATATTCCTCCAGCTCCCCGCTTCCACCGGAATTCGGCCGATCCCCGTGCCACGAATGCTCGACGATCGTGACCGTTCCCTCCTCCCGCAGCGATCGAACCAACAAATCCCGGTAGGCCATCGACTCGGCACGGCCGATCTTCAGTTCCGAAGGTTCCATCCGGACAACCAGGCGAATAGCAGCCCCACCCGAGACCAGAACCGCCACCAACGCCAACGACCCGATCCACCAGCTCCTTCGTCGATTCATGCGGCAGGAACGTCCCAAGTCCCCGGGCCTTGGGGGCGATTGATCATGCCACCCAAGATCCGCCCATCAGCGCCGGGACATCGGGGCACCCAGCCTGACTTCCCCCCACTCCCTCCTTGGCACCGCCCCATAGACCCGGCTAAGAGAAACTGTGGCGAGAGGAAGCACCGATTGAAAAAGCACCTTCAGAATGTTCCGATGGATTGCTGGATCCACGCGGGACGTGGATTGGGCCCTACCCCACCGTACGTCTGCGTGTCAGCTAGGTCCCATGGTGCCGCAATCATGCTGAAGGCGGTCCATGAACTGGCCCTGGAGGACGCTCCGGCGACGCTGAAGTTGACGCTTCGATCAGAACGACTTACTCCAGCCATGAATCCCCGATCCATCCACGCCTTCCTGTTTGCTTGTGTCGTCTTGTTGAGCGGCGCAGCAGCGGACGTTGCGAAATTGTCGAAGGCGGAAGAGTTGACCCAGGCCCGGGACTTCGTCTCCCGATGGGGTGCCGCCAACCGGCCAGGCAAGCGCCCCTTCTTGGGCGTTCTCAGCCATTGGGACCTGCGCATCCACACCTACTCGGATGACCCCGACCAGCAGTTGGAGCGATCAACACTCTACCCTCTCTACGAGGATTGCTGCCGGACGATGAAGAAGCTCTACGGAGCCAAGCCGACCACCTACCTCGCCGAGGACTCGATGGGGTATCCTTCGCAAATGACCATCGTGGAGTTTGACGATGTCGATTTCGGCAAATCCCATTTGATCGCCGGTCTCTGGGAGGGCAACGACTCAAGCGGGTTCTACTTCCGGCACCTTCCGGGTGCCTTCCCCTTGCAAGAGGGATGGAAGAAGCGGGACTCGTGGAGTTTGGAGGGCATCTTCATCGACGCGAAAAAGCCAGTGGAACCCGACGGCACCGGACCACCCGCTCTCCGCCCCGGCCTGGAATCCGGGGATCCCGACCAACCTCAACCTGAAGCGGAAGGGCGCTCCCGGTAGCGGGTGCCAGGCTTCACCGTTCTGTCAAAATGATACGCGCCCTGATCACCCTCCTTGCCATCGCGGGAGCTTCATTTGCGGACGTTCCCGGGGTGCCTGATTCGCTTTCACCTGACGGGAGGATTCATGCCGTCATGGATGTTGATCGAGATCCGCGGATTTCCCCGGAATGGAAGGAAGGCAGCTTCCCACAAATCGAGATCACTGAGAAGGACACCGGACGCATTTTGACATCCGTCGCGTATTTCGGCTCGCCAGGTAGTGATGCGCGGCCGCTTCGTGAGCAGGTGCGCGTGAGCTGGCGACCCGACTCGAAGGCGTTTGCCATCACCATCGACGACAGATTTTACTCATCGAGTGTGGTCTTTTCCCTGAACAAGACCTCGAAGTTCGTGAAGGTTGCTTTTCCGAGTTACCAGACGATGACGGGATTCCCTTCCCCGGACAGCAAGCATTTACGTCCTCGGGGGCGGGCTACTGTCGAGGGATGGGACAAGGAAGGCCGATTGATTTACGATTTGTTCGCCTCTCCGTTGCCTTCTTTCACGGGCAGCGACCCCCTGGTGCATCGGATCCGCCTTGAAGTTGACGCCGACCGGATGACTCCCAAGGACGTGGAGCACGAGAAGGGTGAGTGGCGCCACGGTGACTGGATACCCACCAAGGCAGAACCAGCCGACGCGGGGCAACCCGCTGCCAGCCCTGAGTCGAAATCGGAGGGTATCGACCAACCTCAACCTGAACCGGAGGGGAGCTCCCGGTAGCGGATGCCAGGCCTCGCCGCTGGGCAGGAAGCAAAGTCCGCTGGAATTGAGCCTCCCGTCTTTGAAACTAGCGGGGATTACCACAAACTCCGCTCGCCTGTGAAACTTGCCTGCCGCCTCCTTGCCCTTCTTTCGCTGCCCTGTCTTGGCCAGATCCATTGGCCGGAGGGGCAGGCGCTGCCGGTGTTCGCGGAGGCGAAACGGCTGGAGGTGATCGACCTCGACCGCGCTTCCGGCGAGCTGCGGCTGCTGTCGGCGAGCTTGCAGGGCATCGTCAACCGCACGGAGCCGCGGATCTACCTGTTCGAACCCTCCGAAGAAGGCCGCGAGACCTGGCTGAAGGACCTGAAGCTGCCGTACGAGGTCCATGCCGATCCCCTGCCGCTGGTGCTGCGTTTCAAGGCGGAGCTCAAGGGGCTGGTCGTCTATGACCCGGAAATGCCGGACACGGTCAACCTCGCGACAACGTTGGCGGGGCAGAAGGACGCCTTGATCGCCAGCCCGGAGCTGGCCGCCCGGCTGGCGGCTCCGCCGTATGGGTTGCCGGTGCTCGACGACCTGCGTGGGAAATTCAAAAACCGGTTGGAGGCCTACACGTGGCAATACGAGAACCTTTGGCAAGGGGCCAACCGGCGCCTGGTCGTCGGCCTTTCACCGGGCCGGACCGGCCGCACGCAGAACGGCCTGCCGCCGGGTTATGCGATCGTCGCGGAAGAACGCAGCGGCGAGCGGGGCGGCAGGAACCGGAAGAATTACGAGATCGATCTCACCCCGCAGCTTGGCCGGGAGTCGGTGTATCTGCGCTTCGAGGATGCCCGCCGCCAGGACGGCTGGGGTGCGGCGGTGCACCGGGTGACGGTGAAGGCCGGCGACACGGTCATCGCCCGCTTCGTGCCGGGCAGCGCGGCAGAGGAGCCCTTCCTGTTCGATCCCCAGCGCTCGCAGACCGGCCGCGGCCTGCGCTTCGCCGACAACGACCGCCACTTCACCTACCGCTTCAGCCCGCCGCCCGGAACGACCCGCCTTGGCGCGAGCGTCGAAATGGCGAACCAGTTCCGCGTTTCAGCCGGCAGCGTCGAACCGCGGATGCCGTGGAGTCCCTACGGCCACCTGCGCGACTACGCGGTGGCCAACCGCGCGATGGTCGTCTGGCTGGATGCCAACGCACCGGCCGAGCGGGCGCTGTTGGAGAAGATCTTCACCGATGCCGGGCCGGGCACGCCGTATCTCGGGTGGTTCGGCAACGACATCGAGGGCGAGTTCGGCGCGGTCGAGCTGGCCTCCCGCCAAGGCGTCTATGTGGTCCCGGCGGACTGGTTCAACAACCTGACCGTCTTCTCCGGCACGCGGCTCAGCACCGGGATCCGCCGGCCGCTGCCGCTGCCGACCTTGGAGAACAAGATCCACGTCACGCTGACCTTCGGCGAGGGCGACAACCTCCAATACAACCAGCACCGGATGCGGGTGCTGTGGGACGATCCCGCCCGCGGCAAGGTCCCGGTGAACTGGACGTCCTCACCGCTGCTGCTGGATGCCGCGCCGGCGATCCTCGACCACTACCGCCGCACCGCCACCGACAACGACCTGCTTGTCTCCGGCCCCTCGGCGGTCGGCTATTTCTACGCCGATCCCTGGCCGGACGCGCATTTCGCCGCCTTTCTGAAATCGACGCGCTCCTACGTGGACCGCTCCGGGATGACCATCCCCTACGTGCTGAACCGGGTGGACCACCGTGATGTCCCGCTGAGCGCGGCGACGGCGGCGACTTATCGGAAGGAACACCGGCCGCCGGGCATTCTGTTAGGCTGGGGCAACCGCTTCGGCGTGCAGGTGATCGACGGCCTGCCCGTTTCCGAAATGCGGGGGATCGGCTCGGTGGCGGAAGGCCGCCGGGCGCTGGCCGAAGCGCGGCGGGGCTGGGACGGGAAATCGCCCATGTTCCTTTCGGTCGGGCTGTTCGCGTGGCAACTGAAGCCGTCCGACGTGGTGGAGCTGGCCGGGTCGCTCGGGCCGGAATTCAAGATCGTCCGCGCCGACCACTACTTCGCACTGCTGCGGCAGGCGCGGGGGCTGGAGGCGGTCGAATGACGGGGAAGCCGGATCAATTGGTCGCGGCCGCTGCCGGAGCTTTCGGGGCGGCTTTGTCCTCGAGTTCCATCGTCCGCTTGTCCTCCGGAATCGCCTTCATCGTCACCGGGCCGAGGCGCGGGTCGGTGCTGGGCACGATGAAGCAGAGGATGCGGATGCCGGTGTCGTATTCCCAGACGGCGGAGTAGAGCGGCTTCTCGATGCTTTCCGCCAGCGCCACCCGCGCGCCGATCCCGCGGGTCTCGCCACCGAGGTCGATGTCCACGGCCTTCCAGCCGGTCGGCACCTTGACGGCCTTCTTTTCGAGCTGCACGACGAGTTCCTTCGGCGTGGCGTTGAGGAAGCGGTAGCTGCCCCAGGCAAAGCCGGCGGGATCGTCGTTGAAGACGAACACGCGGAGGCCGGTCGGGTCGCCCTTGTCGGGCATCAGGACCAGCAAGGGGCGGTTGGTGCCCTCCGGGATCGGGCAGGCGCGCTCAAGCGGTTTGCCCTCGGCGTTGTTCTTGTCGAGCGCCCGCAGCACCACCGGGCCGTCGCCCTTCAGGCGGATGACGGGCGTGCGCTTCTCGGGGTGCATGTCGACGACTTCGACCACCGATTCGCCGCTCGCCAGCGCGAGCTTCCGCGCGGCCACCTCGGCATCCCAGGCCAGGACGCGGATCGGAGCGGCGGCCGACGCGAAGGCGTGGCCGAAGACAAGCAAAGCAACAACAAGACGGATCATTGGATTCAACGTGGAAAGCAGGGGCGGCGATGTCAACCGCCCCGGGTCAAGGCCTCAGAGGATCGTTTCGGAGGCGATCTCCTTCATCGAAACGATCTCGAAGCGGCGGCCGAAGGTCTTGTTCACATCGGAGACGTTGGCGATCTCCGTGGCCGGATCATCCGTGGGATCGACAAAGTCCGGCACGCGCTGGACCACCGCTTCCATCCGGACGCGGGCGATCACCCGGCCTTCGGCATCCTTCGCCTCGCCCATCGAGCGGATCACGAAAGTGTCCGAGCGCGGCGTGATGAAGGGCGCGAGGGCATTGAGCAGGTCCGCCTGGCTGAGCCAGCCGGGGGTGTTGGTGCCGGTGTTGGGATTGGGGATGTTCTCGGGATTCGGGTAGGGGGTGGTGACGAACTTGCTGTAGGAGAACTTCTGGTTCAGCCCGCTTTTGTCGATCGCCGCCTGGATCGCCCCGGTGAGGCCGAGGGCGCGGTCGGTGGTGATCCGCCGGTTGACGAACTCGCCGAGGGACAGGAAGGGCCCGCGCAGCTTGATCTCCGCGACCAGGCTGGTGGCGAGTTTTTCCAGATCGTCATCGCTCAGCGTGCGGAAGCCGGTCCACGGATCGTCCTCCACCATTGCCACCGGGGCATTCTTGAGGATGTGCCGGAACCTCGACAGCGGGGTCTTCTCGCCGGACGCCGGTTCGGCGCCGCGGAGGCTGGCCAGCACCGCCGTCCAGGCTTCGATGCTGGTGGAGTTGATGTTGAAGCCGCCCTCGACCATCAGGTGGGCGGCGAGGTTCACGCAACGCGCGGGGCCTTCGATGCGGCTCTTCAGCTCCCCGACGGAGGCACCGGCGAGATACGGCTTCATCCGGGGATTGCGCAGCGGATTGGCGGTCGGATCCTCGAAGAATTGCTCGATGACCTCCGCGACGCTCTTCCGCTCCGAAATCTTGTCCTCGTCCCAGACCGCCGGGGCGCCGGTGCCGCTCTGGCGGGTGCCGAACTCCGGAGCCGCGCCGGAGAAGTAGAAGCGGTCGAACAGGGCCTCGTTGGCGAGGTAGGAGTGATCGTAAACCGCCATGCCGCTCGGCGAGATCGATTCGCCGGCCGGGGAGGAAGTCACCCGCTTCGAGATCGCGCCGGCCGAGAGATACGGAGAGGCCCAGGAGTTGGCGATCTGGTTCCCCACCGCGAAGGCGGTCGCGGTGATGTCGCAGTGCTGCAAGGCCCCGAGCGACAGGGTCGGGGTGCGCGGGACCTCGAAGAACGGCAGGTGTGAGCGGCCGCTTGAGGCGCTGTGGGAGGGACCGTAGAAGGCCTGCTGGCCGGTGGTGGTGGTCTCCATCGTCAGGCTGGCGAGCGTGGTGCCGCCCCGGAAAATGCTCTCGTAATGCGGGCCGCTCTGGAATTGCGCGCCGCTGAGATAGGGGTTGATGTAGGGCTGGCGCGGATTGGTGGTGTACATCAGGTCGGCCAGCGGCAGGGTGCTGGATTGGGCGACCCGGTGGTAGGTCAGCAGGCTGCCGACCATCTTCGGACTGTCCTTGAGCTCGTCGAAGCTGAACGCGGGGTAGCTGAGCGAATCATTCCCCTTCCCGTAGGACGTGCCCGAGTGGACCTGGCCGTAGAAAACGAGGTTCTTCTCGGCGGGCAGCGCGGGCAGCCCGCTGCCGGCGGCACGGGCCTCAACCATCAGCTCCACCCCCGGATTCTTGATCTGGTGGGCGTCCGCCATGTTGACGATGTAGTAGTAGGTGCCGCGGTCGAAGCCGACGGTGTTCGAGTTCACCCGGTCGCCGGTCTTGAGCTTGTAATTGAAGTTGCTCCCCCCGTTGATCGACCGGGTCATGTCGAGGACGATGCCGCCCTTGACGCTCGCGGTGATGTCGGAAGCGCTGTCCACCGGCTTCATCTGCCAGGTGCGTTGCTGCGGGGTGCCCAGGAAGTTGAGATCCCGCCGGTCGGAGTTCGAAAGGCAGAACACCCGGACCTCACCCGGCGCGAGCCGGATCGGCGGCTTGACGTCGCTGGCACCCGACTGCGTCAGGTGCAGATAAAAGTAAGGCCGTGAGGACCGGCCGTGGCCTTCGAAACCCTCCCCGACGAAACGGGAAAGGGAGCTGTTCCAGTTCATCGGGCTGGAACTCCCCGACGGGGTCACGCTCCAGTTCCAGAAAACCGCGAAGTCGATCCACGGATAAACCACCAGTCCTTCGGTTTCGACATCCACGTTGTAAGGATTCCAGACCGTGACGAAGGGCGTGAGCAGGATGCCGAGGGTCCCGTCGCTCTTGGCATAGATGCTGAAGATGAGGTTCATGCGGTCCAGCACCGGGGCCAGCGATGGCTGGGACTTGCGACCGAAAGGACGGCCGGCGACCAGCTCCGGTGTGGCGATGTGCGAGAAGGGCCGCTCGAAGGCGGTCTCGCCGCCGGCACCGCGGTAAAGATGGCGGTGGATCCGGTAGTGGGAGCGCAGCGTTTCAAAGGTCGGCACCCCGTTGACCTGGAACTTGTGGTTCACCGAAGCCGGATGGAAATTCATGAACACCTGCGCCTGGGCGTTGTTCATCATCGGTTGGAACAGCGGCTTCTGGCCCTTGTATTCGCGGGGAGTCGCACTGCGGAAAGGATTGTTCACCGACCGGCCGTTCCCTTCCCAGGTGTTCGAGGCGAAATCGCTCTCTTCCATTTCGAAGCCGGTCGACAGATCGACCTTGAGGCCACCCTTGACGGGATCGGTCAGCAGGCTGGCGGAGTCCACGGTGAAGTCCCGTGCCGCCTGGCCGGCGGTCTCCGGAGCGAGGCCGTAGCCGGATTCCAGGACGGCCTGGGAGAGGCTGGTGACCGTGGCCGGCCGCGCGGTCCAGTCGCCGCCGGGATCCTTCAGCCGATCCGACATCGCGAGGCCGGGCCGGGCCGGGGCTTGGAGGCGGTCGTCGATGTCGGCGCGCTTGGCATCGTCCACGCCGATGTTGATGCGGGCCTTGGTGTTCTCTTGGGAAACCGCCCAGGCGAAAGTCCCGTCGACCTTGCCCGAGCCGCCGGCCGCCATCGGCACCTTGTTGCCGCCCAAATCGAATCCGGATCCCTCCACGGTGAACAACTCGGCATGCTCCTCGCCGGTCTCGGGCGGCGTGGCATGCCAGCCGAGCAAGGAAGTGGTCGTCGCCGGATCCGGGTCGGAGACCAGCCAGCCCCGGAAACCGGTCTGGCCTTTCGGCGCCCGGTAATCCAGCCGCGGGGTGGAGGCCGAGGCGCTTTTGGACGCCAGATCCGGCGACCAGCCGTTCCAAGCGCCCACCAGGCCCGGCTTCTTCGAATTGGCCAGCACATCGCCGTCGGCGGTGATCCGGCGGTCGTCGCCGAGATTTGCCTGGAGTTCCCCGAGCGCGAGCATCAGCGCCAGCCGAGCGTTCGCCCGTGCCGCCGCGCGGGCCTCCCCCTGCGTGGTCTTTCGCAGTTCGATCGTCGAGAGACCCAGCAAGCCCACCGCGATGACCGTGATCAGCACCATCAAACTCAAGGTGATGATGAGGGCGAAGCCCCCGGCGGGAGTTTTCTGACGTGGGTTCGGCTTCATGGAAAATCGATGGATCGGAAATCTTACAAAAAGACACGCCCGCGAAGGGCCGAGGGTTTACCCCGAATGCACTGGATCTTGCGGGTTGGCACGATTGGGACGCAGACCGCTTGGAGGACCCCCGGATTTTGATGCAGGAAACGGACCAAGCCTCGTTGAGGCTTACAATGCCCATACACTCCGTCAACCCGTTTTCCCGGAGGGAGGACAGTCCTGGCGTCACTGCCATCACGATTTCACGGGATTTGAGTGCCTTTCGAACGCTTGAAGGACGATGAATTCCTCATTTCAAACAAATCTCATAAATGAAACGACTCGGTGATCGAACTCAGCGAGCCACTCCGAAGCCCGCCCATCGGCACGAATCGGGATCATGAGTCGCCTTTCTCCGGTGGCGTCCCGGTGACGGGCACGGTCAAGCCAAGGGCCGGAGCAAGTAACCGGCGACCCAGCCCTCCTCGCCCTTTGAATTCCGGCACCAATGCCAGCCGTGGATCTGCTTCAGCGAGTCCAACTCGTCGCCGCGGCGGATCATGAGGGTCGTCGGATCGAACGCTTCGAGCGCGGCGTAGCGGCCTTCACCGAGCGGCTCGAGGATCTCTTCGGGCACGTAGCCGTCGTTGTTGCTGTCATCCTCCGCCCACACCCAGCCCGGCCAGGCCCGGTCCACGGGGCCGACGGTGATTTCGTCGCCCGGCACGAGGCGGATCGGGTCGCTGTCCTTTTCCTCGTAGTCGGCATTGGCGGTGAAGCGCGGCATGCGGGGATCCTGCTACGGCACAGCGGTGCTCGGCAAGGCGAACGACGGACGGCCGCATCCCGGGATTGCGCCGCCCGGCCCGCGGCGACAGTGTCCCGCCCCGACCGACCGCCATGCTTTTCTTCAAGATCCTGCTCGCCCTCGCCCTCATCCCCTGGACCCTTGCCGGCATCTGGCTGGTGCTGAAGTTCCAGGCGCTGTTCGGTCCCGACCGCGGCCATCCTTCGGAAACTCCCGGCGAGCGCTCTTTCGGGATCACCCATGTCTTCGCGGTCTGGGCCGGCGGGATGGCGCTGGGGATCTACTTCGTGTTCTTCGTCTGAGGCCGGATGAGGAAATTTGAAAAACTTTCCAGAAAGTTTGAACATCTGGAATCCTGAAGGGTCTACTCCCTTGAAGACCGCGCACTGCGTGACTCTTCATGTAAGGGTGAACAGCACAAATCAGCTTCCGCAGTCCATGGGTGTGGGCAGGAAATGATTCAGGCCGTCG
>JBIPNO010000141.1:0-2946 GCA_044372775.1 Haloferula sp.
ACCGTTCATCCGCAACGCCGATGGCGTAAGAAACCGACCGCGGCTACCCGGGGTAGCTCGTTCCTCGCAACCCCGGGCTTTGAAACGCAGTCCCCTTGGGACACTGGAGCGCTCGCGCAAGGCGATGGAGATTTGTCCTTTGGAACTCACCTTCATCGTTGAAGATTCGCCGTGCGGGAGCTTGGTTCTCAACTTCATGAAAGTCCTGCTGGCATGTGACAAGTTCAAGGGATCGCTGGGCGCGGTGGAGGCCTGCGAGGCGGTGCGGGCGGGCTTGCCGGTGGGGTGGGACTGCGACGTGTGCCCGATCGCTGACGGCGGGGAGGGCTTCATCGATGCGATGCTGGCGGGCAGCGGTGGGGAACGGGTGAACGCGCCTTGTCACGATGCATTGGGTCGGCCGGTCGAGGCGAACTACGGGATCTATCGTAGTGGCGGCGAAACGGTGGCCGTCATCGAAATGTCGGCGGCGAGCGGGATGTGGCGGATCGCGGCGGGGGAGCGGAATCCGCGGCGGGCGAGCACATTCGGGACGGGTCAGCAGATGCGGCACGCGGTGGAGGTGTCCGGTGCGACGCGGCTGCTGGTAGGTCTTGGCGGCAGCGCGACGAACGACGGCGGGGCGGGGATGGCGGCGGCGTTGGGGGTGCGCTTTCTGGATGAACGCGGGGACTTGCTCGAAGCGGTGCCCGGGGCTTTGGCGAGGCTTCATGCGATCGATGAATCGGCGCGGATGGCATTGCCTAAGGTGATCGTGGCCTGCGACGTGGACAACCCGCTCACAGGGCCGCGCGGGGCATCGGCGGTGTTCGGGCCGCAGAAAGGCGCGACGCCGGAAGATGTGGACTTTCTTGATGCCGTGCTGACGAAGCTGGCTGTGGTTTCCGGCGGCGGCCGGGAAGCGTCAACGCCGGGGGCGGGCGCGGCGGGCGGGCTGGGCTTCGGGCTGCTGCGATTCGCGGGGGCGACGGTGGCGCCGGGATTCGATCTGGTGGCGGAGGCGTTGCGGCTTTCGGAGCGGGTCGCGGCGGCGGATCTGGTGATCACCGGCGAGGGATCACTGGATGCCCAGACGCTTGGCGGCAAGGGTCCGGCGGGAGTGGCGGCGCTGGCGCGGGCGGCGGGGGTGCCGGTGGTCGCGGTGGCGGGGCGGGTGGAAGATTGCGCGGCGGAGTTGTTCGATGCCGCGCTGTCGCTGGAAAGCTTCGGGCTGCCGGTGGCGGAGTCGATTTCCCGGGCCGGGGAGCTGGTCACGCGGCTGGTCGCCGGGCATGAGGGCTTGCTCCGCGGGCTCTTGGCCCGCTAGGACAGGGGCGCAATGAGCGACGTCGTTCTTCTATTCTCCGGACAGGGCGCCCAGAAGGTGGGCATGGGCAAGGATTTCCACGAGGCCTCGGCGACGGCGCGGGCGCTGTTCGAGCGGGCCGACGAGGTGCTCGGTTTCCCGCTTTCGACGACGATGTTCGAAGGGCCGGAGGACGAGTTGACGCGCACCTCGCGCTGCCAGCCGGCGCTTTATCTCCACGGCCTGGTCGCGCTGGCGCTGCTCAAGGAGCGGGTCGGCGGGTTGAACCCGGTGGCCGCCGCGGGGCTTTCGCTTGGCGAGTTCACGGCGCACTCGGCGGCCGGGACCTTTTCGTTCGAAGACGGACTGAAGCTGGTGGCGCGCCGCGGGTTGTTCATGGAGGAAGCCTGCCGGGCGACGCAGGGCGCGATGGCCGCGCTGATCGGCGGTGAGGAGGAAGCGGTGAAAGCGCTGGCTGCCGAGTGCGCGGTGGACGTGGCGAATTTCAACGCGCCGGGGCAGATCGTGCTGTCCGGCACGATGGAGGGCATCGATGCCGCCGTCGAAAAAGCCCGCGACCACGGCATCCGCCGGGCGATCAAGCTCAACGTCGCCGGGGCCTATCACAGCCGCCTGATGCAATCGGCGCAGGATCAACTCGCCGCGGAGTTGGCGGGCGTCGCGATGCAGCCGCCGGGGATCCCGGTGGTGTGCAATTTCGGAGCGTCGGTGGTGGCCGATCCCGCGGAGATCCGCTCGATGCTGGAGAAGCAGGTGACCGGCTCCGTGCGTTGGACGGAATCGATCCGGCTGCTCTGCGAAAAGGGTCACCGGACCTTCATCGAGCTCGGGCCCGGCAAGGTGCTGGCGGGCTTGGTGGCCAAGATCGACAAGGACGCGACGGTGCATTCCGTGGAAGATTTGGCGTCGCTGGAGGCAGTCACGGAGGTGCTCGGATAAGTGTGAGAAAAAGTGAAAAATGATGTTGCGCGGGTCGGAGGGTCCCCCTAGCGTCCCGCCCACGCCGCAAGGCGCTTGAGACTACCAGTTGGAGCGGTAGTTCAGTTGGTTAGAATGCCGCCCTGTCACGGCGGAGGTCGCGGGTTCGAGTCCCGTCCGCTCCGCCACTCTTTTTGAGTGGCAATGCCGCCCTTCGGGGCGGCTTTTTTGTGGGTGCGTTTCCGGAACTTGGGCGGAGCGGACGGGGCTCGAACCCTGCCGAATCCCGCTTTGGGGATGAGGCACCCGGTTCGAATGCGCGGGAGCATCGCGACCTTCCTTGATCCGCCTTGCGGCAGACTGGCATGGCCGAAGGCAATCCCGTCCGCTCCGCCACTCTTTTTGAGTGGCAATGCCGCCCTTCGGGGCGGCTTTTTTGTGGGTGCGTTTCCGGAACTTGGGCGGAGCGGACGGGGCTCGAACCCTGCCGAATCCCGCTTTGGGGATGAGGCACCCGGTTCGTTGACCAGCCCGGCCCGGCCCCGAGGCGGACCGCGGCGAATCACTTGCGCTCTGCCGCGCTGCTGGGTTAGTCCCCATCGGCGTCAACCTAAGCGTAACGCGTTGGTTTACAACGAAATAAAAGCCAGCAAATCGTGCTTTTTTCCTTGACCGGGACATGGGGCCGGCAAGCTGGGAATGCTCCCAAGCTCCTTCCGTTC
>JBIPNO010000142.1:0-2919 GCA_044372775.1 Haloferula sp.
CGATGGAGTTGCAAGACAATGCCTTCCGTTACCGGCATCTCCTTCCACGCAGAGTGGATCGTTTCCATCACATAAGCGTAGCCTGCGACTTCCTCCTCGTCTCGGGAACGAAACGATTCCGTTTGGAGATTTCCGAGTAGGGTTTCGACCTCGCGGTCGCTGAGCTTGGCACCTTCGATCCGGGTTGAGGAGCCGATGCTTTCGATTGTAGCAACCCGCCGCAAGGAGGTCAGTCGCTCCGGTTGGATGTTCTCGACCACTCGCCATTCACCCTTGAACTCGTCAATCGGCGCAATCAGGCGGAGAACTTCATTGGTTGGCTGGAAACGGGGTGGAAGCATCGTGAGGTTGGCATTCTACCTCCATTTCCATCCATTTCCATCCATTTCCATCCATTTCCATCCATTTCGCCTCCAATCAGACACCTCGCCAGCTGGCATTGCTGCCACGCGTGTCGATGTGGACGAACCCAGACGACGAATAGAGGCCGAGGCCGCCGGTGAACTTCCCCGCCTTCCGCCATTCGAGCAGCCGCTCGTAGACCTGCCGGGGGCTCACGCCGTCGAAGGCGATATCCAGAGCGTTGAACTCCAGGTGCTGGCTGCGGGTGGCACCGCCGACAACCCGGTTGTAGTCGGGCGAGCGGTAGGAGCTGAGGATGCGGCAGGGCTTGCCGAAGGACGCGCGGAGGTCATCGACGATCCTGAGCGTCGGGACGATGTTCTGCCACAGCCGCTTCGGGGGCTGGCTGTTCTTCACGCCGCTTCGCCGCGCCGCGAAGTAGGATTCGAACTCACCCGCGCCGAAGTGCTTGAAGCCCTGGGATTCGAACCAGTCTTTGAAGGTGCTCATGGCTTACTTCGAGGTGCGGGGTTCGACGACGATTTCGATGCGGCCGTCGGGGTGGACACGGAGACGGCCGTCCTTGCTGATGAACTCGCCCTGGATGGCGGGCGGGTTGGCGCAGGAGGCCAGGAGCAAGGCGGTGGCGAGAAAGCTCAGAGTTTTCATGGCTCCTCCTCCGGGGTGTCAACCGGGGTGGATGCCTCGCGGCCGACGATCTTGAGCATGAACGCGGCAACCACCTGGAAGCACTCGGTATCCCAGTAATGATTCGCGCGGCTTCCAATGCGTTCCCACAGCCACTTGCCGTTCTTCTTGATCCGGTGCTCGCCTTCCATCTGGGCGAGGTAGTCCTCGTCGATGTCGTCGGGCACCTCCCACACCGGGCCGTCGTCCGGGTTCTGGTTCCGGCGCAGACGGGCCAGGGCATCCTTGATGTTGAGGTTCGACCAGTAGAATACCGAGCAGGTCTGCCCGCGGCCGAGCACCACCTTGCGGCGTGGCGAGTAGAAGCGCTCGATGGACTTCCGGCCCTTGACCTTGTGGGTGAAGGTCGCCCGCTTGTCGCCCATCAGGGCCGTCCATCCGTGGGCCGCGCATTCGCGATAGACGTCGTAGGTGGCATACCGAGCGTCGATGAACACCAGGTTCGGGTGGATGCCGAACCGCTCCTGGACGGATTGAATGTCGGTGAAGGTCAGCACCCGCTCGTTCCAGATCAGGCGGCTGGACCCGTCCTCGGCCCAGGCGCGGACCACGAGGAACAGGTGGTCGAGCTGGCAATCGACCGTGAGGATCCGCAGCGGACAGGCGCAGGGTTCGCCGGACGGGACCAAGCGCCCATGTGAGTCCACGCCCGCCTCGCCGTCCCAGGTTTCGCCCTTGAGGTAACCGCCCGGGATAATGTCGAGTTTGTAGTCCTCCAGGTATTCGCGCCAGGCGATGGCGAGGCGCTTCTGGTAGAACTGCTGGATCAGGCTCACATCACCTTTGCGAGCGGCGGCCTTGGCCCGGAGATACAGCTCGGCGAGGCGACCCCAGCTCATCGCGCAGAGCGCGTTCCAGTGGAATCCGGCGTTCTCCTTCGGGGCGTTCGGGTTGGTGACGGTGTAGCGGCCGGTGAGGTTGAGTTCGCGGCGGGTGCGGTCGCTGTCTTCGAAGTAGTGGTTGCACGACGAGCAGCGCATCGAGGTGGTGTCGCGCACCTTCTGGAAATCCCACTCGCCGGATTCGTCGCGGGCGTCCTTGCTCCACTCGACCTGCTCCCACTTGAACGGCTGGCGCTGGTGGCAATGCGGACAGGCGAAGGTCCACTCTCGCATGTCGGTGGTCTCGTGCTTGCGGTGGGTGTCGTCGTCCTCCTCGCCGCCCTGGCTCATGAACAGGCACTTGCCGAGCCACCCGAAAGCGGTGACGCGGGCCTCGGCTTCCGCCATGTGGCCTGTCGGAGCCCGCCAGCACTCGTCCATAATGAGCCAGCGGATCGAACGCCGTTGAAGGTTCGTCTTGTTGTTGGCCCCCAGCACCCAAAGCGTCATGCCATTGGCGAAGTGGATCGTGTTGTTGCGCTTCTTGTGGCGGTTGGCCGGATAGAGCGAGCTGACCGGCGTGCACTCGTCGAAGAGCTTCTGGAGCCGGCTTTCGCTCTGGTCCTTGGCGTCGTCGTCGGTCTGGTCGAGCCAGAGTGTCGGTCCCGGGTGGTTGGCGATGATGTGGGCTAGGCCGAGTTCGCCGACGCTGGTCTTGCCGCTCTGAATCGCGGCGATGATCGAGACGATGCGGATCTTCGGATCGACCAAGGCTTCCATCGGCTCGCGCATCCACGGCGAGTTGGCCGAGCGGAAGCGGCCGGGGATGGGCGAGTAGGGGATCGAGGTGATGTGTTCCTCGCACCACGCCCACGGGGGGCGACGGTCGGGCGGACGCCAGGCATCGCACCAGATCCGTTCCAGTTTCCTGCGGGCGGTCTCGACGGTTTTCATTCGCCCTGATGGAGGATCGTCAACACCTCGTCGATGGCGCGGCGGGCTTCCTCCTGGATGCCGGTGGCGTCGAGGCCCGACAGGATCGGCGGGA
>JBIPNO010000171.1:0-2902 GCA_044372775.1 Haloferula sp.
TTGATATAATATAATATTAGTAGCGAATTTTTTAATTAGTATTAACAATATTTGTTATGTTTATACATAACATATATTTTAGTGAATATTTTTTGGGGTTTTAATATACCATTATATACCATTACCCATGATATATAAAATCTCCCCTTTTTACATATTATTCTTTTATATAACTACTTGTACAAAGTTTTTTTATTATTTTATCATCATTATGTTGCTTATTATTGGCTATTGCTACCAATGTATGCGTATAATAATTTTGTTTATTTTCATTATTTTGAAAATCTGGATTTTCTTTTGTCCATTTACTTAGTGCATAAAATTGCTTAGTTGATACATCTTTTATTACTCTTTTAATTTTTTCTTTATTTATATCTTTTTCCCAATTATCATCATCTTTAATATATAATGATTCACGCTTTATATCTGTGCAATGAATAGGTCTTTGATATAATCCCAATTTGTTCATATTTTCTATAATTACATTACTTAATCCATTTACTAGTCCATTGTGTTTTGTATAGTCTAATTGTTGCAAACTAACTTCTATTGATTTAATAAAATCACTCATATTAATAGCATCTTTGCATTTTTCGTTTAAAAAAACTTGAATGTTAAATTTCTGATTTGTTGTTGTAATATTATTTCCAACTTTTGGAATCAATTCCTTTATTGTATCAGTCAATTCTTTTATTTGATTTTGCTGTTGCTTTACTACTTCTAATATTAATTCTTTTGATAACATTAATTGATAATTCAAATTAGCATTATTTTCATTGCTCAAACATTTCTTTTTATGCCTATATAATCCAGAACTATATTTATATGTTTTATTGCAATTTACGCACTCATAATTCAGTTGGGGTTTTTTGGGGTTTTTTTGTATATCAATTGTATCATTTTCTCGCTTTTTATGCTTTTGGGTTGACAAATGTCTTACATAATCTTTTTTATTACACGTTACAAAGTCACAATATATGCAACAGAAATTTTGGGGTTTTTGGGGTAAAATTTGTGTATCCATTATATATCATTATAGGATATATAAAAAAACCCCTAAATAATTTTTTCTAAAAATATATTTTTTCAAAAAATTGTATGATGTGAGTTTTATATGTTAAAAAATGGGTATTTGCACCTTTAAGGTATGATTGTGTTTTTTTAAAACATTATTTTAATAATTTCATAAAAGGTTAAATATATATAAAATTGGACATAAAAAAATGTCCTTTTTTCAAAAAAATTCTGAAATTTATTTTCCCAAAATTTGCACATTTTAATAAGATTACTAATTATTTATATATAATTTATTATTAAGAAACCATAATAGGTAACATAAAGCGTATAATTGAGTATATAACACTTTTTCCCCACTTTCTCATTTTCTCTCATTTTCATAAAAACTGCAAATAATTTAATTTTTGAATTATTATTTGAAATAATAAAAATTTAAAATAATAATTTAGATTATATAATAATATGACTTCAACAAGAAATAAAAATACTCAATTGAATTATAATTTAGAAAAATCCAATACAAACAAATTACTTCGTGAAAATCTATATTTACATTCCTCATCAGGAAGACCAATTAGCGAATGTATTCCTTCGTTGGGATATATGCCAAGTCATATATCTAGAGATGCACTATCTAATAATTCTATAGATATTGAATCACAATTAAGAGGCATTGGTTCAACTAATTTAGAAACTCCGTATGAACCTATTATTCCAAGTATTATAAATCTAGAACTTAAAGATTTTTTTGATAGACAACAATCAGTTATTATGCCTTATCCTATGGTATATGAAAATAATCAACGTCCAATATTATCATAATATATTTCATAATAATATATAGTTATAACTATTATGCTCCTAAATAATTACCTTTACCTTTAGTAAACAATACAAAAGGAGTTTTTTTTATTACAACAGTATTATTATTACATGGTACATTAATTGGTGATGGATTTGCTGATTGTCTTTGTGCAATACATTCTTGTGATAACTTATTTTGAGCATTAGATTTGACTATATTAGCATAATTTTGTTTCTTTAACGAATTTGATGCATAAATTCTACTATTTTTAACTGAATCATGTTTTATTGCATTTTGCTTAACAGCAATTTTATCACAATTAGAATCAATACATTCATCGGTTATTTGATATTGATTAATGAATCCTCTACCATTTATAAAATTTGGATCGTATGGTTTAATAGATAATAATTTTGGAATATTATTTAATCCAATAATGCCTTGTATCATTTTACGTGATAAATTACTACCATTTTGTGCTGGAATAAAAGCAGCATTTGTAGATGATGTACGTGCACCAGTTCCACGATATTGTTCAATTGCTTTTGATAATGTATCAATTTCATTATCTGGTTTAATTTCAATATTATTATTAGGATATCTAAATTGTGGATCAGGATCATTAATAGGATCATGATAAATATAAATACAATCTACATTAGTAAAATCACTTGCACCAGTAGTTGTAACCAAACTACCAATTTTTAAACTATAAAAATTTAATATACTATAACCCATATTAGAATACTTATAACCAAAATCAGAATTAGAATATTCAAAAAATTTATTTGTTAAATTTAAAGAACCATAGTTTAATAATAAATTTAAATTATTAGATACAAAAAAATATTTCTTGTAATTATATCTAAAATCATAACCATTGTCTGAATCTTTACTTATCAAGTTATATTCTAAAAAGGATCTGTTTAAAATTTTAATATCATCACCAACACTTATATCTTTGAACTGTATATAAGTTGCCGCATTTACTTGTTCATTACTTATTGAAAAAATATTATTATTTTTATTATTTATTCTTGCTAAGTTATTAAAACTGTTTTTAAAATAATTATTTGTTAA
>JBIPNO010000170.1:0-2902 GCA_044372775.1 Haloferula sp.
CCCAGCCCTCCCTTCTGGAGCGGGCGTTCAGGTCGCGGACGTTGATGCCGTATTTCGCGGCCGTCTTGGCCGGATCCCGGTAGCGGCGGAAGTGGCGCTTCACGAGGGACCAGTCCGGCTCGGCCAGTTCGGTCGCTTCGCCTGGGGAATCCGGCAGCATCGCGAGCGGGTCGAAGCGGGCAGGACGTTCCGGTTCATCAGGCGTTCGTTCCAAGGCTGCCAGTCGGCGCAGGATCGGCTGGAGGCGCTCCATCACCATGGCCTCCACATCGGGAGGCACCGGAGTTTGCATCGGCGCCCCGCCGGCCAGCTCGGCCACCCGGGCGTCCACGATCTGGCGGATCAGGTCCACCGGGATCTCGGTGATGGAATAGACGATGCCGCTCAGGCTGGTGAGCCCGAGGCGGTTCTTGAGTTCGTGCCGGGCAGCGCGGGGAGTCGGCGCATCGATGCGGTCGTCGAAGATCACTTCGGTCCCCCGGCTGGCGATCAGTTTGTAGGTGCGGTTCATGGCGTGGGTTCGTTCTGGATGGTGAACTTGGCGAGGGCGGCCTCCACATCGACGAGGCGGAAGCGCACAGCTTTGCCGAGCTTGATGTAGGGAATCAGGCCGCTCTTCCGCCAGTTGTAGAGTTGGCGGCGGCAGACCATCAGGAGCTCCGCCACTTGCTGCTCGGTGAGCAGGCGGATGCCCTCGGTGCCTTCGTGGCGTGGCAGGGCGAGCGGCATTCCGTTGCAGCTCCGGGTGTCATTGATCTGGATCACGGTTTTCATGGTGGGTTCAGGGTTCATGCGTTGAAGCACTCCTCCGCCCACTCGCGGGCGGCATCGGTGATGGTGGTGACGAACTTCGCCGGATCCGCGGCCAGCGGGCTGTCGCCGAGCAGGTCGTGGAAGCTGTTGAGCGCGGCCACCACCGCGGCTCCGAGGACCACCTGCGGGTCGTCGAGTTCCAGCACCGTCTCCCAGTAGCCGATCCGCTCGATGAGCACCGGATACTTGCGGGCATCCGGCAGCGGCTCCTGGCGCAGAGGGTCGTTGCAGTAGGCCTTGCGACCGATCGTCGCGGTGGCGGGGATGAAGTTCCGTCCTTTGGCGCTGGCCCACAGCAGGGCGTGGGCGTCGATTTCAAAGGCGGGGTGGAAGCTCCGGTTCACCGGCGCTCCGACTTGGACATGGCATTTCTTCAGGGTCATGGGATCGTGGTTTGGGGTCGTGGTTTCGCGTTGGAAGGACGAGGGCGGGTGGATCAGAAGTCCGGGGTGCCGCACTCGTCGGAAAGAGGTAGGAAGGGCTGGGAATAGCCCGTGCAGCCGCCGTGGCCGCGCAGTTCGTGGAGGAACCCGAGGTTGCTCGCGCGCATCCCCCGCCACTCGCGCCAGTCGCCATAAAGCTCGGTGAAGTCGCGCTCGAAGAGCACCCAGCGGCCGGGCAGCCGGTCGAGGACGTCCATCCCGCAGAGGTCGACCATGGACGAGGCCACCCGCGTGTCGGAGAGCAGGCCGTCGGGCATCCGGTGCTTCGGCATCCTCCGCAGGGTTTCGCGCCAACCGCTCCACGTGCCGTTGTGGAAAAGCACGGCGCGGGCGTGACCGGTCAGCCGGGTGGTCGCCTTCGCACTCACCGGAAACGGGTGGCACAACTTCGGAGTCACCTCCCCCACGCTCGCCCAGCGGAAGTGGATCACGATCTCGCCGGGGAGCCGGGCGATCAGGGCTTCGAGTTCAGAGGGTTCGAGCCCTTTCATCCAGCGGACTTCGCCGTCTTCCCGCCATGCCACGCCGGCACCGTGCGGGTTGGCCTCATGACAGGCATCAAGGGTCGCGCGATCAGGGCGCACGTTCTCAGGGCATACAAGGATCACACACATCGCGTCGTTCTGTTAGAGATTGGCGAAGGGGAAGCGGCTATCGAAGCGGCGGCACATCCGCTCGGCGACTTTCCGGTAGGTCTTGAACTCGGAGTGCAAGGGGCCGACCAGACCCAGCGCGACGTCGCGTTTGCCGCCGGTCCATCCGAGGTAATCCCAGAGGAAGCGCAGCGCGTCCTTGGCGGTGGCCGTGCGCTTCGCTTGCGATTTGTTCTTGGCGAAGGACCCGAGGCATTCGACCTCGGCGGCCCGCCGGCAAAGCCCGAGCACCGTGGCGAGGTGGTGGAGCAGCTTGTGCCGGTTGAGCGTGCCGGCGAAGACCCGGAATTCGATCACCCCGTGGGAGAAGAGCTTCTGGAAGTTGATCATCCCGCGTCCGCATTGGCGGGCAGCCACCGACTTGAGGCTCGGGTCCGTGCGGCGTTCCATCTGGCGGACCAATGTTCCCACGTCGTCGCCCAGCGTGTGGCTGTAGCGGTTCAGGTGGCGTCCGGTGCCCGTCTGACCGTAGAGGCTCATGGCGTGCCAGCGTGCGATGTGGGCGAGCTTGCGGGCGTATTCGCTCATCGCTTGGGGATCGTCCGTTCCGATGATCGACTTGACGCCCACCGTGATGTGGCAGCCGCAGGACCCGTTGACGTTCGCGCCGATGGCCCGCGCCCATTCGAGGAATTGGAGCAGGTGGGCCACCCCGTCGCCGCCTTGGAGGATGGGTGAGACAAATTCGCAGGCCATTCGGCCCGGATTGGCGCGGATCGACGCGTCGCGTTCGGCCTTCCAGTAGTTGCCGTTGAAGCCGGGGGCGTGGAGCGGCAGGCCGGTGGTGGTGGCCACGCCCGCGCGGACGTAGGAGCCATTGTGGTAGCCACCGATGACGACTCCGCTGGTGGCGGGGATGGTGGTTTCGAGTTCAACGCCGAAGGTGATGGCTTCGGCTTGGGGATCTTGCGGTTTCATCTTGGGATCAGGTGGGATCTGGATGCCGGTGAGGGCAGGAGTGCCCCCGTTCCGACATCCTTCCTCCTGCCCTCA
>JBIPNO010000147.1:0-2893 GCA_044372775.1 Haloferula sp.
TCGGAAACAGCGCTGGTCGGACCCACAGGGCCAACGATGCCAACAGTGTCTTGCTGGGCGGGGTCATTGTGGGCCATTGAGCTTTCGCTGTCGGCGAGAAATGGGTTCTTGGCGGGCAGCTGCATCTTTTTTGGGGCCATCGCCGGACGATAGGGGCTTTCGTTTGTATCCGCAACGATGTTCCAAATAGTCGCGGTGCTGGTCCCTCAATTTTTGGAACACCGTTGCAGATTTCCATCTCTCGGCGTAGTGTGACAAATGACACTCCTTCTGGGGATGAAGGGCCGTTCTCTTCAAGAGGGCTGGCGCAGCGGGGCCTTGAGTTCCATCGAGGCGCATCGGCAGTTAATCCGAAATCCAATTCAAGGGGTGCAAATGAGACGATCTTCGACAGTGCGAATGTTGGGTGCCATCGCGTGTGCGATGTTGCTCACGGCAGGAGCCGCTGCATGCGGCTCAAGCAGTGACAGCGAATCTTCGGGCGGTGGTAACACCACCGGCGTCACTGACACCACGATCAAGATCGGTATTGGGGTTTCCGATCTCGACGGACTTCGTGCAGCTGGTATGGCTCTTGCCCCGGCGTTGACAACCCAAAACCTTTCAAAGCGACTCACCTCATACTTCGATGCGTGGAATGCCGCTGGCGGCATTAACGGCCGCAAGGTCGAAGGAGTTATGTTGACATGGGATCCGGTGAAGCCCGCAACCGGTCAGAAAGTCTGTGACGACGCCACCATCAACAACGAGTTGTTCGCCTTCATCAACGCGAATGGTCTCGGCGCGAAGTACATCGAGTGCATCGTCGCTGCAGGCGTCCCGTCCTTCTTCGGAGACGTGGCACCTCAGTCCGCTCACGACACTGGGTGGTTGACCTCGACAAAGGCGCCAGTGGAAACCAACGCTGCAGCAGGCATCAAGGCAGCAATCGATTCAGGTCGAATTACCAAGACGGCGGTTGTTGGAATCTTGTCTGGAAACGGACCAGAGCACATCGCCGCGACTGCAACCGCAAAGGCCGCACTTGAGGCAAACGGCAACAAGGTCACTGTTGCTCAGGTCAATAGCCTTCAGGGTGATCCAGGAATTCAGAACACTGAATCGGCAGCTGCTGTCAATACGTTCAAGGCAGCGAATGTGACCGATGTGGTTAGTGCTCTTCAGTTCACTGCTTCTGGTGGATTCTGGGACAACGTCGCTGGCAACAAGTGGAACTTTTCAATTCTCGATGTTGCTTCTTCGATGTGCTCGGCCTACGGCGGTAAGAGTCTGAAGGCATCAGCTGTCGGGAGCGTCTGCTTCACCTCTGATGGCGACTCAACCACGTCTGACGGAAAATTGCGTCCTGAGACTGACTTCGAAAAGCAGTGTCGAGCAACCTTCGACGCACTCGTCGTCAATGATTTCACAGGAGCAAAGTCCTACCCCGGTATTCCTTCAGGTGAAACCCGAACACTTCCTGACGGCATGAAGGTGAGCTCCGACTATCCGCCGAATGAATGCATGTTCGCAGACGTCATCAAGAAGGGTCTGGAAAAGGCAGGAAAGAACCTGACCCGCGAGAGCTTCATGAAGGCCGTTCGTAGCCTTGGTGACCTGCCCTACGCGCTGGGTTCCGATGGCAAGGGTTCCCAAGAGCCGGGCAAGACATATCTGGCCCTTTACGTCCATGCTGACAAGTTGACTGCGGCTCCCACCGGTACGGCAAAGAATGCGAACGGGACCTACAACAACTGTCCGGTGGACATCCAGTGCTGGGTTCCGGTTGACGCAAAGTGGTATCCGATTTCTTGATGAATGGTTTGGACCCCTGAGAAAATGGAGGGCGTCGGCTTCGGTCGGCGCCCTCGTCAAAATTGAGAAGATTCTCTGATTCGATAATGACTCTTTCTTCACCCCGAAACGAGAGGGTGGCGGGCTGAAGAGGCACAACGGAGATTGACGCGACCGCGCGCCTTCAAGCTCGCTGATTCGGTGAGTTGTCTCGCCCGATGCTCATCAGAAGTCCGGGCGCTCATAGGATCAGGCTCCTATGGACCCCCGCCTTGAACGCTCATTTGCTTCGTTCAGTGACGCGTTGATGGAGGCGGTAATCGCCCCAAGCTGGAGCGGTCTCGGCTATTCGGCCCGACGTCACCTCGAGGGATGGGACAACCAAGTTCCAGTGCCGATGGATGGTCGTGTCGTCGTCCTTACCGGTTTTACCTCCGGAATCGGTTTGGCTGCGGCGACTCGGTTCGGTGAACTCGGGGCGACGCTGCATCTCGTGGGTCGTGACCCGAGCCGGACTGCGTCCACGGCGGAACTCCTGAGTCGTCAAGGTTTCGACGTGCACACGAGCATCGCCGATATGGGTGATCTCGATGCTGTGCGTTCGATCGCCGCAGAGATTGCCGGCGCCCACCAGCATCTCGATGCGCTCATCCACAATGCGGGAGCACTTTCGGCTGCGTACACAGTCTCACCTCAAGGTTTCGAGATGACGGTGGCCTCGCAGGTTCTCGGGCCGTTTCTTCTTACTTCGCTGCTTCTCCCGCTGCTCGAGGCGGGGGAGTCGAGTGGTCGTGTCATCACTGTCGCTTCTGGTGGCATGTATCCCGAGAAGCTCGACGTTGACAAACTCCTCGCTGGTCCGGACTCATACAACGGTGTGCGCGCCTATGCGCGGGCAAAGCGAGCACAGGTCGAACTGAACGTTGAATGGGCTCGGCGGTCTGGCTCGGGTGTGATTTTTCAGGCGATGCACCCGGGTTGGGTTGATACACCTGGTGTTGTGAAGTCGCTTCCTCGTTTCCATTCGATCACCAAGCCCGTGTTGCGATCGGCTGAAGCGGGTGCCGACACAATTGTTTGGTTGGCTGATGTTGATGAAAGCGACCTTGGTGCCAACGGT
>JBIPNO010000189.1:0-11058 GCA_044372775.1 Haloferula sp.
CGGGAATTGCAGCGGCCTGACGAGCGTGACGATCCCCAACAGCGTGACGAGCATCGGGTATTATGCGTTCACGAATTGCAGCGGCCTGACGAGTGTGACGATTGGCAGCGGTGTGACGACCATCGGCGAAACTGCATTCAGGGGCTGCAGCGGCCTGACGAGCGTGACGATCCCCAACAGCGTGACGAGCATCGGGGATTATGTGTTCTCGAATTGCAGCAGCCTGACTAATGTGACGATAGGCAGCGGCTTGACGAGCATCGGGAGTCAATTCTATGAGTGCAGCGGCCTGACCAATATCGAAGTCGACCCAAACAATCCGGCCTACACGAGTGCGGGTGGGGTCTTGTATAATAAAAATCAAACGACATTAATTAAATGCGGAGCGGGAAAATCCGGCAGCATCACGATCCCCGAAAGCGTGACCATCATCGAGGATGGGGCGTTCGAGTCTTGCCGCAAACTGACGAGTGTGACGATCCCCACAAGCGTGACGAGCATCGGGGATTATGCGTTTTATGACTGCAGCGGCCTGACGAGCGTGACGATCCCCAACAGCGTGACGAGCCTCGGGGATGGGGTATTCGAGGAGTGCAGCGGCCTGACGAGCGTGACGATTGGCAACAGCGTGACGAGCATCGGGTATATGGCGTTTTATAACTGCAGCGGCCTGACGAGCGTGACGATCCCCAACAGCGTGACGAGCATCGGGGATGGGGCATTCGAGGAGTGCAGCGGCCTGACGAGCGTGACGATTGGAAACGGCGTGACGAGCATCGGGGATTATGCGTTTTATGACTGCAGCGGCCTGACGAACATCACCTTCATTGGCAACGCGCCCGAACTGGGGGATGAGGTTTTTTACGGGGTGACGGCCTCGGCGTCGTATCCATCTGCGGCGACGGGCTGGGGCGCGAGCTATGGCGGCCTGACGACCATCATCCTTCGCTACTTAAGCGATGCGCAATTGGCCAGCCGGGACAGCCAGCAGCGGGCGCTTGGGCAAACTGACGTGACCAGCGCTCCGAACACTTACGGCCTCTACAACCTCTCGCAGGTGCAGGCGCTGAACGTGGGCACACCGCTGCTGACGCGGGACACGGTGAGCAACAAATTTAAGCTGACGATCAAGGCGAAAAAGAGCACGGATCTAGTCAACTTCAGCGATATGCCTTTCTCGGCGGGGGACGCGGTGATCAACAGCAACGGCGAGATGGAGTTCCAGTTCGCCTCGCCGGACAACGCGGCGTTTTTCCGGATCGAGTCGCGCTGAGTCTCGCAGTATTGCTTGTTAGTCGGGGCTGACCCTATCGACTATCGAGACCCTATCGATGCGACCGACCGCGCGGAATCACTCCACGTTCTGCACCTGCTCGCGGATTTTCTCCAGCTCCGTCTTTGCTTCGACGATGGTCTGGGCGATGCCGGCGTCGTTGGCTTTGGAGCCGATGGTGTTGAATTCGCGGAACATTTCCTGACAGAGGAAATCGAGCGCCCGGCCCGGGGCTTCGGCGGCACCGAGGTATTCGCGGAATTTCGCGAAGTGGGAGTCGAGGCGTGTTAGCTCCTCCGAGACGTCGCAGCGGTCGGCGAAGAGCGCGAGTTCCTTGGCCACGCGCTCGTCCGCGGGATCGAGGTCGAGGCCGGCTTCGCGCAGGCGTTTGGCTAACAATTCCCGCTGGCGGACCGGCCGGCCGGGCGCGTCGTCGGCGATTTTTGCGGTGAAGGAAAGCAAGGTGTCAATGCGGGTGAGGAAGTCCTCCTTGAGATGGCGGCCTTCGGATTCGCGCATGGAGGCAAGCGCTGCGAGCGCGTCTTTGAGCGCGGGTTCGATGGCCAGCCAGGCATGTTCGGAATCGATCTCGCCGTTTCCTAACATGATGATGCCCGGCTGGCGGAGGTAATCGGAGGCGGTGGGCAGCAGCGCATGACCGACGGTTTTTCCGAGGTCGATGAAGGCGTTGTGAAACGCGCGGGCCAGCGCGGCATCCAACTGGATGGTGGCGGCGGTGCCTTGGGCGCGATCCAGATTGATCGAGACCTGGATGCGGCCCCGCGAGACGGTTGCGAGCACGGTTTTGCGAATGCGGCCCTCGAGTCGGCATTGCTGGAAAAGCCGAAGGCGCGAACCCACTTCAGGATCGCGATCTCTTCACCCTCCAGTTCAACTCGGATCGAATGCACGCGCATCGTCTTGCACCGCCTCGCACCGCTCGCAAGAAGATTATTGCCAACCGGATCGGGGGTTTTCATAGTAGTTTAATATGGCTACCGAGAAACAAGGAATCACGGTTCGTTTCGATGAGGGAGAGATGCAGGAGCTCGGCAGTCTCGCCGAGCGCTACCAGGTCAGCTCCGCGACGATCATACGCTGGGCGCTGCGGGCGCTGGGCAATCACGTGGAGCGGAACGAGGGCCGGCTGGTCCTGCCGCTCGAACTCGGTGACACGGCGGTAGACAAGGCGGCGAAGAAGCCGGTCAAGCGGAGCGCCCCGTCCGGGCGAGCGGAGGCCCCGCCCGTCAAAGCGGCCAAGAAGCGCGGGCGTTGATGGCCGCGACGCCACGAGCCGTTCCGGTTGGCTGACGAT
Organism: Haloferula sp.; assembly: GCA_044372775.1. Lineage (GTDB taxonomy): Bacteria > Verrucomicrobiota > Verrucomicrobiia > Verrucomicrobiales > Akkermansiaceae > Haloferula. The sequence goes on from JBIPNO010000189.1 coordinate 2,589, forward strand.
CGGGGCGATCCAACCACAGCTCTGCGCGGGGCGAGATGCGGGAAGGGCGCGGGCATTGGTGGGAGGAGAAGTTGGATAGGTCATCAATTGCGGTCATGACGGGGCGGAACGCTCCGGAGTTAGCCCGGGGGATAGGACAACCGCGGGCGTAGGGTCTCGATTCCGGAAAGTTTTTTCCCGCAGGATCCAGCGTGCGGTGATTCCCCTGCCCTCCCCTGCCTCGAATTGAGCGCTTGGAACCGCGTAGGAGCACGTGCCGCCCGCACAGGGGATGCCGGTATTCCGACCCCTCACAAAACCATTCCGCGTCGCACCGGCCTCGTTGGCGCGCGGATTGAACGGGGGGCTCACGATTCCGCCTGGCCGAGCAGCGTGACAATCCTGGCGCGGTTGTCCCACTGGTAGGTGTTTCCCCACTGACCCTCCTTGGGCAGGATGCCGAACCACTCGTCCGCCTGCTCTTCGGTGGCCAGCTCGCGGTAGTTCTTGAAGATGACCGACGGCGAGTTGCCCGCTTCGAGGGCCACCTGGTCGGCGCTCTTCACCTTGGCAACCCGGTAGGTGATGAAGGAGTGCCGCAGCACGTTGCGCGGCCATTCCATCTTCAGGGCACGGACGAGCGCGGTGACTTCGCGGTGCAGCAGTTCCGTCCGGACTACCTTGCCCGAGCGCGGCAGCGGTTCGATCCAGGCCCGCAGGTTGTCGGTGATCGGGATGAGCCGGCGGGCGGCGGTTTTCGCCTGACCGGCCCGCAGCTCGATGATGCCCCGTTCCAGATCGAAGGCCGACCAGCTCATCCGGTTCAACTCGGCCATGCGGATCCCGGTGAACGCGCCGATGGCAAGGATCGGGACGATGTGCGGCGGGGCGGCGTGGAGGATCTTCCGCATCTCCGCCGGGGTGAAGGTCGAGATGTCCTCGTCGTTCTTGACCTTCATCTTCTTGATCTGCTCGGCCGCCGTCATTTGCTCGGCGGGCAGGCAGTTCCTTGAGCGGGCGAAGGAGAACAGCACCTTGACGCAGATCAGCATGCCGCTGCGGGACTTGGGCGCGAGATTCAGGCCGCGCAGCCAGCCGTCGATCTCCGACGAACTGATGCCGAGGATTTCTCCGGGAAACGCCACACCGAAGCGGGTCAGCACCGTCTTGAGGTTGGCAATGTAGGCCTTGCTTGCCCCGTCCTGCTTCTTGGCAGCGAGCAGTTCCGCGACCAGTTCCGGCACCGTGGCGCGGCGGGTGAGCGGCTTGAACACCCGGCGGTAGTCATTGGCCATCGAGGTGAGGGACTCGCTCTCGGCCAACTTGCGGGCCTGCACGTAGTCTTCCACCGCGGCGACCAGCGGGATACCGAGCGAGTCGAGGAGCTCGACCGCTGTTTTGTAGTTGTCCCGCTCGTGCGGCTTGAGGTCGGTCACGTGCTGCATGCCCGACTGGATTCGCTGCGCCACGAACAGGGCCTCCTTCTTCGCCTGGTCGAGGGAATTGAAGATCTTGCGCAGGCGTTTGCCGTCCCGGTAGGAGCAGACCATGAAGCGGACGCGACCCCTCGATTCCGAGCGATAGACCGGCACGCTGGCCGAGCCGAACTTCACGGTGGCAAGCGGACCGGGCTTGCGGGATTTGCCGGATTTGCGGCCCTTCGCGACTCTAACAGATTTTCCGTCCTCAGAACCCGCTGGATTTGTGGAGCTTGCAACTTCCGATCCGCCGTTTGTCACCATTTTGTCACCACCTGCCTTCATGCACAGGATTTGGTGTCAATTTCGGGCGACTTCCCGACGCACAAACCGTTGAAGGTAAGGCGATTGAGAGAAGTACGAGGACTGGGACTCGAACCCAGGACCAATTGGTTAAAAGTATGTCTAATCCGTTGGTTATCATTCTGTTGCATTCTCATAAGTGCTTGGATGTGCCCAGTTTTTCCAATTGAGGGCAATCCTTATGGGAGCAAGTTGGGGCAACAACGGGAAGGTATTTTGTCACCATTTGTCACCTATCGCCAATGAGTTACAAGAATCCAAGGCAACTTCGAGAGCCCCGTTGACAAGGCAGTATCGGGCATGGACCCGCACCCCACTTCGCCGCGCGCCGAACTCGACCTCATGACCGAACAGGACCTCGCCGCCCACCTCAAGATCTGCCGCCGCCAGCTCTACAACTGGCGCATGGCCGGGCTGATCCCCTATTTCAAGCTGGGCAAGGCGGTCCGTTTCCGGGTGGCGGATGTGGCCACTGCGATCGAGCGGATGAGGATGGGGTGAGCCGGCTTCCCCGTCTTGAGCCATCGAGCCGGGAAAGCCGTCCAAGCTCCCCTGCCCTTCCCGCCAGACGAATCAGGATCGGATCAGCCCAGAGGGAGCGCGCCGGCGGCGAACCGAGGACGCCAGCCCCTAGCCCTGGTGCAGTTGCAAGGCCGCCTGATACTCGGCCGAAAGATCAAAGCCGAGATCGAGCGATGGATTGAGGATCTGAAAGCCGACGTATTGGATGCACAGCAGGTGCAGGCCGGAAAAAGTCCCTGGGATCGATTGCAACGTGTATTGCTCGGCCGGGCTGTTCACATCGAGGCCCCGGCTGCCAAGCAACGCGATTTCGAAGGCGATCTTCTGCACCTCGGCTCGCGGCATGCCTTTGAAGCGCTGCAAGGCCCCGAGGCAATAAGCCATGGCGTCCGCCCGGTAGCCCCCACCCCGTTTGCGGAAGCTCGCGGCGGCTATCCGGGTCCGGCCCTCCTCGGCCAGCTTGCCCATCTCGCCGGTCGGGTCGATTTTCATCACCTGCCGATAGGCATTGTCGGCCTCGGACGAGTCACCGGCTTCCTCCAGCGCCATGGCCAGATTGAGCCATGCCTGCGGGTCGACGGGCAAAATCACCACCGCGTGCTTCAAATGCTCGATGGCGGCCGCAAGTTGCCCGGTACGACCCAGTAGCGCGCCGAGATTCTTCCGGGCGTGGCCGTCTTCAGGAGCCAATTCCACCGCCTTGAGAAGGGATACAGTCGCGGCATCGTCGAGCTTCATCCTTGCCTGCGCGACCCCGAGCGCCACCCACCCGGGCGCGTGGCCGGGATAGCGGGCGAGGAGCGCTTCGAGCACCTCCACGGCCTCCTGCATCTCGCCGCGTTCGCTGAGCGCCATGCCCAGGTTGAAGAGCGCCTCATGGCTGCCCGGATCACGCTCCAGGGCGATGCGCAAGGTCGCCACGCCCTTTTCCCAGTTGCCTGCCTTGAGCTGCTCTACGCCCAGGCTTTCCAGTGACTGGCCTTCCGTCGAATCGGTCCAGCGGAGGATGATCCTGTCCTCGGTGACCACGATCTGCGCTGCACCGCCCTCGCCGGCGAACTGGCCGGCAAGGTGGTCTCGCACCGCCTCGCGGTAGGCCTCGCCGCTGAGATCACGCTGGGAGGGCGGCAGTTGGTCGCGGTCGAATTCCGCGAGAGCGATTTGGACCTCTTGAGGGGCTTCGGACATCAGATCAGTGACAGGGGTGAAAAATGGAAAGACCCTTTCAGGCCGATCAGCTCGGCCCAGCGCTCGATGACGGTGCGATCCGCGGTCGGTTCATCGGACACCTCGCGCAGCACCGCCAGCAACTCGGCAGCCTTGGTCCCGTAGCCCAGCGCCTTGAACGGGATGGCAAAGCGCTTGTCGCCAAGCATGCCGCCCCAGAACTCCGCGTAGGCCGCATTCATCACGGTATTGGCGTCGACCAATGGCTTGGGAAACTTCTGGCGGATTTCCGGAGCCAGCGTCCGCAGGTTCTCGGCGAGCTGCGAGCGCACTGAATGCTCCTGCTGCTCGCGGAGTTCAGGGCGCTGGTGCCAGATCCATTCATCGACGCGGATACCGACCGGATAGGCCCTCATCTGCTGCGTGATGCTTGCAATCATGCCCCTCGCGACCTCCGGCCTGGAGCCGGCCAAGCCCATCGCCGCGATCCCCACCTGCTGCTCGTGAGGCAGGGCGACCACCTCAAGCCGCTCCTCTTGCGGACATGAATACAGGCGGACCAGGAACCCGAGTTGGTGGGCGACCAGATAGTCGACCGCTTTGGTCCCGGGCCGATAGCTAAGGAAATGAGCCGGGGCCACCACGCGCGCCGGGCGGACGGTAGCCATCACCTCCAAATTCGGATCCTCTTTCACGTGCACCGGCTTACCGGAAAGCTCTTCGACTTTTCGGATCAGTTGTTGGGTAGCTGGATTGAGGGGCATTGAGGAAAGGCGGAGAAAGATCGATACCGGCCGGCGGAAGACTGGCCCCGGAGGCTGGCAGTCACGCAAGGTCCAGGCAAGCGCGGGCCACCCGGATTCGCTGGTCAAATTTGCGCCCTTTGCTAGCTCTCGCGCATGAAGCGCAGTCGATGGAAGGACAACCTCAACGGCCTCGATCACCTCGCCAATCAGGCGAACGCGTTGCCGGCCCTCGGAATGAACATCGTCCACCAAGGCTTCGATCCAGCTCTGAACTGAAACGCCATGCCACCCGACCGAAACGCAATCGTCGTCATGTTCAACAAGGAGCAGGTGCGCCAGCACAAGCTTTCCCATTTCCTCAAGACCTTTGGCCCCGGCGAACTGCCGGAAGGGCCGGCCTTGGCGGCCATGATGGGCAGCTTCCAGTTCCTCGTCGACGGCTGGAACGACGACCCCTCCGAGCTCTACGGCATCCCGGAGATCCGGAAGTTCTACCAGCACTTCCACCAGGTCTGGCCCTACTGGTTCTTCTTCTGCGACCTCCACACCGAGACACTCCAGATGATGACCCTCTGCCTGCTGCCCAACCTCAAGGGCTTCAAACGATTGGGAGAACCCAAGGCAGCGGTGGAATACGACCCTAAAGACCTTTTTGCCTTCATCGCCAGCAACTTCGGTCCGCTCAACGCCATGATGGAGCGTGCCGGGATGAGCGAGTTGGATATCTATCACCGCACCCGAGACGTGTTCCACTACTTCAATCTGCCCTTTGACGGTGAAACTCCCGTCAGCAATCGCTGATTCCGAGTGCGACCATCCGAATGCATCTACTACCTCGGCGCGCGCCCCGTCCACAAGCAGCTTCCGGGCGCAGTCCACCCCATCGTCCACCGGCGCGGTCATTATCTGGCGACGATGACTGAACTTGATCAGCCGCCGGCAACTCTACTCCTGGCGCATGCCCGGTATCCTCCCATGCTTCAAGATCGGGAAGCCGGCGCGTTTTCGGGCGGCAGACGTCTTGGCGGAGCTGGAGCGGAGGCGGATCGGTTAGATCTGCGGCATTCCGGTCTCCAGCCCCCCCCATGCGATCAATGCACCATCACATCAAAGCCAAGTGCCCGCGACGCCTTCGACGTCCGTCCATTCCGAGGCGGGTAGAGCCCATTCACATCTCCTCGAGAATGATTTCGAAATCGTCGTCCGAGCTCTCGGGGTCGTTCCGAGAGTAGCAGGCATTCACGGTCGTCATGACCGATCGGAAATCGTTCAGATCAAATGCCGGATCGTTCCAAAGTGAAAAGTGGGGACCACAGTTCAAACAGATCTGGCGATCCAGCTCAGCAAGAGCCACCAGCAACGATGGTCCCTCACCGGGATCAAGAATCATGACCTCATCGTCCTCTCCGAGGTGAATGAATCGCAGCTTGAACATAGGTAGATTGGTAGAAAATCTCCGAACTTTCCCAGTTAGCCCAGGAACGCATTGGATCTGACCAAATTTTCAAGCGAGTGGGAAGGGATTTTGTCGGCCATCAGTGGGCACTCATCGCCTCAGTCCGGCATGGAACTGCTATTTCAAGCTGGGAATCGCGGTGAAGTTCCGGGTGGCAGACGTGCTGGCGGAGCTGGAGAGAAGGTGCACGCGGGAAAATTCCAGAAAATCCAGTCGTCCCGATCGTTGCGGCCTACCAGGTTGGGATCTCGAATTTCAATGCGCCATTACTTCCTCAAAGATATTTGTATCGCCATTGCAAGTTAGCAGGCTTTACAAATTCGGGGACAGTGATTTTTTTATGGATCCTGGAATAATTCAAGCTAGCTCGGGCCGCCCCTATTAATTCAACATTTCCGATATGGTCTATTTTTATATTTCCAGCGTCATAGAGACGATGGATATCAACCCGCAGACAAAAGCCATTATCTATTAGATCCGCCCCGTTATTTTTGACCGGAACGATGTGCGCTGCCTCAAGGACAGAAGGGATGGCCTCGTCAGAAAGCAAACACCTACATGCATAGGCCTTTAAAACATCATCTCTAAACTTGGACTGCTGAGGCCGGCTCAATATATTTATAGCAACCCGTTGGCGCTCGATGACGGAAGGAAGATCAGAATGTTCTATTCTTTCAATAACGCGTTTCTGAACTTCAGGGTTTGTTGTGAAAATCGAAGCGTTTGCTTGCCTAGCAAGACAACGAACATCAAATTCATGAGCGAGAAAATATTTTTCTTCAGACCTTGCGACGCCAGCAACTGACCTCAGAAATCCAAAGTTGCCCAAAAACAGCAAGAACTCCCTGGCTAATCGTTCATCATTTGCCTCTGGCGCGCAATCCGGCCAACCAGAGACAATCGCCTTATTGTTGCGGTATTTAAAAACATACTCTGCAATGACTGCTGGAGAAGTATTCTGACCTGCAAGTGGGATCACGATCTTCACAAGCTCTTCAGGAGTGAGAAAACCACCTTCAGCGTCCAAGTCCAATTTGATTAAATTTATAATCTCGAGAATCAATGCAAGAGGCCGGATTTCCAGATTTACAGCCTTCCACTTATCAATTTCTTCATTCGTATAAGTCCACGGATTTGGCAATACTGTTTGCTCCACTATTATGGCCGCAAACTCACTCTGCGTCAGGCCATTATTTGCCACCATGCTACCTAAGGGAGTCATTGCTATCAGGCCCCTTTTGGGCTGAATTAAGCCCAAACCTTTCCAATATTGACCGGAGTTCCGAATCAAATTTCTTTCGCCGGTGCGGCCCAAATTTACAGGAGAGAAAGTTTCGGCCTGAACAGTTCCTAGTTCCTTGGAAATAGCTTCGAGAGATGGCGCCTCACCGTCATGTTTAGCTAGAACACGAAGGACTCCGAGTAAAACTGGAGGATCTAAGAGGCTCTCTGTCGGTGCCACACTGAGCCATCTCCACTTATAGGAAATAAATGGTTTTTGGGGTATCATCGCTTAATTCCTTTCTGCCTCTTTTGGGATAATTTATCATCCGCCTTAGCCAGCATATCACCGATTGCCTTTCCTAGTAATACAGGAACCGCGTTGGCAATTTGGCGGTATGCCGACGTCTTCGTTCCAATGAACACGAAATTGTCAGGGAACGATTGAACAGCGGCCATTTCCCGTGCAGTCATCCTCCGCTTGTTGCTAGGATGATGTAAAACTACAACCCCGCCCTTGTCATCACCTCTGGCTGTAACAGTGGGAGCTGGTTTCTGTGGCTCGATGAAGCGATGCCCAAGATGTCCATTGAAACGCAATTTATACTTGGAACATTGATGATTTGGGACCTCACCTATCGCAGAGGGTTCTGGGAAATGTGCCAAAGCCTCCCCAACACTTTTCCACATCGGCAGATTTACCTGTTCCGCAATTGCAGGATTTGCATGAGTTGGCACTGGAGGAAATTCAACGTGTGCTTTCTCTTCCTTGTGGGTTCCAAAAATAATGAGACGCATCCGGCTCTGCGGAACACCATAATCTGCGGCGTTCACAACCTTGTATTTAACTTTATAATCAAGCGCCTCAAAATCCTCAATTATTTTCGCAAGAACTTGACCGCCTCCAAGGCTTGCAAGACCCTTGACATTCTCACATATAAAAAAACGGGGCTTTTTGTCTCTTACCACCCGCACCATTTCTCGATATAGCTGATTCCGTGGATCACTGACTGTGCGGCCCCAGTTAGCCACAGAGAATCCCTGACAGGGAAACCCGCCAACAACAACATCGCATTCTGGGATATCTTGGCTTTTTACATCACAAATATCCACCTGCGTGATATGCCTTCCTAAATTAGCCTCATAGGTTTTTACGGCATCCTCAAAAACATCATTTGCCCAAATGATGTCATGGCCAGAAATTTTAAGACCAAGATCCATACCGCCAGCACCAGAAAAGAGGGACACAATTTTCATTTCGAAGATTTAATGAGAGGTTTTTTTGGAAGCATCATTCCCAGGCATTGACCGAACAATACAGGAACCGCATTCCCGACCTGCCTGTAACATGAATTCATAGCGCCAACAAATTCGAATTCTAAAGGAAACGTCTGAATTGAAGCTTGTTCCCGAATGGTCATTCTTCTGTGATTATCAGGATGCTGGATAGCACAAACGCCTCCCTTGCCATTACCTCTTGCTAATATGGTGAGGTGAGCTGGATTTCTGGACCACCACCCACCAGAATCTATGTCCATGAACCAGAAGCACCGCAAGCGCTACACCGCCGAGTTTAAGACCCAGGCCGTCGAACTGCT
>JBIPNO010000200.1:0-2874 GCA_044372775.1 Haloferula sp.
CAGCTTGAGTTCCAGCGATTCGGCCATAGACCGAACCATTTGTTAACCCTGAACCACCTGGATAGTTACCGTAGAAGATTCCTCCAACTAACTCTCCACATGCAAATAACCCCGGCATGATCTCTTCTTCAGAGTCAATAACTTGAGCATCGGTTGTGATTCGAAGACCACCGAATGTGAAGGTAATGCCACAAGTGACTGCATAAGCCTCAAAAGGACCTTCATCTAACGTATTTGCCCAATTGCTCTTTGGGACTGGTGAATGATCAGCTTTGCGACCATCTTTTATATTTGGATTAAATGGAATGTCCTTGTTAATTGATGCATTGTATGTTTTCACAGTTTCAACAAATGCTTCAGCATTGACACCATCTAACTTTTTCGACAACTCTTCAATTGTTTTTCCAGTTACCTTTGTAACTTCTTTGATTCGATACTCATCACGCAATAAGTGTGTGACTTTTTGGTCAAAAATTTGCCAAGCAAAGTGATTTGGTTGATCCATAATGACATGGCCATACTTTGCATATGTATAGTTTCTAAAATCAGCACCTTCATCTACAAAACGCTCACCATTAGCATTGACCATGATTCCGAATGGATAACTATGCTTTTGGAATCCATCTCCTACCTGTAGATTTCCAAAAGCAGGAGCGTTCATGTCCCAGCCAACTGCGTGAGCACCAGACCAGTTACCCCAAGGCATCGCACCAACATCTAAAGCCATTTTGATGCCATCACCAGTGTTGAACTTACTTCCGCGAACCTTTGCAAGCTCATAACCTTTACCTAAGTACTTTGAACGCCATTCGGAGTTGGCTTCAAAACCACCTGCAGCTAGTACAACAGCTTTAGCTTTCACATTCACTGTTTTTCCTTCGTGCTTTACAACTACTCCACTTACCTGACTCTCATCCATTATTAATTCAATACCACGGGCCCTGTATGCGATATCGATTCCCTTAGCTAAAACCTGTTTTGTAAGTGCCTCTACAAGACCTGGTCCGCCTCCCCAAGTTTCTAGAGTTAAACCGCCCCAGAATGTGAACTTACCTTCGACTTTAAATGCTTGTCGGCCATAAATAGGAAGGAAGCGAACTCCATTTTCTCTCATCCACTTCAACGTCTCAAAACTTTTAGATACTAATGTGTCGGCTAGATCTGGGTCAGTTCTATTGTCAGTTACTCTGGCTAAATCATCAAAGAAATCTTTTTCGGTGTACTTACCAAAATCTGTGTTATCTATTTGCTCTTGGCTAAGCTCGGGAACAAGCGCCAAAATGTCATCGATACCTTCATAAGCAAAGCGCATTGCACCTGCGGTATATGTTGAGTTACCGCCATGCTCTCCGAAAGGTGCTCTTTCTAGGACTAGAACGCTGGCCCCAGATTCGCGCGCAGCCAGTGCGGCGCAAAAACCTGCATTTCCTCCACCAACTACTATGACGTCATAAGCAGATTGCATAACTACCTCACGGTCTTCCTTAACGAATTTTTGATTGCACTGTATACAGAGCCTACATAGGATTTCTGATTTTCGCCATCCCATTGGACACAGCCGTGTACAGCATCTCTGAGCGTGATTTACGCTAAGAATGATTGAGGGCCTTGGCTAACTAAAGCCACAAGGTCGGCCAGGAAGATAGTTGTGACCCTCTATAGGTCATGAGGTCCCTGAGTTGTATACTCGCGCGTACCGCATCTGCCCATCTTCCACGAGAGGTCCTCCTATGGCTCAAGAACCCGCCATCTACACCAATACCGAACCCACACCTGAAGACTTAAAGGCTGCTGAATTTGTTAGGCCTAATGCCAGCATTATTGCTCGCTTTGCCAAACTGCCCGCAGCAAATATCGGCGATGTTATGGATCGACTAGGGGTTTTGGATTCAAAAATCTCACCAATTTGGAATGGTGCAAAGGTTGCAGGTCCGGCCTTTACTGTGTGGACACGCTCCGGCGATAATTTAGCTATCCATCGCGCACTTGCAGTTGCCAAACCTGGTGATGTAATCATCGTCAATGGCGGCGCAGATGAATCACGCGCACTCATTGGCGACATCATGGCTGGTAAAGCTAAAAGAGCTGGAATTGCTGGAATTGTAATTGACGGAGCAGCTCGTGATGGAAGCGGGCTGGCTGAACTAGAAATGCCTGTTTTTGCTAGAGCCTTAACTCCTGCAGGTCCATACAAGTTTGGACCAGGAAAGCTATGTGTGACTATTGCTGTTGGTGGAGTTGCTTGTGCACCAGGAGACATTGTTGTTGGAGATGAAGATGGAGTGGTTGTTATTCCTCAAGCAGAAGCTTTAGAGATTTTAGAAGCTGCTGAAAAAGTCCTAGAATTGGAAAATACTCGCCGGGATGATTCACAGCAAAAGAGATAAAAACTTCAAATCAGATATTTACGTGCACAAGCCCTGACATAAGGCGCCGTGCATCTATAACTATTTCGACTGCTGAGCCCCTATCACTGGCTGAAACTGGTCGTGCCCGATCTACGCCCGAGGGATGGCCAACTCGAATTGGAGAACTATGGTCCTTCCAACTAGATGCTTTTTCAACAATTGTGCCATTGATCCCAGCTGCAACAGAGGCAGCCATAACAGCTGTCATCGGTAGACCCGCATGAATCTCGTGTGTGGAGAGAGCAAAAACAATCACATCTACCTGGTTCTTTGCAATGACCCGATTGCTTCGGTCTTTAAAATCACGTGGTGCTTCTACTAGTAAAATTCGAGGATTGGTTGCCCCGCTTTGAATATTCGCCGATTTTGTTACAGCGACCCGAATTTTTTCTGCCTTTTCTTTTAGTTCTAAGAAATTAATAGGGCCATCGATTTGAACACCTAAATCTTTAGCCCGAACAAATGC
>JBIPNO010000178.1:0-2871 GCA_044372775.1 Haloferula sp.
AGAAATGGGGCCAACCGGCCCGAAGGGCTTCGACGGTCCCACCGGCATGTGGGGTCCCACCGGCCCAGACGGTTCAACCGGACCAACCGGCCCAGAAGGACCAACCGGCCCAGAAGGACCAACCGGAGCACAAGGCGACACCGGATATCCCGGATACACCGGCGCGTGGGGTCCCACCGGACCAGAAGGACCCACCGGCGACACCGGCGCAGTTGGCCCCGCCGGCGCTGCGCCTGCAGATCCCGATCCGAATTCTCGCTACCTTCCTCCCGGCCCTGCGGGCACAACCGGACCGATCGGACCCACCGGTAGTCGCGGTGGCACCGGCCAGCCCGGTCCCACCGGAGCCAGCGGTGTTGCTGGTCCCACCGGAGCCAGGGGCTCGACTGGTCCTGATGGACCGACAGGTTTCGCAGGCGGCACCGGAATAGTTGGACCCACCGGACAAGACGGAACAACCGGCCCCATTGGGCCCGATGGCGACACGGGCCCAACCGGCTTGTGGGGTCCCACTGGACCAGACGGACCCACCGGACCTGAAGGTGCCACTGGACCTACCGGGCCCACTGGACCTACCGGATACACCGGACCAGACGGACCCACAGGGATGTTCGGCTACATCGGCGATACCGGACCCACAGGCCCGGCCGGCCCGACCGGTCCATCAGGATCCACCGGCAACACAGGCGTCCAGTTCACTACCAATTCGATTGGTGGCACTGGTGGAAATGGCGGTGTCGGTGGAAATGGTGGGAATGGCGGTGCCGGCGGATTGTTGACAGCCGAACCACCCACACCAGGTGAACCGGTCCTGTTCCCGGAGTCATTCACCATTCCGCTTGAACTCGGCGGGAGTACCGGACCAACTGGTCCCGACGCCCCCGCCGCACCGAAATTCACGGGCTAAGTCCACAGCACACGCGCTGAATGAGGGCCGATCACGATCGGCTCTCATTCAGCGCGCACATTTGGGCGCACATTTGGGCGCACATTTCCGCGCGCATCGTGCGTTTCACCTCCATCGCTTGATCCGTGCCGGCATTCAACCTGCCGAGCTCGATCAGCTCCTATCCCCCGACTGAGGAGTCGCCCATGAACGAACCCGAACGACCCAGCACCATTGCCGAAGGCCTTCCCGCCTTCATCGCTCTTCCCGATCCGCCCAGTTTTGATTCGATCACCGTGCAACGAGTGATCGGCGCATTGTGCGGTTCCGCAGTTGGCGATGCGCTCGGTGCACCGTTCGAGTTCCTTCCGGCCGGTTCCTATCGAGCCCGTTTCCCCAAACCGGTTCTTGGCGGCACTGGCGAAATGTGCGGCGGCGGAACATTCAATTGGCGCCTTGGTGAATTCACCGACGACACGCAAATGGCGCTCGCGCTTGCGCAATCGATTCTTGCCAGTGGCGGATTCGATGCCGACGACGTGTGGATTCGGTTCGTCGCATGGCGACGCAAAGCAAAGGACTGCGGCATTCTCACTGGTCGGGTGTTGTCACGACGCGACTGGCCCGGTGCTGCGTATGACGGTCACGTTGCGCTCAATCGAAGCGCGGCCAATGGTGCGCTCATGCGCGTCACGCCGATTGCGTTGGCATGGAGTGGCGTCGACGAAGCAACGCTCATGACCGTTGCTCGAGCCCAAGCAGCACTCACACACTTTGATGCGGCTGCAGGCTGGGGCGCAGCGATTGGCGCGGCGCTCATTCGTCGGGCGGTGTTGGGTGAAGACCCAATCGCCGCATTGCCCGAGGTGTTGGACCACGTCGATGCTGACGAGCGCGAACGCTTCGCACTCATGCTCGATGCGTCTTGGGAACCAAACAACGCCGATGATCCTTCCAACGGTTCGGTGTGGACATGTTTGGCCCAGGCGGTGTGGGCGGTTCGTCATAACGATCGATTCGAAGATGTGTTGGTTGCTGCCATCGAGTTAGGCGGCGACACCGACACGGTTGCGACTGTTGCCGGCGCAATTGCTGGCGCACGAGACAGCGTGCAGGCCATTCCGTCTCGATGGTTGACGTACATCAATGGCGAGTTGGAAACGCCCGAAGGTTCGCGGCGATTCGATAATGCGGGCTTGCAGGATTTGGCCCGTGCGCTTGTGGGTCGTAGTCCGGTGGCGGCGACAGCGCCCGAGCCGTCGGCGGGCCCGACCGAAGTAGCGCCCGGTGTACACGCCGCGAATTTGTTTGGCGCACAGGACGCGCCGAAGTCGTGGGGCGTGGTGTCGTTATGCCGAACATTCGGTGTTTTCGAAGGGCATGTCGCACGACGCGAAGTGTTCCTGATCGACCAGACCGAACCGGCGAATGCCGATGCCGCTAGCGCCGTGCGAGACGCAGTTGATGCCATCGACGCGTTATTAGCCGAAGGTCGCACCGTGGTCGTGCATTGTCATGGCGGCCACAGTCGCACCGGCTTGGTGTTAAAGGCTTGGGCGATGCGCACAAACGGATTCACCGAGCGCGAAGCCCACGTGTGGTTGGCCGAGCGATGGGATCAATACCAGGACTACCAGCAGTCGTTCATCGAGTTGCTCGAGACGGACTGGTAATCGACTCTTTAACGATGAACGATGAACGATGAACGATTAACGATTAACGATTAATCGTCGATCAGTACTGAGTCGCTGCGATTACTCGTCGTTCATTCGTGACATCACTGTGTTTACTCGTCGCTCATTAATGACTTTAACGACACGTTTTCGTACCAGGACTCGGTTTCCTTTAAACGATCGCGTGGTCGCAATAACGGCGGGTGCAGTGTGTCGGCCCAGCCGCGGCGGTAGTGCTTTGCCGGGCGGCCGCGTGTGCTCGGCTTCGAGGGCGTCTCCATTAATGGCGAGTCAATGCTCATTAACAAATAG
>JBIPNO010000160.1:0-2855 GCA_044372775.1 Haloferula sp.
CGCCGCAACCCCGACAGCCCCCTGCAGTAAGCCGCCACCGTTATTTCGCAAATCCAAAATCACACCCTTAAGGTTCGGATTTTTTTCTGCAAGCTCAGTGAGTTTTTTGGCCAAATCGGGAACGGTGCGTTCCTGAAAGCTGGTAATTCGAACCCAGGCAATATCTTGATCTACTATTTTTGCTTTGATTGATTGCACTTTGATTTCAGCGCGGGTAATCGTCACCGGAAAACTACGTTCTTCACTTTTTCTAAAGACGGTTAACGTGATCTTGGTCCCTGGTTTGCCGCGCATGGTACGCACGGCTTTATCTAACGACATACCGCGTACTGGTTTGTCGTCAAGTCGAGTAATGAGGTCGCCTGCTTGCAATCCAGCGCGTGCCGCAGGACTATCTTCAATAGGGTTTAGTACTTTGACTAAACCATCTTCGGATGTAATTTCAATTCCAAGACCAGCAAACTTACCTGCGGTCTGCTCTTGCATTTCTGAAAAGTCTTTTTTATCTAAATACGATGAGTGTGGATCAAGGCTGCTCACCATGCCTTTAACCGCATCCGTCAACAATTGCTTATCTTCGATTGGCTCAACGTACTCCCGCTTGATCTGGGAAAACACATTGGACAGAGTGCGCAATTCATCCAATGGGAGCGTTGTTGTTCCTTGCTGCGCGGTGGCGGAGAATTGAATGGTCGCGGCAACACCGGCGATGAGGCCGACAGAGACGAGGGTAAGGCTTTTAAATAATTGGCGCATGTGGATGATGTTGTCTTTTTGGACTGAGTTCAGTATGACCCTTATTTTGCTCTAGTCTAGGTAAAAATGCTGTTTCGGCCGTAAATTATCGTCGAGCTCGTACACGAGCGGTCTGCCATTAGGCACATTGACTTCCATGATGTCGGTTTCGGAGGTTCCATCCAAATATTGAATCAAGGAACGGATACTATTCCCATGCGCAACCAAAACGACCCGTTTTCCCAGTTTGAGGGCTGGCGCAATCGACTCGTTCCACAGTGGCATCACCCGCTCAATGGTGTCTTTCAGGCACTCCCCCAATGGAATGTCACACTGTTCAAGCATGGCGTAGCGACGATCGCCATGGCTATTGCGTTGATCCTCCAAATCCAGCAAAGGCGGGCAAATATCGAAGGAGCGACGCCAGATATACACTTGATCCTCGCCGTATTTGGCGGCGGTTTCTGCCTTATTTAGACCGGTCAGGGCGCCGTAATGGCGCTCATTCAAGCGCCAGCTATGGACTACTGGAATCCACATCAAGTCCATTTCATCTTGAACATACCAAAGCGTGCGAATGGCACGGCGCAAAACCGAGGTGTAGGCAATATCAAATTCATACCCTGCTCTTTTAAGGCTTTTACCGGCCGCAATCGCCTGGTTAATCCCTTTTTGGGTTAAATCGACATCGGCCCAGCCAGTAAACCGGTTTTCCAGGTTCCAAGCAGATTCGCCATGGCGGATAAGGACAAGTTGTTTCATAGAGCCATTCTATAATCTAAAGATGAACTTTTTAATGCAAATCGAAAATATGGCGCTTATTGCGCTGGTATTGGTTACGGGCGTAGCGCTGTTTCTGCCTACATTATCAACGCTAATTATGGGGGGCGGAGTCTCGCCAACCGAGGCTACCACGTGGATCAATCGCAAAAAGGCACAAATTTTAGATGTGCGCCTTGAGGCTGATTTTCAAGCGGGCCACTTACCCAATGCAAAGCGCATTGCGGAGGATCAAATTGCCTCTGGAATCGATAAGCTCAAACTGGATCGAAAGTTACCTGTGATTGTGGTTTGCAAAAGCAATGGTGCTGCGCGCGGCCCGATTAAAGCACTTCAGTCTGCTGGATTTACAGAGGTAAAAAACCTCGATGGCGGAGTGCAGGCATGGAAAGCGGCTGGCTTGCCACTGGTAAAAGGCTAGGCTATGCGTTCTGTTCTTATGTACAGTACCCGGGTGTGCCCTTACTGCGTGATGGCCGAAAAGCTACTGCAGAAAAAAGGCGTGGTGCATTTGGAAAAAATTCTGATTGATGCCGATCCTGCGCAGCGCGAGACCATGATGGCGCGAACCGGACGTCGTACCGTCCCACAAATTTACATTGGCGATCATCATGTTGGTGGCTATGACGACCTAGCCGCCCTTGATCGCGCTGGTAAGTTAGACGGTCTGTTGGCCGATCCAGCCTAATTTTTTACGAGAGAGTCCATTATGAGTGAGCAAACAGCATCCCAGCAAGATGGAGGCAGCACAGCGGTAGAGCCTAGTTTTAATATTCAGCGGATATACCTCAAGGACCTATCGCTAGAGCAACCCAATGCACCAGCTATTTTGTTGGTGCAAGAAGAGCCGCAGATTCAGGTAGAGATTGATGTCAGCGTCGATCCATTGGCTGAAGGCATTTTTGAGGTGGCCTTGATTTCAACCTTGACCGCACGCGTCGATGGCAAGGTTCTATTCTTGGTTGAAGCAAAGCAAGCCGGTATATTTCACTTCGTGCTGATACCGCCAGAGCAGGTTGACCCTATGCTTGGCGTAACTTGCCCCACTATTCTGTTCCCCTATTTGCGTTCCAATGTGGCCGACATCGTGAGCCGCGCGGGATTTCAACCGATTCACCTGAGTGAAATTAATTTCCACAGCCTATATCAGCAGCGCTTATTGCAGGCTCAAGGGTCTGCCGGAGGTGATGGTATTGAATCGACTCAGGAAAGCAAAATTATTTTGCCTAACTAAATATAGGACCCGTCACCAATCATGAAATTGACAGTATTGGGGGCTGGTGCATGGGGTACCGCAATGGCCGCACAAGCGGCGATTCATTTGCCCCCCGGATCAGTCA
>JBIPNO010000054.1:0-37501 GCA_044372775.1 Haloferula sp.
GATCTACCTGCACGGCGACGCCACGCATGCGACACCGGCCCAGCTCTTCGCCGCCAACCCCGAAGTGCTCGAAGTCTGGCGCTGGAATCCGAATCCCACCCAGGTCCAGTTCACCACCTCACCGCTGATTCCATCCGCGGGCACGGCGGAGTGGAGCACCTGGGTGCGCGGTGGTTCGGCGAACTCGCTGGGCCAGTTGATCGGGCAGACCGCCTATCTGGTGAAATGCAGCGGTGCCGCCTCCAGCAGCTACAGCGTGACCATCCCGCAGAAGGTCCTGCCGCCCAGCGCCACCTGGGTGCGCAATGGCGCGAACCTGATGGGCTTCCCGAGTTTGAAGAACGGCAGCACTTATCCGACGTTGGCCGCCTACTTCGCCACCTTCCCGGCAGCGATCGCCTCGAATGTAAAGATCTACAAATACGTCGGCGGTGATCTGGGACCCGGCAATCCGCTGCAGGTGTTTTCCACCTCGTCCGAAAGGCTCGATCGCAACCAGGCCTACTGGTTTGATTCCAAGGTCGTCGGCGATTTCTATGCGCCCATCGAGATCAGCCTGAGCAACGGCTCGGGGATCGACTTCGGCCGCACCGGCTCGACGGTGACGGTGCGCCTGCTCAACCGCAGTGCCGTGGTCAGCACGGTGACCATCGCGCCGGTGGCATCTTCCAATGCGCCCGCGGGTCAGGAACAGATTGCCGGCAGCGTGCCGCTGCGCCGCCGCACCTTTGATGCGGCCACCGCCAGCTGGACGGAGACCGCCATTCCCGCAGCCTTCACCGAGGTGGTGGGGCCGAATGCGGCGGTGGAGCTGACCTTCGGCATCGACCGCGCGGCGATGACGGGTGGCAGTAATGCCTTCTTCGGCTCCATGCTGCGTTTCACCGCCAGCAGCAATCTCTACGACATCCTGCTGCCGGTCACCGCGCGCAAGGCCTCGCTCGCCGGCCTGTGGCTGGGCGATGCCGTCGTCGGCGGGGTGGAAAGCAAAACCGCGGGCTACACCGGCACCGCCACCGCCCAGACCTACTCGCTGCGCTACATCATCCATGTCGATGATGCGGGAAATGCGCGGGTGCTATCCCAAGTCTATCTCGGCTTGCTCGCCGGAGAATCCCCGCAGCCGGGGATCTGCACCGCGGAAAGCGCGCTCAGTGTGGCGGATAAGGCCAGTGCGCGGCGCATCGTCGCGGCGCACCTGCCGCTCGACCGGGTGCTTGATGGCGGGACCATGGCCCTGGGCGGCAGCATGAGCTGCACGATCTCGACTCCCTTCAACGATCCCACCAGCCCCTTCGTCCACCAATACCACCCGGATCACGACAACAAAAGCGGCACCACCCCGCTGGTCTCCGGCCAGGAAAGTTACGACCTCAGCCGCGCCGTCACCTTCGACATCTCCGCCGCCGCCCCGGTCGGGGTCTCGGCCACAGGTTATGGCAGCAGCATCATCGCCGGCAGCTACACGGAGGTCCTCACCGGCCTGCGCAAGGACAGCGTCACCGTCACCGGCAGTTTCACCCTCCGCCGCGTCTCTGAAATCGGCCTGCTCACCCGGTAAATTCTGAAACTCTCAACATCTAGTATTAGGCATCTAACCCTTAACCTCTCAGGATCTCTATGAAAAGAATCTCCACCCTCCTCGCCACGCTCTGTTTGATGCAGAGTGGCCACGCCCAGACCATCACCACCGCGGTGCCCGGCCTCATCAGCTATCAGGGCCGCGCTTTGAATTCCGCGGGGACGGTCATGGGTTCCGGAACGCCGGTGAACCGCACGGTCACCTTCCGGATTTGGGATCATGCCTCCAACTCGCTGACGGCGAATCTGATCTATTCCGAGCAGCAGGTGGTGACGATTGCCGAGGGTGAGTTCAGCGTACTCGTCGGCGCTGGCAGCGTCACGGCGGGGACTCCGCTGGGTTATAGCGAGACGGCCAAAGGGCCACCGACTTTGAAAATCAACGACCTCAGCGTTTTCGCCGGGGTCAACCGCTTCCTCGGCGTGACCATCGATGACGGCACCGTAGCGGTGGACAATGAAGTTTCCCCGCGCCAACAGATCGTCTCCTCGGCCTATGCTCTCCGCGCCAGGTATGCCGAGCAACTCGGCTCCAATGGCGGCACGGCCCTCACCGCGCTCGACTCCGGCAATGTCGGCATCGGCAATACCAATCCACCGTCGCGCTTCACCGTCACCGCAGCCGGCACGGGCACCTCTACCCCGCAGATGATCGTCACCGCGGATGATGTCACCGAGCGCCTGCGCATTGGTGTCGATAGTAGTGGCACCGGCACGGGCTACATCCAATCGTTCAAGGAAGGCATCGGCGCGCAAAACCTGCTGCTCAATCCAAACGGCGGCAACGTCGGCATCGGCAGCGGCAACACCAACCCAGCGGTGGCGCTGTCGGTCACCGGAGCGATCACTGCCACCGGGGCCATCACCGGCGGGTCGATCACGTCGGCGGCGGGCTCACTGACGACCAACACCGGCAACATCGGCATCGGCACCACCACGCCAACGGCCCGGTTGGACATTATCGATGGAACGACCGCTGGGACCTATGGCTCCGTGCAAATCTCCCGTCCTGCCAATGGTCACACGGGGTCGCACATGGCCTTTGTGCGCGCGGGTGGCCAAGTCATGGGTTTGGGATACGGTCAGTCATCCCCCACATTCGGTCTGGGTGGGGTGGGGCCACAGAATGTCTTCACTCCTAACATTCTGTCGATCGATAGCATCAGCAACGTCGGCATCGGTACCGCGAGCCCTGGTTACAAACTGGATGTCCGAGGCAACGGCCGCTTTACGGACACCCTCACCACGGATGCCCCCATCGTCATGGGACCGGGTTCGCAGATTTATGGTTCGGCAGTCGCAGGTGTGTCTAAGCCTGTCTTTTGGCCCCGGGCGGCGGATGACGCGACTTACCTCAATATCGGATCAAACGGGTGGTATGTCCGCGATGATGCCAATAACGTCACGATGCGCTTGACCTCTGGTGGCAGATTGGGCCTCGGCACTTCGACGCCCACCAACCTCCTGCAGGTGCAAGCTCCAGTATCCGCTCAGGTGGCCACCAATGCGGTGGCGGCGGGAAACGCGGTCGCCGCCATCGGCGCGTCTGATGCCGGCCTTCATTTCGGGACTTATAACAATACCAATGGCTATGGAAGTTGGATCCAATCCATGAGAACGTGGGATAACTATTCATTCAACCTCGTGCTGAACCCCAACGGCGGCAACGTGGGGATCGGTACCTCACTTCCGGGCTATCCGCTTAGCGTGGCCCCGAAGGTTAACGTGGCCTACACTCAGGCTGCTGTAACTCACAATAATAATAACTTTACCCCGCAGCTCGGCAATGCCGATGGTTATACGGCCGCCGGTCCCGTTGGTATGAATGGTCAAACTTGGCAGACTTCTATTTATGCCGAAGGTGTCGTCGCAGGCAGCGCCTTTGTTGCCACGTCGGATCTGCGCATCAAGGACATTGTGAACCGGTCGTCCACCCGGAGCGACTTGGCACTCATCAACCAGTTGCAAGTGACCGACTACCGACTCAAAGACAGCATCGGCAACGGCAAATCCATCCGCAAAGGCTTCATTGCGCAGGAAGTCCGCAAAATCATCCCGGAAGCGGTCAGTCCCTCCCCGAATTTCATCCCCGACATCTACGTGTTGGCCACGCAAAGCGTTTACGACGCAGCGCAAAAACACCTGAGCGTGACGCTGGCCAAGCCCCATGCACTGGTCGTTGGCGAATGGGTGCGCATCTATGGCGATGACAACACGATGGAAACCAAGGTGCTCACGGTGGAGTCCGCGACTTCCTTCACGGTGGCTTCCGAGAAACCGATGGCCAAGGCCTTCGTTTATGGCCGGCGCGTGGATGACTTCCTCACCGTCGACTACGACCGCCTCTTCACCACCGGCATCGGCGCGACTCAGGAATTGGCCCGCAAGCTGGAAACCGTGCAGGCTGAAAATGCCGCGCTTCGCCGCGAGCTGGCCGCCAAGGAAGAAAGCATGGAAGCGCGCCTGATCGCCCTGGAAGCGCGTCTTCCCAAGGACAGTGCGCCTGCGCCCGTCTCACTCAAGACGGTCAGCACCTCGAAGTAAGCGGTCTTTTTCTTCAGGAAGACCGACCATGGATGGCGCAAGGACAGTGACGGCAGCGGGCCACCGCAGGGCAGGTGGCGAGCGGCACAGCGCCCAAGGTCCACCTGTGCCGTCTGCGCGCCTCCGCCGATTTTCATTTTTCAAAGGACGTCCAAGCGTCCCACCCCGCACCGTTAACACGCGATGAACACCCGATTTTTTCTCCTTCTCTCCACCCTCGGCATTTTGCTGGGACCGTGGGCGCACGCCCAATACGAGATCAAGGGCGACGTGAGGAACGTGCTCGATCATCGTCGTGCGGGCGGCTTTGCCACGGTTTCGGCGGGAGGAGTGGTCACGGCCATCACGGTGCGCGGCGGCGGCTCGGGCTACACTTCAGCGCCGGTGGTCACGGTCGGACCAGGCAGCGGCACGACGGCCACCGCCACGGCGGTGCTGACCGGCGGTGTGGTGACGTCGATCACCATCAACAACGGCGGCAGTGGCTACAGCTCCGCCGCGCCGCCCACCGTCACGATCGCGGCGCCTGCCATCCCGGCGGGGAGCGGGGCCACCACGCCGCAGTTTGCGGGCCTGGGCGCGACCTCCGCCACCGCGGGTCCGATCTCGACGCTCGGCATCAAAGACGGCCGCTACCCGACCGCACGGGACAGGACCATTCCCGCTTCGCCCGCCGTGACCGCGATTGTGGCGCGGGCCAGCTTTGGCGGCTCCTTCGCTTCCGGCGTGCCGCGCTACGCCTTCGGCGATGAGATCCAGCGGCCGCAGATGGACTGGAGCGGGGCCATCGCGGCGAGCAGCTATTGGCGCGCCGAACCGGTGAAACCGGGCGAGGTGTTTGCCAATAGCTATCTGACCAATCTCAATGGCGCGACCCAGCCGCTGGTGGCGACGGGCAGTGTATCGGTAACGAGTTGCTCAACCACGACGAACATCGTCACCGTGGCTGCCGTGCCCAGCGGGTTGGTGAGCGGCTCGACCCTGCTCGGCCAGCGGGTGGACGTCGTCAACGGGCTCACCCTGACCCTGCGTGGCAAACCGAGCGAAACGATCAGCAGCGCGACAGCGCGGGAGTTTTTGGCTCCGCTGCCGTATTATTACAGTCCGCACGCGGGCAAGGTATTCGCGACCCAGCCGGGCCGGGTGACGGTGACGTGGGTGTCGAACCTGCCGGACACCAGCGCCGGTGGCGAGTCCACGGCGACCTACAAATTCAAGACCGAGGTGTTCTCCGTGACCTCGTCGCCGAACGTCGAGCAGCGGCCGATCTTTTGGACGGAGAAGTCGTTCAAAGCGCCGCTGGTGACCATCCCGGCCGGGCGGATCGTGGCGGCCAACGTGGTTTACAACAGTTTCATGCCCAGCCACGTGGCGGCCGAATATGTGCCGGTGGGCTACAACCCCAGCAATGACGAGAGCAATTCGCTACCGGGCGAACGCCGCACAGTGTGGTTTGACAACACGATCGGCACGGCGGCCCTCCACGCCTACAATCTCGAAGGCAGCGTGTTCGTGGAATATCTCGGTGCGGAGGTCGCGGGCACGGGGAGCCGCCAGTTCCTCGGTGCCGACGTGGTGACCTCCAGGCGCGATGCCGAGCCGCTCAACATCGAAGTGCCGCTCGGCCAGCAACTGCAGCCGTGGCAGGCCACTCCGGTGGCAGGCGACGAGGATCTGGTTCCATCGATCGCGCTCAACAGCGCGCAGGCCGCCGGCAAGCCGCTCTACGGGACCACCGCTCTCGCCAACGGCCAACTCGTCTATCACGCCGAGCGCGAAAACGACAACCCCGACAAGATCCAGATCTATTGGTTGGATGGCAAGGACGCGGGAATCTTTTATGGGGCCACCGCGCCGAACTTGTCGATCCAGTGGCCCAAATACCTGCGCAAATACCTCCAGCGCTGGCCGGCCTCGCTCGCCGATTATGAACCGGTCACGGTGACCTACAGCGGCAGCGGTCTCGCCACCGGCCCGCTGTTTGACGCGGCCCACCTGCCGCAGATCATTTTCCAGGACGATCCGGCGGAAGCCGAAGTCAGCATCGGCGTCGAGAGCCAGCGGTTGCTGGCGGACTTCAGTGCTTCCAGCGACCAGACCAGCCGGACCTTGCTGAAGTTTCTCGAAGGCGGCACGCCGTGGTATGTGCCGCTCTACATTCAATCGGAAACCAAACTCGGCAGCCCGGCGGTGGCGGATCCGGACGGCTCGGGCCCCCTCAACGGTGCGGAAGCGGTGAGCACGATCAACGACACCAACGCCGATGGCATCGCGGACTTGGTGGAGACCGTGTATGTGGGCGACCGCATCGAGCCGCCGGCGGGTTATTCCAAGGCCGGTTACATTGCCGCCGGGGACAATTATTATCCCGCAGGTTACGTCGATCCCTTCGACAAGGGGGCCGCGGCGGCGGCGGCCGGGGCGATCATCCCGGTGAACGCCTTGTCCGGTCGCAATCTGCTCACGGTCTGGTGGTTCAAGGAGGTGACTCCTCCCAGCGCGAAGTTTGCTCCGTTCTTCCTGCCGTCCAAGGTGGGCCGCTATACGGTGGCCTATCCGACGGGCAAACCGCAGATCGTGATCGCCTCCGGCATCGGCACCGGCGATCTCGGGCCCTCGCAGCAGGCGGGCAGTGTCTATGTGCAAAACGACGCGACGAAGGTTGGTTTCAATCCCAACGAGGAACACGCCCTTCTGCTTGGCAAGAGCGCCTACGCCCTGCGCGACGATTTGAACAATGCCACGACCACCTCGCAGCCGTTTGTGCTGTTGGCCTACACCAGCCCGGACGACCAGCGGCCGAGCATTGACGTCCATCAAGTCGTGCGTGAGACCTTCACCTATCCACTGGCCTACGACGCCATCGCGGGAACCAAGGCCCAGCCGCCGGGACCGCTATTTGCGCTGCCGTTGCCGCTCGACCGCAACGGCAAGGTGTTGAACTACGAAGTGGACGGCGTGCCTGATCCGGCCAGCGGTCTTAACGCGCCGACGAGTTACGGCACCTTCACCTTCAAGGACCGCCAAGGCTACGACTGGACTTATCGCGGTGCTCACGCCAGGACCAGTGCCAGCGCCACGGCCAGTGTGAACAGCGGCGGCGTGAGCGGCATCGCCGTTTCGCTCAGAGGCGCAGGTTACGCAACTGCCCCTGTGGTCAGGGTCGCGCCTCCAGCCAGCGGCACGGCCGCTACGGCCACCGCGACCCTGGGCGGGCTCAGCGCCGCCAGCTTCACCATCACCAGCGGCACCAGGACGTATTCTGTCGCGCCGACCGTCGCCATCACAGGTGGCGGCGGCAGCGGGGCGGCGGCCACCGCGCTGCTCAGCAATGGCCTCGTCACCGGCATTAGTGTCACTTCCGCGGGAACGGGCTACACCACCGCGCCGACGATTGCTTTCTCCGGCGGCACCCAGCTGGTCGCGGGCACGGCCCCGACGGGGCTAGGCAATGCCACGGGCTTCTCGGTGACGTCGATCGCTGTGACCAGCGCGGGCACCGGCTACACCACCGCGCCGGAGGTCAAGATCGCACCGCCGGTCAGCTTCGGCATGAAGTTCTATTACGAGTCGCTGCCAGGCTTCTTTGAGCCACGCCTGACGCTTGCCAATCAACGGCCCGTGGGCACGGTGATGCCCTTCATCGCGGAGACCGTCAGCGGCAACGGTGTGCCGGTGACACTGCGCTACCAGCCGAAATGGCCGGATGATCCGACCCTGCCGGTCGCCATGCGTAAGATTGTGCCGGTGCTCTCGACCGCGGAAACCCTGACTTTGCCCAAAGCCAGCGCCATCGCCGGTCAGTTGCCGCAAGTCCGCGGCGCGACCAGCGCCGAGGTGATTTACCAGCAGGCGGTCGCCAATACGGGAGCCTCCAACAACAGCGTGACCCTGCACGACCCGACTCGTGCGAAGACCGTACTGCTGGCTGCCGGCGGACTCGACAAACTGCCGCCTTCCGTGCTGACCAGCGACTACGCCGGCAAGACCTATTTCCAGAAGCTGTCGCCGGGCTTGCAGCAGCGTTTCTATTATGATGCGAACGCGGGGACCTTGGGCGGGCTCGTTTTCAAGGGCGAATTCGTCGATGAAATCGCCGGCGAGGATTACCTCAGTCTGAACGTGCTCGGCACGGCGGATCTGGCGGAATTGCAAGCCCTCTGCCCCAGCGGTGACACCGAATACAAGACCAGGTGGGATGCCGCCATCAACGCGCTGAGCACTCAGTTGGAAACCTTCAGCGAGAGTGCGACGGTGCCAGGCAGCTACGTGGTGGACACCGCCAAGGATCGCCGCACGATCGATAAAGCCACGCTGGCGGACATCCGGGACCGCGACACGGCGGTGGACAGCTATGCCTTGACCGCGACGGGCAAGGGCACCGGCTACGTGACCTTGGTGTTTGAAAACGGCGAGGCCTTCACCGATTCGGGCAACACGGTGGCGATGCAGATCATCAAGGTCGATCCCGCCCTCTACAAAGGGGACCTCAAAACGCTGCTCGCGAGCAATCCACTCGACGAGCAGGTGACGCTGCGCCACAGCGGCGATTACGCCGGCCGCCCGGAGCTGTATGAATTCCAGTGGCGCTACGGCTTCCCGACCGACGGCACGAACCCGACGATCACTTCCGGCAACATCAATACCGCGGCGGGCACCAGCACCTGGCTTAAGCCCAGTGGCGACTTGGGCGGATCCATCGTTGTCGGTGGCTCGCCGTCGGCCACGATCAGCAACCCCGCCGTGCTGATGGGCGACACCTATTTCACGATGAACTATCGTCTCAAGGTGGCAGGTCAAGCAGCGGATGCGGGTTGGTCCGGTTGGACGCCGCCGGCCTTGGTCGAAGGCTGGATCAAGCGGGTGCTCGCCAAGATCACGCCCTTCAACCAGCGCATGAGCGATCTCTACAACAGTGAGATCAACACCGATGTCTCGATGATCACCCAGGCCGGCAAACGCTGGGAGGGCGACATCGCGCTCAATCTCAACAATATCAACGACGTCGGCCTGATCGAAATTTATGAAACCGTGCTCAACCGCGGCAAAAATTTCACCATCGGCTCGGGCATCGACTTTGCTTCGGCGAACAACGGGCTGATTCTGGCGGCGGGTTATCTGAATGACCTTTACACCATCCTCGGCAACGAGGCCTACGCCGACGGGGCGAACCCGACGATCTCGATCGACGACCAGACGACGGTCACCGAGGTCAACACCAGCCGCTTCTCCTTCGAGGGCCAGGTGGCCAGCTCGCTGGAGGAAGAACTGGCGCTGCTCAAAGGGCGCGATGATTCGGTCAATCCGGGCGTGGGCACGGCCCCCGCTTACAACCGCCTGTGGTGGAACTACACCCGCGGCATCAACAGCGGCGAGGTGCTTTATGCCACCAACTACAACATCAAGGAAAAGACCGGCAGCAGCGCTGCCAACGGGGTGGTCGATGCGGCCGACGCCCAGCGGATGTTCCCGCAAGGCCACGGCGATGCCTACGGTCACTACCTGACCGCTTTGAAAGGGTATTACAAACTGCTCGCACACCCCTACTTCACCTGGCAGACCTCGGCGGAGGATGTGACGGTGCTCGGCAAGTCGGTGCAGATCGACTACAAGGACGAGCGGAAGTTTGCTGCGGCGGCGGCCAACGCCGCCAGCAGCGCCCGCCAGATCGTGGCACTGGTGCATCGCCAGAACTACCAGGACGATCCGGCCAGCGGCTGGAGCCAGTTCCGCGACGGCAAGGTCAACTCACGCACCGGCGTGATCCGCTACCAGGCGCTCGACGAATGGGTCTCGCGCAGCGCGCAGGGCAGTTACATCAATTGGGTCTCAGCCAACACCCTTCTGCCTGACAAAGACACCAATCCGAACCACAGCGGAGTGCAAATCATCGACCGCACCACCGTGCCGGAACTCGCTCAACTCGCCAGTGCGGGCAACGAATTCCAAGCTACGATCGACAGCGCCAACGCCCACCTCAATCCGCTGGGCTTGAGCCCGGGCGCGATCGCGTTCGATATCTCGCCGACGGAACTGAAGGCTGGCAAGAGCCACTTCGAGCAGATTTACGACCGCGCGCTGCGGGCGACCTTGAACGCCAAGGGAGCCTTTAACCAGGCGGCCCGGATGTCGCGCTTGCTGCGCAACCAGGAGAACCAGATCAGCGATTCGACCACCGCCTATGTCGATCAGG
The DNA here is from genome assembly GCA_044372775.1 of Haloferula sp. Classification (GTDB taxonomy): domain Bacteria; phylum Verrucomicrobiota; class Verrucomicrobiia; order Verrucomicrobiales; family Akkermansiaceae; genus Haloferula. The sequence continues at coordinate 10,319 of JBIPNO010000054.1, forward strand.
AGGGCGCGTTTGTCAGTCAGCTCATCGATCTCTTCGGCGCGCCTTACAGCGGCGACATCGGCGTCGGCAAGACCTACGCCCAGGACTACGCCGGGCCGGACCTTTACAACTTCTACGTGGTGGATCGCCCGAGCGATCTGGTGGACACCTCGAATGCGGTCACCCTCACCCTCAATGTCCCAACCGGAGTCGCGGACTTCACCGGCGACTCGATCAAAGACATCACCCTCGATGGGATCACTCCGAGCAACTCGGTCATCAAGACGTTGACGGTGAAGCCCAACAAAAACCTGCTGTGGTCCAGCGAGAGGTTTGGCAGCGGGAGCGGCCAGCGCGCCCAGGTTGGACGCATCCAGCAGGCGCTGCTGGACTCCTATCAGGCGCAGATGAGCTTTTTGGAAAGCAATCAAAAGCTGCAGGTGCTCAACACCCGCCTCAAGCGCGAGTTCAAGCTGGTTGGTGAGATGGAGAAGCTTCACCAGAATGCCAACAAGACCCGGAACGATACTGCCAATGAATATGGCGAGCTAGTCGCAAAACAATCGTCGTTGGAAACCAGCTCAGAAGTTTTTGGGGCGTCTGCCGATCAGATGCTCGAAACGGCCAATGCCCTGGTGGAATTTTTCCCTAAAGTGCTCGGGTTGGCCTCTGATGGGACTTCCAGTGCGCGGGGTGGGCTTCGAGCTGGAATTTTGGTGAGTTATAATGTTCTGAAGGCGAATTCATTGGCGGCCGGCTCAGCCGCCAACGCTTTGAGCAAGGATATCGAGAAAATCTTCCTCGACTACGATGCAAAGGTTGAGGCCTTGGGCTACAGCTACGAGGAGAAGCAGAGAATCTATGAGTTCGAGCAGCTCTACCGCGAACTGCTCTCGGCCCACTTCGAAGTGGCGCAACTGGCCACCGACTACCAGCGCAGCAACGAGGCGCTGCGCAACGTGCTGGTCGAGGGCCAGAACCTGCTGGCCGACCGCGAAAGTTTCCGCCAGCGGGCGGCGGCGGGCATCAACGGCTACCGGACCAAGGACCTGACCTTCCGCACCTTCCGCAACGAGGCGCTGGAGCAATACCGCACCTTGTATGACCTCGCCGGCCGCTACACCTATCTCGCGGCCAAGAGCTACGACTACGAGACCGGTCTGCTCGGCACCACCGCGGGCCAGAAGGTCATCGCCGATGTGGTTTCCTCCCGCGCGCTTGGCGACCTCAGTGGCGACCAGCCGCAGGCCACCGTCAGCACTCTCGGGGATGCGGGGCTGGCTGGCACCCTGGCCCAGCTCAATGCCGACTTCTCGGTGGCGGAAGGCCGCCTGGGCATCAACAACCCTGACCCCTACGGCACGCTCTTCAGCCTGCGCGGCGAGTTGTTCCGCATCCGCAAGGATGACAGCCTGACCAGTGACGATGCCGCCTGGCAACAAACCCTCGAGCAGCACATCGTCCCCGACCTGATGGCCGATCCGGACGTGGCGCGCTACTGCAACAACCTGAAGAAGGCCGATGGCACCGCCGCACCCGGCATCGTCATCTCCTTCGGCAGCACCATCGACCAAAGCGCCAACTTCTTCGGTCTTCCCGGTGCCGCCGGTGATCACGCGTATTCCCCTAGCAGCTATGCCACCAAGATCAGCAGCGCTGGCATCGTGCTGGATGGCTACGTCGGCATGGACCCCTATGCCATCGGCACACCCGGTGCGGGTGGTCCGGCGTCTTCGGCGGCCAACGCCCTGCGCGCCACGCCGTATGTCTATCTGATCCCTTGCGGCAGCGACCGCATGCTGGCCCCTCCGCTGGGAGATACCAATACCCTGCGGAGCTGGACGGTGCATGACCAGGCGCTGCCCTTGCCCTACAATCTGGGTGCCTCCGCGTTCAACACCACGAACTTCTTCAGTGCGAACGGTAGCCTCAGCGAGCAGCCTTGGATTCAGCGCAAGCACCAGGCCTTCCGTCCGGTCAGCGATCCCGCCTTCTTCTACAGCAACATCCCGGCGGAATACACCAACAGCCGTCTGATCGGCCGCAGCGTCTGGAACACCCGGTGGAAGATCGTCATCCCCGCTTACTCGTTGCTCAGCGACGAGAAGGAGGGCCTCAACCGCTTCGTCGCCAGCGTGAAGGACATCCAGCTTTTCCTGCGCACCTATTCGAACTCCGGGAATTGATGAGGCTGCAAAAGGTGCACGAGATGGATTGCACAAGAGGTGCTCGAGACGGATTTGCCGCTGGTCGCTGAGCTCGGAGCCGGCGCAATGTCCCGCCCCATTGACCATGTCTGTTCCCGATTCACCGGCGGCGATCGTTCCCTCTCCGCGCGCGGCAGCGCCGGGCGGGGCTTTGCGCGATGCGGCTTTACGGTGGGTCGGCGGCTTGGCTAGTTATACAGCGGGGAGGCGGCTCAGCCTGCGCGGGTTTTGGATTCTCCAAGGGGTGATCTGGTCGATCGCTTCAGTGACGCTGTTCGGCGTGGTGGAAGATTTCTCACCCGATGGAGTGGATGGGGCGATTGTCGCGGGACGGATTCTCACCGGCTTGCTGCTGACAACAGGGCTGCATTTCTGCTACCGTCATCCGTTCACCCGGGCGCTGCCGAGCGGCACCAGACTGCTCTGGATCATCGCGCTCAACATCGCCGCGGCCTTGACGAGCTCCGGAAGCTGGATGGCGCTGATCGAACTGGGCCTTTTTGAGGTGACGTCCGAAGCGTTGCTCGCTCATCTCACCCGCGCGCGCCTTTATTCGCTGGTCACTTGGAACCTCGCGTATTTCGGGGTCGAGCTGGTCTTGGAGCATCGGGCGGCCCGGCTCGAGCTCCTCGAGGCGCGCGAGGTGGCGCGCGAGGCGGAGCTCAAGCAGTTGCAGATGCAGCTCAATCCGCATTTCCTGTTCAACGCCTTGAATGCGGTGATGGGGAGCCTGGAGTCGAAGCATCAGGCCCGTGAGATTGTCCAGAACCTCGCCGACTTCCTGCGTTTTTCGCTGGCGGAAGCGCGGCCGCTGGAACCGCTGGGCCGCGAGTTCGATGCCCTGGAGTCATACCTCGGGCTGCAACAGGCGCGTTTCCAGGATGGCCTGCAATGCCGCATCGAGGCGAGCCCGGAGGCGTTGCGGGTGATGGTGCCGCCGATGTTAATCCAGCCCTTGCTGGAAAACGCCTTCAAATACGCTCCTCTGAGCAGCCCCTTGCCGCTGCGCGTGACGGTGAAGGCCGACCTCGTGAACGGCTGGCTGGAAGTGCAAGTGACCAATACCGGCCGCTGGCGGGAGCCGGCGGCAGGCGCGGCGCAGGGGACGGGCTTGGGCAATCTGCGCCGCCGACTCGCGTTGTTGACGGGTGCGCAGGCCAGCCTGTCGATTTCCGCCGACGCGGACAGCGTGTCGATCTCGATCCGGATCCCCGCGGGGGGGGCGTCCGATGGTAAACCTGACTTAAAACCTGCCTAGATGGACTCCCGGATCAAAGCGTTGATTGTGGACGACGAGCCGCTGGCGCGCACCGCGATGGCTACCTTGCTGGCGGAGCACGGGCAGGTGGAAATCATCGGCGTGGCGGGAGGGGTGAAGGAGGCGCGGGCGCTGCTGGCGCTGCTGGCGCTGCAGGCTCCGGATGTGGTGTTTCTGGATATGGAAATGCCGGGTGGCTCGGGGCTGGAGCTCGAGCCCTTCCTCCCGGCATCCACCCGCGCGATTTTCGTGACCGCCTTCGCCGACTACGCGCTGCAGGCGTTTGAGTTCGGAGCGAGCGATTATTTGGTCAAACCAGTGGATCCGCAGCGGCTGGAGATCGCGCTTGGACGCTTGCTGCGTCAGCTTCCCATGCCGCAGGGCGCGGCAGCGGACAATTACCTGTCCATTGAGGTGGATGGTAAGGTCACCCGGATAAGAGCGGCGGAAATCCTGTGGATCAGGGCCCAGCAGAACTACAGCGCGGTGCGGATCAAGGGCAAGGCAACGTCCATGATGGTGCCGCAATCGATGGCGGAGTGGGAATGCATCCTGCCGCCAGAGATCTTCGAGCGGTTGGATCGCTCGGTGATGGTGAATGTGATGCAGATCCGGACCGTGAGCTGGTTGTCACGCGATGAAACCCTGGTGGATTTCTTCGGGGATTCGGAAGCGGTCCGGGTGGGGCGCACTGCCGCCCAGCGGCTGAAGATGAGGCTGTCCGTGGGGAGGTAGCCGCAGGAGCTGCGACGGCCGGTTCGCAGGTTGCGGCGGAGTCTCCCGGCGGCCGGGGAGGGGCAGCAGCTCATGCTCTCCGCAGGGTAGGCGGGCGGTGCCGGATTCGTCACTGTTTTTGCCGTATTCGTCAAAACGATCTGGCATCATTCTGCGGAATAACTTTGGATTCCCTCCAAATCGATGAAGAAACTCCTGCTGACCCTCGTTCTGTCGCTTGCCGTCGTCGGCTGGTTGGCTTGGCCTGCGGCGAGTGACAAAGTGGAGCCGGCTCCCGCTCCCGACACCGTGATCTGGCAGGGTAGCCCGCCGACGGTGACCATCACCGACGCGGAGGATATCTTCAAGAAAGCCTTCTGGCGGCGTCCGGCCGCAGACGATGAGATCCTCCACGCCGTGCGTCACGAGTGGAGCGATGAAGGCGGTTTGTTGCGTTGGCAGTGGTTCCTGGTGGTGAAGGCCTCGCCGGGGCTGGTCCGGTATCTGCGGGACGACAATGCCTTTGGCTTGGCGCCCGCCGGTTCCCCGTCGGTGATTCCCGAGGCTCCCGCTTGGTTCCGCTTCGATCCCGCGGAAGTGGTTCGACTTCAGTCACCCCAGTCCGCCCTTCAGCTCATCTTCAGCAACCATGACTCCACGATCCACGCCACCGCTTCCGGGCGTGGTTTCACGCGGGGGGCTCCGGAACCCCCGCCAGCCGCGCAGGGTGCTCCCCGCCCGGGCCGACTCCCGACGACAGCTCCGCCTCGACCCCAATGATCCACCGTAAATCTCACCCGAGTCTGATCGCCTTCCTTGCCGTCTTCGCGGCCTTGGTCTGCGGCCCCGCGTCGGCAGCCCCGCCGCAATTTCTCAACCATCAGGGTCGCGTCGCCGTGCAGGGGGTGAATTTCGATGGCAATGGGCTGTTCAAGTTCGCCTTGGTCAATGCGGAGGGCACGCTCAGCTACTGGAGCAACGACGGGACCAGCGTCGCGGGAGGCCAGCCCGCCGCGGTAGTCACCTTGGCGGTGAACAAGGGTCTTTATGCGGTGTTGTTAGGCAACCCTGGGCTGCCAAACATGACGGTAATCCCGCCGAGCGCCTTGGAACACGAGGATATCCGCTTACGCGTCTGGTTCAACGACGGCAGCCGTGGTTTCCAGCAAATCACGCCGGATCAGCGCTTCGCGGCGGTCCCTTATGCCATCCATGCGCGGGAGGCGCTCACCGCTGAAACCTTCGGCGGGCTTTTGGCAGGCGATGTGACCGGCGCGCAAAGCACGACAGCGATTGCCGATGCCACCGTCACGGGCAAGCGCCTCACCGGCTTCGCCTCCGGCACCGGTTTGGTCTCGGCCGATGACAGCCTCCTTTCCGCGATTGGGAAGCTCCATGGAAATGCTTCGCTCCTGGCACCTCTTGAATCACCGACCTTCACCGGAACCGTCAGCGGCATCAGCGCTGGGATGGTGGGCCTCGGCAACGTGAGCAACACATCGGATGCGAACAAGCCGGTCTCCACGGCGCAGCAAGCGGCGCTTACTCTCAAGGCGAACCTCGCCAGCCCCGCATTCACGGGCACGGTGCTTCTACCTGCGGGAAGCAGTTCGTCCGCCCCGCTGCAGTTGACCGCCGGTGCCAGCCTGACGACGCCGGTCTTCGGTTCGGTGGAGTTTGATGGAACCAATCTGTATCTGACCACGAATTCATCCACACCTACACGGAAGGCGGTGGTTCTCTCGGATTCGGGCAGCAGCGCGCAAGTTCCGTTGGCCAGCGTGGTGGCCGCACCACTCAAGCCAGTGGTTGCCTGGGGTGAGAACACCTACGGTCAAGTCACGGTCCCGAGCCTCGCCAATGTTGCCAACATCGCGTGTGGAAACTCGCACAGTCTGGCATTGCTCGACAGCGGCTCCGTCCTGGCCTGGGGACTCAACACCAAAGGGCAGACCACCGTCCCAAGCGCCGCCACAGGCGTCACGGAAATCGCCGCCGGTGCTGAACACAATCTCGTTCGCAAGAGCGACGGCACGCTGATCGCCTGGGGAAACAACGGTTCCGGGCAATGCACGGTTCCAGTAAACATCGACACCGCCACCAAGGTCGCGGCTGGTGCCAATCACAGCCTTGCACTTCTGGCAAATGGCTCGCTGCGGGCATGGGGCGACAATTACTGGGGGCAAACGACGATCCCCTCCAGCCTCAGCGGCGTCACTGTAACTGCCATCGCTGCTGGTTACGACCACTCACTCGCGCTTACTTCTGCTGGTGCTGTCGTTGCGTGGGGGCGGGGCGGAGAAGCCGATGGTTTGGGCCAAAACGTCGTGCCGGCAGAAGCTGCATCCGGAGTCATAGCCATCGCCGCCGGAGCCTATCACAGCCTCGCTCTCAAAAGCAATGGCACGGTGGTGGCTTGGGGCTGGGATCTCGCAGGTCAGGTCACCGCTCCTGCGAGTTGGAGCGGAATCACCAAAATCGCCGGTGGTTACGGTTTCAGTCTCGGGTTAAAATCCGATGGAACCTTAGTGTCCGGTGGCGACACCACCAAAGGTCAGGCCACCTTCCCAGCGGATGCCACCCAGATTGCCTCGATTGCCGCCGGTGCGAATCATGCCTTGGCCCTGCGAACCGATTCGATTCCGGCCCAGGTCGCCCGGCTCGATCAAGACAACGTCTTCACCGGCAAGGTCGGCATCCAGCGCACGCCGGCCACCAACGCCCTGGAGGTGAATGGCAACGCCAGTAAAAGCATCGCCGGAAGCTGGCTCTCGAACTCCGACCTCCGGATCAAGGCCGACATCGAGTCGATCTCCGGGGCCTTGGAGAAACTCGATCAGGTACGTCTCGTGGATTTCCGTTATCATCAGGACTACCTGGCGGCCCACCCTGAGATCGTGGACCGCCGCTATCCGAACGTGATCGCCCAGGAATTCGCGCAAGTCTTCCCGGATGATGTGAAAAGCAGCGGCGAGATCCTGCCCGACGGCTCGGAAATCCTGCAGGTGGATACCTATCCGCTGACCATTTATTCCGCCGCGGCGATCCAGGAACTCCATCGCGAGAACCGCCTGCTCCAAAAGAAAATCGACGAGCAGGAAAAGCGTCTACGCAAGTTGGAAGAGCTTATCAAGAACTCTTAAGTGACTGACCTCCTTCGAATCTTTTTGATGAGCCTGCTGCCACTGGCGGCGCGCGGCGGGACGAGTGCGGACTACTCGATCAGCCCGGTCGCGCTCGACGGAGGTGGCGTGCTTGCCTCAAGCGAAGCCTACACCGTTAACCCGTCCACCGGTGCGGGTGGCACCGGCGCATCGGCGGATTATGCGTTCCGCGGAGGCTACGCGGGCCAGCTTCATGATGTTACGGGCATCGCCATCGACGCTCCCTCTTCGCCGCTAACCCTTGATGAAAGGGCGACCCGGCAGCTTGGCGCCACCGCGATTCATGACGATGCCAGCCGGACCGCCTTGACGGCGGATCAGGTCGACTGGTCGGTGCAGAGCGGGCCTTTGTCCAGTATCGACTCTGGGGGGCTGGTCACCGCCGCCTCTGTCTATCAAAATGCGGTTGCGGTCGCCCGGGCGAGTTATGGCGTTTTCTCCGCCACGGGTGAGATCACTGTGGTGAATACCGGCGTGGACGACTTCGCTCCCTATGCCGCGGATGGCTTAGAGGATTCATGGCAAGTCCGCTATTTCGGCGAAGCTGGCACCTTTGGCGGTGCCGCTTCCAATCCCGATTCGGACGGCTCGGACAATCTGCAGGAATTCGCCTTTGGTACCGATCCCACGGTGGCATCGGGCGACTCCGTGCGCTGGAGCGGGTCCACCCTACAGGCCACCGGTTTACCCGTGCCCTACGCCTTCAAAAGTTCGAGTGGGTTCGCCTTCCGGGCGGTGTTCTCGCGCCGCCGCGACTTCGCGGCATTTGGTCTCAGTTACACGGTCGAGTTCAGCGGTGATCTGGTCACCTGGCGGGCATCCACCGCCACCCCTTCCGTGCTGGCGGACGACGGTCAGTTCCAGGTGGTCTCGGTTCCCTATCCCTTCTTTGTGAACGGGAGAAAGGCCACCTTCTTCCGGGTGAAAGTCCTGTCTCCATGAAACCCACGCTCATGTTTGCCCATCACTTCCGCATGACCAGCCGGCCTCGTTCCGCCACTTCCCGCCGGGCGCTGCTTTGTGGTTCGGCGCTGTGGATCTGCCCGCAGTTCGCGCTTGCCGAGATCATCTACAGCGGGTCGAGGAATATCCCCATCCCGCAGGACTTCGGGGGCGTCTTCATCCGTCTAACGGATCCTGCGGGCGTCGTTTCATCGTCCCCGGGGTGGCACCTCAACCCGTTCTTCGGCGGGCTGGGAATCGCCAACTCCCCCGACTTCCAGCCGGTGCGGGTCGGAACCGGCAACGAAGACCCCGTCCTGGCGCTTTCGCTGGGCACCTCGATCGGTAGTTCGTCGACGTTCTCGTCCGGTTGGGGAGGTTCGGGCGCGGAGGATGACTCGGGGCACCTCGGGCCAGGCGCGTCGCAGTTCACAGCGGATCAGACCGGCTACATGGGATTCCGGCTGCTGCGGGAGGGCGTGGCGAGCTACGGGTGGATGCGTCTCAACCTGACCGCCAACGAAGCGACCGGCCGGATCCTGGACTGGGCATATGACCCCTCCGGCAATTCGATTCTCATTGGCTCGGTGAAGGACCTTGGCGGCCAGCCACGGGTCGCCGCGGCCGGGACCAGCCAGACGGTCAGCGCCGCCGAGGCGGGCACCGGCATCCTGATGAATCCCACGGCGCAACTTACCTTCAATGAAGGCAGCACCGGCGGGAGGTTTGCCGGAACCATCGGCGGCGACGGTGAGATCCGGATCTCCGGCTCGGGCGGACTGCGTCTGAGCGGCGACAACACGTTCTCCGGCACCGCCTCGGTGCTTGAAGGAAGCCGCCTCACCGTCACCAGTCAGGCTAACCTTGGCAGCGCGGAAGTCGCCATCGGGGCCTCGGCGAGCCTGGTTTTCGATTCACTGCAGGAGAACGATGGTGCGTCGAATCGGTTCTCCAACCCCATCACCACGACCGGTCCGATCGCCATCCTCGACAACAGCGGTGGCGGCACCGTCGTCCTTAGTGGGTCGATTTCTTCGAATGGCGGCAGCCTTGAGTTCTCCGGAGGGGCGTTCGAAGTCCAGGGTGGCATCAGCGGAACAAGCTCGCTGATGAAGGAAGGAGGGGGGACCTTGACGCTTGCCGGGGACAACACCTACAGCGGAGATACAACCGTCCAGGCCGGCGCTTTGATTGTGAACGGCACGCTGGCAGCCGCCTCCGACGTGGCGGTGGAAAGCGGTGGCACGCTGAAAGGCAGCGGCACCATTGGCGGCTCCGTCTCCGTCTCGGGCACTCTCGCGGCGGGTAACAGTCCGGGCGTGCTCACGGTTTCCGGCACCACCACGCTGGTGAGCGGCTCGATCTTCGAGTGGGACCTGGACACCGCCCAGAGCAATCCCACCACCAACCGCGGCGTTGCTTACGACGGCATCAACACCACCTCGCTCAGCGGTAGCGGCGTGATCTTCAAAATCCTGCTCACCGGCACCCAGGATTTCTCGGATTATGCCTTCTGGGGTCAGACGCGCACTTGGACGGACATCTTCAAATCCGCCGACGGCATCACCACCTTGTCCGACTGGGCTTCGGTCTTCAGCGGTGGTTTCCAGTATTCTTATAACGGGAATACCGTGGCACCTACCGGCGCCGGATCCTTCGCTCTAAGCGGAAACTCGCTCACCTGGTCCGCCGTGTCCGCCGTGCCCGAACCAAGCAACGCGCTGGTCGGTCTGCTGGTGGCGGGTGCCCTGTTGCGCCGCCGCCGTGAGGTCTGACGAACTGGCCGGCGCCTTCCCACCTGAACTGCTGCGAGGTTCGATCCTTCGTTCCATGCCCCCTTGCCTGTCATGACTGGGAATTTGTTTTTCGCGGGATGTTCCTGAAACAGCCGTTGGGCCGGTCCGGAGGGCGGGAAAAAGGCGGGTGGTCCGCTTCCTGCCGTCGTCCTGCCCGTCGCGGGGGCCGAACTGGCCGCCAAATGGTGGACGGAGCCGCCCCCACCGGCGACCGGTGCCGCGGTGCTTACGCTGAATCCGCCGCCACCCGCTTCAAACCGGCCCACACACGCGTCATCATGGGAGCCGTCGCGGGCATGCCGTCCGAAGACCTCACGTGGCACCGCTTTTCCGACGCAGTCCCCGGCCAGCTCGACTGGACCCTTGAAAATGAAGGCCGCTGAGATCACCCCGGCCTTGTCCGATCGCGCCGATCATGCAAGGTCACCCCGTTCATGAGCCTGATCGACCGCTGCCGCGACCGCTGGGCGGATCTCCATCCGTTCTGGCGTATCCTGCTGGTGGCGGTCCTCCTCGCCGCGCTGGCACTCGCCGCCGGCCGCCCCGCGCTGGAGGGCTATCTCGAACTCCGCACCGGGCGTCGATTGGCGGCGGCGCAAGAGGCCCTGGGCAGGCGGCTCCACTTTAAGGCATTCGACCTGTCGCTGCAGGTCCTACGCAGCGATTCCTCCCGCCAGGAAGCGATCCCGGTGCTGCTGCGCTCGGCCGATGCCCTCGGCGACCCGCGCCGCTCGGAGGTCGCCCATGCGCTGCTGGCCGGCAAGGATTTCACTCCGGACGACCGCGCTTTCGCCTGGCAGGTCGTCTGCCGGAGTTCGCCGGCCTGGTTCGTGATGGTCTCCTGGTCGCAATTGCCGGAATCCGACAAGTCGTCGCCCGTCTTCGTCGCCGCCCTCGTTGACCGGATGCTGCGCGAAGACCTCTCGGGCGACGCGGCCCGGCTGCTCCAGGAACAAAAGCAACCGCTGCCCGACGAACTCGAAGTCCGTCTGATGTGCTTGCTGGTGGCCAAGGGGACGGACGAGGCGCTGCACCAGTTCCAGAAAAGCCTCATCGCCCGGCTGGCCGGCCACCCCGAAGATGCGGAACCGTGGTTCGCGCTGCTGGACGAACTCCCGCAAGCCAGCCTCCTGCCCGGAACCTTCGCCGCCCTTGCGGCCTGGCAGGAATCGCGCGGCACCCCGGACACCCCCGCCGTGCTGCGCCTGGCCCGCTGCGAGATGGCCGCCCATCCGACCCGCGCGGAGGAGATCTTCGCCGCGACCCTGGCCCGCCTCCGCGACGCCGAACCGCTGGCCTGCGCCCGCTGGTGCTTCAAAATCCGCCGGATCGACGAAGCCGCGGCGCTCCTCGCGACCCTCCCCGCCGACCAGGCCGCCGCGGCCTTCGAGCTCCGCCAGCTGATCTGCGAACAGACCGGCCAGCTGGCAAACTGGGCCGCCCTCCTCGCCAACCCGCCGCCTGACACCGACCTGGTCCGGACCTGGTGCGAACGCGCCCATCTCGCCTCGTTGATGAAGGACGAAAAGACACAGGCGGCCGCCGAGAACCGGGCCCTCCGCCTCGCCGGCGAATCCTCCACGGACGACGCCCTGATCCGCCTCGCCCGCCATGCGGAGTCGCGGAAGCTCAACTCCTTTTCGCAGCGCGTCTGGGTCGAGGCGGTCCGCAAGCGGAGCGGCCCGCTGCCCCTCTCGGACCGAATCAAGCCCGTGATTCAATCCCTCGCTGCGGCCAGGAAGGAGACGGAACTCCTCGGTGTCCTGACAACCTACAGCTTCATCGAGCCCGCCAACCCGGTCGTCCTCGTCCAGCACGGCTACCTCTCCTGCCTGAGCGGCCACACCACCCCGGCCAATCTTAAGCTCGAGCTGGCCCCGATCCACGAACGTCTCCCCGCGTCCCTGCCCGTCCGCTGCGTCCTCGCCCTGGCCTATCTGCTCGAGAACCAGCCCGCCGAGGCCATGGCCCTGACCGACGACAGCAAAATCAACTGGTTCGCCGCCACTCCCGCCTACCGCGCCATCCGCGGCATCACCCTCACCGCCAACGGCCGCAACGAGGAAGCCGCGGTCCTGCTGAAGGATTTCCCATGGGACGAATTGCTGCCCTCCGAAAAGCGCATCCTGCGCGGGCTCGCCGAGACGCCTTCCAAGGATTCCCCCGAGCGCTGACCGGAGTGTCGCCTTCAAAGCGACATGGCAATAGTCGTCGTGCTACAGGGCAAGCACAAGGGGCTGCGGCTGCGGAGGATCGAAGCCTGGGCCGAGGTCGACGGCGCGTGGCGGGTGATGGTCTTCATCACCAACAACCTCGCGTGGAGCCCGCGCAGCGTGTGCGACCTCTACCGCCGCCGCTGGGACATCGAGGTGTTCTTCACGCGGCTCTTCGCGGTGACACGCGCGGCGCGGTGGGAGCGACTCGACCTCGGGGCGCTACTGAAATCCTATGGGACAGCATCGGCCCTTTGCAGCGAGGGAAAACGACCGCCACCTGAAAAAGTCGCATCCGCCATCAGCCGAAAACGAGTGGAAGGCCACGAGAGATCAAGGTCCGGGCGTCATCGTGCCCAGCCTGTGGGATGACTGTGACTCGGGTTCTTTCGCTCTGAGCGGTAACTCGCTCACGTGGACCGCCGTGCCGGAGCCGGGCGTGCTTACGGTGACCGCGGTGCTCTCTTTATGTGGCTGCTTGATCCGCCGGCGTCCGGTCTCATCCTGATGCGGTTCCAAGCAGCCCCCCGGGGCGGGGCTCTCACCGGCCGAGCGAAATGCCGCGCGTCCAAGTCTCGCCCCAGCCGCGGTCGTGGTGGTGGGCGACTTGCAGGTCCTTGCCCTTCAACCGCACCACGAGAAATCCCTTGGGCGTGCTCGCGACCTCGGGGGTCTTGGGGTCGCGGTCCTTCTGCGGCGAGGGACACATGAAGACCGGATAGCCTTCCCATTCATAACGGGCGTAGGCGTGTTCGTGGCCGTGGAGAATGAGCACCACGTTGTAGGGCGTGATCGCTTCCTTGAGGTTCGCGAGGTCCTCCGGCGTCCACCATTTCTCCAGCCCCCAGCCACGCAGGCCGTAGTGCCAGACCAGCACCACCGGGCGGCCGCTGTCGCCGACCTGGGTCTTCAAGTCATCGCGCAGGAAATCCAGGCTGCCGCGCGGGTCGTTCCATGGGGACTCGCGATCGTAGACCGGGCGGTGGTGGTTGCCGGGAAAGAGGTTGAGGTTGACCAAATGGAGCGGGCCCCAGTTCCACGAGTAGTGATAGTGGTCGGCGCTGAAGTGGAACTCGTCGCCGCGGCGGCGCCGGTTGCGTTCGATGAACTCGCGCTGGACCGTGCTCAGCTCGCCGGCGGGCAGGGCGGACGACAGGTCGTGGTTGCCGATCAGTTCGAAGGTCCGGTAGCGCAGCAGCGCGCCGCCGTTCGGGTCGAAGAAGCGTTTGTAGCACTCCCAGTGGCGCGGGTCGTCGACCACGTCGACCAGATCCCCGGCGACGATCACCGCGCGCGGTTCCGCGACCTTGCCACCGAGCGGGAAGTCCTTTCCAGGCAGCCCGTTGATCACCTCGATCATCTTCTCGGTGCCCGCGGTGCCCCACTTGTCGAGGTGGATCTGCGGGTCGGCGACGACGAAGAAGGTGAGTTCCTCCTCCTCCTCCGGCGCGGCGCGCAGCGTCCCGCCGCAGGCCGCGAGCCCACCGGCCGCGAGCCGGGCGAGGGCCTCGCGGCGGGAGCAGAGGGCGGCGTTGTTAGACCGTGGCAGCATCGGGGCGTCCGCGCTTTAGTTCTCCCAGACTTCGAACTCGGTCATGCCGCTGCGGGCGTTGCCGTTGTGCGTGAAGACGACGCGCAGCTTGCTGACTTCGAGCGGGGTGAAGGTCACGACATTGGCCATGTTGCCCGTGGGGATCGCCGGTGCTTTCTCCTGCTGCGCCATCGCCTTCCACTCGCTGCCGTTCCACCCTTCGATGCTGTAGGCCGAGGGTGCCTGGACGCCGCCGCGGTCGTCGTAGATATGGAGCACGGCGCGGGCGGCCTTCACGGGCTTCCCGAAATCGACCTCGTAGGAATCGGTCGCGTTGGGCGAGCCGTAGGAAGTCCAGCGGTTCATCGGCGTGGCCTCGAAGATGATCTTGCCGTCGATCGCCCGCGGCGGCAGTCCGCCGAAGACGTCGGAGTGCGATGCCTGGGCTTGCGGGAAGTCTTCGCCGGTGCGGTTGAAGGCGATGTTGCCGGCAGGTGGTGCGGCCGGCACGTAGGGTTTCACGCCGGGGCCCCAGGCTTCGAACTCGGTGAGGCCGGAGCGGCTGCCTTCGGCGTGGGTCAGCACGGCGCGGAGGCGGGAAGCCTTGAGGACCGGGAAGCTCAGGACGTGCGTGCGGCCACCGGTCGGCACCGCGGCGGAAGCCTTGAGGCCGGGCACGGGCTTCCAAGCGGAGCCGTCCCAGTGTTCGAGCTCGATCTTGGCGGGCGCGGCGATCTTGCCGAACTCGCTCTTCTCGCCGTCGTCGAGCACATACAACTTCACGGTGTCGAGCGGCCGCGGGGTGCCGAAGTCCACTTCCACCCAGTCCGACGGATTGGGGGAGTCGATGGTGGTCCAGCGGTTCACCGGGCGGATGTCGTAGCGGTACTGGCCGTCGCTGAGCATCGCCAGCGAGCTGCGCGGGTGGACGTGGGAAGCCTTGGAGCGGGGGTAATAGTCGCCGTCGTTGTTCACGGCGTAGTTCATCGGCGGGTTCTCATCGACCGGGATGACCTTCACGGCCGGGAGCTTCACGATCAGCCGGCCGAGCTTGGGCGAGCTGGCCACCTTCTTGCCGTTGACCATGACCTGGAGTCCTTTGCCCGCCTTGTAGCGCTCGCCGGTCTTGTCCCAGACGACGGCGATCTGGTGGCCGTGGTAGTGGACGCGATCCAGCGCGAAGTAGTCCCAGCTATCCGGGGCCAGCGGGTGGACGACCAGCGTGTCGCCTTCCGAGGTCTGGAGACCGGCCAGGCCGGTGATGATCAGGTCGGTGAAGCCGGAGTGGAAGTAGTGCTCGGAGCGGTTCTCCATGTCGTGGCCTTTCCACGAGCCGTCGAAGGGATTGAGCGCCTCCGCGATGTAGGGCCGGCCGTCCTTGCGGTGGGAGATGGCGAAGGTGTGAAGCAGCTCCGCGTAGTCGGCGCGATCGACGTGGTCCTGCTTGTAGTGATGGAGCAGGTTCCCCATCGCCTTGAGGGTCTGGGTGGTGGCGAAGGGCCACGAATGACCGCTCCACCAGCAGCAGCCGTCCTTGAGGACGAACTGCGGGTCGTTGCGCTCGATGCTGGTCGGGCCGAAGGGTGACTTGAAGAAATACTCATCGGTCAGGAACTGCCACGCGTCCTCGAAGCCCGGGCTGGGCATGTTGAAGGCCCACGGCACGTAGCCGTGGAGCTCGCGACCGTGCGTGCTGCCGGCGAACTTGCCGGTCTGGTAGGTCAGCGTGTGCTTCTTCACGACGTGACCGTCCTTCTCGTGCTCCTGATTGCTCATCGGGAAGAAGAACCCGCGTTCGGGGTCCCATAGCAACTTCTCGAGTTGTGATTTGATGCCCGCGGCCTTGGTTGCGAAGACCTCGGCGGTGGCACCGTCGCCCTTGAGCTTGGCGATGTTGGAAATCGCCATGGCGTCGGCCCACATGTAGGCGTTGAAGCTCGGGCGCAGCGACTGGCCGCCGCGCAGGATGTCCTTGGTCTGCTGGGCGTTGATGTCGAACTCCATGCCGTCATCGTGGCCGGTCTGCCAGAACAGGCCCATGTCTTCGACCCAGCATTTCTTCTCCCATTCCTCGTAGTTGCGGATCAGGTCGGCGAGCAGGTCGGTGATGAAAGGGTCGTTGGGATTGACCTGGTGGGCGGCCCAGGCGGCATCGGCGGCCCAGAACGAGTAGTTGCGCGGCTGGGCGCCGGGATGGCGCATCCAGAAGCGGACGAAGTCCCGGACATATCTCGGGTCCTGCAACCAGCGGACTTCATTGATCTGGTGGCCGGCGGGGCAGGCGATGGTGCCGTAGGCGCCCGACCAGAAGGGCCGGTTGGAGAACTCGGTGAAGGCGTAGCCGTGGTTCGGATTGCCATACACGAGGTGCCGCGTCACCAGCTCCCAGCGGTAGTAGTAGGTTTTGTTGATCTCCTCGTCCGGGCTGTCGAAGAAGGGGATGTTCTTCTCATACCAGTCGTAGTCGCGGTTCACGAGGAAGTCCTGCTTTTCGAGCAGCTTGCGGGCGTCGAGCACGGGCTCCGCGAGCGCGGTGGCGAGGAAGAGCGGGAACAGGGTGAGGGCGTGTTTCATGAAGTGATGGTGATGGATGAGGTGGGGTTTACCAGGCATCGGTGCGGAAGGGCGAGGCGGGCAGGCCGTCGCGGTTGTAGAGGTTGGCGCCTTCGGGATTCGAGCTGTAGGCGTAGCGGACGGCGACCGGCTTGGGGACTTCAGGCGAGCTGACACGGACGGTGTCGCCTTCGATCACGGCGTCGGCCCATACCCACTTGCGGTCCTCGCCGGCGATGGCGAAGCGGCGGAGTTTCGCGCCGGGTTCCTCGACCGCCGGCTGGCGGCCGGACTTGCGGCCGGCCATCAGCCCGCCGCCGGTCGAGTCGAATCGGAGGACGAGGTGATCTCCCGCGGCCTTCATCTCACGGAACAGCGGGCCGCTGGTGACGAGGTCCTTCTTGCCGTATTCGTTGCGCAGGGCCCACAGCGCGAGGCGTTCGCCGACGTCGGCCTTGTTCTTCGGGTGGATGTCGGCGGCGTCGCCGATGTCGATCGCGCTGGCCATGCCGGTGTGCGGGATGGTCAGGCAACGGCGCTGAATGTCGCGGATGGCACCCCAGCCGCCGCCGGCGGGGTTCTCGTCGACGGGCTGCCACGCGGCGAGTTGGACGAAGTAGAACGGCAGCTTGGGGTCGCGGAACAGTTGGCGCCACTCGGCGACCATGGTCTTCTTCTTTTCGAGATAGAGCGCGTCGTCGGCGTTGCTTTCGCCCTGGTACCACAGCGCGCCGCGCAGGGCCATCGGGACCAGCGGGGCGATCATGCCGTGATGAAGCGTCACGCAGCGCGGCCGCATGCTGCGTTCGCTGAACGGATACTCGGGCCAAGCGGGTGGCATCGGGACCGGCTTGCCGGCCTTGGACGCGGCCATCCCGGTATCGGCCCAGGCGCGGGCGGTGGGCAGGATGGCGACCAGTTGCTCCTGATAGAGGGCCAGCGATTCCTTCATCTGCGCCGCGTAGGGGGCGAGCTCCGGGGTTTCGAGCAGGGAGGTCTGGGACATCCAGAGCTCGATGTTGGTGCCGCCGACCGAACTGGTCAGCAGGCCGATCGGCACGCCGGTCTCCGCGTGGATCTTGCGGCCGAAGTAGTAGCCGACCGCGCTGAAGCCGGGCGCGCTGCCGGGGGTGGTGACGGCCCAGTTGCCGGTCACGTCGTCGGCCGGGCTGCTGGCGAAATTGTAGGCGACGCGGAAGTGGCGGATATTCGGGTGGTCGGCGGCGGCGATGTCATCGGGCACGTCGCAGCTGCCGAGGCCCCAGTCCATGTTCGATTGGCCGCTGCACAGCCAGACGTCGCCGAGCAGGATGTCCTCGCGGGTCACGCGGTTCTTGCCGGCCACGGTCAGGGTGAGCGGATCGGTGGAGAGCGGCTGGGCGTCGAGCACCACCTGCCAGCGTCCGTCCTTGCCGGCGGTCGCGGTGCCGCGCGACTTGCCGAGGCTCACCGCGACCCGTTCGCCCGGCGCGGCCTTGCCCCAGACAGGCAGCGGTTTGTCGCGCTGGAGGACGGCGTGGTCGCTGAAGACCGCGGGCAAGGTGACATCGGCGGCTAGCGGCCAAGTGGGCGTTAGCAGGGCGAGAAGGAGCAGGGAACGGGTTTTCATGATCAAAGGAGCGGGCCGTGGAAATCCGGGACGGGCGTGCGGGCACGATGCCCGGCCGAGGTGCGTGCCAAGGGCTGGATCTCATCCGACGAAGGGCGGATCGCGGCGACAATCCCCAATTATGCCGATTTCGCGAAGGCAGTGAGCACCCCGCGAATCGGGCCTGAAGTCATGGGTCTCCCGGCCTCAGACCAGCACCATCGACTCGAGCGTGGCAGGAAGATCGCCCATTCTTTCGTTCCCCTGCGGCGTGATGCGGTAGATGTTCTCAATCCGGATGCCCCCCGCCTCCCCGAGATAGATTCCCGGTTCGAGGGTGGTGATCATGTCGGTCTCAAGAATCTCCTCCGAGTTGGCGCGAAGCCAGGGCGACTCGTGGATGGCGAGACCGACTCCATGGCCGACCCCATAGTCGAATTCAGGATAGCCGGCCGCGGTGATCGCCTGCCGGGCCGCGAGGTCGGCCTCGCCCATGGTGCTGCCGGGGCGCAGCTTCGCCGCGGCGTCGCGCTGCGCCTTCTCGACCACGGGGTAGGCTTGAATCGCGAAGTCCGGCGGATGGCCGGGGAACAGGGTGCGGGTGAGGTCACTGCGATATCCCGACAACTCCGCGCCCCAGTCGATCAGCAGCGGTTCACCGACCGCCACCCGGCGAAGTCCCGGGGTGTGGTGGGCGCTGGAGCTGTGGGGCCCGCTTGCCACGATCAGGCCGGTTTCCGGAAAGCCCTGGCGGTCCGCGCCCAGGGCGAGCATGCGGGCTTCGAGCTCGATCGAAATTTCGCGCTCGGTCCGTCCGACGACGGACGACAAGCCGGCCTGGATGAGTCCGCGGAACGCCGCCTCCGCGATCGACACACAGCGGCGCGTGCGTTCGATCTCCATGGAATCCTTCACCGCGCGCAGCGCCGCGACCGCGCCCGTGACGGGTAGCACTTCGATGCCGGCGGCGTCGGCATGGCGGATCAAGCGCAGGTAGGAATCCGCGAGAATGCGCGAGGGGTCGATGCCCACCACTCGCAGGTCGCGCCGCGCGAGTTCCGTCACCAGGAACAGCTCCACGTCGGGCCGCTCGGTGGAGCGCTTGCAGGTGAGGAGGATCTCGCAATCGGGCGCCGCCTCACGGGCTTGCCGGATCAGCATGTGGCGCGAGATGCCGAAGCCCGACCGGTTCGCCACGATGAACCAGGAAAGACCTTCGCCCACGCCGGTGAGATAGAGGATGTCCTTGGTCTCGCACACAACCACCGCGTCCAGGCCGGCCGAGGCCGGTGACAAGCTTTCGAGCAGGCGGCGGCGGCGTCTCTGATGGTCCGGCTGGTCGGACTTGGAGCGTTCGGCGGCGTCTTTCCGCGGAGGTGTGGGATGGGACGTGATGAGCATCGGTCGGGCGGAGCGGATGAAGGGTGGGGGAATCGGATGCTCGTCCGGATCCGGAGGAACGCCGGTTTTGTCCCGGGCAGGATGATTGCGACAGTGATAGCGAACCCGGGGGCATTTCAACCCGAAGATTCGCCTGTTCGCAACTCAACCACGGGGATTCGCGAAACAAACACCGGCCGTCCGCCGGTTCCGCACGGTACCTCGCGGGGAGCTGGTCCCGACCGGTTGCCGCTACGGCGGGAGAGAGCGCATGGTTTCGAGTTATGCCATGACGTCCCGCCTGGCACCCGGCGTCGCGGCTCCGTCCGGCGCGGGATTCGTGCCGGGGCGGGCGCTCATTTCGTCGCGGATCCGCTGCGCCGCAGGGCCGATGGGTTCATGCCGAAAGCCTTCTTCACCGCCCGTTCCAGTTGGTGATGATCGGAGAAGCCACACTCCGTCACGATCTGCTGCATCGGCAGCTTGGTCCGTCGGATCAGTTCGGAGGCGTGGTTGGTCCGGTGCTCGCGGATGATCTCCGCGACGCCACGACCGAGGGACTTCTGGAACCGGATTTGAACCAGTCGCAGGGAGTAGTGGTAGGCCTCCGCCAAGGCGGCCGGAGTGTAGTCGAACCGCAAGGCGTGCTTGCGGATGTGCTCCAGCATCTCGCGGACGAGCGGGTCGGAGGTCACAATCTGATTCGAGCTCTCCCGCGAGATGAATTCGCAGGTTGAAATGAACTTCCGGTAAGTGGCAGGGACTGATTCCCCGTTGAGCATGCGGTCAAGCAGGCGGGCCGCTTCGAAGCCCTGGCATTCGTAGTCGGGGACGACGCAGGTCAGGGGGACCTTGGTGACCATTCCGGTAAGCCCATCCTCAGTCTGGGCCGCCATGCCGATCTGGCGGGGAATGTCGATCTGACGCTCGTCGATCATCTCGAGCAGCTCCATGGCGGGCTCGACGAACGCAGAAAAGATTCCCACCGGCTCGGGATCCCGCACGAGGTGGTCGATCATGGCCGGCCCCAGTTCCCAGAAGCGGTCCCATCCGGTCGGGGAACTCCGGCGATAGGGCAAGCCGAGCGCTTTCCATGTCTCCGGGCGGTCGGGGAAGATACACTCCAATTCGATTCCCCGTGACTTCGCGATTTCATGCATTCCCCGCACGTGGGTACAGGATGCATGGGAGGTTTCGTCGGAGCTGGGGCCCAGATAGCAAAGCCGCCGGTAGTTGCTTGTCAGGAAATGCTGGGTCACCATCTGCCCGAATCGCGAGAGATCGGGGAGCACCAGCGGGTCCCCGCTTTCCTGGCCCGGCAGGGCCCGCAAGCCGACCTTGGGGACCTCGCACTTGCGGGCGAAATCGAGCAGCGGGGGATCATATTCATCCACCTGATAGAGCACACCATCCGGATTCCAAGCCGCAAGCCGATCAAGGCTGTCGCGGTCGTGGCGCTGGCAGATCCAGCCGGCCTGCTGGCCGCAACGCATGATGCCGCGCCATTGTCCAAGGCGGAAAAAGCTGGTGACGATCGCGACGCGTTTTCGGTTCAAGGCGGTTGAATGGTGGCGGATGGCGTCAAGGAAGCAGGGCGGATGTTCACGCGTGATTCCCTCGCCGCCCTATACGGTGAGCGTCGCGGGAATCATTTCAGTCGCTTTCGCGGATTTCACCCCGTCTTGAAGAAATGATCATCGGGCGATGAGCCGGGACAGCCGGTTCGCGGCCTTCCTCGGCTTCCTCGACGGACGGGGCAACCTGTTCTCCCTCCCCGAGCAGGCGACCTTGCTGCGGCGACCCACCAATCGGATAGGCTTTGGTTTCGGAGTTGCCATTGAGAGCACGGAGCCAGGCTCAGGAGTTCCTAGAACGATCTCCATCTGGCAGTTTAAAAAGGGGGGCGTTTGCCAGCTCCTCGTGGGAGCTGGCACGTCAGTGGTCAGAATGCCAACCTTGTCGTCGGGGCTGATCGCGGTGCTGACCCAGCGGAGGGCGGGCTGCCCGGGCGGGATGAGCGAGATCAGGCCGGCGAAGCGGTCGATGTAGCGGCGGGCGCGGAGGTCGTTGCCCTTCACTTCGAGCAGGTCGAAGGCGTGGAGGGTGTCGCCCACGGCCTCGCCGTCGATGAGGACGTCGTAGGGCAGTTCGGCGACCGCGTGGCGGATCGGGTCGGGCAAGGCGACGAGGAGGCCCCGGCGGTTGATGCCGGTGATGTGGTCGCCCTGCTTGCGGACCAGCATGCGGCGGCCGTCGTGCTTCTGCTGGAGGCAGTGGCGGCTGTCGGTGAGCAGGCGGGCCAGGTCGCTTTCCTCGACCGGGTTGAGAAGCTGGCAGCGGACGCCGCTGTCGCGTCCCTCGTCACCGGTCTGCCGGTAGGGCGTGCCGTCTTCCGACGGGGTGTAGCCCTTGGCCAGCTTGGCGGAGACCAGCTTGTCGAAGATCCCGGTGGCGGTGGCGAGCGGGACCGGGGCGCTGGTCTTGGTGCCGGTGGTCAGGGTGGTGCCGCGGCGGCCGTAGGCGTAGGTGACGATGTAGCCGTCGTCCTTCGGCTCGATGGCTGCCTGGTAGACTTTGTCGGAATTGCCCTCGCGGTAGTGGGGCGAGGCCGTGGTGGTGGCTGTAGTTGTTGTGGGATGCATGTTGGTTCAGGGGCGGGGTTGGTGGTTTGGGGTGTCGCCGCCGGGAGTGGCGGGGAGAATGGAAAACCGGAGGTGGGAATCCGGGGTTGTCGCAGGCGGGCAAGGTGTATATGTTCAGAAATCCTGAACATGCGTGCAGTCGCTTCATCGCCCGACAACGACCAGCTTTTCGCCATCGCGGAAGGGCAAGACGGGTATTTCGCGATGGCCCAGGCACTGGAGGCCGGGTTCGCCCGCAGCACGCACAGTTACCACGTGAAGGCCGGCAACTGGATCCGCGAGCACCGCGGGATTTACCGGCTGAAGCGCTATCCGGTGTCGGAGACCGGGCAACTGGTGCTTTGGTCACTGTGGTCGCGCGACCGTTCCGGCGTGCCGCAGGGAGTGTATTCCCATGAGACGGCCCTGGCCCTGAAGGACCTGTCCGACGTCAATCCGACCAAGCTTCACATGACGGTGCCGCCGGGTTTCCGCCGCAACAGCGGGACGCCGGAGGTGCTGGCCCTGCACAAGGGGATGCTGTCTCCGGCCGAGGTCATCCGGGAACGTGGCTATGCGCTGACCCGGCCGATTCGGGCGATCCTCGATTGCGCGGCGGATGGTGACGCGGACCGCGATGTACTCCGGCAGGCGCTGGAACAAGGACTCCGCCGGGGTGTGATCACTCGGGCTGAGCTGAAGCGGGCGAAGTCGATGGACGGGCTACCGGCCTGGCTGATGAAGATGCTGGAGAAGGCGACATGAAAACCTACTCGACCGCATTCGCGTTCCGCCGCGCGCTGGAAGACCGGCTTGCCGCTTCGTCCAAGGTGGAGGGCATCGACCTGCAGCGCATGAGGAGGCAGGTGGCGTTCGACCGCCTGCTGGTGCGCTTGTTTGCCGAAGGAAGTCCGCCATGGCGTTTGAAAGGCGGCTACGCATTGGAGCTGAAGCTGGCGATGGCTCGTTCCACCCGTGATCTGGATCTCGGACTTACCGCAGACGGATTCGCTCCCGGCGATTTGTTGGAACTCCTGCAAACGGCGGCGGGAGCAGACGCCGGGGACTTCTTCGTGTTCACGATCGGCGAGCCGACGATGGACCTCGATGGTGCACCCTACGGTGGCTCGCGCCATCCTGTGGACGCGCATCTCGACGGGCGGCTATTTGCCCGATTCCACCTCGATGTCGGAATGGGCGACGTGCAGCGCGAGCCGTTCGAGTGGATTGAGCCACGCGAATGGCTGGGGTTTGCCGGCATGGCTGCGGGGAAGTTCCCGTCGATCTCCCGGGAAGAGCACTTTGCCCAGAAGATCCACGCTTACACGGTGCCGCGTGGCGACCGGCCAAACACCCGGGTAAAGGACCTGGTGGATCTCGTGTTGCTGATTGATGCGGGCGGGCTCGACCGTGAACGCCTGATCCGCGATGTGGACGACACCTTCGGCCGGCGTCAGACCCACGGGGTGCCGGAGACGCTCGAGCCTCCACCCGACTTCTGGCAGCCCTTGTTTTCCAAGCTGGCAGCGGAGTGCGGGATCGACGGAGACATCGCGGCCCAGTTTGGGAAAGTGAAGGCGTATTGGGACGCCACACGGTGACGATCCTGCGGCCAGCAAGCCGGCGCGCTCGTGGCGGAAGAGGTCGGCCCGATCAAGGACGAGCCGGCTTGATTGGGGACAGGTGGCCGGGCAGCATCCGGCCGCATGCCTGCCCGAAAGAAAGGGGGTGAACAACCCGTGACGATTCTGCTCAACCGCTGGGAGCGGGAGCTGATCCTGCGCCACGGCTATCCGTTCGAGGACATCGAGCGCCAACTGATCGAATCGGGTGACTCGGATCTGGTGCGGGTGACGGACAAGCCCTTCTGGTGGGAGCAGGTCATCGGCAACCTCGGCATTTCAGAGAAGGAGCACTACGAAGGAGAGCGGAAAGACGTTCATGCCGACCAACTCCGGGCCCTCATCGAACGGATTGCCTGCGCCCTGGGGCTCTTGTGATGCCACGGGAGGTTCGGATCGTCTTCGGTCCCAGGTCGCGGCCCCGGCGTTCGACGAAGGGGTGTTTACGGCAACAAAGTGGCTTGAAAAGGGAGGGAATTTGCACCGTTCTTCCGGTCATCGTGATATCAGCAAAGATCCAAAAGCCGGAGCTTGAACTACCGGAATCCGACCGGCCCAGTCTTGCCGCCGGTTTGCTTGATTCGCTGCCCGGGGTGCCGGTCGAGAAGGACGAGAGCCACACGGAGGCTGTCCGGCGGGCAGAGGAATGGAACCATGATCTCTATGCCTGTCTCGCCCACGATAAGTTTTTCGAGCTAGCAGGTCGTCCGTTACGGAGGTGATTTGCCACCGGGCTGCCGCTCGGGATTTTCGCATCAGCTTGCCCGGCCCTTGCGGCAGAAGAGCATGGCGGTGACGGTGGTGGTGGACATGGTGGAGTCCATGGGGCTGTCGATTTGGGGGGTGGTAGTTTGTGGGTTCGTCGACGGAGTGGCGAGAAATTGGGAAAGTGAACGGAGCCGCCGCGTGGTTGTGCGGGCGGCTCCTTGGTGAGGCGTGGCAAGGCGGGCAGGACGGGTCAATATTCGGCCCGCGTCAGTTTGCTGCCCAAGGTCCGTGCGAGGTCGTAGATATACCAGAGGTCGATGCTCACACTCTCACCCCGAGAGTTCAGCGCGACCGCGGAGCCATCGACGTAGCGGAGCTTCTCGCTGCCGACCTGGATCAGGACGGCCACCTCGTCGTCGGCGAGATGGGCTGCGAGCTGTTCTTGAACATTCACATCGTGGAGTTCGTCCGTCTCCTCGTCGTACAAGCTGTCGGGCCAGCTGCCGTTGTCGGTATGGTCGCCGGGGGTGATCGCGAACCTGCGGATCCCGTCCGCCACCTTTTCGCGATGAGATGGCTCCATGATTTTCAGGCCGAGCAGGCCTGCCCACTGGCGGAATGCCACCTCGTCTTTCACGGCGAAGTAATTGCTGCGTGCCGTTGCGTAGTAGTTGGCCATGGTCGGTTTGGTCGGGGTTTGATGGGTGCCGGCGTGAGGTCCGGGGCGGAGGCCGCACCCGTTGACCCGGACGACAGGTTCTCGCCTGCCGTCCGGGTGACATCGCCGCCGCGCACCTTCAGTTCACCGACTGCACCCGCCGCGAGCCGCGTGGTGCGGAAGGCGTGGACTTCACCGGAGCCCCGGCTTCGCGGGCGCGGCCCTTGGCCCAGTGGCGGAGCGCGCTGATCTGGCCGTCCATGAGTTGGGCGAGCGGAACGGTGTTCGCCATCGCGTCGAGGACGTCCTTCGGGCCCGGTTCGCGGCCTTCGGCGTAGGCCTCGTGCAGGGCGTCGATGAACACCGCCTCGATCTCCGCGCCGGTGAACTGCTCGGAGGCACGGGACAACGTGACGGTGTCGAAGTCGGCGGGCCGGCGGCCGTGGCGCTTGATGACGATGTCCCAGATCTGCGCGCGCTCCTGGGGATCCGGCAGGTCGACGAAAGACATCTCGTCGAACCTTCCCTTGCGCAGGAACTCGGGTGGCAGCTTGGAGACGTCGTTTGCGGTCGCGACGACGAACACCGGCTGGTCCTTCTCCTGCATCCAGCTCAAGAACGAGCCGAAGACCCGGGACGAGGTGCCGCCATCGGTGGAACCGCTGGACTTGCTGCCGGAGAAGCCTTTCTCGATCTCGTCAATCCAGAGGACGCACGGGGCGATGGCTTCGGCGGTTTGGATGACCGAGCGCAGGTTGGCTTCGCTCTGGCCGACGATACCACCGAACACGCGCCCCATGTCGAGGCGCAGAAGCGGCAGGCCGAAGGCGCCGGCGGTCGCTTTGGCCGTGAGGCTCTTGCCGGTGCCGGGGATGCCGACGATCAGCAAGCCCTTGGGGGCGGGCAGGCCGTAGGCTTTGGCGGAGGCGGAGAAGGCCCCGCCGCGGCGCTGAAGCCATTCCTTGAGCTGGCCGAGGCCGCCGATGTCGTCGAGGGACGTGATGGCTTCTACGACTTCCACCAGGCCGTTGCGCTTGAGCGTGCGGGCCTTTTCCCGGGCGATGACCTTGGGGTCGATGCCGCGGGTCTCGACGACCGAGAGGGCGAACGCGTTCTCCGCCTCGGTGGTGGTGAGGCCGAGCGCGCTTTGCAGGGCGGCCTCTTTCACGACCTCGTGGACGTTCTTCAGCTTGGCCGACTTCAGGATGCCATCGAGTACCGCGCCGAGGCGGGTGGGATCGGGCAGGCTGAAATCGACGTGGGTGATTTCGTGTTCCAGCTCGGCGGGCAGCTTCAAGCGGCAGCCGAGCAGGATGATCCGTGGCCGTTGGACTTGGCGACGCGCAGGATGTCCTTGAGGCGGCGGACGAGCATCGGGTCGGTCTGGTCGAGGTGGAGTTGCAGGTCGCGCAGTAGGACGACGTGGCGCGGGTTGTCGGCGGCGAACATGCCGTCGAGGAGTTGGAGGGCATCGAGCGGATCCGGGCAAGGGGTGACCCGGCCGTCGGTGGTATCGACCAGGCCCTCAGTCGAGGACCAGGCGTGGAGGCGGCGTGCGGGTGTCCGCAGGGGGTAAGATTTCGGCGAGGTCCGAGTTGAGCGGCGATGCGGGCCGGGTGTCCGTGCTGGCGGAGGAGATCTTGATTTCGGACGGCGGCATCGTCGAAAGCCTCCACACCGGCAGCGGCGTGGCCGGCGGCGTGGACCTCTCTGCCAAGGGAATCACGCTCCGCGGCGGCACCATCAGCGTCGATTCGCAAGACGCGCGGGCCGGCGACATCCGCCTCAGCGCGGACGGCCGGCTGCGGGTGGAGGAAAGCCGGATCGTGGCGGACTCCGGGGGCGATGGCGGCGACATCGTGCTGCAGGCAGGGCGCTTTGTTTACGGGACCCGATCCGTGATGACCGCGAGGGCGCAGGGCGATGGCGGCAATCCATCGATCCGCGGGCCGCAGGTGATTTTCGATGGCGGTGAGATCGGTGCGGATGCCGTAGAGGCTCTCAGCCCGATTGGAATGCTCGCGAGGATCGCCGCCTGGAAATTCTTCAGACAGCCTCTCTGACAGGCTTACAAGTTTCCGGGAGAGAAACTCCGCGGCTCCCGTGTAATACCTCATGCACCATCGGTGCGGACCCATCTGTCCAGCGACAATTAGAAATCCCCTCGACGACAATTAGAATGACCCACCGGTGATCCGCGCGCTCCTTGGCGGAGGGAGGGGCCGGGGCCGGCGGAGCCGGACCGGGAC
>JBIPNO010000012.1:0-122646 GCA_044372775.1 Haloferula sp.
GCGGGTGAAGTCTTAGACATGCCGAGCTTGCCGGCTCGCTCACCCTGTCAACACATAATTCGGACTTTTTTCCGTTTTAATTCACTGTCAGTCAGCGCGTTGTGGCTTAACCTGACGCGAATGGGTTCGTAGCCTCCCTCAGCGGTCCGCCGCACCCCATCGCAACTTGCAAAGTTGCGCTACTTCTTCCCGACGGGAAGTAGCACAACGTTGCACGTTGTGATTCGGGGGCGGGTCGCCATGCCGGGGTGGTTCGTAGCCGCCATCAGCGATCCGCCCCACCCCGGCGCAACTTGCAAAGTTGCGCTACTTCTTGACGATCTCCCGCACCACCGCTTTCCCGTCCGCCCCCTTGAACCCCACCACGATCCGCTCCGGGGTCACTTGCTTGAGAAAGAATTCCTCACCTTGCCCACCCGGAGGCAGCGAAAATCTCGTCCGCTCCTCGACCTTGAACTCCTTCCCCTCAAACTCCATCACGGCCGTCCGGTCATAGTAGGCACTCTGCGTCAACTGCGCAGCCGGCAATCCATACTGCGACTCATACCGCTCGCCCTTCTTGTTGTGCTTGAGGTCCTCATATTGGGCGAACTTGAATTTCTGAACCAAATTCGTGCGTTCGCTCGTGATCTGACGCTCCGTGAACCCAATAAACTTGAAGCGTCCCGCCATGAATCCCTCTTTGAAGAAGGTGTCGCCGGGATTGAGCATGTTCAGGGCACTCATCTTGTTACCCTGCATCTTGCCGTCCGCTGCCCGGCCTAACATTTTCGGCAACCACTTGCCCTGGGACTCAAGCCCGAACTGTACGTACCACATCACCGACTCATCCCGAGTATAGCGCAGGGCATTCAACGCCAAGGCCTGCTGTTGCTCCTTTTCCCCGCTCACCTGATCCACAGCAGGCACTGCATCCCCCGGCCCGGTAATTTCTGTCTCAACCACTTGCGGAGTCTCCTCCTCCTGAACTGCAATCTTCTCTTCGCCGGGAGCCGCTACAGGCATTTCGTCACCCGCCTTCTCCGGAGCCTTCTCTGGAGCCGGACCCGGTGCCTCCACCAGTCGCCCGGTTTTCTCATCCGGCTTCTCAAAGACGCTCCACAGCAACCCGCCCGCCGCGAGCAGCACCACCGCCGCCGCCGTTGCAGGCCAGAAGAAGTCGAGATTCCGCCGCTCGGATTTCGCCTTGGGCACGGCTTGCATCTTCGACGCGATGGCCCTCAGCAGCGCCTCGTCGGGCTTGCCCTTGCCCTTGGCCTGTTCGCTCAGCAGCGAATCGATGAGACGGTCGTTCGGATCTTCGGAAGGATTCATGGAAGTGGTTCGGTGAAAGGTTTCAGTTCAGTCGTTCTTCGAAAGGCAGAGCCGCAGCGCGTCGCGGGCGCGTTCGAGGCGCTTGCGGAAGGCGGCGGCGTTCATGGAAAGCAGGGTGGCGGCTTCGTCGCTGCTACGACCTTCATCGTAGGTGACGCGCAGCGCCTCGATCATCGGCGGCGGCAGCTTGCCGCGGCACTCGGCGAGGCGGGCGAACAACTCGGCATCTCCGGAAGAGTAAGGCGAAAGCGTTTCCTCCAGCCGCGACAGCGCCGCTTCGTCGAGCTGGACCTCGCGGGCATGCAGCCGGCAGTGCTCGCGCCATTTGTTGCGGACGATGCCGCGCATCCACGCCGCGAAGTCGCGGGTGGCCTCGAACTTCCCGAGGCTCTGCCAGGCGGCGACGAAGGCGTCCTGCACCAGCTCGCGCGCCGTGCCTTCCGACCCGGCCAGGGCCCGGGCGTAGGACAGCAGGGTCAGGTGGTGCTGCCGGATCAACTCGGTGAATCGCTTGCGGTCCATGATCGGGGGCGGGGATAGGGCAATGGCTTGCATGGCTTTCACCAGTCATTGCCGCGGGAGGACGGAATTGTGACAGGGAAGTTTCCCCGACCTGAAGCACAAGAACATCCGGCTGCTTCCCAATGACTCGCTGCAAGTCGAGCCGAAGGGCGTCATCGACCGCTGGAAGGGCACCGAGGAAGCCTTGAAGCCGCTCATGGAGTGAGGCTTCCCCGGACCCGCTGCCGTGTCTCCGGAAAGGAGCTACCCGCCGCTGCGGTTCGATGCTACTCTCTCGACGCTCCTTGCCGAGCCTGCTACCCACCCTCATGCCCCGACTGCTCCGCCGCATCTCTTTCGCGATCCTCATTCCGGTCGCGGTCGTCCTGGCCTTGCTGACCGGCTGCCAGAGCAAGCTGATCTATTTCCCCCGCCCTTACGGCCCCGACCACGTCGCACGCTGGGACGCCGAACCCGGCACCACCGTGGTGAACTATCAAACCACCGACGGCCCGCAGCAGGCCTATCTGCTCGCCTCCACCCCGAATCCCGAACGCCTCTGGATCGTCTGCGGCGGCAACGGCACCCTCGCCCTCGAATGGTCCGACTGGTTGCGCGAGAACGGCCCGCCGCAGGACGCCTGGCTGCTGGTCGACATCCCCGGCTACGGTGCCTGCCAGGGAAGCCCGCGACCGGCCTCGATCCGCCGCAGCTTGAAAGCCGTGGTCCCCGCCGGGATGGCGGCGATGAAATGGTCGCTCCCCGCCGACCACGGCAAGCTGCGCTTCTTCGGCCACAGCCTCGGGAGCGCCGTCACGCTGATGGCTGCCGAAGAGTTCGACTTCCGCCGTGGCGTCTTGTTGAGTCCGTTCACCAGCTCCATGGACATGACCAAGCAGGTGTTTGGCATCGACCTCGGCTTCCTCGTCTGGCACCGCTTCGACAACCGCGCCCGTCTAACAAACATGGCGAAGCACGGTGATGCCGAAGTCTTCATCCTCCACGGAGAACAAGACGAGGTGATCCCCGTGCGAATGTCTCGCGACCTCGCCGAGAAGTTCCCCGGCCCGGTCCGCTACACCGAGATCCCCGGCGGCCGTCACAATGACCTGCAAGAGATCGCCGCCGGGAAGATCCGCGCCGCGATGGAGGAGGCGCGGAAGTGAACCGTCAGTCCGGATAGTAGCCGAAACCGCCGTCCTCCCGATACCAGTAGCTGATGCCGGGGTCGTTGAGGTGGTAGCCGATGTAGAGTTTTCCCTCATGCATCGAGTAACCGATGTGCTCGCGAAACTGCGGGTGCCGGAAGTCGTAGCCTTCCAGACCGCCGGGATAGCGTCCCTTCTCCGCCTTCTCGCGGTTCACGTAGGCCACGATCTCCAGCACCTCCTCGTGCAGCATCCCCCAGCGCCGCGTCTGGTTCGCCTGCCACAGGATCAAGGCCCCGCCGCAGCCGAGGATCATCCATGCCGTCAGGTTGCGGTTGAAGAACCCTAACAAGAGCATCGCCGCCACCACCCCGAGCGATAGCTTGTAAAGCGCTTCCATCACCTCGCCCTCGGTGTAGATCGTGTTGCGCGCCATCAAACACGCCGTGCCGAGGATCACTCCGGCCAAGGCGAGCAACAGCGGCCATGAAATCACGGCACGGGGCGCGGGCGCCAATGGCGGTTCCTCATTCATGGCCCGGCCGGTTTCTTCTCCTCCGCATCAGGGCACCCGCCCCGCCGATTAAAATCAGCAACGCACTCGACGGCTCCGGCACGCCCGGGATGCTCGGCGCGGCGGCGGCATCCACCGGCTTCAAGCCGTGCCGCTCGAATTGCTCCATCGTTTCAAGAACCACCGCGCCGGACACCCGCGTGACCAGTTGATAGCGCGCCGCCAGCGCCGGCCGATCGATCTCCGGGACGGTGGAAAGCGGAGAGTCCACCGCCTCCATCGCCCACTGCCGCGCCAGATGATCCCACACCGGCGTACCCAGATCCTCCGGTGCGGTCGGACTGCGCCGCCAATGCCACGCGATCGCATCGCGCTCCATCCCCAGCTTTTCCAAGAACGCCGCCAGGTCCGCCCGCGGATCTAACAGCGCCGGCCCGCGCCGCAGCACGCCGCTGCGGTGGAGCGATTCCGCCAGGCGGTTTGGCCCCGCCACCGCCATCACCGAATGAATCGCCGGGACCCGCGTGCCACGCTCGATCATCTGCAACAAGGCCTCCGTCTGCGAAAGCCCCACCGCCTGCGGCCCGTGCAGCCATACGACCGCATCCGCCTCGCCCGACTTCGCGCGCCGCACCGCTTCGCGCAAAGCCGGCTCGTTGTCGCGACCGCCGCTGAAGCGCTGGCTCTCAAGCTCCGCCAACGTGACCGGCCGCGCCGTGTCGTCGGCCAGCATCAGCTCGACCGGCCGGCCCTTCAAAGCCTCCACGATCCAAGGCTTCGCGGCTCCCATCGCCGACGAGCCGTCTACCACCACCAGGATCTTTCCCGCCGCCGGCTGCCGGACCGGTTTCGGCTCGCGGATCAGGAAGCGCTCGAAGGCCGGCGCGAACTTGTCCTCGCACCAGAGCGCTGGCGATGCCCCCGTCGGCGCTCCTCCACATTTCACCGCCAGCAGGCCGCCCATCGCGGACTCCGGTGGCAGGCTTAGCATCATCGAGTGCCCGGGACCGTCCACCGCCGCCTTCCGCGGAGCCGCATCCCGCTCTAACAAATCGAACGCGGCCTCGCCTTGCAGCCACACCGCAAGCTCCAGCCCGTCCTTGGTCCCGAAGTTCCGCTCGAGGATCCGTGGCAGCTCCCACAGCTCGCCGTCGCACGGCGCGGTGATGCCGAAGCGGATCTTCATCTCGCCGCCCGCCGGCACCGGAAAGCATTGCATCAGGATGGTGTCCGGCCCGGCCATCGTCACCAGCACCGGATCGCGGCGCTGCACCACGGCGATCTCCTTGTAAGCCGCCTTCACCTTCGACACCGAGTTGAACGCCGCCTCGCGCGGCTCGCCGTTGACCCACAGCGTCAGCCGCGACACCCGTCCGCCGCGCGGCAGCAGCACCTGGCAGCGCGCCTCCTGCGCGTTCGCCGCGCCGTTGTGGAAGACCATCGTCCACTCGCCGTAGCCGAGCCCCGAGCGGGCATCGAGATGGCCGTCGAAGCGCGACTCCGCGAGATCGAGGTGCTTCAGTCTAACCGCCACCTCGTCGCCGCCGAGATGCTCGTCGAACTCCATCTCGCGGAAGGCATTGCTCCTGCCACGCCCCAGCCCGCCCTCCCGCACCATCCGCGGCGGCTTCACCGAGTTGAAGGGCTTGCCGGTGACACGGAAGAACACGTCGCGCACTTTCGCCGAGTCGGCCTGGCTGAAGCTCCCCCGCTCGTCGAACATCATCCCTGGAATCTCCCAACCGCGCGACATCCAGCCGGAGATGTCGGTGGCCATGGTCGTGCCGGTATTGCCCTCATAGCAGGCACGCAGCAGCGCCCGTTGCGAATGAAAAGAACGCAGCCGCCCGATCGCCGCCTGCTGCGAATCCCCTTCCTCCGTCGCCGCGGAAAGGTTCGCCCGCGTCCACACGGCGGGGCCCTCCAACACCACCAGCGCCAGCAGCGCGGCCGCGAATCCCGTCCGCCAGCCGCGGCGGTAGGCAGGCGCATCCGACGACTCCCGCCGCAGCCTCCGGCCGATCCGCCACGTCCACAGTCCTGCCAGCACCGGCGTCAGCGAAAGCAGCCCCATGCCCACGAAGATCAGCGCGATCACCGATGCCGGCAGCAGCGGCAGGAACAGCAGAAGATAGAGCAAAGCGATCACAATTACGAAGCCCGCCGCGAAACCCTTGATCCGCTCGCTGCCACCCGGCGCGCCTTTCAAGATCCACGCGTTGACCAGCGGCACCAGCAGCACCAGCGCGACATGCCAGCCGGTCGCCACCGGATCGAAGAACACGCTGCCGCAGAACGCGGTGAGCAGCTCGAAGATCGCGACCCCCAGCGGCAGCACTACGGCCCAGGTCCAGGCCCAGAACGGACGCAGCTTCTTCGGCGTGCCGGACCACGCCTGATAGGACTCCAGCTTCTCCACCTCCGGCCGCGATTGATACCCCGCGTCCAGCCGCCCGAGGATCCCTTCCAGTTGCAGCGACCCGATCCCCTCGCCGCTCTCCTTCTCCGCCTCCTCGTGGATGTGCCGGCGCAGATCGGACTTCAGTTCGTCGGCTTCCTCGCCATCGAAGCCTTCGCGGCGCACCCGCTCTTCAAGGTATTCCGCCAATCGCTTCTCGGCCTGGTTGGTCCACGTTTTCATGGGAGAGTTCGTTCTCGGGTTAAAGTTTGCCGCCTCCTTGTCCTGCCTGTGCCTTGGGAAGACCCGGTGAAGTCCGCGTGAAATCCACCTGCCCGCCGAGCCCCGCCACGCCCTTCGCCATGTCCGCGAAGTAGGCCTGCATTTCCT
This sequence comes from Haloferula sp., assembly GCA_044372775.1. Lineage (GTDB taxonomy): Bacteria > Verrucomicrobiota > Verrucomicrobiia > Verrucomicrobiales > Akkermansiaceae > Haloferula. The sequence continues at coordinate 6,266 of JBIPNO010000012.1, forward strand.
CGCCGACCAGCCGGCCGGAACTCGTAAGCCTGTAGTACTTCCGCGCCGGCCCCTCGCTCGACTCCTCCAGCCGCGTGCTCACCAGCCCCTGCTTCTTCAGGCGCGACAGCAGCGGATAGATCGACCCCTCCGCCACCCCGATCCCGGGGATCGCCACCAGCGCCTTCACCAGCGCGTAGCCGTAGCACTCGCCCCCGGCCAGCGCCTTCAGGATGCAGAAATCCAGCACGCCCTTGCGCATCTGGATCGTCCAGTTCTCGAACAGCTCGCTTGGATCGGAGTCGGACATTTTTCCCTCATTTCATTCCAGGTGGCAGGAAAGGCGGCTTCTTCTCCTGACCATCAACCGTCAGGTCGAAATTCCGCTCCACCTTGTCTCCCCCGATCATCGTCAATCGCGTGCCACCCGCGTCGAACTTCATCTCGCACCCGCTCCAATGCGTCGCCTCATGGTCGACGTAGTGGGGCGACCAACGACCGCCGGGCTTCTTGGTATAAAGCTCCACCGTGTAAAATTCACCGCCCCAACCGTTCCACTGCTGGGTGACCACGCAGTCGGTGCCGGCGGGTGACCTGGCGTGGTCGACCAGCCCACTCTGATACGGCTTGATCACGAACGCGATGATGCAGGAGACGATGATCAGAGCGGCTTCCATGGCGAACGAGGGCTGAAAAGGCGGGAACGATCTAGCTATCGTGCATTACAAGGTATCCGGCAAGAATAAATTCAGGAACCGCAGGACTGCGGTTCCCATGGACTGCGTGCAGCCCGCTGCCGCTCTGTTGCCACAGCCTGCTGTGGAGTCGGGGTTGAGTCGTCAGCAGGCTGACGAGGGAAAGCGGCAGCAGGCTGCCCGCAGTCCAGGGGCCCATCCGTCCCGCACACCGGAGTTGCAGCCCTCCCCATCCCCGCTAGCCTCCGCCCCTTTCCCGAAATCATGGCCATCACCACCATCCTCACCCACCCCGGCGGCTCGCATAAAGACGAACTCCTCGCCTGCTGCCTGCTGGTCGCCGTCCACCGCGTGGAGGTCGTGCGCCGCGAACCCAGCGCGGAGGACCTGGCCGACCCCGCCACCGCCGTCGTCGATGTCGGCGGCGAGCACGACCCGGAGCGGATGAACTTCGACCACCACCAGTTCCCTGCCGACCACCCGCCGGTCTGCGCGCTGACCCTGGTCCTCCAGCACCTCGGCATCTACGAGGATGCTCGTACTTTCTGCGACTGGCTGGAACCCGCCGAGTGGTTCGACACCCGCGGCCCGAACGTCACCGCGAAGTGGCTCGGCATCGACCGCGACACGCTTTCCAAACTCAACTCCCCCGTCGACGTCACCCTGCTCCGCCGCTTCGCCAAAGCCTCGCGCCTCGGCCCCGGCGACGTGATCTGGGAAATGATGCGCTTCATCGGCGAGGACCTCCTCGACTACGTCCGCTCCCTCCGCCAGCGGCTCGACTTCATCGCCGCCCACGCCGAGCTGTGGACCGTCGCCGGCCACGAGATCCTCTTCCTCCCCCGCACCGAGCCGATGCCCGACGAGCCCTCCTCCGGCCTCGCCCGCCACCTCGACGCGATCGGCAAAAGCAAGGACGTGTCCGCCCTGGTCTATCCCGACCGCCGCGGCAGTGGATACGGACTGTCCCGCCACAACGACCACCCGGCCTTCGACTTCACCCGCATCGAAGCCGAGCCCGACGTCCACTTCACCCACGCCCGCGGCTTCGTGGCGAAAACCTCCGCCGCCGCTCCGGAGCGGCTCAAGGAACTGCTCTCGACCGCCCGGGCCGGCTGAGCCCGCTGCTGTTGGAGTTCCGCCGAACGTGACGGAAGCGTCACGTGGCACCGCTTCGCCGCGGGCCTGTGTGTCGTTATCGACTCGCAGCTCCCGGCGGCGATGCCCAATTTTTCCGACTCCTCACCCTCTTCGTTCCGCACCCGGGAATGGCTCCGTTTGGCGGTGGCCTGTGTCACGAATTTCGCGATCCTCGCGGCCCCGTGGCAGGGGATCGGCGCCGCCGATGATCTACCCTACGCCTTGGACGGCGGCGAAATGCTTCTCGCGGCCCTCCTGCCGGAGAAGGAAGTCACACTCCTCGACGCCGGCGGCACCCCCGCTTTCGCACCGCCGGCGCCGCAGCTCCCTTGGCGGGCCCCCGCAAGGACCCGCTACTGGCGCTCGCCCGAACTCCCCGCCCGACGCGCCTTTTCGGCCTGGCCCTCCGATCCAACGGACTTCGGATCCCAGGTGAGGCTCGCGCCCGCTCCTTCTCTAACACCTGCTCCTTTCGCAGTCCCCGGACAACCGTGGCAACCCGGCACCCTCCCCGCCGGTGGCGACCCGCTTCCCCCGCCCGGCGTCTTCGGCGCGCTCCCCATCGAACAACAGGCCGGCACCGGCGTGATCTACGGTGAGGTCGCTTCCGGCCTCGAACCCGTCGCCAAGGCCCTCGTCGATGTCATCGGCACCGGCCGCGTCGCGGAGACCGACGCCCAGGGCCGCTTCCGGATCGAAGGCCTGCCCGCCGGCGACTTCACCGTCGAAGCCTCCGCCCTCAACTACAGCCCGCAAACCCTCGGCGTCAGCCCGAACCCGACCACCCCGACCGAACTCCGATTCAACCTCACCGCCAAGCCCACCGAAGGAAGCGGCGAGGAATACACCCTGGAAGAAGAGACCATCGTCGGTGAATATCAGGAAACCAGCTCGGGCGATCTCTTCACCACGCTTGAGGTCGACCAGAACATCACCTCCGGCATCGACAAGGCGGAGTTCTCCCAGAAGAACATCAGCGATGCCGCCGGCGCGGTCGGCAAGATCTCCGGCGCCAACATCGTCGGCGGCAAGTTCGCCGTCGTCCGCGGTCTGGCCGACCGCTACGTGACCACCCTTTTCAACGGGGCCGCCATTTCCTCCGCCGACCCCTCGCGCAAGGCGGTGCAGCTCGATATCTTCCCGACCGTCGCGCTCCAGGGCATCGACATCGCCAAGACCTACGATCCCAGCCTGCCCGGCGACTTCGGCGGCGGCACCATCAAGATCAAGTCGCTCGCCATCCCGCAGGAGCGCATCGCCGAGTTCAAATACAAGATGACCTGGAACTCCAACCTGGAGAACCGGATGCTCGTCCATGCCGACCGCGAGCTCGGCTTCTGGGGGGATGTCGACAAGCCGATCCCCGACTCGCTGATGTGGAACACCGACGCCTTCGGGAATCCCGTCACCTTCAATGCCGGCGGCAACCGGGTGACGCCTAACAACGCCAACCGCAACCCGACCCAGCAGCAGGCCCAGGTCAACGCGGGCCTTCAGCAGCAGGCCCTGGCCGACGACGCGGTGGAAGGCCAGCGCGCCCTGCACAATTCGCAGTCCTTCATGCCGAAGGTCGTCAAGCCCGAGGAAGCCGAAAGCTTCTCGCTGGTCTATGGCGACCGCGTCCAGCTCGAGAACGGCGGCGAATTCGGCTTCATGACCGCCTTCCAGCACGGCACCAGCGACGAGGTGAATGCCGCCGGCCAGGAGAACCGCCTCACCGCGCCCGCCCGCTCCTGGATCCAGGAAAGTTACGCCCGCGAGGTCGATTGGTCGCTCTACGCCAGCGCCGGTTACAAGCCGAACGAGAACCACGAGTTCAACGCGACCTACTTCCGCAAGCGCATCGCCACCGACGAGATCACCCACGGCACCGATTTCGAGATCGCCGGCAGCGACGTCTACGGAGCCTTCGCGAAGAACGACGCGGTGCTCCAGCGCTACGGCGCATCGGCCATTTACAAGAAGGAGTTTTGGACCATCGATCCGATCATCCGCGACACCGAGGTGATCCAGTTCGGCGGCCAGCACAAGAACGACGTCGGCACCCGGCTCGGCTGGTCGATCACCAAGTCCCAGGCCCGTGAGTCTCGGCCTCACACCAGCACCTTCCAGAACGGCATCCTCGACTTCGCCGACCCGCGGATCGCCGCGGAAGCCGCGAACAACCCCGACTTCGTTTACAACCCCTCGCTCGGCCAGATCTCGACCATCGAATACCAGACCTTCGTCAACGACGGAAACGGCAGCCAGGACTCGTCGCGCGAGACCCAGTTCATCGAGGAAGACAGCTTCGAAACCTCGCTCGACCTCGGCCAGTCGATCTATTTCTCCGAAGACAAGGAGGACGGCCCGCGCCTCGAATTCGCGTTCGGCGGCAGCAAGCTCACCAAGGACCGCGAGCAGCAGGGCCGCGTCTACCTGCTCCGGACCGCGAGCTGGGAACGCTGGGTCGCCCGCAACACCCCGGCCTGGTGGCCGAGCGACGGCTCCATCGCCCCCTTCTCCCCCGGCTCGCCCCTCGCACGCACCACCCTGCCCGACGGCAGCCCGCTGCCCACCGGCTTCAGCTCCTTCGGCGAATACCTGTCAAAGAACCCCGCCGCCCTGCTCGAATACTTCAACGGCTACGCCAACGAGAATATCGGCCGCGTCCCCGGCACCGGCACCGCCTCGACCAGCGCGAACTTCGTCCAGCCCGACGCACCCTACTACACCAACGGCTCCGGCCTCGAAGTCCGCAACGTGGACAGCGAACTCGCCCTGACCGGCCTTTACAGCTCCGCCACCTTCCACGGCGACTTCTGGCGCGTCGGCGCTGGCGCCCGCTGGGAAGAGGAAGTCAAGGCCTACGAGATCGCGCCGGATCCGCTCACCCGCCTGCTGCTCGACGACCCCGCCCGCTTCGGCTCCGTCACCACCACCGCCTTCATCCCGTCCATCGTCGCAGGCATCGACATCGTCCCGGACAAATCCTGGGTCAACTTCGCCTGGTCGCGCACCGTCGCCCGCCCGACCTTCCACGAGTTCCTCCCCATCGAGTCCATCGACCAGAGCACCGGCATCGTCCGCCGCGGCAATCCCGACCTGACCGAGACCACCATCGACAACCTCGACCTCTCGCTCGACTACGTCTTCAACGACAACTTCAACGCCCGCGTCTCGCTGTTCCGCAAGAACCTTACCGACCCCATCGTCGTCGTGCAGCGCGTCGATCTCGGCCAGAACAGCAACACCTACGTCAACGGCGACTCCGGCGTGATCAACGGCTTGGAGCTCGAAGGAACCTGGAAGCAAAGCGACGGTCCTTTCTCGCTCACCGGCAACTACACGTTCATCGACTCCACCCTCGAGTATCAGGTCAACCAGGGCATCAACATCACCGACCTGGAAACCCGCTTCCCCTTCCAGCCCGGCCAGATCCTCAACCTCACCCTCGGCTGGGCCCCGGAGGACGGCCCGTGGAGTTCCTTCCTCACCGGCAATTTCACCGACGAGTACCCCACCGTGCTCCGCAGCGACCCGTCGGCCTATGATGTCTGGCTCAAGCCGCAGCTCACCGTCGACCTCGTGGTCGCCCGCAAGTTCGACTTCGAAACCTTCGACGCGACCCTGACCTTCGGCGTCAGGAACCTGCTCGAAGGAACGCGCGACTACGAATACCGCGGCGGCGGCGTGAACGGCAGCGTCGGCGAGTTCGACGGGCTGGCCTTCACGTCCGAAGAACCGGGACGTTCCTACTCCATCGAGTTCAAGGCGGAGTTCTGAAGATGCGGCACCCGCCGCCGTGCCTCTGCGTCAAAATCGACACAGAAAAACACTCCGGCAGCCGTGACCCGCGGGCGAGCCTGCCGTGCCCCTTGAAAGTCGCGGGGCCCTTCCGATTCGAACTAAGATCATCCTCGTACTACATCTATGAAACCGACACCTGCCTCGAAAAGAACCCTGCTGGCCCTCGCCGCAATCATGCCCTGCGCGATGCATGCCGCGCAGATCGACGTCATCGCCACCCAGACGGTCAACACCACCCCCTTCGGTGCCAACGTGGACGCCATCACCACCAACACCACCTGGACCAAGGACAACGTCTACATCCTTACCGACAAGGTCTTCGTCACCAACGGCGCCACGCTGACCATCGAGCCCGGCACCAAGATCTACTCCACCCTCGACGACAAGGGCACTCCTTCCAACGACGACGACGCCTTCGGCTCCCTCGTCATCACCCGCGGCTCCAAGATCAACGCCGCCGGCACCGCCGAGGAGCCCATCGTCTTCACCACCAGCGACGAACTCGAAGCCGCGACCCAGACCGACATCGACGGCGACACCTTCGTCGCGGAGGCGCCGACCGCCACCACCGCCGGCCGCTGGGGTGGCGTCGTCATCCTCGGTGCCAGCACCGTCGCCAACTACAGCGGTGCCACCAACATCGGCGAAAGCCGCATCGAAGGCTTCCAGCCCGCCGCTTCCGCCGACCTCGACCTCGACGGTCGCGCCGACGTGATCGAATACGGCGGGGCCGTCCCGGCCGACGACAGCGGTGTCTTCCGCTACGTCTCCATCCGCCACGGTGGCTACGTTTACGCTCCCGGCAGCGAGATCAACGGCCTCACCCTCGGCGGCGTCGGCTCCGGCACCGAAATCGACCACGTCGAGGTCTATGCCAACGCGGACGACGGCATCGAGTTCTTCGGCGGCACCGTCAGCACCAGTCACATGGTCATGGCCTTCAACCAGGACGACTCCTTCGACATCGACGAAGGCTTCTCCGGCACCCACCAGTTCTGGTTCGCCATCCAGGACCCCCTCCTTGCCGACGGCGTGGGCTCCGCCCACGACAACGGCGGCGAGTGGGACGGCGTCAACGGCACCATCGGTGACTACGCCATCAACTCCGCTCCGGTGATCTACAACGCCACCTTCATCGGCTCCGGCACCACCGCGCTGGTCGGCAACGACAAGGGCAACAACGCCATCTACATCGACGACCGCTTCAAGGGCCTCGTTTACAACTCCCTGTTCGACGACTTCCGCGAGAAGCTCATCGAGTCCTCCAGCGACGGTCCCGGCACCGGCCTGACCTTCGCCCACAACACCGTCGGCCGCTTCGGCGGTGGCACGCCGGGCAGCAACCTGACCTACCTCGACGGCACCGGTGCCGCCAACACCTTCTTCGACGGTGCCGGCGCTCCGATCAACGGCAACTCGGCCGGCGGCGTCAACCCGCTCTACACCTCCTACAAGCGTGCCGCGACGCTTGAGCTCCAGAGCATCGATCCCCGTCCGACCAGCGGCTCCCCGCTGCTCGTCGCCAACGGTGCCACGCTGCAAGGCGGTGCTCCCGTCAGCACCACCTTCCGCGGCGCCTTCGGCTCGGAGAACTGGGCCGCCGGCTGGACCAAGTTCGACGCCGCGAGCTACTTCACCGACAAGGTCGACGTGATCGCCACCCAGACGGTGAACACCACTCCCTTCGGTGCCAACGTGGACGCCATCACCACCAACACCACCTGGACCAAGGACAAGATCTACATCCTTACCGAAAAGGTCTTCGTCACCAACGGCGCCACGCTGACCATCGAGCCCGGCACCAAGATCTACTCCACCCTCGACGACAAGGGCACGCCTTCCAACGACGACGACGCCTTCGGCTCCCTCGTCATCACCCGCGGCTCCAAGATCAACGCCAACGGCACCGCCGAAGAGCCCATCGTCTTCACCACCATCGACGAGCTCGAAGCCGAATCCGGCATCGACTTCGACGGTGACGGATTTGTCGCCGAAGCACCGACCACCACCACCGCCGGCCGCTGGGGTGGCGTCGTCATCCTCGGTGCCAGCACCGTCGCCAACTACAGCGGTGCCACCAACATCGGCGAAAGCCGCATCGAAGGCTTCCAGCCCGCCGCTTCCGCCGACCTCGACCTCGACGGTCGCGCCGACGTGATCGAATACGGCGGCGCCGTCCCGGCCGACGACAGCGGTGTCTTCCGCTACGTCTCCATCCGCCACGGCGGCTACGTTTACGCTCCCGGCAGCGAAATCAACGGCCTCACCCTCGGCGGCGTCGGCTCCGGCACCGAAATCGACCACGTCGAAGTCTATGCCAACGCCGACGACGGCATCGAGTTCTTCGGCGGCACCGTCAGCACCAGTCACATGGTCATGGCCTTCAACCAGGATGACTCCTTCGACATCGACGAAGGCTTCTCCGGCACCCACCAGTTCTGGTTCGCCATCCAGGATCCCCTCCTCGCCGACGGCGTGGGCTCCGCCCACGACAACGGCGGCGAGTGGGACGGCGTCAACGGCACCATCGGTGACTACGCCACCAACTCCGCTCCGGTGATCTACAACGCCACCTTCATCGGTTCCGGCACCACCGCCCTGCTCGGCAACGACAAGGGCAACAACGCCATCTACATCGACGACCGCTTCAAGGGCAAGGTCTACAACTCGGTGTTCGACGACTTCGCCGAAGACCTCATCGAGTCCTCCAGCGACGGTCCCGGCACCGGCTTGACCTTCGCCCATAACACGATCGGCCGCTTCGGTACCGCCAGCTACACCGGCTCGAACGCCAGCAACCTGACCTACCTGAACGGCTCCGGTGCCGCCAACACCTTCTTCGATGCCGTCGGCTCCCCGATCAACGGCAACTCGAACGGCGGCGTGAACCCGATGCTCCGGACTTACACCCGCGCCGCGAACCTGACCCTCGTTGCCATCGATCCCCGTCCGGCCAGCGGCTCCCCGCTCCTGGCCAGCAGCCTCCAGCCCGGAGCTCCCTCGGCCGCCCCGTTCCGCGGTGCCTTCGGTGCCGACAACTGGGCCGCTGGATGGACCAAGATGAGCTTCGCCGGCCTCCTCCTCGGCGAGGTGCCCTCCACCGGCGGCGGTGAGCCACCGTTCGCAGACGTTGACGGCGACGGCATCTCCGACACCCTCGAAGCCACCGCGGCCCTCCAGGCCCTCGGCTTCAGCGTCGGCGTCAACAACGTCAGCCCGACCAACCTGTTCGATGCCATCTACACCGAGGACTCGATCCTCGATCTGGTGGCTCCGAACCAGGTCATGGTGCAGAAGACCGGCGGCAACGTCACCCTGAGCCTCGAGCTCTTCCGCTCGACCAACCTGCAGTCCTTCACTCCGGCCCCGGCCCTCGAAGCGACCTTCCCGGCCACCGAGCCGGCGGAGTTCTACCGCATCGAAGTTCCCGGCGCTGAGTAATCACCGCATCTGACGAAACCGTCACATCGGGGCCATCGGCAAACGCCGGTGGCCCCTTTTTTCTCTACCCCGTCACACGCCATGCGCCTTTACCGACTGATTCCCGGTGTCGTTTTCGCCACCTTTCCCCTGATGGCGCAGGAGCCTCCCGCTCCTGCCACCGGCCCCGATCAACTCCGCACCTCCGTCCGCGAGTGGATCGAAACCATGCGCGAGATCCAGAAGGAGGAGGACTCCTGGGAGAAAGACAGCGAAGTCCTGAAAGGCTACAAGGAAGGCCTTGAGAAAGAGATCGAGGACCTGAAGGAACAGATCGCCCGCGCCAAGACCGACCGCGACGGGGCGAGCAAGGAAGACCTCGACAAGGTCGCGAAGGCCGAAGCTTACGCGAAGGCCAAGGAAGCACTTGCCGCCGGACTTCAGGAACTCGAGAAAGGCGCGGTCGCCCGCATGCCCTTGATGCCCGCCGCCCTGGCCAAGGAGCCGAAGGTCGCCCAGATCGCCGAAGAGGTGACCAAGGATGCCGCCCTAACAGGCGACGCCGCCAAGCAAGGCATCGCGAAGCGACTCAACAACGTGCTGAACCTGCTCTCCGAAGTGGAGAAATTCCAACAGGCCGTCCATTTGCGCGACGAGCTGCACAAGGCCCCCGACGGCCGCGAGTTCAACATGAAGGTGCTCTACTTCGGCATGGCCGCGGCCTACGCGGTGAACGAGACCGGCGACTTCGCCCTCGTCGGCAAGCCGGGCGAATCCGGCTGGACCTTCACCGAGCGAAACGACCTCGCCCCGCGCATCCGGGAACTCGTCGGCGTCACCACCGGCGATATCGACGCGAAATTCGTCACCCTTCCCATCGACCTGCCATGAAATCCCTCATCCCGCTGGCCGCGCTGCTTCTCGGTGCGGCACCGCTTTCCGCCCAATCCGCGAACGACAAGGCGCAGGCCGACATCGCCACGGCACGCAAGGAACTGGACTCCACCCAGAAGGAATACACCAGCCTGCGCTACGGCCTGCAGAAGGAGATCAACAAGCTCGACGACGAGGCGCTCGCGCTGAGCAAAGAACTCCGTGCGCTGGAGAAAGAGAAAGAGACCCGCGTCGCCCGGCAGCGCACGCAGGACCGGAATCTCGAGATTGCGAAGACCGAGTTCGACTACTCCTCGGGCATCCTCAACCAGTACGGCAAATCGCTGGTCGCCCGCCTCCATCCGGCCGAGAACCAACGCTACCTCCCCGCCATCGAGGCCGCGGAGCAAAAATCCGCCGCGGCCGGCAGCGATCACCTCGCGGAGATCCAGGAGCGCCTGAAAGTCGCAACCCTCGGCCTCGAACGATTCTCCGAAGTCGCCGGCGGCGCCCGCTTCGAGGGCAAGGCGCTGCGCAATGGCAGCGAGTCGCTGGAAGGCTCGCTCCTCGTGATGGGACCCTCGGTTTTCTTCAAGGCGAACAACGGCGGCTTCGAAGGCGTGGCCTCGTTCACCGCGACCGGCACCGGCCTGCCGACCGTCGTCGGGCTGGAAGGAATCGGCAGCGGCTTGATCGCGAACACCCTCGCCACCGGGAAAGGTGAACTGCCTCTCGACGGCTCGATGGGCAAGGCGCTGGAAGTCCAGGCCGCCCAGGAAACGATGGGCGAGACCATCGAGAAGGGCGGCATTGTCGGCCACTGCATCCTCGGACTCGGCGCGATCGCCCTCGCGCTGACGATCTTCAAGTTCATCGAGATCACCCGCTTCGCCGTGCCGAGCCGCATGCAGATCAACGCCATCCTCGACGACCTGCTCGCCCACAATACCAAGGCGGCGATGGCCAAGGCCGATGCCCTGCCCGGCATGGCCGGCGACCTTGTCCGCACCGGCGTCGTCCGCTTCCACGAGAAGCGCCGCGTGCTGGAAGAAGCGCTGTTCGAGAAAATGGTCACCATCAAGCCGCGGCTCGACCGCTTCCTACCCTTCCTCGGCCTGACCGCCGCCGCCGCCCCGCTGATGGGCCTGCTCGGCACCGTGCTCGGCATCATCAAGACCTTCCAGGCGATGGCGATCTACGGCACGGGCAACGCGAAGAACTTCTCCGCCGGTATCTCCGAAGCCCTCATCACCACCGCCGAGGGCCTGATCGTCGCGATTCCCGTCCTCGTCCTCCACGGGATGATGAAGAGCCTCGCCAAGGGCAAGTTCGGCGAGGTGGAAGGCATTGCCATCGCGATGATGAACGGCACCACCGAGATCGAGCGCCGCGGCGGGAAAGCCTCCGCCGAGGAGCCCGACGACGACATCCAGCTCTCCCCCACCCCAGCCTGACCGAAGCCATGATGCCGATGCTACGGGATGCCCTCGACATGTTCCTCGCCGGCGGGGGCATCATGTACATGCTCGGCGGCGTGGCGTTCATCCTCTACGCCACCGCCTTCGCCGCCTTCGCCTATGTGAATCGCGGAAATTTGAACGAGAAGGACGCCTCCCGCTGGGAAGAGTGGATCACTGATCCCGAGAAGGCCGAGGGCCGGATGGGAGAAGCCCTGCGCTACGTCCTCCACGGACCGCGGCTGTCCATCAAGACGGTCCAGCGCCGCTTCGACGAGATCCGCTTGAACGTCCTCGCCGCCATCGACCGCCGCCTCTTCGTCGTCAACACGCTGGTCGCCGCCGCGCCGCTGGCAGGACTGTTAGGCACCGTCATGGGCATGCTCGCGATGTTCGGCGGCCTGTCCGAAGGCAAGGGCGCGTCCGGCATGCAGAAGGTCGCCGACGGCATGCAGGAAGCCCTCATCACCACCCAGACCGGCCTCACCATCGCCCTCCCCGGCCTCTTCATCGCGCTGATCGTGAAAAACAAGCGCAACGGTATCTCCGCCGCACTCACCCGCGTCGAAAGCCTCATCCTCACCTCCCGTTTCCACCGCGAACCCCAGCCCTGACATGTTCGGCCGCAGCTTATCCGACGACGGCGACGACGAAGTCCACATCGACCTCTCGTCGATGATCGACTGCATCTTCATCCTCCTCATCTTCTTCATCGTCTCCACCGTCTTCGTGGAGGAAACCGGCGTCGCCGTGAACAAGCCCGACGTGGGCGGCGCGAGCAGCCTGGAGAGCAACAGCATCCTGCTCGCGGTGACCTCGGAGGACAAAATTTACTACGGCGGCGAAAGCATCGGCCTCCAGGGCGTGATCGGGAAGATCAAGCCGCTGCTGACCGAGAATCCCGACATGCCGGTCATCATCCAGGGCGACAAGGAGTCGTCCCACGGCATCGTCCAGCAGGTCCACGGCCAGGCGCTGCTGGCCGGCGCGGGCAAGGACAAGATTTCGGTATCCACCAAGTGAAGTGACATGTCGCTGAAACGCCACGTTTACACCCCGCCGCGGGGCCGCATGACCGGGGTCTTCGCGATCATCGGCGGCATGCTCGCGACGGTGTTCGTGTTCGTGGCCATCCCGCTTTCGCAAAAGCTCAACGAGCAGTTCTCCAACCCGGTGATGCCCCCGCCGGAGGTGACCGTCGCCCCGCCGGAAGACGAAGCGCTCGCGATGGATGAGCCGCCGCCCGAGGAACAGGAAGAACCGCCGCCGGAAGAACCGCTGGACGAACCGACCAACCTCGACATGGACCTCGCGGTGGCCGACCTGCCGCTTGGCACCGGTGGCGGCTTCATCATGAACATGCCTTCCTTCGCGATGAAAGGCGGCGACGACATGGGCGGCGGCGACCTCGACAGCGGCCCCGTGCCGACCTCGAAGTTCCCGCCCAGCTACCCCCCCAGCCTGCTTTCAAAGGGCATCGGCGGCAAGGTGCTGGTCGCCTGCGAAGTCGACGAGGCCGGCCGTCTGGTCTCCTCGAAGATCCGCCAGAGTTCCGGCCAGGCCGAACTCGACAAGGCCGCGCTGTCGGCCGTCGCGAAGTGGAAATTCAAGCCCGGCACCAAGTCCGGCCGCAAGGTCCGCGCCAGCTGCGTGGTGCCTTTCAATTTCGAAGTGAAGAAGAACTGAGAGGAGACTCAAGATTTGAAGACGCAAGACACAAGACTTGAAGCGATCGCCCGCGGATTTCTGCGGACCGGGATGCTTTTCATCACCGCGGGAACGCTCGCCGCCCAAACCATCGACCCGCCGCCGAATCTCTTCCGCGACCCGAAGTTCGTGAAGGAATTCGTCGGCAGCTACGGCATCCTTTCCGAGGTCGAACCGAAGGTCTCCGCCGAGGAACAGGCGCTGCTGGTAAAGGTCGGCGAACTCTTCGAGAAGAGCCAGTTCACCGCCGCCGAACAGGAGATCGTCCGCTTCATCAAGGAAACGGAAACCCCGACCGACCCCGAAAAGCCGCCCGGCACCATCAGCGCCGCGATGGTCTTCGTGCTCGGCAATCTCTACTTCTCCTCCGACCGCGCCGACGAGGCCCGCCGCGCCTTCCTTGAAGCCATCCGCCGCTTCCCGCGCTTCCGCCGCGCCCACACCAACCTCGGCTACCTCCACATCTCGAAAAACGAGGTCGAGCAAGCCCTGCCGATGCTCCAGAAGGCGATCGAACTCGGCGAGTCCAGCCCGCGGGCTTTCGGCGTGCTCGGCTACTGCTACCTCCAGCAGAAGAACGCCATCGCCGCGGAGAACGCCTACCGCCAGGCCTACTTGTTGGATCCCAAGAGCCGCGACTGGAAGCTCGGCCTCGCCCAATCGCTGATGCAGCAGGAGAAGCTCGCCGAAGCGACCAGCATGCTCGACACCCTGATCGCCGAGAACCCGGAAGACCGCCAGCTCTGGCTCCAGCAGGCGAACGCGCTGATCGGCCAGGAGAAGAAGATCGAAGCCGCCGTCAACCTCGAGGTGCTCCGCTTGAAGGGCATCGCCGGTGAAAGCGAACTCAACCTGCTGGGCAACCTCTACATGGACCAGGGCGAGGCCCAGCTCGCGCTCTTCGCCTACCTCGAAGCCATCGAAAAGTCGCCGAAACTCGACGTCGCCCGCGCACTGAAATCCGCCCGCATCCTCAACGACTACGGCTACCCGGAAAAGGCCGACGCCCTGGTCGCCCGCATCGAGAAAACCGCCGCTTCCTCGCTGACCACGAAAGACCGCACCGAGCTCGAACTCGTGAAAGTCCGCACCGCCCGCTCGGCCGGCGACATCGCCCGCGTCGGCACCCTGCTCGAAAGCCTCCGCGCGTCCGATCCCGCCAATGGTGAGGTGCTGCTCGAGCTTGCCCGCCACCACGACGGCATCGCCAAGGAGGAGACCGACGATGACAAGCGCGCCGCCGCCCTGGTCGAAGCGAAAACCTGGTTCCGCCTCGCCGCCGAGAAGGAAGCCGTCGCCTACTCCGCCAACCTCGGCATGGGACAGCTTCTCGTACGAGAAAAGCAGTACTCCGACGGTCTCCCCTACCTCGAACGCGCGATCGCCTTGAAGACCGGCGACAAATCCAGCCTGGAACAGTACCTCAGCCGCGTCCGCCGCGCCGCCGACCGCGAGCGCCAGCGCACGGAACGCGAAGCCGCCGAGCGGGCCGAAGCCGCCGCAAAAGAAGAAGCCGAGAAGAACGCGAAATGACTCCGATGAACCGAACATCCATCACCTTCCTGCCTTGGCGAACTTTGCGCCTTGGCGGTTCACTCGTCTTCGCGTTCACAACCCTCCACGCCAACGAGGCGCTCGACGTGCTCGAAGGCAAGAAGGACGCCGACTCCGTGGCCCTACCGGCCGCTCCTGATGCCGCGGAGGCCGAAAAGGAAGCCGTGATCCCGCTCGAAGACGTCTGGGCCCCGAGCCCTCTCGATCCGATCTGGGCCAAGGCCGTCCTCTTCGAAGACCCGTCCAATCCCTGGGTCCAACAGCTCGCGATCAACGGCCTCTTCCACTGGAGCGCCGCCTGGGGATCCGCCCAGCCGTCCGGTGGCGCCGACGTGGATCTCGACGGCACCCGCACCCGCCGCGCCCGCCTCGGGGCCCGCCTGAAGGCCTTCCGCAACACCGAGATCGAAGCCGTCGCGGAGTTCGCCGGCGACTCGAACTTCAACGGCATCGAGCGCCTCAAGGGCACCACCCGCTTCCTCGACAACGCCTACGTCAGCTACGGCAAGATGCGCCCCGGCTTCACCGCCGAATACCGCCGGGAACCCCAGCAACTCCTCACCCCGGAGCGCTCCTTCCTCGTCAACATGGTCGCACCCGCAGCCACCCTCGGCATCATGGTCGGCCAGGATACCGAGCGCTTCGACTGGGGGCTCGGCTGGTTCTCCTCGGACAACAGCTCGAACCTCGGCGGCCTCGACGGCGACGGCTTCCTGCTCGCCAACGTCGCCTACGAATCGGTCGAGAAGACCGAAGGCGGCACGCCGATCCGCACCCGCTGGCACGCCGACTACATCTACAACTTCGACGACAATCAGAACCCGGCCATCCCGCGCTACAACGTCGCCGGCCGCCGCTCCGCCAACGGCAACCAGCTCATCGCCCGCAACCCGTCCTTCCGCCACCTGTTCTCGACCGGCGTCGAAATGGAACAGGGCAAGTTCACCTTCGCCGGCGACTTCATCGTCGCCAGCGGCGACACCGACGCCTGGGGCCTCTCGCTCACCCCGAGCTACTGGGCCATCCCCGGCACGCTGAAAATCGTCGGCCGCTACCACTACGCGGACACCGACGATGCCGGCGGCCTGGTCGGCGGCATGGGCGTCGGCAGCGATCCCTTCTTCGACTCCACCCCGGTCTTCATGGGCGACGAATACCAGTCCTTCTACCTCGGCGCGAACCTCCACCTCTACAAGGACGACCTGATCCTGATGAACGGTCTGGAGCACGTCATCCTCGACGATCAGGCCGGTGCCGGCTTCGACACCGACGCCTGGATCTGGCACTCCGGCATGCGGCTTTCCTTCTAACAGCATCTCCTCCGTGAAATCCCTGCTCTTCCTGCTTCTCATCGCCCGCGCCGCCGCCTTCGACAGCGCCGGCTTCGGCCAAAGCCTCAACGGCTGGACCCGCGACGGCTCGGCGCACTACGCGCTCGACGGCGTCGAATACCGCACGCTCCGCCCGGTCGTCACGCCGACGGAAGACGGCGGCGAAATGGTCGCCGTCACCGTGCTCCATCGCTCGAACTCCTGGGCCGAAGTCCCCTTCCAGCTCGAAGTCGTCTTCGCCGCGGATGGCACGGCGCAGTCCTTCCGCATCCACGGCAAGCCGCGCGGCCAGAAGGTCGACACCGGCCTCATCACCCGTCCCTCGCCGCCCTCCGCCCCGGCACCCGTCGAAGGCCAGCCCGCCCCGCCGGCCCCGGCCTTCCACCCGCTCGCCGAAATGAAGAAGTCGCTCTTCGAAAGCTTCAACTCCCAGGCCGCCACCGCCGCCGAGGCCAAGGACACCCGCAAGCGCGACCTCCTCGCCCGCATCTACGGCCCCGAGCCCGTCGACCCCGCCGCCCTGTCACGAGGCCTGCGCTGCAACCTCGACCTCATCCTGCGCCAGCCCGTTTCCGCGAAGTAAAGCCCCCTTTAAGGAGAAGGGACACTCCTGTCCCGACTCGACAGGCTCACGACAAAAGTGTCGTGGCTCCTTATCCCCGCCGCCACACCTTAAGGAGAAGGGACACTCCTGTCCCGACTCCACCGGCTCACGACAGCAACTGTCGTGGCTCCTTATCCCCGCCGCCACACCTTAAGGAGAAGGGACACTCCTGTCCCGACTCGACCGGCTCACGACAGGAGTGTCGTGGCTCCTTAATCCCCCTTCCCAATCCACCAACCCGCGCTAGCTTGCGCCCGTCATGAAGATCCTCATCCTCCCCGGCAGCGCCCGCCGCGATTCCGTCAACCGCAAGCTCGCCGCCGTCGCCGCGGAACTCGTCACCGAAGCCGGAGCCGAGGCCATCCTGATCGACCCCGCCGATTTCCAACTGCCGCTCTACGACGGCGACCTCGAAGAAGCGGAAGGCCTCCCCGCCGCCGCCAAGGCCCTCAAGCAGAAGTTCCTCGCCGCGCAGGCCGTCATCTTCGTCTCCCCCGAATACAACTCCTCCGTCACCCCGCTGATGAAAAACTTCATCGACTGGGTCAGCCGCGCCGAGAGCGACGACGAGCCACCGCTCTCCGCATACAAAGGAAAAGTCGCCGGCCTCCTCGCCGCCTCCCCCGGTGCCCTCGGCGGCCTCCGCGGACTGGTCCACCTGCGCGCCATCCTCGGCAACATCGGCGTGCTCGTCGTCCCGAAGCAGTTCGCCCTCGGCGGCGCGTTCGGGAAGTTCGACGACAGCGGCAAGCTCACCGACCCCGCCGCCCTCGACGGCGTCCGCGCCGTGGTCCGCGAGGTGGTCGCCACCGCGTCGAAGTTGGCATAAGTCGGACCGCCCGCGCCCTTGGGCTTGCTTCATCCCCGCCGTCCGCTTTGCTCGGCGGCATGGATTTGGAAGCCCTGAAAGCCGCACTGGCCGCCTCGCCCGACAACGTCCCGCTGCTGATGATGGTGGGAAAGCTGCACGAAGACCACTTCGAGCTGGCCGAAGCCCGCGCCTGCTTCGACCGCGTGGTCGCCTTGCAGCCGGACCACGGCGAGGCCCACGTCGGTATCGCCCGCCTGCTCGATCTTTCCGGCGACAGCTCGCAGGCCGCCGTCCGCCTCGAATCCCTCTGCACCCGCCAGCCGAAGCTCGCCTCCGCCTGGCTCCTCCGCGCCCGCATCGCCCTCGATGAAGGCGACGCCGTCGCGGCCCGCGCGTTCTACGACACCGGCGTCGATCTCGACCGCGCCCTCGCCGACGACGACCTTCTCCAGTCCATCCTCAAGGCCGGCGGCAGCAAACGGGTCGCCATGTCTTCGTCCGGCACCTTCCACGAGGAGACCGATGACGACGGCGACTATCCCTTCGAAGGCATGGACGCCGTCGCCGCGCGCGACCTCGACCTCGAGTTCCGCGTCAAGGCCGACATGAAATTCCAGGACGTCGGCGGGATGGAGAAAGTGAAGGACGACATCCGGATGAAGATCATCCACCCGCTGAAGAACCCCGACCTCTTCGCCGCCTACGGCAAGAAGGCCGGCGGCGGCGTGCTGCTCTACGGCCCGCCCGGCTGTGGCAAGACCTTGATGGCCCGCGCCACCGCCGGGGAAATCGACGCCGCCTTCTTCTCGGTCGGCCTCCACCAGGTGCTCGACATGTACATCGGCGAGTCCGAGCAGAAGCTGCACAAGATCTTCGAACTCGCCCGCAAGTCCGCGCCCGCCGTGCTGTTCTTCGACGAGACCGACGCCCTCGCCGCCGACCGCCGCGACCTCCGCCAATCCGCCGGGCGCAACCTGATCAACCAGTTCCTCAGCGAGCTCGACGGCGCGCAAGCCGCCAACGACGGACTGCTCATCCTCGGCGCGACCAACGCACCCTGGCACCTCGACGGCGCCTTCCTCCGCCCCGGCCGCTTCGACCGCATCATCTTCGTCCCGCCGCCGGACACCGGCGCACGCGAGGAAATCGCCAAGATCCACGCAAAGGGCAAACCGCTGGTCGACTTCGATCCGCTCGACATCGCCAAGCGCACCGAAGGCTTCTCCGGCGCCGACCTGCGCGCGGTCTTCGACCAAGCCACCGAGCTCGCCCTGGCCGAGGCGATGAAGAAAGGAGCCGTGGTCCCGGTCAGCGGCAAGATGCTGGCCAAGGCTTCGAAGGAGGTGAAACCCTCCACCCGCAAGTGGTTCGAAAGCGCCAAGAACCACGCGCTTTACGCGAACCAGGGCGGCTTCTACGACGACGTGCTCGTTTACCTCGGCCTGAAGAAATGAGCGCCGCCCTGTCCCGCGCGCAGATGCTGCGCCAACACCGGAGATATGACGAAGCGGTCGCGATGCTGCACGCGCATCTCGCCCAATACCCGGACGACCCCGCCGCCTTCATCGAGCTCGCGCTTTCCCGGATGGAGATCCCCGGGGCGAAAACCCTCGCCCTCGAAGACGCCCGCAAGGCCACCGGCCTGCTGCCCGGCCACCCGTTCCCGCTGGCCCTCCAGTCGCGCGTCCTGTCGTCGCTCGACCGCGAAAAGGAAGCCCTGCCGCTCGCCGAATCCGCCCTCGCACTCGATCCCGAGGACGTCTACGCATGGAATTCCAAGACCCTCGCCCTGTGCGGACTGCACCGCTGGAAGGAAGCGGAGGAATCGGCGCGCAAGGCGCTCGAACTCGACCCCGACGATGAGTCCGCGTCGAACTTCCTGGCCCACACCCTGCGGCTCCAGAACAAGCTCGAGGAGTCCGAGCAGGAAAGCCGCCGCCGCCTCGCGCGCGATCCCGAGAACGCCTTCTCCTTCGCCAACTCCGGCTGGGCCGCCCTGCGCCGCCGCCAGGTCCAGGAGGCGGAGAACTTCTTCAAGGAAGCGCTGCGCCTCGACTCCGAAATGAGGTATGCCAAGGAAGGCCTGAAGGAATCCTTCCGCGCCCGCTCCGGCTTCTACTGCCTCTTCCTGCGCTGGGCCTTCTTCATGGAGCGCTTCAATCAGAAGCACCGCGTCTTCATCCTGATCGGCCTGGTCGTCGGCTTCCGCATCGTCCGCAACCTCGCCGCCGCCGTCCACCCGCTGCTGGTCATCCCGGTGGTGCTGGTTTACTACCTCTTCCTCTTCGGCACCTGGCTTTCGGGAGGCATCGCGAATTTCCTGATCCTGAAGGACCCCGTCGCACGTCTCTCGCTCAGCCGCGGGGAAAAGATCGAAGGAGTGGCGATCGGCATCTTCTTCTTCGGCGGTCTCCTTCTGTTAGTCGCCGGCATGGCGGCCAGCATGATCCCGCTGGCCGTCACCGGCGTCACCCTGATGGTCGCCGCCATTCCCGCGACGATGGTTTTCACCAACGAGTCCGCCATTGGCCGCGTCGTCTTCGGCGCCTGCATGCTCGCCATCCTCGGTCTCGGATCCTACGTCGCCCTCGACCTCCACGCCCACCCAGGCCAGGAACTCGGCAAGGGCGCTTCCGGCCCGGCCATGGGCTTCGCCCTGCTGATCGCCATGGGCACCACCTGGCTCAGCATGGTGCCATCACTGCGCACCGGAAAACCCGACGCCGCGGAACGATAGCCCGCACCCCGCCGTATCCCCCCCATGCGCTTCCTTCTGCCCCTCCTCCTGCTCGCCGCCCCGCTGGCGGCGGAGGAACTTGTCCCCCGCCTGCCCGTCGAAGCCCGGCTCTTCCTCCGCGTCCCGGCCGATGCCGCTCCGCTGAAAAACATCGAAGTCTCCGCCGGCGAATGGTCCTCCGGCGACTTCGAGCCCACCCCGGAAAAGCGCGAGCGGCTCACCGATGTCCGCTTTCCCGTCACCTGGTGGCGCTGGCGGGAAGTCACCCTGCGCTTCACGCCCGGCCACGACGGCACCGTCGAGCTCGACCTCAACGGCCCCTGGGGCGAGGCCCGACCCGGCGTGCTGCTCCAACAGGAAATCCTCTGGGACGGCATCACCTGCGAAGGCACCGAACTCTCTAACAGCAGCTTCGAAGAGAACGCCGAGGGCAAGCCCGCCGGCTGGGATTCCCCCTGGCGCCCCTACCCCGCCGCCGATGCCTGGCCGCTCAACGGCAGCGAAACTTTCGAAGGAAAACACTACGCCGCCTCCTGGCACGGCCGACCGCTGATCGGCAAGCTGACCGTGAAAGCCGGCGTGCCGGTCACCCTCAAGCTCCACGCCCGCGCCGCCAGCGAACCAGGCTTCAAACAACCCGCCCGACTGCCGCAGGACACCCCCGCCCACCGCGCCTGCGCCAAGCTCAAGCGCGGCGTGAATCTCGGCAACCACTGGGAAGCCCCGCCCGGCGGCTGGGGCATCACTTATACCGTGGAAGACATCGACCTCATCGCCAAGGAAGGCTTCGACCACATCCGCGTCCCCGTTGCCTGGCACTATCATCTCGCCGACGGCAAGATCAGCCCGAAACTGCTCGCGGAACTCGAGCCCGTCCTCAAACGCGCCCTCGACCGCAAGCTGACGGTCATCGTCAACTGGCATCACTTCGAAGACCTCTGCCGGGAGCCCGAAAAGCACCGCGCCGCCTTCACCGCCGGCTGGTCGGTGGTCGCCACGCATTTCAAGGACTGGCCGCCCTCGCTCTACCTCGAACTCCTCAACGAACCCAACGGCCCGCTCGACCACGAGATGCTGACCGCCGTCCACGCCGACGGCATCGCCGCCATCCGCAAGGTGGACCCGAAGCGCATCCTCCTCGTCAACCCCTCCCAATGGGCCGCCATCCCCGCCCTCGGCCGCCTTTTCCTGCCCGACGGCGACGACCGCATCATCGCCAGCGTCCACAGCTACGAGCCCTTCCAGTTCACCCACCAGCAGGCGGAGTGGGTGAAATACGACGATCTACGAGACATCTCGTACCCCGGCCCGCCCGCCAAACCCGTGAGCCTTCCGGACTCCCTGCGTGAAGACACCGGCCTCGCCCAATGGCTGGCCGCTTACAACACGAAGCAAGGCAGCAACAACCCCTGCTCCGCCGCCACCTTCGAACTCCTGCTCGACGACGCCGTCGCCTGGTCAAAGCACTTCGGCCGCCCCGTCCACATCGGCGAGTTCGGCTGCTATCAAAAGGCCGACCCCGCCAGCCGCGGCCGCTACCTCCGCGACTTCCGCCGCGCCGCCGAAAAGCGCGGCCTGCCCTGGGCCATGTGGGAATGGAAGGCCGGCTTCGGCTACTGGGACCCCCAGTCCCAAAAGCCCCTCGTCCGCGACGAACTCTTCGGCCGCTGAAATCTTCCGGCGGAGCGCTGACTTTAGTCGGCGAGCCAAAGTTCCCAGCCGCGAACTTATCCCGCATCCCCCAATTTTCCGCAGTAGCACCATGCAGCCCACTTCCCTGCCACCCGCATGGCGAATCCGAATCATTGACACCCGTTGACCTGCCAACACGATGCCACTTGCCATGAGTGCCTCACGTGAGCATCGAGCAGCGCCAAGCAGGTGCAGGCCATCTGTTCGCAAAAGAGGCTGTCTGATATCGTTTGCCCTGATCGCCCTTACAGTTTTCCTGGGCGCGATTCGCATTTATCACCCTCGCTTCAAGTCTTCCTCGGCCTCCGAAATCGAGGTGCAGGCGTGGCAGTATGATCGAAACGAAAACTACAAGGCAAACATCACAAGTCCGTCCGACTGCAGTGGCATCATCAACGCCTTCAAGCGCGGGACATGGACCTGGTGCTTGTGCCAGAGGGACCATGGGACGACGGCGTAAACGATGCAGACGAAGAAGGTGAGCACCAGGAAGGGATTCCCCAACATCAGCAACACGACCGTCAAAAGCGACGCACCCGCACCGATGCTCGACGGCCTGAAAAGTTTGGCGGGTTGGTTCATTCCGGAGGACATATCATCACCGGATCGAAAGCCCTGGAAACCTGCGGAGAGCGCCACCACCACCGCAAGAAGTCCGATCCATCGCGCTTTCATTCTCAGCCCATCGTCGAAGTCAATCGGTCGCCCCGAGGCCCGGTCCCATCCGGGCCGGATGTCGGATGTCGGATTACCGGCCAGCGCCGCCTTCGGCCTTCTTCGGCGCGAGGCTGACCTCAAGTTCGCTCTTGAAGGCCGCTTGTTCAGCCGTCGCGTGGACGATCAGACTCTGAATCCGGTAGCCCCTCTTCGTGAGGTTGGCTTTGATCGCTTTGCCAACCGCTGAAACGACCTCCTTCAGATCGAACGGGATGAATTCGGGTCGGTTCAGTTTGCGCAGATCAATCTCCAGTGCGACCGCTTCGGCTTCGCCGGGAGTCCGCGGCTCAGCCAGGCCGGTCGAAACCTTGATGCCACAGACGCTGATCAAATTGATGTCTTTGGGCAGGTTGGCAGAATCATCGTTCGGAACCAGATACGGAGCCGAGAGCGCCGAGCCGAGGAATTCCGGACTCGACCCCCGGGTTGCAAATGCCAGCCCACGGATGTCGATTTTCTCATCGCTCTGATTGTAGGGCAGATAAACCGGGTAGGAAATTTCGGTGAGCCCGAGCGCCATCGACCACGAAGTGGTCGCCACCAGGACACCCAACAATCTGGAAATGAATCTTCTCATCGTGTGACCTACTGAAAGAACAGTTAACAATCGGGCAGGCGGATCCATACCTGCTGTAAGCCTGACTACCGTTCTTCATACCCCCGCGATCTGACAAGGACATTCGGGGGAAGGCCACGCCGCCCCGACCGACCTCCACCATCAGCAAGCCCTGAAGATCTTCCTCGGCCATTCCCCTTCGTCGTGGACTCGACGCTTGCGATGGCCGCCCAAGCCAACCGTCTCAAGAACAGGGGCGCCCCACCTTACATGTGGAGCACTCTCGCCGCGTCGGCCCTTTCTGGAACATGGCGATGCGGCGATAGCCCTTCCGGCTCCCTGATCGCTGCGTCCCGCAAGGTGCGGGACAAGGGTCACCCGACCCCGTGCAGGATCGCCTCCGTCATCCGCAGCGCCTCGACGTTCGGCTTCACGTCGTGGACGCGGTGGATCATCACCCCGGCCTCGCGGGCCCGGGCGGTGATCGCCACCGTCGGCCAGGCGCGGTCGGCGAGATCCGTGCTGCCGAGCACCTTGCCGATGAAGGATTTCCTCGACACCCCGAGCAGCAGCGGCCGCCCGCCGACCGCGAGGTCCGGCAAGGCGCGAAGCAGGGCGAGGTTGTGCTCCACGGATTTGCCGAAGCCGATTCCCGGGTCGAAGCAGATCGCTTCTGCATCGATCCCCGCCGCGACCAGCGCCGCCAACCGCTCCTCGAAAAACCCTCGTACCTCGGCCACCACGTCTTCATATCTCGGCGCGAGCTGCATCGTCCGCGGGTCGCCCTGCATGTGCATCACCACCACCCCGCCGCCACCTTTCGCGCAGACTCCCGCCATCGCCGGATCCGCGGTCAGGCCGCTGACGTCGTTGACGATGTCCGCCCCGGCCTCCAACGCCGCGGCGGCGACCGGAGACTTCATGGTATCGATCGAGATCAGCCCGTCCCACTCGGCCCGCAGCGCCACGACCACCGGCCGGGTGCGGGCGATTTCTTCTTGAATGGAAACCTCCGCCGCGCCGGGCCGGGTCGACTCGCCGCCGACGTCGATGATCTCCGCCCCCTCCGCGATCATCCGCCGTGCATGCTCCAGTGCGCGGTCCAGGCCCCCGTGCCGGCCGCCGTCGGAGAACGAGTCCGGCGTCACGTTCAGGATGCCCATGATGATCCCGCGATGGCCCCGCTCGAGCCGGCTGCGTGCCGTTTTCCACCTCATGTCGGCGCGCAAATGGCCACTTGCCGTGCCTCCGGCCAAGCCCTAATCTCCGCGCCATGAAGATCATCCCCTTTGTCGCCGCGGGCCTCCTGCTGGCCGCCACCGCCCTGGCCGACGTGCCCGGACTGGAAGTGAAAGGCCCCTACGCCAGCGTGAAGACCAACAAGGACGGGTCCCGCGAATACTTCTCCCGGACCCGCGACATGCGGACCATCACCAAACAGACCAAAGGCGCCGACGGCACCCTGCGGCTGACCACCGTCTACCGCCTCAGCCCGCAGGGCAACCCGCTGACCTGCGACATCTTCGACGGCAAGGGCCAGCGGCTTTTCAAATCGCGCTACGGCTACGACCCGAAGCCCGGCCTCACCTTCGGCAAGCTGGTGGAAGAGCAGATGTTCGACGCCCGCGTGAAGCGCGCCGACGCCGGGGGCAACGAAATCCCGGTCCGCCGTTTCCTCTACACCTACGACGCCCGCGGCAACCGCAACGCCCCGTTTTCCATCACCACCATCCCCGGCAAGACCGCGGAGGAAGTCTACGGCCCATCGGCACTCGAGTTCGATCCCTTCGACGGCCAGGGCGCCCCGGTCGCCCCGAAGCAGGCGAACCCGCGTGCCAAGCCCGTTGGCGGCCAGTGATCCCGCGCCGCCATGCGTCCTGAGAAAATCCTGCCCTGGCTGCTCGGCGCGGCCGTCGGTGCCGCCGGCCTGATCCAAGGCTTCCACTGGCGCTCCGCCGCGCCCAAGGCCGGTGACGGCGATCTGGAAAGCAAGATCGTCGGCCTCGAAAACGAGATCGCCCTCCTCAAGCGCGAGAACGACAGCCTGCGCTCGCTCGCCCAGGGCGGCGGCGAGGTGCATGTCGATCCCGCCCTGATCGACTTCACCGAAGACGCGCTCGTCATGGATTTTAAAAGCAACCCGCTGGTCCACCGGGTGGCCGGCGAGGAACTGCGCGACCGCATCATCGCCTCGATCGAGGCCCGCTACGGCCCGCACGGCCTGGATTCCCGCCAGCAGGCGTGGACCCTGATGGGCCTGCTCACCGCCGACGACCGCTTCGCGCCGCAGCTCGCCGCGACCAAGTCGGTCGGCGCGCGCTCGTGGTTCGACGAGCAGAGCGGCGAAGGCTGGGTGACCGACCGCTTCGACCCGCAGTCCGTGCCCGACCAGGCCGCGCTGATCCGCGCGCTCGGCCGGATTCTCCTCCATCAGCACTACCCGCCGTCCCCCGGCTGGCCCGGCGACGAGGCCGCGATGGCCCGCGAAGCGCTCCACCATGGCGGCGCGATGGCCGCCGAAAACCGCTTCCTCGCCCGCCAGGCGCTCGCCACCGGCTTCACCGGCTTGCAGGAAAACACCGAGGCCCGCGAGCTGATGGCGAACCTCCCGCCTTTCGTCCGCGGCCTCGCCACTTTTCCCTCCACCCTCGGCCTGCCGCGGGCCTCCCGCCTGATGGATCAGGAGGAATTCCGCGGCGCGCTCCACAAGCCGCCCGCCATTACCGCCGACTTCTACCCGGACCACGAGGGCATGGAATTCAATCCACCGCCGCTCCCCGAAACGCCCGGCAATTCCCTGCTCGTCGAGTCCGCCGGCATGCTCGGCTTGAAACTCTGGCTCGATCCGCTAGCCGAGGACTTCCCCAAGCTCGCCGACGGCTGGCACGGCGACCAGTACCGGCTCTTCGCCACCAACGACGTCTCCAGCCACCTCGTCTGGGAGATCCGCTTCGACTCCGCCAAGACCGCTGACACCTTCCTGAGCGCCGCCGGCGAGATGATCTCCGCCCTCGCCGGCACCGAGCAGGCCCCGGCCGTCGGCGAAATCACCGCCACCCCGGAAGACCGCTTCCTCGCCCTGGCCCGGACCTCGCCGGACACCGTCCGCTTCATCCACACCGCCGACCGGCCGACCGCGGAAACCCTGATCCGTTAGACCATGCCCGCCGACGCCGTCGCAGGACTCTTCGAGGCGATCGCCGCGCTGCTCCAGGCGATCGCCGAATTGGCGGCATTAGCGGTCGAGGGCACCGTCACCCTGATCGAATTGGCGATCGAAGGGATCTTCCTCGTCATCGAACTAGCCTTTCTCCTCATCGGAAAGCGGCGAAGCATCGGCCGCCCGGCCTGGGTCGTCCGCCGACGCCAGTCCACCGCCGGCAGGATCAAGTCCCTGATCACCGCCGTCCTCTTCATCGGCGCCATCGCCTATGGCGCGTTCCAATACTTCGGCTACACCCGCCTCTCGTTTTCCCAAAGCGGCATCTTCCAGCCGAACAGCGTCGAAGCACTGCTGATCCGCGGCGAGACCACCCAGGTCGCGGTGATTGAAAAAGGAGAACTCAAGGTACGGCGCGGACGCTGGGACCGACTGGTCATCCGGGACACTCGCTATCGCCCGGACGAATTCACGCTCTCCGGCCGCCGGATGAAGCTGCGCCTTGAAAACATCCAGACCACCCGCGACGTCGCCACCAAAGCGGTCATCGACAAGGCCGCGGACCTCCTGCGGAAAAAGTTCGGCAAGCCCGAGGAATCAAAACCTGTTGAATAGGGGGCGGGGAGTTATGGCATTGAGGGGTTCAGGAAAGAATGTCGTGTCTTCCTTTGGCACTTGGCACTTTCCTACTTGGAACTTCACTCCCTTCGCCCCTTTCGTTGTTCCTAACTTCCCCTTCCCGGATGACCCCCGACTTCCCCCCGACCGACCGCGAACCGCCGCCCTTGCCCGACTCCCCGCCGTCGCCCGACCGCGAACCGCCGCCGATCCCCGGCGAACGCCTTTGGCCGCCCGCCGAATCGCCGGTCCTCCCGCCCGAACCGCCTACCCGCCGCCGCCGCTCGCTCGCCTGGCTTGCCGTCCCTCCGCTCTTGCTCGCCCTCTACCTCGGCCCGCTGCGCTCGGAGATCCTCTTCGCCGACGACACCGGCCGCATCCCCACGCCCTTCGATCTCACCCTCCGCTCCGGCAGCACCGAGAAAAAGATCCGCATCGAAGAAGGCAGCCTTCACCTGCTCCGCGGTCGTTGGGACGAGATCGAAGTCACCGATCCCTTCTACGAAAGCACCGTCCATCCGCTGGCCGGCGGCACCATGCGCTTCACCATCCAGCGCAACCTCCGCCTCCGCCTCAAGCAAGCCTCCACCGGCCACCCCTCCGTCCCCCAGCGCGGCGACCCGGATCCGCAGGCGGATTGAAGCCCAGATGTTCCTCGACGGCGCGGCCCGCGATACCGCATCCTCCGCCCCGTGATTGCCCGACGCGTGATATTCGAAGGCCGCGTCCAAGGCGTCGGCTTCCGCTACACCACCAAGGACATTGCCCGGGGCTTCGATGTCTGCGGCACCGTCAAGAACCTGCCCGAAGGCACCGTGGAACTCGAAGTCATGGGCGAACGCGAGGAAGTGGAAGCCTTCCTCAAGGAAATCGCCGAGGAGTCCGCCATGGCCCACCACATCAAGGGCATGCACGTGAAAACCATCCCGCCACTCGATGGCGTGAAGGGCTTCACGATCGAGCGCTGATTCCGCCGGACTTCCCCCGGCTCCCGAAACTTCGGACAGGCACCCGGGTTCCACCAGGCGGCCCCGCGGGGTTCCACCGATGATCCGCCGCTACCGCTTCCTCCTCGTCTCGTTGGCTCTCCTGACCGCCGCCCCGGCCGCAAGCCCGGCGTCTCCCGCCGCCACCCGGCTGCCCGACGGCTCCGTCACGCTCTCGTGGCCCGCGGTGATCGGCGGCTGGTATCAGGTCGAAACGAGCGACGACCTCGTCCGCTGGACCCTCCTCGACAGCTCCACCGAAGCCGCCGCCACCCTGATGACCTGGACCGACGACGGCACTCTAATAGGCACCCACCCTTCCACCGCCGCCAAGCGCTTCTACCGCATCCGCGACTGGGGCGTGTTCGACGTCACCTTCACCGCCACCCGCTTCACCTACACCGACAGCCAGCGCACCGTCACCGGTCTCTTCCGCAAGCCCGCCCTCCCCGGCCGCCTGCCCGCCCTCGTCATCAACCACGGCACCGGCGGCAGCACCCAGCCGAACGGCTTCACCGATCGCCGCGCGCAGGAAATGAGCCCCTGGGGATTGTTCTGCATCGGCCCCGACCTCACCCACGCCTCGGGTGCCGTCACCGACCTCAATACTTTCGGCTTCTCGCCGGAAAACCTCGCCCGCGACCTCGCCTGCCTCGCCGTGCTTTCCACCCGCGCCGATGTCGACCTGAACCGCCTCGCGATGTGGGGCCACAGCCGCGGCGCCTTCACCTCGATCGGCGTCGCGTCGGTCCTCGGCGACCGCCTCCACGCCCTCGGCTTCAGCGCCGGCGGCGTCACCGACGATCCCCAGGACGTTTCCTTCCCGACCATCGCCGAAGCCACCGGCCTCACCGCCCCCGCGATCTTCTTCCACGGCGGCACCGACACCGTCGTCGATCCCGCCACCTCGCTGCTCTTCAAGACCGGCCTGCAAGCCCGCGACATCCCGCACCTCCGCGTGATCTACGACACCACCGGCTTCACCACCGGAAACGCCCACAGCATCCAGAACGTCCCCGCGATCAACAACGACATGCTCGCCCAATGGCAGGCCTGGCTGGTCGCGCGCGGCGTGCTGCCTTGACCGGTCGCCACCGACCCGACGCTCTGAAATTTCGTCAATTTCGTCCCTTTCGTTGTTGCCCTCCCGGTATTCGGGTTCAGCGGAAGAACACAATCACCCGGTCGAGGAGCAGCCGCCTGATTGGATCTCAATTGTCCCCCACGGCCTCACCCGCCGCCTTCGGATTCTGCTCCTTGGACGGAAGATAACTCTTCGCAAACAAGACAACCGCAGCCGCCATCTTCTCAGCCGTCTGGGGAAGTTGCGCGGCGGAACGATGATGGGACCCGAGCTCGAGCTGGATGGCGTCGAGAGTGCCGCCGCTGCCACTCCCGTAGGTGACCACGGTGTGGCCGCCGTTGTAGAATTCCTCCTTGCCGTCCGAGCCGACCGCAGGGGCGACATGGAAGCCCTGCTTGGCCAATTGCCCGCACAGGCTGTCGGCACCGGTAAGCGCCTCCCTGCCGTGGAGCCGGATCAGATGGGTCGTGGTCTTTCCGTCCCGGGTGCCGCGGAAGATGGTGTTGATCGCCGCCGCCTGACCGTGGACATCCAGCAAGAGACCACTTCCCCATCGCTCGATGACTTCCTTTCGGGCGGCGGCGAGCGCCTGATGATACGCGTCGTAAACCGGCTTGGCCTGCTCCGATTCGTAAGCGTCTTCAGGAGCACGATTGGCATCGATGAACCTCCGATGGAAGCGGGCGATGACGACAAAGGGACGCTTGCCCGTCTGTTTCTCGATGGCGTCCGTCAGCAATTCGACAAGCCGGTCGGTGTTGGTATCCATCTTGGGTTGGAAACGATCGACACCCTTTCCCTCGCGGACCGGCACTCCAAGAACGCCGTCCCTTCCCCCATGGGGAGCGGCGAGGATGATCGGCAGACCGCCGGATTCGAGCGCGACCAAGGGGTGCGAACTTTCCTTCGGCTTCGCAGGAGCCGGGTCTGCCTGCCCGCGGAGGCAAAACAGCAAGCTGATGAGGGCAATCGCGTACCGGTTCATGGCGATGCGATGTTACTGTAGGGGTGCATGGATGGAAGCTTCGTTCCGCGATGACCCTTCCGTAACCGCACTGTTACCAAAATCGCTTTCCCTCCTCCGCTCGGATCGGCAGCTTTTCCATGCTTCAAACATGGATAGCGATAGCGAGCCACCAGATAGCGAGCCAGGCATTCAGTCAAAAACTTCGGCTCGCAGCTCATTGAAAACCAGTGACTCGCACTACAGAATCAGCCCATGACAGCTGGGGCGGATCCGATCCAGCTGGATACCGCCAGGCGAAGCCCCCGAAGGCCAGCGGCCGCGAAACGGCGTCCACCGAAAGCCAACTGCGCCACCACGGCGAAAGAAGCGCCAATTCTCAGACTTCCCCTGCATCGCCGGGAGGCGGCAGTGGGCAAGGAATACCGTTCAAAGAATCGCCGTAGAACCGTTGCAGGAAAGCGGTCCTCCGCTCTTCCGCCGGGAGGTCCATTGGGATGCCCGACCAGACGAGTTCGCGGGCGGAGTCGGTCATCCGGCAACCGATGGCAAGGCGCTCGGCTCCACTCTTCCGCATCATCTGCTGGAAGAGAAACGCGTTCAGCTCCGGCGGGGTGTCCGCTACGGAGAAACCCGTGTCAGCATAGCGGTCAGCGTCAATCTTCGAGACCATGTCTGGAGGTATTCCATGCTGGCTCCGGTGGCGAAGGGTTTTCGACATTTCATGGAAGGGCATTCGTGGTCGTCGCGGATTTCCGCACCACCCTCCACGCCTCGAACTCCGACGGCCTCACCCGGTATCTCGCGAAGTTCCCCTCATGGATCCCGGCGAGGGTTTCTTTCGCGGCGGCGACGAAGCGTTTGCGGTCGGTTTCGATCACCGACCTTTCCGCCCATTGGCGGAGGCGGGCGACGGCTTCGCGTCGGTCGCAGCGGGAGCGGATGATTTCCGCCACCTGATCGGCGATGGCCTAGCGGTATCGCACCCGGAAGGGATCGGGATCGCCGACGGCCCCGCGGATGACGGTGTCGCGTTGGGCGGGGCGCTCGTAGGCCTGGATGAAGACTTCCTGAAGGATGCGGAGGTCGTTGGACTCACTAATGGCGAGAACTGGCGAGCATTCCACGCACCTCCGCGAAAACCTTATCACACAGAACGGTCTCAACCTCGCCCGATCTGACTTCGTCGCGGCGCCGCACCGCCTCATCGATCCACTCCCGCTGGATGGGCTCATCCTTCGAAATCTCCAGGCTCTCGACGAGTTCCTCCGCAAGCTCGGCACGGACCTCCGCGGGAAGCTTCATCATTTCCGATCTCAATTCCAGGATACTCACGTCGGCAACATTACCCAAACCTCGGAGGGTTGCAATCCGCGTCTCCAGCCTCGCCGAATGGCCGGGGATCCCCCAAAATCCTCCCCGCCCCACATTTCCCCGGCAAATCCCCCCTTTCCCGCGGAGTATCCCCCCGAGCCCCATGAAACTTTCCCGCTGCCTCCTCCTCCTGCTCCCGGCCCTCTTTCCCGCCGCGGGGGCCAAGCCGCTGCCGGAAAACACCGTCGCCCAGGCCGCGGCGCGGATCGACCGGCTGCTTGAGGACGACCTCCAACGCGCCAAACTCGCCCCCACCTCGCTGATCGACGACGCCACGTTCGTCCGTCGCGCCTACCTCGGCATCGTCGGCCGCATCCCGTCGGCGGAGGAAGCCCGGGCTTTCCTCGACGACAAGAGCCCGACCAAGCGCACCGCCCTGGTCGACCAGCTTGTCGCCTCGCCCGGCTTCGACTCGCACTTCTTCAACTGGACCGCCGACCTGCTCCGCGTCCAGACCCGCCAGGAACAGTTCGGCCTCGGCTGGCATGTCTGGCTGCGCCAGTCGCTCGCCGAGGACATGCCCTGGGACACCCTGGTCACCGAGATGCTCACCTCGAACGGCCATTGCTCGACCGATCCCGCCGTCGGCTACTACCTGCGCGACCGCAACATGCAGCTCGATAACTTCAGCAACACGATGCAGGTCTTCCTCGGCCGGCAGATCGGCTGCGCCCAGTGCCACGACCATCCCTTCGACGACTGGAGCCAGTTCGAATACTACCAGATGGCGGCGTTTGGCGGCGGCATCGAATACCAGAGCAAGGAAGCCCAGGACGTGATCCGCAAGACCGTCAAGGCGCTCTCGGAAGACAAGACCGCCAAGAAGCCCGCCGCCACCTTCGCCCCCAAGCCCGGCAAGAAGAACAAGCAGGACAACAACAAGGCCAGGCAGCTCGAAAACCAGAAGCGCAGCGCGCAGCAGCGCTTGACCCGCACCGTCGGCAAGCAGCTCAGCCCGCTGTTCAAGGACTTCCGGAAGAACGCCATCCACGAGTCTCCGGGCTCGATGCTCAAGCTGCCCGAGGACTATCAGTACCGCGACGCGAAGCCCGGTGAAGTGATCCAGCCCGAGACCCTGTTCGGCGAAAAAGTCAGCAATGTCGCCCCCGAAAAGCGCCGCGATGCCTTCGCCGACTGGCTGACCTCGCGCGAGAATCCCTACTTCACCAAGGTCATCGCCAACCGCCTCTGGGACCGCGCCTTCGGCCATGGCTTGGTCGATCCGCTCGACGACTGGAACGACGACTCCACCAGCGCCCATCCGGAGGTCCTCGCTTACGTCGAGACCGTCATGAAAGGCGCGAACTACGACCTGCGCCAGTTCCTCCGCGTCCTCTACCGCACCCGCCTTTTCCAACGCGCTTGCCTGGAGGAAGAGCCCGCCATGGGCGTCCCGCTCGCCTTCCGCGGCCCGGTGCTCACCCGGATGAGCGCGGAGCAGTTGCACGATTCCTTCCTGGTGCTCTTCCAAGGTGAGGTCGACGACACCCGCAATGCCTTCGTCAACAGCTGGGAAGCCTACCGCAGCCAGGTCAAGAGCCTGCTCACCACCGAGCCGAAGCAACTGATGGTCATGGGCGAGTCCGCACAAGAGGGCGAGCAGCTCTTCCGCAAGGCCCAGTCCGACCTCCGCGCCGCCCAGCGCGCCCTCGCCGATGCCGGCACCGGCGAGGCCCGGGTCAAGGCTCAGCAGGGATTCCAGGAAGCCCGCCGCGCCGTCGGCGAGGCCCGCCGCCAGTATGATCCCTTCAAAGGCATGCAGATGGGCAAGAGGGCCGGCGGAAAGGACAACAACCTCCGCGCCTCCGAGCAGCCCGCCCCCTTCAACCCCGGCACCCTCGTCCGCGAGTTCGGCGGCTCCGACCGCCAGACCCCGTCGTCCAGCCACACCGAGGCCACCGTCCCGCAGGCCCTCGCCCTGCTGAACAACAACCGCACCGACCCGCTTTCCGGCAAGAAGACCCGCCTCGGCCAGGCCCTCGAACGCTGCAAGTCGCCCGAGGAGAAGTTGGACCTCCTCTTCATCACCCTCTTCAGCCAGCGCCCCGACGCGCAGGACAAGCAGCGCTTCCTCGTCCACACCAAGGACCCCGCCGCCCTCCGCGACCTGACCCGCGCCATGCTGACCTCCAGCCGCTTCCTCTTCATCCAGTGACCCGCCCCGGATCCCGCAAAACTTCCACCGCCATGAATCCCAACCGCCTCGACGACCTCAGCCGCCGCGATTTCCTCAGCCGCACCGCCCGCACCTGCTTCGGGCTGACCATCGGCGGCTCGATGGCCCGGCTCTTCGACAGCACCGCCTTCGCCGCGGACCCCGCCGTGGTGAAAGCCGGCGGTGGCAAGGCCAAGCACGTCATCTATCTCTACATGTCGGGCGGGATGACCCACATCGATACCTTCGACCCCAAGCCCGACGCCTCCGCCGACTACCGTGGCCCGGTCACCGCGATCAAGACCAAGGCCGACGGCATCCAGCTCGGCCATTGCCTGCCGCAGCTCGCCCAGCACGCCGACAAGATCGCGCTGATCCGCTCCCTCAACACCACGCAGGGTGCCCACCAGGAAGGGAAATACCTCATGCACACCGGCTACGCGCCGCGCGGCACCATCAGCCATCCGTCTTCCGGCGCCTGGGTCGCCAAGCTCGCCGGCCGCATCAACCCCGACCTCCCGCCCTTCGTCCTGGTTGGTGGTGCCAACCGCCACCCCGGCGGCGGCTTCTTCGAACCGCCCTTCGCCCCGCTGCCGATCGGCGATCCGGAACTCGGCCTGCAGAACGTCGCCCGCCGCCCGAACACCACCGACGAGGCCTTCCAGCGCCAGCTCGATCTCCGCCGCGAGCTCGACCACGACTTCGACACGAAATTCCACAAGGGCCAGAAGGCCGTCCGCGCCTACGACGACGTTTACGACGCCGCCGTCGCGATGATGAAGTCGAAGGACCTCGAAGCCTTCGATCTCTCCAAGGAACCCGAAGCCGGCCGCGCCGCGTACGGCAGCGACCGCTTCGGCCAGGGCGTCCTGCTCGCCCGCCGGCTCGTCGAGCGCGGCGTGCGTTTCGTCGAAGTCGAATACGGCGGCTTCGACTGGCACGCCGACAACTTCGACCAGATGGAAGACAAGATCCCGGTACTCGACCAGGCCCTGTCCGCCCTGCTTTCCGACCTGGCCACCCGAGGCCTGTTAGACTCGACGCTGGTCGTCGTCGCCACCGAGTTCGGCCGCACCCCGAAGATCACTCCCAACGCCGGCCGCAACCACTACCCGAAGGCCTTCTCCTGCCTCCTCGCCGGCGGCGGCATCCGCGGCGGCCAGGCCTACGGCGCGACCGACAAGACCGCATCGACCGTCACCGAGAACCCGGTCGGCGCCCACGACTTCAACGCGACCATCGCCTTCGCCATGGGCCTGCCGCACGATCTTCCGCTGATGTCCCCGTCCAAGCGCCCCTTCAAAATGGGCGGCCTCGACGGCAAGCCGATCACCGCGATCTTCGGGTAGGCCGGCAAGGAGTCCCGCCGTGCCATCGACGCCCGTGGGGACCACGGATCGATACGCCTTGAAGCAGGCAACTCACCTCCTGCCACCTCAAATGCCCCGCCGGCACGTCTAAAGCCGTGCGACGAACTCCTCGAGAGTCACGCCCGACTGTTCGATCAGTCCTTTCAATGTCCCGGGTTTGATCGGCCGGTGCATCGGGACCACCACCGTCCTTCCGTCTCTCCTGAGAATCCGATGGGAACCCGTCTGCCGGAGATCGAGGAACCCGAGACGAAGCAGGGCCTTCACCGCGTCCTCGCCGTTCACATCACGCGGCAATTTCACGCGATGGCGAGTTCCGGATCCCGAACGAAGTGGAGCCTGACACGATCCGGCTTTCTCCGATCCGCGAAATAACCCGCCACGGCATCCCGGACCATTTCATCCAATTCGGCGAACGTGTCCCCTTGAGTGCAAATCCCGCCTCCCTCCGGATCATCCCAGCGTGCGACATACCCACCGCTCTCTTCGCAAGGCGTGAGGTTGAAACAGATTTCCATGGCATGACCATCCCTCGCCCAGGCCTATTCTTCAAGCGCCGAATCGGCCCCGGGACCATTGCCACACTCCGCCCCCAGCCACTCCAAATACCCCGCCAGCCCCGCCGCCACCGGCAAGGCCAGGATCTCCGGCACCTCGTACGGATGCAGCTCCTTCAAGGCCGCCTCCAGCTCCGGATAGCGCGTCGTCTTGATCACCGCCAGCACCTCGCCCGCCCGCTCGACCTTGCCCTCCCAGCGGTAGATCGACTCCACGCCGGGCAGCAAATTCACACAAGCCGCCAGCCGCCGCTCGACGAGCAGCGCCGCGATCACCCGCGCCTTCTCCACATCGGGAAAAGTGCAAAGCACCACCACCGCTACCTGATCCGGATCCACCGTCGTCTTCATCCCATCTGCGTCCATCCCGTTCATCTGTGGTTCGAAGTCTTAGCCTTGAAGGCACCATGGATCAACAGGAGGAAGCCGAGGAAGCAGAGAATGAAGGGGGCACGGTCGCACTCCGGTTCACACGAAACATGATGCGAAAGATTTCAACGTCGGACACCACCCTTCCCCCTCTGCTTTCTCGGCTTGTTCCTGTTGAAAATCTTCCCCGCATCTCCGCCACACCTCATCCCCCCGCCAACCTCAACTTCCCCGCCGCCAGCCAGGCCAGCACCAGCTCGCGGAACGCATCCGCCGCCGGGTTGACCGCGTCCTTCGACCAGACCAGCACCAGCGGGATCGTCCGCTTCGGCACCAACGGCACCAGGGTCACGCCCGCCGTGCCGGTCTCCGCGCATTCCGGCACGATCCCGAAGCCGGTGCCCGCCTCGACATACTGGAGGATGGTCCCCATCAGGCTCGGCGTGCGCACGATCTCCGGCACCACACCCGCCTCGCGGCAAGCCGCCAGAATCGCATCGTGCGAACCCGCGCCCTCGCGCCGCGCCAGCAGGATCAGCGGCAGGCCGGCGAGGTCTTTCCAGCGCACGCTCTTGCGTGCCGCAAAGGGATGAGCCGACGGCAGCGCGAGGCACAGCCGCTCTTCTAACAACAGCCGCGACTGCGGCCCGAGGTCGTCGTGCGAGCGCACCGGCCGCGTCAGCCCGACCGACAGCTTGCCCTTCGAAACCATTTCCCACACCCGCTCCGGCGTCCGCTCCTCGATCACCAAGGTCACGCCCGGATGCTTCTCGCGGAATTCCTTCAGCAGCGCCCCCAGGAAGCCCCGCGTCGGCGGCCCGATGTAGCCGACCCGCAGCTCCCCCGTCTCGCCCCGCGCGATCTCGCGCACCCGCCGGACGGCATCGTCCAGCCGCTCGAACACGATCCCGCTTTCCCGCCACAGCGCCTCGCCCGCCGGGGTCAGCCGGACCTGCCGCCGCGACCGGTCGAAAAGCTGGAGGCCCAGGTCTTCCTCCAGTTCCCCCACCGCGCGGCTCAGCGCCGGTTGCGCGATCCGCAAGCGTTCGCCCGCCTTGGAGAAGCTGAGTTCCTCGGCGACGGCCATGAAGTAGCGGAGATGGCGGAGTTCCATGAATGCCGGATCGGTATGGAAAGCCTGCCGAAGATGGATTCCCGTTACCAATTCAATCTACGGAACCGGCCCGAGCCGGCCGGCACGAACGTTCTTGAATGCCGCAAAACCGCTAATAGGATACGTTTCATGTTCCCAAGTGGGGACAAACTCTCCTCGTCCCGTGATCACCCGCCTCATCGTCTCCTGGAATTCCCGGCTGCTGGCCGGACTCGTCCTGGTGGCCGGATCCCTCGCGTGCCGGGCGGGAACGGTCGCCGTTCAATCGGGTCCTTGGAGCGATCCGGCGACTTGGGGCGGATCGCTGCCGGGGGGTCCCGAGGCGGATCTGACCATTCCGGCCGGAACCACCGTGGTGCTGGACACCAACGTCGAGTGCGGGGAACTGCAGGTGGCCGGCCGCTTGACCGTCGCTCCTTCCAACCTATCCCTGACCTGCGACTCGCTGATCGTCACGGGCATGGACGCCGAGTTCGAGGTGGGGACCGACGCGAACCGCTTCGCGCACCGCTTCCTGCTGACGCTGAAGGGCGAGAAAACGGAGGAATTCCAACCGGCGGGCCACGCCCACAGCATGGGTTCGCGCGGACTGCTGGCGCTGATGGGCGGGACGATTTCGATGCATGGCGAGGACCGGGTGGAGTGGACCCGGCTCGGCGCGTCGGCCGCCGCCGGGGCGACCGCGATCACCATGTCCGGGCCGGTCGATTGGCGGCCCGGCGACACCATAGTGATCGCCCCGACCCGGACCAACTGGAACGAGGGCGAGAAGAAGGTGATCGCCAACGTGAGCGCGGACGGCCGGACCGTTTTCCTCACCAGCACGCTGACATTTCCCCACAGCGGAGTCGTCAAGAGCTACACCCGGCCGACCGACGGCAAGACCTGGACGGCGGACCTGCGGGCGGAGGTCGGCTTGCTGACCCGCAACATCACCATCCAAGGCGCCGCCGACACGGTGGTGACCGGCGGGGTGAACCACGGCTTCGGGGCGCACGTGATGATCCACGGTCCGATGACGATGGGCGGAATGACCCACCCTTCGGGAATCGGCCGCTTCAAGGGCGTGGAGATCACCCGGGCCGGTCAGAAGAGCCTGCTCGGCCGCTATCCCTTCCACTGGCACCTGTGCCTCGACCAAGGTGCGGGCCAGTATTTCAGCGACAGCTCGGTGCACGGCTCCTTCAACCGGGCGATCACCATCCACGGCACCGACTACGCCACGGTGGAGAACAATTTCTGCTACGACCACCTGGGCCACGGGCTGTTCCTCGAGGATGGCGCGGAGCGCTTCAACGCGATCCGCCGCAACGTCCTGCTGCTGACGAAACGGCCGGCCGCCGGGGAGGAAATCACCCCTTCGGACAATTCCCACAACGAGGTGCAGAACCGCACGCCCGCCAGCTTCTGGATCACCAATCCCAACAACATCTTCGAGGACAACGTCGCCGCCGGGACGCAAGGGACCGGCTACTGGTTCATCATGCCGACCTCGCCGCTCGCACCGTCGAAGAACGTCCCCTACTACGCCGGCCTGCAGCCCCACAAGCAGCCGCTGGGCAGCTTCGCCCGCAACTCGGCGCATAGCTGCATGAACGGTTTCGATATCTTCGACCAGCTCAGCCAGACCCACTCGATCGTCACCAACCAGGGCTGGGACAACGCGACACCGCACGTGATGGACCAGTGCACCTGGTATGCGAACGACACCGCCATCTACGCCGGGATCGGCAGCGGCGGACCGAAGAACAATGTCTTCTACCGCGACAATGTCTTCGTCGACAACCGCACCGGGCTGATGCTGGCGACCTACAATGTCACCGAGCAGTCGCTGTTCGTCGCGGACTCCGGTGAAGGCCTGCTGTCCGGCAACCGGATGCTCTACCGGGCCTACGACGGCGCGGGGACGGTCCGCGATTGCCACCTCGTCGGCTGGAACGCCGCCAACGCCAACCTGCTCCAGAACACCGGCGCGGCGACCAAGCACGTGAACCACCGCTTTTCGGGAATCACCACCAACCACGCGGGACCGGTCCGCGCGGAAATGACCGACTTCGACATCGTCCCGCCGCCCGACGCCCACGCGAACCATCCGGCCCATCCGCGGTTCTGGTCGATCGTGCTGGCCGACCGCGACGGCACTCTTTCGGGCAAGGCCAACAGCTCGATCATTTCGAACCATCCCTTCCTGCGGGTCGGCGACGAGTATCAGCCGCCGAACTGGACGCGGGTCTACCGCAGCGACCACAAGTTCGCGCTGGCGGTCGAGGACAACCCGGACCGGCCGCGGCCGAACGTCGGGGTCACCCGGAGCAAGCCGGGAACGCCGGGCGCTTATGTTTACTATATCAACGGCTACAACGAGCACCACCAACTGCCGCTGATCGTCAACGAGGGATTCCTCTACACCTATCAATACGCCACGCCGCCCGCCGCCAAGCGGGTGACCTTCCGGCTCGACGATGCGGAGCCGGGCGACACGGTGACCGTGCGCTTCTCCGGCTTCGGCTCGCTCACCGGGCTTGCGGTCAGCGGCCACTCGGCGGCGGCCCATCCCTCGCGGGCCAGCCTTGAAGCGGCGGGCGCGTCCGGCTATTTCATCGAGGCCGGCGGCGACCTCTACCTGCGGCCGGTGGCCACCGGAATCAGCCAGACCTTGACCGTCCAGTGGACCGGCGGCGCGCCGGGCGGCGGCGGGTCGGACGCCGACGGCGATGGCCTGGACGACCAGGCCGAGGTGATCATCGGCCGCGATCCCTTCAGCACGAGCGATCTCGGCGCGGAGTTCGCCAACAATGGAAATTTCGAGAACTGGGACCTCTTTTCATTCATCGACACCCCCCAGGTTTCCGCGGGCTCGCTGACCGGTAGCACGACCGGCGACTCCCGGATCGAGAACCGCGACTTCAACTTCGCGGCGTCCGCGGTCGACCGGCTGGCGATCCGCTACAAGGGATCGGTCAGCGGCGGGGTCGACCTGTTTTGGTCCAGCAACGCCAGCGGGATTTCCGCCGCGCGGCGGATCGGCGCGGCCTATGACGGCGGCGGCGACTGGCGGGTGCTCGAATTCGCGCTCACCGGCGACCCGGCGTGGAGCGGCATCATCGACACGCTGCGGATCGATCCGGTCGAGGGAACGGGCAGCTTCGAGATCGACTGGATCCGGATCCTCGACGACGGCAGCGACAGCGACGGCGACGGAGTCCACGATCTGACGGAGGGCTTCGGCGACGTGGATGGCGACGGCCTGCCCAATACCAAGGACCGCGACGCCGACGGCGACCTCGCGGAAGACGGCATTGAAGCCGCGGCCGGCCGCGATCCCTATGACGCCGGCGACATGCTCTTCGAGTTCGATGCCGATGGCACCGGCTGGCTGCCGGGCAGCAATCTCTCCAACTGGCGGATCGAGGAAGGGCTGCTGGCCGGCACCGCCACCACCAGCGACCCGAATTTCGGCAACTCGTCGCTTCACTTCGACACCGACCAGGTGGCGGGCATCGCGGTGAAAATGCGGGCCAGCGCGGCCGGCAACGTCGAGTGCTTCTTCGGGACCTTGGCCGAGCCGGGAGCCTCCGGCAGCCGCCGCCAGGGCAAGACCTATGGCCCCGCCGGCACGTGGCAGGTGGTGGTCTTCAACCTGGCCGCTCACGCGAAGTGGCCGGGGCAAACCGTCGAAAGCCTCCGCATCGACCCGATCTCGGTGGCCGGCGCGACCTGGGAGATCGACTGGATCCGCGCGACCGATGGCGACATGGACGGCGACGGACTGGCGGACACGGCCGAAGGGCTGGCCGATCCCGACAACGACGGGATTCCGAACCTGCTCGACCCCGATTCCGACGGCGATGGCATGAGCGACGCAATCGAAGCATCGCTCGGCCGCAATCCCTACGCCGGAGGCGAGGGCGGCGTGGCGCTCACTTGGGACATCGATCCCGCAGGCCCCGGTGCCCAGGGCGGGAATGGCACCTGGGAACATTCCGCGGCCCGCTGGTGGGACGCGACGCATGGCGCGCCCGCCTTCTGGCCGACGATCAGCAACGGCACCGACCGAGCGATCTTCGGTGGCAGCGCCGGGACCGTCATGATCGACGGGATCAAGCGCGCGAACGCGATCCGCTTCGAAACCAGCGGCTACCGGCTGGACCAGGGGAACCTCGATCTGGACGGACTGGATCCGGCGGTGGAACTCGCCGGCGGTGTGTCGGCGGTGATCGCGAGCGATCTAACAGCTTCTAACGGCTTCAGCGTCCGCGGTGCGGACAGCAGCGGCGAACTGCTCTTGCGGGGCAGCAACTCGCAAGGCGGACGCACGATCCTGGAGTCGGTGCCACGGCTGGGCTTCACCCATGGCGGGGCTTTCGGAAGCTCGGTCGTGCAGATCGGGACCGACGCCCGGCGCTCGCAACGCTGGCTCAACGCGGTGAGCGGCGACCCCGGCGTGACGCTCACCGTGCCGAACGCCTTCGACGTCCGGACGATCCGCTGGATCATCGGCAGCCAGTCGATGGACGGCATGCCGTCGGGGCCGCTGGAGATCGGCGGGGCGGTGACGCTTTCCATGGGCCCGTCCAACGTCCGCGACCTCTTCTTGCAGCGCGACCTGACGCTGTCGGGGCCCTTGCAGGGCGCGGCCGGGCATGGCCTGAATCTCAACGGCGGCGGCGTGCTGAGGCTCGCGAGCGCCGCGAACAACTTCGAAGGCGGCATCCAGTGGACCAGTTCCGGGGTGCGGCTCGAGATCGCCTCGGACGGGGCGCTCGGCGCGGCGGCGAACGGCCTGCGCTTTTCCCAATCGGGCACGCTGCGGGTCCTGTCGAGCATGGCATCCGCGCGCGGGATCGTCCTCGCGACCGGCAAGCACGGCCGCATCGAGGCGGCGGCAGGCGCCACCCTGGCACGGGACGGCGCGATCACCGGCGGCAGCGCCGAGGCGACCAGCGGCCTGCGGGTCGGCAACGCGGGAGAGCTCGCGCTTGGAGGAACGAATGGTTTCGCCGGGCCGGTGATCGTGGAAAGCCCGGCCCGCTTGCGGGTGAGCCACGGCAGCGCGCTCGGCACGACCGGTGCGCTGGAGTTGCACGGCACCACGGTCGGTAACGGCGCGGCGCTCGAGTTGGTGGGCGGGATTTCCTTGGCAGAGTCGCTGCGGCTGGAAGGCGGCGGCGTGGCGGCCAGCTTGGTCAATCATGCCGGCGCCAACACGGTGAGCGGTGAAGTGCTGCTCGCCGGTGCTCCGGTGATCGAGGTCGCCGCGGGAACCTCGCTGGAACTCTCCGGCCGGGTTCATGGAGCCGCGGCGGACAGCGGTTTCGGGAAGATCGGCGCGGGCCCGCTGACACTCGGCTTCGCTGGCAGCGGCGCGACCTTCACCGGTCCGGTCGCCGTGGAAGAAGGCACGCTGTGGATCCACGGCAACCACGCCGGCAGCAACGGGCCGCTGAACGTCGCCGCGGGCGCGACCCTCGGCGGCGCGGGGACCTACGGCGGCACGGTCCTCTGCGGCGGCACCCTGGAGCCGGGCGCGGGAGCCGGCACGCTGCACCTGCCGGCTAGTTTGACGCTGCAAGCCGGGGCCCGTTACCGCTGGGAAATCTCGGATTGGAACGGCACGGCAGGCGTCGGAACCGACCTGTTGGAAATCGGCGGCGTGCTGGACCTCGGGACCGCTCCGACGACCCTCGTCATCGCCCCCGCCGCACTGGCGGGCTTCACCGACAGCGACCGGACTTTCACCATCGCTCGCGCGGCCGGCGGGATCACCGGCGATCCCGCCCAACTCGTGCTCGATGCCGGCGGCTTCGGTTTCGGGGCGGGAACTTGGAGCGTGGCACGGGTCGGCAACACCCTCCAACTCGTCTATGCCGGGGCCGATGCCTATGAAAACTTCATGGACGGCTACCCGCTGCTCGGCGGCGCGGCGCGCGGAAAGGCCGCCAATCCGGACGGCGACCGCTTCACGAATCTCGAGGAGTTCGCCCACGGCAGCGATCCGGCCGACCCCGCGTCCTTCCCGCGCCTGACCGGGGGCATGGTGATCGATCCCCTCAGCGGTCTTCGCCATTTCTCGCTCAC
The DNA here is from genome assembly GCA_044372775.1 of Haloferula sp. Lineage (GTDB taxonomy): Bacteria > Verrucomicrobiota > Verrucomicrobiia > Verrucomicrobiales > Akkermansiaceae > Haloferula. Next base: position 49,157 of record JBIPNO010000012.1, read on the forward strand.
CGTGCCGCTGCGCCAAGGGGCGGTTTTCAGCGGAATCATGGTCCCCGAGGCCACCCTCGACGGCATCCGCTACCGCGTGCGTGGCACCTCGGACTTGAGCGGCACTTTGGTGCCGGTGGAGGCGATCACGACCGGTCCCTTGGCACCGGCGCTTCCGGCCGGCTATGAATACCGCCGCTTCCGGCTGGTCGATCCGGTCGCCACCCGCCCCGCCGCGTTCCTCCGCAGCGAAGTGGAAGAAGCACCCTGAGGTTGCCGGGCCGGCTTGAGCGCGGCCGAGGATCGGATTTGATGACGCTGGCCCGGTCTGATAGTGCCTTCCGGAGTGAACAGGAAATGGCGCTGGTGGCTCTTGATCGCGACGGCTTATGCCGCCGTCGCAGCTTGCGGAAAAAAAGAGACGTCCACCGCTTCACACAGCCCCGCGGCGCTGGTACCCGCCCCGGCGAAGCAGCTCCCCAAGCCGCCCTCCACCGAGTGCCTCGACTGCCACCAGAAGGCCGCCGAGTCGTGGAAAGGCTCCCACCACGCGCTTGCCCACCGCGACATCGGCAGCCCAGCCGACGGCCCCGCGTTCGCCGGCCACGAGGTGGCCGAGGGCGATGCCTCTTGGAAGTTCTCCGGCGGGGCCGCCACGCCCGAAATCCGCTGGGAGGACAAGGCCGCCAAGGACGTCAAGCCGGTCCAACAGAAGCCGCCGATGGTCATCGGCTACGAACCGATCGTCCAGTACCTGCTCGATGTCGGCAAAGGCCGCTACCAGGTCCCCGACATGGCCTGGGACCCGGCCAACGAGGACTGGTACAGCATTTACGAAGGCCAGAACCGCCGCCCGCACGAATGGGGCCACTGGACCCAGCGCGGCATGAACTGGAACAGCCAGTGCGCCTACTGCCACTTCACCGAATTGAAGAAGGGCTACGACCCCGAGACGGATCGCTACGACACCAAGTGGGTCGAGCAGGGCGTCGGCTGTGCACAATGCCACGGCGGCACGCCGGAGAATCACCCGATCGGCGGCTGCGGCATCGATCCGAAGCAGAAGTTCACCGTCGCCCAGTGGACCCACACCTGCGCCACCTGCCACGCCCGGCGCGAGGAACTCGACGAGAACTTCCAGCCCGGCAATTCCTTCTTCGACCACTACAACCTCGCGCTGCCCAGCCAACCCGGCCTCTGGCATCCGGACGGCCAGCAGATCGACGAGAACTACAACTTCACCTCCCTCCAGCTCTCGCGGATGGGCCACAAGGGCATCGGCTGCACCCATTGCCACGACCCCCACGCCGCCACGCCGCTCGGCGGCAAGCAGGCCGTCGATACCAACGCTCTCTGCATGACCTGCCACTCCGCCGGGGCGAACGAGGCGGTGGTGATCGATCCCGCCACGCACGTCTTCCACACCCCCGGCACGCCCGGCAGCCGCTGCGTCGACTGCCACATGCCGAAGAAAACCTACATGGGCCGCGACCCGCGCAGCGACCATCGTTTCCCCATCCCCGATCCCCTGCTGACCAAGGAACTCGGCACCCCGAACGCCTGCAACAACTGCCACGAGGACAAGGGCCTCGACTGGCAGATCAAACACGTCGACGAACGGTATGGCGAAAAGATGAACAAGCCCGCCCGCGGCCGGCAGCGCACCCGGGCCATCGCCGCCGCCCAAGCCGGCAACGGAAACCTGGATGCCCTGCTCGCGGCCTACGATGTCGAGGAGATCGGTGCCTGGAAAGCCACCCTGCTGCGCCTGATGGAACGCTGGACCGGCGATGAACGCGTCGCCGTCCGAGCCGAAAAGCTCGCCACCGATGCCGACCCGCTCGCCCGCAACGCCGCCGCCTTCATCCTCAGTCCGCGGCGGGACCGGCAGAAGATCGTCGACACCCTTCTCACCGACCCAACCAAGTCCGTGCGCGCCGAAGCCGCCTGGGGTGCGCTCGACCGCCTGCCTACCAACCACCCTGCCGTCGCCGAACTCACGGAAATCGCCCGCCACCAGTCCGACCAACCGGCCGGCGCGATGCGGATGGCCCGCCTCGCCATCCACCGCCGCGATGCCGCGGAGGCCGAGAAATGGTTCAAGCGGGCGATCGAATGGGACCAGTCCTCCGCCGCCCCGCGCCGCGACTTCGCGGTCTTCCTCGGCGGCCTCGGCCGGGCCGAGGAGTCCGTCCGCTGGCTCGACGACGCGACCCAGCTCGATCCCACCAACCCCGACATCCCCTACCTCGCCGCCCTCGGCAAAGCGGAGCTCGGCGACCTCGAAGGCGCGGAAACCCGGCTCCGGCAGACCCTCAAGCTCAACCCCTCCTTCGCCCGCGCCCACTACAACCTCGGGCTGCTGCTTTCCTCGAAGAACCAGCCGTCCGAAGCCATCACCTCGCTCCGCCGGGCCGAGCAGCTCGATCCTTCCGACGCCGGCGCGCCGTGGGCCCGCGCGACCATCCACTACCGCCTCGGCGACCGTGCCGCGACCCTGGAAGCCGTCGAGACCACCCTCGCCCGCGACCCCGCCAACGTCCAGGCCCTCCAGCTCAAAGCGGAGCTCCAAGCGCGCTGAGCGGAAGGTCTACGAAACCCGTGCCGCGCTCGAACCACCGGAAAAGCAGGCCCCATGCCCGCGGCGCAGTCGCTCTCGGACTGCTGCGATGCTTCGCAGCTTTCGAGTGCACGGGGAAGCCCGCCGCTCCCAAGGACCGAGGCGACCTTCCCGGGTTGCCGCGTCCCGCCAGAACCGCCGTCTCCTCCCTTCATTCCAAAAGCTGCGAATCATCGCAGCAGTCCAAGAGCCTCCGGCGAACAAAAGACAAGCAGCCCTACCACTTGCCATCCCCCCTCACCTGCGCCATTCTGTCGCGCCGTCGAACACCATCTTCTGCCTCTCCCTGGCGAACTTGGCGTCTTGGCGGTTAACCCTTCCTGCGGCTCTTGAAACCCGGCTTCCTCGACAAACTCCTCGCCCGCCTCGACCGGATCGACCCGGCCGAGGCCCGGCAGCTTCTCGACCGGCTGGTCCGTGAAAAGGGCTTCCTCGAGCAGGTCTTCGAAGCGCTCCACGAAGGCGTGATCGTGCTCGATGAGGACGGCGAGATCACCTTCATCAACGGCGCGGCCTGCCGCTTCTTCGGGATCGACGCCGAGCAAGCCCCCGGCACCCCGCTCGCCTCCCGCATCCCCGGCCTCGACTGGTCCTCGCTCGCCAAACCGGGCAAATCGGTCTCCCGCGACCTCGAGGTCTTCTACCCGGAAAACCGCTACCTGAATTTCTACCTCTCCCCGATCAAGCCGGAGGAAGCCGAAGCCGCCACCGTCGGCTGGGTGATGCTGGTCCGCGACCTCACCACCACCCGCCAGGAAGCCGAGCAAACGCTGGAGTCCGAGCGCATGAACGCGCTGACCCTGCTCGCCGCCGGCGTCGCCCATGAAATCGGCAACCCGCTCAACTCCTTGGACATCCACCTCCAGCTGATGGCCCGCAAGCTGCGCAAGCTGCCTCCCGGCGACCGCGGCCCGCTGGAAGAGCATCTCAATACCGCCCGCAGCGAGATCAAACGGCTCGACACCATCCTCCGCCAGTTCCTGCAAGCCATCCGACCGACCACCCCGGACCGCGAACGCTGCGACCTGACCCAGGTCCTGCGCGACGCCGTCCGCCTGTTAGAGCCGGAGCTCGAGTCCCGGGGCATCGCCGTCGAACTCGATCTCGCCGAGGATTTTCCCCGCATGGAACTCGATGCCGGGCAATTCCAACAGGTCTTCTACAACCTCCTGCGCAACGCCTTCCAGGCGATCGGCGGCAACGACGGCGTGATCCGCATCGCCGCCCGCGCCAACGAGTTCGAGACCACCCTTTCCATCGAAGACAACGGCACCGGCATCCCGCCCGAGCAGATGGGCTCGCTCTTCGAACCCTACCGCACCACCAAGCAGCACGGCACCGGCCTCGGCCTGCTCATCGTCCGCCGCGTCGTCCGCGAGCACGGCGGCGAGATCGAAATCCAGAGCGAACCCGGCGCGGGAACCCGCATCCTCATCCACCTCCCGCGCGGCCCGAAGCCGGTGCGGTTGTTGGAGCAACCGGTGAGCATCATCGACATCGATTAGACGGATCCGCCTGCCCGAAAGAGAGATGAAAAGGTCAAAAGCATTCGTACTCTTCGGGGGGATTGTCGCGAGCATCGCGACATATTCGGCGTGGTGCGGCCGGACGTTTTATCTCAAGCCCCAGAGCTTCAGCCAAGACACCAGCATCCCCCCTGAGGTGATGCAGACCGTCCGCGAATGGAATGCCGCACAGAACGTATTCGGCCCGCCACCTTTCAACTGGGAAGAATTCCTCTGGTTGCTACAGCATCCATACGACTCAGCCCCCCCACCCATTCGAATCAACCTGAATGGAGGCTTCCATAACATCTTTCATCCCGGCATCTGCCGCCACCCGGAAGTGGTCGGCGTTTGCGTTGTGGAGAATTGGCAGACCGGACACCAAGTGATGATCGGCCATAAAGCGCTGGGCGAAATTCCTGCGGCTGACTTCAACCCCTGAATCGACGTTCTCATTCCCCATGACCCCCACCCTCCTCATCGCCGACGACGAAAAGGCCACCCGCGACGGCCTCCGCGCCGCCTTGGAAGAGGAGTTCGACGTCTTCACCGCCTCCAACGTCGCGGAAGCGATGTCGGTCCTGAACTCCGAACCGATCGACCTTCTCCTGACCGACCTCCGGATGGGCGGCGACTCGGGGATGGACTTGTTAGATGGTGCGCTTTCCCTGCCGAACCCGCCGGTCTCGATCATGATGACCGCCTACGGCTCGGTTGACACCGCCGTCGAAGCGATGCGCCGCGGGGCCTGGCACTTCGTCACCAAACCTCTCAATCTTGACGAGGTCGAGATGCTCCTCAAGCGCGCCCTCCGCAGCCGCAAGCTGGAGACCGAGAACAAACAACTCCGCGCCCAGATTGCCGACGAATCCGGGCTCGACCGCCTCGCCGGCAAGTCCCCGGCGATCCGCAAGGTCACCGACATCGTCCGCCAGGTCGCCCCGACCCGCGCCACGGTCCTGATCGAAGGCGAAAGCGGCACCGGCAAGGAAGTCGTGGCCCACGCCATCCACCGCCTCAGCGGCCGGCCGGCCGAGAAGCTGGTCATCGTCCATTGCGCCGCCCTTTCGCCGCAGATCCTCGAAAGCGAGCTCTTCGGCCACGAAAAGGGCTCCTTCACCGGGGCGACCCAGCGGCGGATCGGCCGCTTCGAGCAGGCGGACGGCGGCACCTTGTTCCTCGACGAAATCGGCGAGATCGACGCCTCCATCCAGGTGAAACTCCTCCGCGCCCTGTCGGAGCGCACCATCGAGCGGGTCGGCTCCAACACCCCGGTCAAGGTCGACGTCCGCCTGGTCGCCGCCACCAACAAGAACCTCGCCGCCCTGGTCTCGCGCGGGGATTTCCGGGAGGATCTGTATTTCCGACTGAATGTCGTGCGGATCGAAATGCCGCCGCTGCGGGAGCGGGCGGAGGACATCGTGCTGCTCGCCGGGGCCTTCCTCAAGGAGTTCGCCGAGGAGAACGGGCGGCCGGTCAAGCCGCTCAGCGATGCCGCCCTGTGCCTGATGCGGTCCTACCCCTGGCCCGGCAATGTCCGCGAACTGCGGACGGCGATCGAGCACGGCGTGGTGATGAGCAACGACCCGGTGATCGACCTCCACCACCTGCCCGCCAGCCTGTTGGGCGACGCGCCGGTGATTTCCACGCCCGTCGCGCTGCCGGAGCCCGGGAAAATCACCCTTGCCGCTCCCCGGGAATTCAACTTGCATGAGCTCGAAACCAGCGCCATCCGCGCCGCCTTGGCTGAAGCCGCAGGCAACCGGACGCGGGCCGCCGAGCTTCTCGGCATCAGCCGTCGCACCCTCCAACGGAAGTTGAAGGAAGGCGGCGATTGAGGCTCGTGGGTGCCCCGACCGATTCCCCATGAGCAGCTTGCCAACACCCCAGTTCGAAACGGCGGTCATGATCCGCCGGATCCTGTTCTTCCTGGTCCTGATCAGTTTCACCCTGCTCCACCTGCTCCCCCTGTTCCGCGGCCTCGACACGCCGCAAGCGATGGAACAGGCCCAGATCGGCCGCGAGATCGCCCGCGGCAACGGGGCCGTCACCAAATTCATCCGCCCCCTCGCCTACTACGAGGCGGAGAAAGCCAACAGCGGCGCCCTCGCCTTCACCGGCTTCAAGGACACCTACCACGCCCCGCTCAACCCCCTCATCCTCGGCGCCGTCCTCAAGCTGGTGGGCGCCGACAAGGAAGGGGCCTGGCCGATGGGCAAGAACGAATACATCTACCCGCTCGACCGGGTCGTCGCGCTGGTCTCCACGCTGTTTTTCCTGATGTCGATCGGAGTGACCTACCTGCTGGTCGGCCGGATCTTCGACGCCAAGATCGCCGGGGTCACCGCGATCCTGATGCTGCTCTGCGACCTGTTCTGGAAATACTCCCAGAGCGGCCTGCCCCAGATGCTGGTGATGCTGCTCTTCACCTGCGGCCTCTATTTCACCTACCGCGCCATCGAATCCTCCGAGGAAGGCAAGATGCCCTTCGCGCCGGCCCTGATCGGAGCCGCCTTCTTCGTCCTGATGGTCCTGGCCCACTGGCTCACCGCGTGGATCTTCATCGGCTACCTGATCTACGCTGCGGTCGCCTTCAAGCCGCGCGGCGTGGTCGCACTGGCCGCCTTCGGCCTGCTCGCCGCCGCCGTCGCCTTCCCGCTCATCCGGGCGAACGAATTCACCGGCCAACCGTTCGGCACCGGCTTCTACGTCCTCTACAACGGCCTCGCCAGCGGCACCGAGGCCACCATCATGCGCAACCACGACTTGGAAAGCGCCCCGCTTTCGCTCGACGGCCTGCTGCTGAAAATCCTGGCCACCACCCTGATCCAGGCCTCCGACATCCTTCCCTTCCTCGGCGGGATCCTGGTCGCCCCGATCTTCTTCATCGCCCTGCTCCACCCCTTCAAACGCCCGTCCATCGCGAACTTCCGCTGGGCCATCGTCCTGATGTGGCTGTTCGGCGCGCTCGGCATGGCCCTGTTCGGCATCGACCGCGGCAAGGGCCTGAACCCGAACCAGATCCACCTGATCTTCGCCCCGGTCATGGCCGCCTACGGGCTCGCCTTCATCTCCATCCTCTGGAGCCGCCTGGAAGTGATCAACGAAGTGCCTTTCCTCCGCAATGCCCACTACATCGCGGTGATCGTCCTGTCGTCCGCCCCGATGGTGCTGTCGATGCCCAAGCTGGTGCAGATCGGCATCGCGTTCCGCGAACGCGGGGTGCCGCAGTGGCCGCCCTACCTGCCCTCCGTCCTCAACTCCGAGATCCCCAAGCTGCTCAAACCGGAAGCCCAGGACGAACAGGTCGACAAGATCGTCGTCTCCGACCAGCCCTGGGCCGTCGCCTGGTATGCCGACCGCCTCAGCCTCTGGCTCCCCAACACCAAGCGGGGTTTCGAACAACTCGAGGACCGCGCTTCCGCCCTCGGCACGCCTTTCGCCGGCATCCTGGTCAGCCCCAGCTCCTCCGGCAACGATCCCGCCCCGGTGGTCCGCGCCCAGTATGGGGAATTCAGCTCGCTGATCTTCAACGGTCTCGTCATCGACATCACCGCCCCCGGTGTCGGCCGCAACGGTTTCCCGATCTTCAACCAGGATCCGAAACTGGCCGAAATCTACCGCCGCTACCCCTACCCGACCGCGCTCGAGCGCACCGACCTCCTCTTCTACGGCGAGCGCGCGGCGAAACCCGCAACCGAATCCAGGTAATGGCCGCCCGCAAGAAATCCCCGGACGGCGACCCCGCCGGCAGCGCCCGAACCTTCGAAACGGCCCTTGCCGAGCTCGAGGAAATCGTCGCCGCCATGGAGGAAGAGCAACTTCCCCTGGAAGAATTGGTGGCCCGTTACGAAAAGGGCTCGAAATTGCTCTCGCACTGCGAGAGCGTCCTCGCCTCCGCCCGGAAACGACTCCACACCATCAACGCCAGGACCTCCGCCGAAACCGTCGAAGTCGACGACGAGGCAGATCTTCCCGACGAGGATGACCAACGCTCCGGCCAACACGCCGGCACCCCGGACGAACACGACGACGATGACGACATCCGCCTCTTCTGAGCCACCCGCCCTTGGACCGCTGCTTTCCGCGATCCACTCGCCCGATGATGTCAAGGCTCTCCCCGAGGCCGATCTGCTCAAGCTCGCCGACGAGGTCCGCCACTCGCTGATCACCTCGCTTTCGCGCACCGGCGGCCACCTCGGGCCGAACCTCGGCGTCGTCGAGTTGTCCATCGCCCTCCACCGCGTCTTCTCCACGCCCAAGGACAATTTCGTCTTCGACGTCGCCCACCAGGGCTACGTCCACAAGATGCTGACCGGCCGCGCCGACCGCATCCACACGATCCGCACCTACAAGGGCCTCAACGGCTTCCTTCTCCGCACCGAGTCCGAGCACGACTGCTACGGCGCCGGCCACGCCGGCACCGCCCTCTCCGCCGCCCTCGGCATGGCCGCCGCCCGCGACCTCGCCAATGACGACTCCCACGTGGTCGCCGTCGCCGGCGATGCCGCCTTCACCTGCGGCCCGACCCTGGAAGCCCTCAACAACATCGCGGAGACCACCAAGAAGTTCATCGTCGTCCTCAACGACAACGAGTGGTCGATCGACAAGAACGTCGGCGCCATCGCCCGTTACTTCAACGCCCTCCAGACCCACTCGACCTACGCCAGTGTCCGCAACACCGCCGCGGAGTTCGTCGAAAAGATCGCCGGCAAGGCCGCCCGCAACCTCGCCCACAAGGTCGAGTCCAGCGCCAAGAACCTGCTTTTCCCGAACGTCCTGTTCGAAAAATTCGGCCTCCGCTACTTCGGCCCGATCGACGGCCACGACCTGCCTTTGCTGGTCAAAACCTTCGAGCACCTGAAAACGCTGCACGAACCGGTGGTCCTCCACATCATCACCGAGAAGGGCCGCGGCTATCAGCCCGCACTCGACAACCCCGGCAAGTTCCACGGACTCGGCGCTTACAAGATCGACGACGGCTCGACCGACATTTCCGCCACCCCGACCTGCTCGGACATTTTCGGCCGCACGGTCACCGACCTGGCCAAGACCGACGACAAGGTCGTCGCCATCACCGCCGCCATGCCCGGCGGCACCAAGCTGGAAATCTTCAAGAAGGAGCTGCCCGCCCGCTACTACGACGTCGGCATCGCCGAGGAACACGCCGCGCTCTTCGCCTGCGGCATGGCCACCCGCGGCTTCAAGCCCTTCCTCGCGATCTACTCGACCTTCATGCAGCGCGCCTATGACATGATCATTCATGACATGGCGCTGCAAGGGCTCCCCGTCCGCCTCTGCATGGACCGCGGCGGCCTTTCCGGCGACGACGGCCCGACCCACCACGGCCTCTTCGACATCGGCTACCTCCGCCCCGTCCCCGGCATCGTCCACATGCAGCCGGCCAACGAGGCCGAGTTCATCGCCATGCTCAAATGGATGGCCGCCTACGAAGCCGGCCCGACCGCGATCCGCTACCCGCGCGGCCCGATCAACGGCACCCCGCTCGACGCCCCGGTCACCCCGATCGAACTCGGCAAGGCGGAAGTCCTCGCCGAAGGCACCGACGTCGCCCTGATCGGCCTCGGCACCACCTTCGCCATGGCGGAAAAGACCAAGGCCATGCTCGAAGAGAAAGGCCTCTCGGTCGCCCTGATCAATCCCCGCTTCATCAAGCCGCTCGATGCCACCGTGCTCGAGCGCTTCGGCCGCCAGTGCAAGGTCCTCTGCACCTTCGAGGACCACGTCCTGCACAACGGTTTCGGCTGCGGCGTCATCGAGCTCCTCCACGACGCCGGCATCACCACTCCGGTCGAGCGCGTCGGCTGGCCGGACGAATTCGTCGAACATGGCAAGCCCGACATCCTCATGAAGCTCCACGGCCTCACCGCCGAGGCCGCCTTCGAGAAGGTGATGCGGCATTTCTAACAATGCTCTGGTTCCTCAAGCTGACATCCCCGCTCGTCCTCGTCATCCGCGAGGACGGGGTCAGCGCCGCCAAGGGCCGGATCCCCGCCGCCACCCTCAGGCAGCTTCACGATGTTCTGGCCGACACCGGGGTTCGCTCCGGCACGATCCACGCCAACGGAGCCGGGCGCTACTGCTTCTCCCGCCACATTCCGGAAGCCATCCACCAGAGGCTCCGCAACATCCTGGTCTCCCCTTGATCGGATCCCGCCATGGCCCAGTTCATCGAGCGCGTCGCCATCCAGTGGTTCGAAGTCCAGGCCGGCCGGGTCCGGGTCCTCAAGGGCCACCCGTCCCAGCTCAAGCTCAACGCCCTGAAGCAGCTCTTCGAAAACGAAAAGCTCCCCGGCATCACCAGCTTCTGGACCACCCGCGACAAGTGCATCCACTTCAAGCTGAACTTCCCCCAGCACCTCCGCGCCGCCGTGCGTGCGATCGTCGATCCTTGAGAGCGCCTCCTCAGGACGGACCCGCCGCGTCCTTGTCCCTGGCACCCACGATCACCGACGTGACGATCCCCGTGACCAGGATCCCGATGATCACCGCCAACACGGTGAGGTTGAACGAATCACCCAGCCACAGCTTGAGCCACTTGGCCGCCAGCATTTTCACGCCGACGAGGATCAGGATCAGCGACAGCGCCGGCTTGAGGTAGCGGAATTTTGAAATCAGGCCCGCCAGCGCGAAATACAGCGACCGCAGGCCGAGGATCGCGAACACGTTGCTGGTGAAGACGAGGAACGGATCCGCCGTGATCGCGAACACCGCGGGGATGGAATCCACCGCGAAAATCAGGTCGGTCACCTCGACCAGGATCAAGGCCACCGCCAGCGGAGTCAGCAGCCATTTTCCCGCCGGCGCAGCCTCCACCACCGGATCCGGCTTCGCCTCGACTCCCGGTTCCGCCGCCTCGCGCGACCAGTCGCTGCCAGCGCGGACCATGAAATGCTGGCCGTGGAAGTTTTGGGTGATCGGGAAGAACTTCCGGACCCAGCGCACCACCGGATTGTTCTCGGGATGCTCCTCCTTCTCCTCCATCACCAGCATCTTGATCCCGGTGAAGATCAGGAAAGCGCCGAAGAAGTAGAGGATCGCGTGGAACTCCTGCACCAGCACCGAACCGACACCGATCATCGCGCCGCGCATCACCAGCGCGCCGATGATGCCCCAGAACAGCACGCGGTGCTGGTAGCGCGGCGGGACCGCGAGCGAGGTAAAGACCATCGCGATCACGAAGATGTTGTCCACGCTCAGCGACTTCTCGACCACGTAGGCGGTCAGGTATTTCGTCGCCGCCAGCTTCCCGGTGTTGACCAGCTTGTCCACCGCATCGATGGAGTTGCCGAGCCCGAACCAGTGCAGTTCGTAGGCGTAGTAAACGAGGACCGAGAAGGCCAGTCCCAGGCTGATCCAGACTCCGGACCAGGTGAGGGACTCCTTGAAGCCGACCACATGGGATTTCCGGTGGAACACCCCCAGGTCGAGAGCCAGCATCAGAAGAACGAAACCGATAAAGATGACCCAGGCCCAAATCATGAGGGGAGGGTTCATGAACCACTCCAGCCGGAATCACGATTGGAAAAGCCGGCAAAGGTTCCACATCCCCGGAAATCGGAACTCCCGGCGGGGCGTCCCGGTCGTTCAATCCGGATTGGGCAAGGCGCGCGGGGTGGACCTCGAATCACCCCGTCGCGCCTGACCCTTCACGTGCGGACCTCGGACCCGTCGCCGCGGGAGGCGGCGGCTTGGTCTCGTGGCGTCTCCTCGTGAAATGGGATCCGGGGTGGCAGCCCTCCGCCTGGTCCTCCCGAAATGCTGATTTCATGGCGCCAGATATCCCGGCCCTGGAATCGACAGGCGGACAAACCCGCTCGGCCCGCTGTCGTCCGGGAAGGGCACGAGAACTTTTCCTGCCAGGTTCACGTCATATTTCGGCTGCCTCGACAGCACTTCCCACGCGGCAAGATCAGGCGACCCTTCGATCTCCCAATACACCCGGTCACGCGCTTCCGCGGAAAGGAGGAACGACACCCCATCGGGGCTTCCGTCCGGCCGGACTTCGACGGTCGCCGGCGGACGACTGCTCCCGTCGAATGGCGCGGTGCCGAAAAGGAACTCGAGCAGGTTTTCCGCGCCGTCTCCATCCGCGTCGGCCGTGGGAGCCAGCAGCGCGGGGTCCGCAGCTTCCGGAGCCGAAGAAAGGATGTAGTTCCCGTATTCCGCAAGCCCGCCCGTCAAGGCCACCTGGTCGATGGCCCCGCTGAAGCGGCCGTTCGGTCCTCCGGACCCGTTGATCGCTGCCGCCACGGTGAAGTCGTCCGAGGGACGCGTCCAACGCTCCGTGGATCCGATCTCCTGACCGCCGACGAAGAGCCGGGTGACGCCGGAGCGGCGGGAGAGCCGCAACTCCTGCCAGGCCCCAGCCACTGCCGAACCCGCGGCACCGGTGATGAGATCCCCTCCGCCGTTCACATGAAAACGCCACGAAGCAGCGGTGTGATAGACGAAAGCCGAGCCGGATCCGTAGCGGCCCAGCGCCACCGCGATCTGATAGCCGACGAGATCGGAAGGCCTGGCCCGGAATGCCAGCTCGAACTCGCTGAAGTCCGTGTTCGCGAGCAACCCGGAAGACTGTGCCGTGAGATGGGACTGGCCGCCGAACTGGATCGCAAGACCGCCCGCCTGACCTTCAACATACGTGGCACTGCCCACGAGCCCCAGCGCGACGCCGCCTCCCCGTTGCTGGCTTCCGCCGACGACCACGGCCCCCGATGCCGCGCCGTCATCATCCTCCCCCTGCCGCCACTCCTTGCGGTTCCACGATGTCTCCTTCGGTTCCTCCGATACGAACGCATCGACCCCCACCGGTTTGGCCGCACCGGAGTTGACGAAGCGGATCACCATCGCGGCGTCCTGCGGTTGGAAGAGACCCAACTTGATCTCTTTCACCCCGGCTTCGACGGCTTCCAAGTCCAAGCTCTCCAGCACCGTCCGGCCGTTCACCAGGACATCCACTTCGCCGCGTCCCGGCCCCGTGACCAGATTCACCCGGAGCATCCGCGCCGTGAACTGCTCGGTGAGTCGGAACTCCGCAAAATCCCCGTCGGCTCCAAATTCCACTTCCCGGTAGCTTCCTCCGCTCACCAGTGCCCCCAAAGCACCGACCGGCGTGATGACACTGCTGCTCACTCCGGGTGAAACGACCGACGGCGAGATCGCTTCGGCCTCGATCGCTCCGTCGATCGCTCCCGGACCGCCGTTCCGCAAGGCGTCGGACTGCGATTGCAAGGTGGTCAGCGCGGTGACCGGCACCGCGGACTTCGCCGGCTGGGCCGGACGATTGGAAGTCGCACCGGGCAGCGCATACCAGAAGGTCGCGCAGGAATACATCAGCAGGTCCCACGGGTTCCGCTGGTCCACTCCCGGCGAGGCCTCCATGTCGAACACCAGCCGGTTCTGGAACGGGATGGCATCGAGCATCCGGGTGCGGGTGCTGACATTGAAACCGCGCGGCGAGTTGACCGAGGTGGACCCCACCTGGCAGTTTGCCTCGAAGGGTGTGGCGAACTCATCGTTCCGAGTCGGCACCACCCCGCCGGCCCAGCCGTAGTAGTCCTCCGTTCCCGTGCCGAAGTGCGACGGGAACTTCGCCGCGTCGTATTCTTCGTCCACATAGATCTTCTCGTCGCCCTCGCCCCACCAGCCGTCTGTTAGATTGAGGACCGTCCACGAGTCGCCCACCAGCACGCCCTTCCCCTGCACCTCCACGAAGTTCCAGTCATGGAACGGGGTGCCCGGCGAGATGTCGTCCGGCCGCCACCGCGCATGGAAATGCATCGAACGCTCGTCCCAGGTCCAGGCGCTTGTCTTCACGCGGAGTGTCACGGTCGACGCGTTGCTGCCGGTGTTGAGGATCCGGACCGACCCCGAGGTCTGGTAGGGCATGCGCCAGCGGCACACCAGCCGCCCGTCCGCCGAAGTGGTCGTGCGTGCCAGCGTCGTGAAGGAATTGATCCGGGCGGGAGAACTGAAGAAATCGCCAACCGGACACCACACCGTCTCGTTGCCGTCGAACGTCGCGGCGATCACGAGCGCCCGGAGCAGCGCCGGGTTCGCCTGCACCGCCGCCTCGTCGAGGTCCACCTCCAGTTCGCTCACCGCAGCCGGTCCGGCGGGCAGTGCCAGCGCGAGCTCCCCGTTCGCCGGGATGTTCGCGGTCTGCTCCACCAGGGTTCCCGCGGGCGAAGCGGGCCCCGTGAGCTTTCCCGCCGCCGCGGCCAGCGCGGGCGAGGAAAGATCGGCCGCGGTGAAGGTCCGCACCGCCGTGCCCTCCGGATAGGCCCGGTAATTGACGATGTTGTAGAAGGGCTGGCTTGTTAGAGTGACCTTGCACGATTGCGCGAAAGGCACCGGCAGGTGCATCACCCCCGCCCTGGCGGTGAAGTTGGCGAAGGGCACCGGCAGCGTGAAAGAGTTCTGCGGCGCGGGCTTGCTGCCATACTCGCCGGTGTTCCAGTCGAGCCTGCTGAGAAGCTCGATCAGGTTCTCGTCGATCACCGGCACCGCGGACCCGTCCAGATAGATGCGCACCCGCGGCCCGGTGCGGTTGCCGAAGGACTGATAGAAAAAAGGCGTCCAGTACCTCGTCAGCGCTCCGGGGCCGTCGTGCTCCATCACCACCCATTCCTGCTGGCCGTTGATCACCTCGGTGCGGATGAAGCCCCCGCCGTCGCCGTCCGCAAACCAACCGGAAGTTCCCTGGTCCGGCTGGTCGCGTGCGACCGATCCCCGGTTGTAGGTGCTCGCTTGCAGGCACTCGTGCTCGATCTCCGGAAACTTCGCCAAGGTCTCAAGCCCCGTCATTTCATCCAGCAGCGACTCGAAGGTCACATCGAAATCGCCGGTCGGCGGCGGCGGCGGCGGTTCCGTCTCGATGCCCGAAAGGCTCACCCGGTCGATCAACCCGACAAATCGTCCGTCGGGCCCGGCGCTTCCCGTCAGGGCGCTGCCGATGGAAAAGTCATCCGACAGCGATGCCGGGAAACTGGTGGTGGTCCCGATCACCGCGCCGTTCACCAGCAGGGAAACCGTCCCGTTCTGCCGGCGGAGCGCCAGACTCTGCCATTCGCCGGGGAGCGCGGTGCCGGGAGCGCCGGTGATCCGGTCGCCCTGGCCGTTGATGTGGAAATGCCACGAGGTGCCGCTCACGTACACGAAGGCCGCCCCGGACCCGTAGCGTCCCAGACAAAAGGGCACGTGAAACGACGTCACCGCCGTCGGCTTCACGCGGCACGTGATCTCGAAGTTCGACAGGTCGATCCCCCCGTAGAATCCCTCCCCGCTCGCCGAGAAATGCCCCGAGCCGTTCAATGACATCGACAAGCCGCCGGGACCGGCGGGCGTGTCGCTGCTGTAGGCACTGCCGCTCCCGACCCGGCCGAGGTTTCGCGACGAGACCGAATCCACCGTCTCGGCATTTGCCGTCGATCCGGCGGCCGCCTCCGCATCGTTCTCGCCGAGTTGCCAGAGCGATTGGGAGAATGAAGGCAGCGGAACGATCAACAGAGGGAGAAGCAGAAGCTGCCCTAACAGGCGGGACCGCTTGGACTTGGAAAACAAGAACATGGGTGGGTAAGGGGAAATGGGAAGGCGGCACGACATGCACCGCCTTCCCTTGGAAAACCATCAGGCCCTGCGGCGGCGCAGGAAAAAGCCGAAGCCGGCCAGGCCGAGAAGGGCCGCGGACGGCTCGGGGATCACGCTGACATTGTCGATCTGCCCTTGGAACCTGCCTTCATAGACACCTCCGCCGGTCAAACCGGAGCCAATGGAGAGGCTGTCCCCCAAGACTCCGGTGTTGGTGAAGCTGGCGGTGGAGCCGATCAGGTTTCCATCGATGTAGAACGACATCTGGGTTCCCGTGCGCTTGGCTTCGAGATGATACCATTGGTTCAGGTTGACGGAGCCGCCGGAAACCAGGTCGCCGAGCCCGTTTGAGTGCAGGCGCCAGGCCGAGCCCGCTCCAGTATGGTAAAAGAACAATTGCCCGGCTCCGCCTTGGCCGAGCGCCATCGCGATCGAGAACCCGCTGACGTTCCCGGTGGGACGCGCATTCACGGAGAACGAGAAATTAGAGTAGTCGATGTCCGTGTAGAAGCCCGAACCGGACGCGCTGTAGTTCTGGCTACCGCTGAACTCGCCCGACAATGTGCTGCCGCCAACGGGCACCGTGGTGCTGTAGGTCCCGCCGGAACCTTGCAGCGTCAGATCCTTGTCGCCGCCGCCGCTATCATCGGTGACGGATTGAAGGGCCGAGCCGCCGGAGGCGCCGGCATCGTCTTCGCCGAGCTGATAGTTGAGCGCCACGAACGCCGCTTGCGATGCCTGCACCATGACGGTGCAGACAAGCGGTGCGGCCCATCTGATGTATTGGTTTTGTTTCATCCTCTTGCTGGGGAGTGCAGTGCGTGTGGGTTGTCGAAGGGGAAAACGGGGGGAACGGGTGAACGCGGGTGCGCTCTCCCGTTCCCCGATCGAATTCACGGGGCGACCAGTGATGCGCGGCCCTGAAGGAATCCCTTCGGCCGGGTCGTGGTGTCGTCGGACAAACGGAAGGTGCGGTAGCTGTAGCCATCGGGGGCCGCCGGCAGGCCGGAACTCAGTGCGGGAACTACCTCGGTGACGTCCGCGGCAAACGCGCTCAGATCGTAGGAACCGCGGATTTCGTAGTTGATGCCGTCCTGCTGCGCCGTCAGCGGCCCGGTGCCGGAGAACAGCGTGCCGGCCCTCAACGCGAGGGTCAGGGTGAGGTGGTCGGTTCCCGACACCGTGTCGATCGCCGATCGCTTGCGGGCACCCGAGTCCGCCACCTGGGCATTCCCCCCGAAGGCAAACTCGTCCGCATTGGTTTCACCGTCGCCATCCGGATCTCCGGCGGGGCCATCGACACCCGCGCCGCTGCTGGTGAGCAGGCCGTTGGCAAGTTCCCACGTGTCCAGCAGGCCATCGCCGTCCGCATCCGTCGGGGACGGCAGCGGAACCGACAGGCTCACGTTGTCGATCTGACCGATGAATCCACCTTCGAAGCCCGGGTCGTCCCGGTTGCCGCCGATCGAGATCACTTCGTTGAAAGTGGTCGGAGCGAAGGGAACCGGAGCAGAAACGCCGGCGTCCACGTGGAGCCGGGTCACGCCGCCGCTGCGCACCAGCCGCAGTTTCTGCCACCCGTTCAACGTCACCGGCAATCCCGTGTCGAAGTTGCCGTTGGTGTTGCTGTGCACGTTCCAGGTCGTTCCCGTGTGATAGACGAAGTAATTCCGGCCCGCTCCGCCGTCACCACCGCGGTTGCTGCCGATCGTGAAGGCGATGTGGAACGATGGGGCCGCGGTCGGGCGCACGTCCGCGCTCATCTCCCAGTTGTTGAAGTCGAACAAGGGCGCCGCGAAGAAAGTGGCCGACGGGGGATCCGTCACGACGAACGGCGCGCTGTAGATCTGGCTCCCGTTGAAAGATGCCGAAAGCGTGCTGCCACCCGCCGGAACCTCGCTGCTGTAGCTTCCGCCGGTGCCCTGGAGGGTGAGGTCGCGCCGGTAGCTGCCGTTCGCGGTGCCGGTGGCGTTCAGCGCTCCGGCATCCACCGCTCCCGCATCCAGTTCGCCAAGCTGCCACACGTGTCCGGTGGGATTCGCCGGCGGCGTGTCGTTCTCGTCCTGCGGATCCGTGCCGAACTGGAACTCGCGGAAATTCGACGCGCCGTCACCGTCCGGATCGCCGTCCGTCCCGTTGTCGACGTTGGTTGACCCGTTGTCGTCAGGGTCCAGACCGTTGGCAATTTCCCACGAATTCGGAAGTCCGTCGCCGTCGGTATCGGGCGTCGACTGCGGGTCGGTCGGATCGGTCTCCGCATCGTACTCAACGAGGTTGACAAAATCATCGTCGTCCGCGTCGTCGAAGGTGCCCTGCCGCGCGAGAGTCTGGCCCAAGGTGTCGCCCGGTTCCGCGAAGAAATGAACCTCCCATCCGTCGGGGAGATCGTCGAGATCGCTGTCCGGATAGCTGAAGCGGCTCGTCGGATCGGTGTCGGCGGTTTCCTCAGCCTCGTTGGTCGAGAAGTCGCCGTCGGGATCGCCGCCGCCTACTTCATCCAGATCTTGGAAATGGAATTCCTCCCATTCGTCGGCCAAGGCGTCGGCATCGGTGTCGGTCGGCGTGGAGGCGGTCACCTGGGGATTGGATCCCGCCGTGAACTCGGCCAGGTTGTCGAATGTGTCCAGGTCCGGGTCTCCCGTCGCACCATTGTTGACATTGGTTGTGCCGTCATCATTTGGATCGAGACCATTCGCGATTTCCCAAGCATTCGGGAGACCGTCGCCATCGTCGTCCGGCGCACCGATCATCACGTTGTCGATCTGGCCGACGAAGCGGCCTTCGGCTTGGAATGTCGCCGGATTCTGAGTGTTTGCACCGATGGTAAGGCTATCCCCAAGGTTTCCGGTGCTCGTGAAATTCGGGGTGCTGCCGACGGACACTCCGTCGACGAAGAGTGACATGACGCCTCCCGTACGGACGATCCTCAAGGTCTGCCACTGGTTGAAGGTCACCGTGCCGCCAGAGATGCGGTCCCCGTTCCCGTTGCTGTGCAGCCTCCAGGTCCCGCCGTTGCCCACGTGGTAGAGGAAAAGGGAGCCCGCCCCGTTGTGGCCGAGAGTCATCGCAATGCTGAACCCTTGGGGCCCGACGGCGGTCGGATACACGTCCACCGAAGCTTCGAAGTTGCCGAGATCCAGCCCGGAGTAGAACCCCTGTCCGGTCGCCGCGTAGTGTCCGTTTCCGTCGAGCGAGACCGAGAGCGTGCTGGGAGCCGCCGGAACGTTGGAACTGTAAACGGTGCCGGATCCTTGGATGGACAGGTCGTTGGCTCCGATGGTATCCACCGTCGTCGCGTTTCCCGCAGCGGCGGCAACGGCACCGGGATCGCTTTCTCCGAGGGGATAGTTGAGCTGGATCTGGCCATGGGCCGGTGCCAGCAAGAATGCGGCAGCCAGCGCCGCGAAGGATCTCTGGTGGGGTTTTGATTTCATGGGAATGAGGTGTCCGGAAACCTCAAGCCCGTGACATCCGCACGCCTCTCGGTTTCCTCATTGCCCTCATCCTAGGAAGCTCCCGCCATCCGCGCCTAGGGCACATTAAGGGGGGGGATGCCCCAGGTATTTCAGGATCGCCTCGGTCCGCGAGTGGACGTGGAGCTTCTCGTAGATCCGGCACATGTGCTTCCTCACCGTGTCCCCGCTGATCCCGCAGGCGGTTGCGATTTCCTTGTACGACCTGCCCTTGGCCAGTTCGGCGAGAATCTCCTGCTCGCGCGGCGTCAGCCCGGACAACTCCGGATTGCGCGGCTCCACGCTCTTGGCCTGATGGAAAAACTCCACCACCTTGCGCGCGATCTTCCGCGACATCGGCGCACCGCCGGAGCTGAGGTCGCGCAGCGCTTCCACCAGCTTCGCCCGCGGCGTCCGTTTCAAGAGATAGCCGTTCGCTCCCGCCATCAGGGAATCGAAGAGCGCGTCGGAATCCTCGTACACCGTCAGCATCACGATCGGGAGATCCGGCAGCAGCCGCTTCAGCCGGCGCACGCACTCGATCCCCGACATCCCGGGAAGATTGATGTCCATCAGAACGACGTCCGGCACCTCACCCGGCAGGCGCTCAAGCGCTTCCTCGGCGTTGCGGTAAGTCCGGTGCATGCGGAAGCCGGCGGTTTGGCCGATCAGTTCGCCGAACTCTTCCCTCAATCCTTCGTCGTCTTCCACCAGTGATATGGAGATGTCCATGAGCTTGGTCATTTGTGGTCCGTTCGCTTTCCAAGGGACAAGAGTCCGCCCGTTCGCCGCGCTTCCGGTGGCAGCGGGATCTCCATCTTGAGACGCACCCCGCCGCCTTCCCTGGGGAGGGTTTCCAGTTTGCCGCCGCACAGCTCCATCCGGGTCGTGATGTTGCGCAATCCGTCCTCCCCGCCGGTGCAGGCACAGCCGGCCAGCCCGCGGCCGTTGTCTTCGACCGTGATGCAGATCATCCCGTCCGGGACCCCGATCTCCAGCCACGCGTCACCCGCCCCGGAGTGCTTGGCGATGTTGTGAAAGGCCTCCCTAACAGCCAGGAACACATGATGCCGGTAATCCGGCGGCAAAGGCAGCGGAGGCACCATCCCGGGAACTTCCTGCCAGCAGCGGATGCCCGCGGAATCGCAGATCTCCTCGCTGGTGGAGCAAAGGTATTCCACCAGCCTCGGCAGGCTGTCGTTGCGGGGATTCGCCGACCAGACGATCTCCTCCAGCGAGCGCACGGCGCTTCGCGCCTTGACCACGATCTTCTCCAGCGGCGGTCCTGCCGCAGTCCCCTCCGCCTTTCCGGCACCGCGTTCGCCGATCAGCAGGATCTCGGTCAGCCGCGCTCCCAGGTCGTCGTGCATGTCACGGGAAATGCGGGCTCTCTCGCTGGCCACTGCTTGCAGCAGGTTCATCCGTTCCAACTTCGCACGCCACTTGCGCCGGTAGCGCGACGAAACCGCGAAGACCGCCATTGTCGCAAGCAACAACCCCATCAGAACGCGGAACCAAAGGGTCTCATGGACGGCAGGCGCGACCCGCAGCATCAGGGGCCGCGCGGCTTCGTGCCAGTTGCCGTCCATCCCGGCCGACCGCACCCGCAGCGTGTAGTTTCCGGGAGCCAGCCGGCTGTAAACCGCCGTCATGTCCCGGCCCGCCGGCAGCCACTCGCGGTCGAGGTTTTCCAGCCGGTAGCTCACCCGCTGGTGCCCGACTCCCGACAGGTCCGGCGCGAGCATCTCGAACTCGAAGCGCCGCACTCCCGACTTCACCTCCAGCTCGCCTTCCGGCACCGGGAGTTCCACGCCGTCCGCCGTGACCGCCTCGATCGACACCTGCCGGCTCGCCTGCAAGTCCCCGATCTGGCGTGGCAGAAAGGAAGCGACGGCGGTCATGTTGGCGACGTGAAGCCTGCCGTCTTCCGAGGCGGAAATCACCGGCTGCCCGCCACCCGAGCACCCGCGGTTCTCCAAGCCGTCGTCGAGCCCCGCCTGCCAGAAAGCCAGCGGTGCCTCGCCTCCCGGCTCGTAGTTTGCAAGCGACGCTTCCGGACACCCGAAGATCCCGTTGTTCGAGGAAAACCACAGGACCCCGCGCTCCTCGCGGTGGATGCCGATGATGCAATCGTCCGGCAGGCCGTCCTTGCTCCCGAGGTGCTGCAACACGCCGCCCTTCCAGCGGAACAGCCCGTTGTAGAGGGTGCCGATCCACAGGCAGCCACCGGCACCGAAACAGATCGAACGAATGTCCTTCGGGTGGAACCCAGGGGGCAGCGGCGCCGGTTCCAGGCGGCCCTTTGCCACGATCCAGATCCCGCTGCCGAAACCCGCCGCCCAGATCCCGCCGTCGGGCGACTCGGCGAGGCAGCGGATGTCGAGGAAACGCGGGGCATCGGGAGAAATCTCCGTCTTGGACCCATCCGGGCCAATCCGGACCAGTTCGCTCTGCGTACCCGCCCAAACGTTGCCCGCCCGATCTTCCATCAGCGCGAGAACAAGGCCCTGCACCGCGGGCTCGAAGCGATCCCCGTTCCGGACAACCAGCGCATCCGGCGTAGCCGCCCAAACGCGCCCCGAGCGGTCCGCCAGCGTGCTTGTGACCTTGGGCCCCACTTCCTCATGCCGGCGGGTTCCGCCCCCGGACCACTCTAACAGACCATCGCCCTCCGTCCCCACCCAGAATTTTCCGCCGGGGCCCGCCGACACCGAGGTGACAATGGTCTCCCTGTTTTCTTTCGCGACCACCAGGGAATCGACCGGCTGGCGCCGCATGCGGTAAAGCCCCTCCCCCAGGGTGCCGGCCCACACGGAACCCTGCGAATCCTCGAACAAGCAGGTCACCACGCATCGCGGAAAGCGCTCCACGCCGGGAGGAGTCGTCCAGCCGCCCGCGCCATCCATCACCTCGATCCCCCGCCACCACCTCGCGACCCAGATCCCCCCGCCGCGATCCACCAGGCTCGCGGAGATCGCGGCATGGCTGTTCAGCGGATCCCCGAGCGGGGCGAGCTGCCGGGTCGAGATTCCTTCGTTCGCCAGGGTCCTCTTCACCACCTCGCGGCCGCTTTCCGATCCACCGAGATCCTCGATCCAACTTTCCCCTTCACCGGCATCACCCGGCTCCCGTCCCGGATGAGCAACCGACAACGCGAGCGCCCCACCCGGATGGATGGCGTGAAGCCGGCCTTCCCTGTCGCGTGCCCATCCAAGGAACGTTGACCCCGTCGCGTCCGGCCGCAACACCTGTCCATCCGCTTGGAATCCCAGGTAGGCTCCTCCCGGTTCACGGTACCAGACGACTCCTGCACGGTCGGAAGATAGAAGATCCTTCGCGATCCAAAGGCCGTTCTCATCCGGCCATTCGTCCTCGAAATCAGCCTCAGCCTTGTCGCCGGCGTGGACAAGGGAACCATTCCACGCCCTGCCCACTCGCCAAACTTCGCCCTTCCTCGTGGCCGCCCACACCTCCCCCTTCGCATCCGCCTCCAGCCCGGTGATCCATCCCTCCAGTCCTCCGACCGGCTTGAACTTCCTGCCGTCGAACCGCACCAGGCCTTTCCGCGTCCCGACCCACAGGCAGCCGTCCGGCGTTTGCGCGAGGGTGGTAATCGTCGCATCCGGCAACCCGTCGGAGACATGCCAATCGCGTAAGTGCAGGTCCATCCCCCGCGCCGCGGGAAGCGCGAAGAGATAACAAGACGCAACCAGCCACAGCATCCGCCCGAAAGCGGTGATGACCAAGTCGCGACGGCAGGATTCCGGTTCCATCGTTCACGGTTTGCGGAACACCACCCACTGGAAGCCGCCCGCGGGAATCTCCAGCGTGATCCGGGCGCGCGAGTAGCGGTCCAGGGTGAGCTTCACCGGATTCTTGTCGGCGATCGCGGCGCTGGCTTCCGTTTCCAGCCCCGCGTAGTGCAAGGGCACCAGGATCTCGCGCGTGATCGCTTGATCGAGCGGATTGAACACCGTCAGGAAAGCCCGCTCGTCCAAGGCGGGATTCACATGAAGGTAGCCGTCCCAATCGGCACCGTCGGCCCGGCGGAGATGGATCAGGTCGCTTTCCAGGATGTCCCGGTAGCGTTTGAACCAGCCGACCGTCCGCTTCACCATCTCGCGGGTCTTGTCCGTGTCGTAAAGCCTCGGACCGCGGTAGCAGGCCTGCACGCCGGCGGCGAGATTGGAGACCATCATTTGCTCGTAGTGGCCGAGGTGCTGCTCCAGCGGCTCGATCGTCGCCGCCGCGCCGCCGCCCTGATACTCGGTTAGAGGAACAAACATCCAGCCCATCGACGGCGTGCGGTCCCAGGTCCCGTCGTGGATGTTCTGCCGGGTGTGGATCACCTGCTGCGCGCGCGGCAGCGACCAGTTCACCTCGCGGTAACCCATGCCGCATTTGTTGGATCCGGTCAGGAAATAGTAGTCGGGAACGTTCAGATAGATCCCCTCCGCGCGGCACCACCGGTAGAAGTCGCGGATGATCGTCCACTGCGCCCATTGCGAATCCTCCAGCCCGCGCTGCAAGGGCGGCCGCGGCGTGACATCCCAGTCGCCGGGATAGGATCCATCGTGCTCGAAGACCCCGAATCCGGTCGTCTGATAGAGCCGCCGCAGCTTCTCGAAATAGCGTACGCCCCACTCGCTGGTGAGCGCCGGGGCGTTGCCGAACGCCGGCTTCTCCCCAGGCGCGCTGACGACATCATTACCGCCGCCCACACTGCGGCTCGCCAGCAGCGAGTAGCTCCCCATCTCGATTCCCTTCGAGCGCGCGTGGTCGGCGATCTCCTTCCACTTCGCGAGGTAGGCGGGATCCCCGTTCTCCGCATCGAAGCCGGAACCGAAGGACAGGATCAGCATCTCGAAGCCCGTCTCCGCGCATTGCCCGATCGCCTGCCGCACCGCTTCGGGCTCGGCGCTGCGCATGTGCATCATCAGCGGGTTCTCGGTCACCCACGGGGCCAGCGTGCGATACATCCGGCGCTTCGCCAGCCCGCGGCGTTCGCGGTCCTCGGAATCGAGCATCAGCACGAAAACCCGGAAGCTCTCGAAGGTGCCGCCCGGCTCGATGACCTGCGCCGGTCCGCGGAAAGGCGACACATCTAACAGACAAGGCATGTTCTTCAGGTAGTTGACCTGGGTCGAGAACAGCGGATCCGGCAGCCAGCGCACGGCGTGGCGGTTCGCCTGGTCCGAGTTGAAAGCGCCGAAGGCCTGGTCGGTCTCGACATGCAGCACGGTCGGCGCCGGCAGCGGCACCGGCGGACGGTCTTCCACCGGATTGGAATGCTCCACCACCGCCAGCAACTCGGCGGTGAACTTGTCCAAAGTGACCGCGCGTCCGCTGCGGTTGCGCACGGTGATCCATTTGCTCATCGCCGGCAGCCCGTCGTACAGTTCGTAGTGAACAGAAACCTCCACCGCACCCTGTCCCTCCGTCCCTTTCGCCACCGCCGCGGGATCGAAGGGTCCGTAAACCGAGACCGCACGCACGAAGCAGCGCCCCCACTCGCCCGGACCGTGATCGCGCATGTCGCCCGCCCCGCCGCCGCGGTCCATCTTGCCCACGCGGACCAGCCGCGGCTCGCCCCAGGCTGCATCGCGATTCACCTTGAACAACTCTTGGAACACCGGCGGATCCGCGGCGGCATCGGCCACTTCCCACGTCACGTCCTCCGCTCCGATCCTCGCCCGCAAGCGGTAGCCCCTCGCGGGATCCAGCCCGCCGTCTTTCGCCGCAAAGGCCTTCACCGTCGCCAGCGCGCCGCCTTCCGTCTCGAAATGCCCGTGCTCACCCCGATCACCGGGCCGCAGGCAGACTTTCAAAACCTTCCCCGAACCAAACCCGATCCCCATCCCGGGACCGAAGCTCGACGCGGTGTCGGTGCCCGCCTCGATCACCGCCTCGACCAGCCCCGTCTCCGCCGGAAGTTCCCTCTCGGCAAAGCAGTGGATCCCCGCCGGCGCGTAGATCTCGCCCACCTTCCCTTCGTTCCGAAAGCTCACCCGCTCGTCATGCTTCGACGCCCGGACCATCCACGCTGCATCCAGCGTTTTGAAATCATCGCCTAACAGAAGCTTACGGCCGATCTCCGACCCTGCCGC
This sequence comes from Haloferula sp., assembly GCA_044372775.1. Taxonomy (GTDB): domain Bacteria; phylum Verrucomicrobiota; class Verrucomicrobiia; order Verrucomicrobiales; family Akkermansiaceae; genus Haloferula. Next base: position 74,433 of record JBIPNO010000012.1, read on the forward strand.
CGCCCCCGCGCCATCCCCGTCCGGCATCCGGTAGTCGAGCCGCAGATAAACGCCCTTCGGCGGCCATTCGACTCCTGGCGCGTGATGCCGTACCCGCTTCCATTCCATCCGCGCGGCCGGCACTCCGGTCTCCATCCCGGTGCAAACCATCGCCTCCGGATCCGCCTTCATCGACTCCAGCCACTCCGGCGAAAGATAGGCCTGGTTCGGCTGACCGGTCCACCCGCCGACCGGGATCTCCCGCCCGTCGAGCGTCACCATCGCCTCCGGCCTCGGCCCGCGCAGCACCGATTGCCCGGTCATCAGATTGTCGAAGGCCACCGTGCTGCCCCCCGGCCTCAGCCGGATCGTGCGGCGGACCAGGCCGTTCTGAATCACCACCGAAGCACCGTCCGCGGATCGCTCCACCGTCGCCTTGAACGGTTTGGCATCGACCAGCCAGTCGACCCGCGGCTGGTAGTCGGCCGGCGGCAACGCCAAGGCAGGCGTAGGGAAAACCGCCCCCAGCAAAAGCAGGTGACCGGAGCGGAGAAAGGGGCGAATGCGCATCATGGGTTCAAGTTGTCGGTGAAATTTCCGGATCAGGCCAGCCTGCAACCGCGGGTCATGCTCTCTTGCGCCCGGGACCCCGCACGGCTTGCATCGGTCGCCGCCATCGAAACCGATTTTCCAGGCGATCCAATCATCAGCGGCGCCAATCCCACCCTCCAGGCACCACGGTCCAAGCAGTGAGCCAAGCCTACCGCCCCCCTCCCACCGGCAGAGCATCTTCCCGCCACGGGGGGATGTCCTGGTAGAGTTGTACCGAAGGAGCTTTGCTCGCGGGATCCACCCGTGTGATCACCCAATCCCGTTTGCGCTCGCTGGCCTTCCATGACTGGGTGGCGACCGGAACCCACTTCCCGGCCTTGGCTTCGAAGTCAATCCTTGCGGTGAACATGTTCCACTCGTCGACCTTCTTGACCTGCGGATAGACTTGGACTCCGCCGGGCTTGAGGGGAGGCAGGTCGGCCCCGGCAAGATTCAGGCGTACCGGAACCGGCGCGAGATTGATTACCCGCGTCGCCCCCATGGGAAACGACACTTCCAGATCGTCGAAGGTCAGGATCTTGTACACCGGCCCATCCGCCGCATCCGCCTCTGGAAACAGGACGAACACTTGAGCTTCCGAGGTGCCCAATGATCCTTCCGCCACGATCTTGCGCACGGGCTTGCCTTCCGGATCAGGGCTCTCGACAAAGAAGCGCGCCTTGCCATCCGTGAACCGCCCCTCGACCTGCGGCCCGAATCCACCGGTGAAGAACTCGACATCCAACTTCGCGCCGCCCCCGCCCGCCACGCTCCCCTTAATCACATCCTTCGAGTGCTCATAACACAGCAGCCGGAACTTCACGCTCCGACCCTCCTCCTCGGCGGTCAGGAAACCGGCGAACGACCAGAGAAGCGCGATGACGCAGGATAGGGATTTCATGAATTTCTGCGACGGATTGGGCTCCCTTGGATCCTACACTTCGTCGGAAACAAGCCAACGGAAAGACACGATGTCGAACCGCCTGCCAAAGATCGTGTTGATCTCGTTGAGCGACGTAAACCCGGCATGAGGAGGGTCCGATGAATCGATCCATTCCGGGACCCGCTGCACCACGGCTTCGCACCAGGCCCGGGCCAGGATCTTCGTGCCTGAGGCATCGCGTGTCTCGCCATAGGCACGGATCCGGAAGGTATCCGCGCGCACTGTGATCCGGGATCCGATGAGGGAAAGTACGTCCCCTTGTGTCAGGAATGCCGGTCCGCCCTCGGCGGTGTTGCCGCTGCCGGCCTTCACGGACCTGTATCCGTTCAAGTTCACGTCCGCCGCTTGCAGGTCCTTGCCGTCCACACCCATGCCCGCATTGATGGAGGTCCGGTCCACGGCGGCTTGGAGGGCTCCTTTCAGCGTCAGTTCGCTTTCCGGGCCCACACCCCGGTTGACGAAGTCCGCGAGCGAGAGGAAGGGACCACGGGCGCGGACTTCCTCGACGATCTCCCCGGCCAGTTCGTCGATCTGTCCCTTCGACAAGCGGCGGTAGCCCTGCCAGCGCTTCTGACGGAGGGGAAGAGGATCGTCGTCGATGTTCTTGTCGGACGGCCTACGGATCCGGGGCACCGGATAGCGTTCGCTCGCGCCTTCGTCGAGCGGGTTGGCATTGGCATCCTCCAGGGCGGTTGAGACATCCGCCCCGTCCAGGCCCGAGAGCACGGCGCGCCAGGCATCGACCGAGGTGGAGTTGACATTGAATCCCCCGGCAAGCATCAGATGGCCCGCCAGGTGCCGGTAGCCAGGGTTGCCTGCCGACGTTTCCGTGAGTTCATCCGGCGTGGCCCCGGTGCCCCGTCGATAGGGACTGAACCGCGGGTTGAGCAACTTGACCTCCTTCTCAAAAAACTCCGAAAGCACGGTGGCGGAATCTCTCTTGGTCGACCCGAACAAGGGCCCGCTCTGGTCGGCCACGGTGGAAAGGAAATAACGGTCCCAGAGAGCCTCGTTCGCCAGGTAAGCATGATCCAGCATCACGCTGCCGTCGGTCCATTGCTGCCGGACGGAATCCGTGCCGATCTGTGGATGGGCGAGGGACTCGCCGACCGTGTAAGTGGTGAACGGCATGTGGCCCGAACCCGCCAGATTCGCATGCCGGAACTGGGCAAGCGACTGCAGCGGGGCGACCGGAAATTCATAGAAAGTCGCCCGGGAGGTCCCGTTCAACGAACCGTTTCCAGTGAAAAAATACCCTTCCTCCGAAGCCCGGTTCTCTTCGATCGCGGCCTTGCCGACGCGGATCGGCATCATGACCATTTCCAAGGGCACGCCGCCCTCGGGATCTTTCCCTCGGGTGAGGTCGATCACGGCGATCTGGGTGGCCGGGTTGCCCGCCAGCACGGTTTTCGCCGGGATGAACGACTCCAGGGATGTCTTCGGCGCGAGGCTGAAGATCATGAACTGCTTCGACTTCACATAGTCCCTGATCTTGGTGTTGCCTTCTTCGAAAATGCTGGTGACCGAGATCGGAGGATCCACCCCGGGCTTGGGGAAGACCTCCGGGAAGGAGCGTTCGGACGGGAAGCGCAAGGAAGTCCCTTTCGACAGCAGTTCCCCGAGCCGGGCGGCGTCGCCATACTTCACCTGGATGCCGCCCGCCTTGACCACGGTTGGATTTGCCGATGCGACATTCTTGAGCAGGTCGATCGACATGGAGAACGCTCCCTTGCCGGCCGGCGGTGCGTACGGGCCGAACTTGACCGCGAGCCTCTCGTTGCCCTTGAGCGAGACCATACCCGATCCCTGGCTGACTTCCGTGCCCTTGGCGGTTGCCACCGCGGCGGGGTTGATCCAGTCGATGTCGAACCCCGCCCCACCGCCGGTGGGAGGAGTGATCATCGTGGGAGCCATGCTGAACCGGGAGGTCTTGTCATTCCGCCAGTCAAACAGATGGGTGCCGTCGGCACCGGCTCCGGGACTCTCGTCGAACCAGGTCCATGTCGGCGAGACCTTCGGCATTCCGAAGAGTTTGGTCTGCCCGGGCAGCAGGGTGACGGACCGCTTCGCACTGCTGCTGATCGAGGGGACAAGCTGGATCCCGAAGTCCTTGCTGGCGGTGTCGGACCCTGCGAAGCCCGCATACATCTGGTTCAGGGCGACGAGCTTGGTGCTGAGTTCCTGTCCGTCGACCATGAAGTTGAACCCCACGGGCAGGTTCTTGAACACGACCCTCATCCCTTCGAAGGCCATCGGCACGCTGTAGGGGTTGTGAAGGGTCACCACCGGGAGATACTGCAAGTGCAGTAGATAAGGCCGCTCCGTGCCGAAGTGATTGGTCCATCCCCCGTGCGATCTGCGGGAGATCATCGAGAAGATGATGTCAACCCGCACCACCGAGGGGACGAGCAGCGGTTCCGAAGGTGCCGCCCGGTTCGGAGTGATCCCCGGAACCTGCAAGGCATCCGCCTCACGGTAAGGCGTATGGCCCGCCGGAAGCTTGGCCGCCACCTCGAAAGGCGCCGGGACAACGACGCCGTCACGGACACCCAGCCTCGTGTAGAGCTGGTGATAGTTGGCCAGCAACGCGAGCGGCGGATCCGAAAGCGGCGAATCCGCGACAACGCCTGAATCCTTGTAGAGCCTGGCTGCCTTTTCAGTAGCACCGAGGCCCCGGCTGCTCATCATGCTCAGGTCCTGCTTGAGCCCGCCGTTGACGGGATCGGTCATCAGGGAGTTCGAGTAAACGGTTACGTCCGCACCGGAAACCGAGACATCCTGCGCCGCCACCGAACCGTTCAGCGAAAGGCTGGCCAGCGTGATCAGCTTGCCTTGATCTGGCTCGCCGACGGCGAAATCACCCCACCCTGGAAGGGTCTTCGCACCGTCCACCGGCGGTGCACCGACCCGGGTGACATGGGCCCACCCGGGAAGGTCGACCTTGTTGTCGTGAAGATCCACGCGGGACTTGGTGCTCTCGTCGATCACCGCCCACGCGTAGCCGCCGGACCCTTTTCCCGTCATCACACCGGTCGGCGCCAGATGGATTCGCTGCCCGGCGCTCTTCACGGCCTGACCGCTGCCAAGCGAACCTTCGTCCAGCAGCGCCACCGATCCGGCGGAACCCGCGGCGACGAACGGCGGCGACGTGCGGCTGCCCGCCATCTTGCCGTCCGGTGTCGAAACCAGCCATCGTCTGAATTTACCATCCCGCGATGCCGAGTCGCGGGCGGGACCCGACTCCGTGACTTCCCACGGATGCCACACCCCGGTGATTCCCGACGGGTTCTTCGCATCCACAAGTGACGAGGGCGCGGTGATGGCACGGTCCGACCCCGCAGTTTTCTGCAAGTCCCCGATCGCCAGTATCAGCGCCAACCGGGCGTTGCTTCTGGCGACTGCCATCGCCTCGCCTTGGCCGGACGCCCGCAGCGTCACCCCTGAAAGTGTCAGCAACCCGACTGCGACGACCGTGAGGAGAACCATCAATGACAAGCTCACCACGAGGGCGAAACCTCTCGGTGAAGCTCCGATTCTATTGCCGGAACCTGCCATTTGACCTCGCCCCTGGGGTTGACCACCGACCTGGCGATAGATGCGATTGCCAGCCTCGCAGGACTGCAATGGCTTACGAATGTGGCCAAGCGATTGAAGGGTTCTCGTCATGACTTCTGCTTCCCGGAGAAACACGCGGCTCAGGTGGGGCTGCACCTTCACTTAGGTCTACGCTACCCATCAGCGCCCTTGCACACTACTGCACGTAATAGGGGGGGTAAGAATGGAGACGATGTCCCGAAGAGCTGCGGAAGCCGGAGAAATCAATCGCGCGACGGCCACTTCCATCGATCCGCCCGAGGGGGAGGCAAGCGCCCCCCTGGCATTTGCTTTGACTTCCCGCAGCGATTCCGAAAGCGAATGGAAATACCGGACGCCATGAACCCTACCTTGCCTTCCCTCATCAGCCCCTCGCTCGCGATCGCCATGGTCGCTTCCGCCCCGGCCGGAGCGGCCACCACCTACGCCGAGGACATCGCTTTCCTACGCCAGTACACCGAGATCGTGGAACTCGGCGAGGGCGATGCCAAGGTGGCCGTCGCGCCCCGCTGGCAAGGACGCGTGATGACTTCCACCGCGGGCGGCGGCGCGGCGGAGGGATTCGGCTGGATCGGCAGGGAGACCGTGCAAACCGGCATCCTTCCCGAAGCCGAACGGACCGGGCTCAACCGCCACATCCACGTCTTCGGCGGTGAGGAAAGGCTCTGGCTCGGCCCGGAAGGAGGACGCTTCGCCCTTTTCTTCCCGCCCGGTGTGAAGCAGGAGTTCGAGCACTGGAAAACCCCGGCCGTGCTGGACACCGAAGCCTTCGCCATCGATTCCAAATCCACCACCGCGGTTTCGTTCCGCCACCGGACCACCCTCCGCAATCGCGCCGGCACGGAACTGGTCATCGGTCTCGCCAGGAAAGTCGAAATTTCCGACCCCGCCGCCGTCGAACGCCGCGTCGGCATGCCCCTGCCGCCCGCGGTGAAAGCCGTCGGCTACACCACCTCCAACACCGTCACCAACCACGGCGAACAGCCGTGGACCCGAGGGACCGGCGCACCGTCCGTCTGGCTGCTCGGCATGTTCAAGCCCTCGCCCTCGACCGTCGTGGTGATCCCGCTCGCCGCAGGATCCGCGGATTCGGTCAACACGAACTACATCGGCTTCGGCGCCATCCCCGAGGACAGGGCCCGGATCTCGGACGGTATCTTGTTCCTCAAAGGCGATGGCAAGGTCCGCGGCAAACTCGGCGTCGCTCCCCGCGGATCGAAGGGCATCGCGGGAAGCTGGCAGGCCGACCGCGGCGTGCTGACCCTGGTCCGCTTCGATCCCCCCGCCGAAAAGGAGCGCGCGGAGTGGCCCTATGTCGATTCGCAGTGGTCCGACGACCTGCCGCCCTTCGGTGGCGACGTGATCAATGCCTACAACGACGGTCCGCCCGAGCCGGGCGCGAAACCGCTGGGCCCCTTCTACGAGATCGAAAGCTCCAGCCCCGCGCTTTTCCTCAAGCCCGGCGAGGCCCACACCCACATCCAGACGACCCTCCACCTCTCCGGCCCCCGCGAAGTGCTCGACGCCATTGCGAAGGGCACGCTCGGCGCGGGACTCGACACAATCGAAAAGTCGCTGCCGTAGGCTCGGGACCAGTCACAACTCTTGTCCCCGGTCCTCCTGACAACTCGGAGGCAGGCCCCGTCGTCCCATTTCGCTCCCTTCCAAAAACTTGGCGCACTTGGCGTCTTGGCGGTTCCCTCCTCCCCCGCCCCGGTCTAGAACCTCCCCGCCGATGCCCGCCGCCCGCGTCCTCATCGACGGCCCTTCCGAGCTCGTCTTCGACTACGCCATCCCCGATGGCCTGCCGGTCGTGCCCGGTTGCCGCGTCCGCGTACCGCTGCGCAACAAGCTCTCCCAGGGCACCGTGCTCGACCTCGTCGCCAGCGAGGACCTCGGCTTCGCCCTCCGCCCGCTTCACTCGCTCAGCGATCCCGAACCGCTGATCACCGCCAAGCTGCTCGAAGCCGGCCGCTGGATCGCCAACTACTACGGATGCAGTATTGAAAGCGTCATCCGCGCCCTGCTGCCGGAAGCCGTCCGCACCGAGGACAATTCCGCCAAGGTCCGAAAATTCGCCATCCTCGACGCCCCCCCGCCGCCCGAGGTCCTCGCCAAGCTCGACAAGCGCGCGCCCAAGCAGTCCGCCATCCTCGCCCTGCTCGCCCACGCCCCGGAGCAAAAGTTGCCCCTCGCCGACCTCGGCGACGGTGCCTCCGCCTCGGTCAAATCCCTCGTCAAACAAGGCCTCGTCCGCCTCGTCGAAGAGGAAGTCCGCCGCGACCCCGAAGCCGACGGCATCGAGGAAATCCTCCCCGACTCCCCGCTCCCCCTCAACCCCGAACAAGCCGCCGCCCTCGAAGTCATCCTGGCTTCCCTCCGACAATCGGCAATCGGCAATCCTCAATCGCCAATTCTTCTCCACGGCGTCACCGGCTCCGGCAAAACCGAAGTCTATCTCCAGGCCGCCCGCGCCACCCTCGACCTCGGCAAAACCGTCCTCGTCCTGGTCCCCGAGATTTCTCTAACACCCCAGACCGTCCGCCGCTTCCGCGCCCGCTTCGCCGGCATCCAGGAACAGGTCGCCGTCCTCCACTCGAACCTCTCCCAGGGCGAACGCTTCGACGAGTGGCACCGCATCCGCAAGGGCATCGCCCGCATCGTCATCGGCGCCCGCTCCGCCGTCTTCGCCCCGCTGCCGGACCTCGGGCTGATCCTCGTCGATGAGGAGCACGAGAACACCTACAAGCAGGACCAGGTCCCCCGCTACCACGGCCGCGATGTCGCCGTGCTGCGCGCCCACCTCGAAGGCTGCACCATCGTCCTCGGCTCCGCCACGCCCTCGCTCGAGTCCTTTCAAAACACCCTCGACGGCAAGTACCAGCTCGTCCGCCTGCTCAAGCGAGCCGACGGCCAGTCCTTGCCGCTGATCCGCATCCTCGACATGCGGCTGGAGTCGAAAAAGAACAAGGGCGGCATGGCCATCCTGTCCGAACGCCTACGCACCGCCCTCGAACAGCGCATCGCGAAGAACGAGCAGTCCATCCTCTTCCTCAACCGCCGCGGCTTCGCCCGCTCCCTCCAGTGCCCGTCCTGCGGCCACGTCTGCATGTGCCCGCACTGCGCGGTCGCCCTAACCTACCACCGCGAGGATGAACGACTCTGCTGCCACGTTTGCGGCCACCAGGCCGTCGTCCCGCGCAAGTGCCCCGAGTGCCGCGACCCGGCGATCGCCCTGCAAGGCTTCGGCACCCAGAAGGTGGAAGAGGTCCTCGCCAAGGTCCTGCCCTCCGCGAAGATCGCCCGCATCGACGCCGACGCGATGCGCAAGAAGAACGCCCTGCGCGACCTGCTCAACGCCTTCCAGGCCCGCAAGATCGACGTGCTGATCGGCACCCAGATGATCGCCAAGGGCCTGCATTTCCCCAACGTCACCCTGGTCGGCATCCTCAACGCCGACATCGGCCTCCACGTCCCCGACTTCCGCGCCGGCGAGCGAACCTTCCAGCTCCTCACCCAGGTCGCCGGCCGCGCCGGCCGCGGCGAGCTCGAAGGCGAGGTCATCGTGCAGACCTTCACCCCGCACTCGCCGTCGATCCAGTTCGCGCGCCACCACGACTTCGACGGCTTCGCCGAGCAGGAGCTCGAGTTCCGCCGCCAGTTCGGCTACCCGCCCTTCGCCCACTGCGCCGTTCTAACAAGCCGCTCGACCCACGAGCGCCGCGCCGAGTTCACCCTGCAGACCCTCTTCCGGCGCCTCGGCGAAGACTGCCCGAAAGGCATCATCCTCGGCGAACCGATGCCCAGCCCGCTGGTTCGATCCCACGGCCAGTTCCGCTTCCAGCTCATGCTCCGCAGCAAGAACGCCCGCCCCCTGACGAGACATGTCCAGCAGGTCCTGCAAAAGACCACGCTCCCCGAAGACGTCACCGTCGTCTTCGACATGGACGCGTGGAGCTTCACGTGAGAGCCTCTCAATCTCGAATGAACGTAGGTGAACCACCCCCCGAAAAACCATTGGGCTTTGGGTTCTTGCTCTTCATCTGGGTCGGTATCTTCAGCCTGAGTTTCATCATCCAGGAAGCGTTCCGCTGGAGCAACCCGCTGGAAGGGATCTTCAATGCCCTGTTCCACTCCCTTTTTCTCGTGATCTTTTGGATCATCGGCTTCAATGCACCTGAAACCATGCGATGTTCGTGGATTCGTTCCAGATTTTTTGGATCTCGGGGCAACGGTGAGGATACACCGGCACAGCGTTACTCCCCCCCCAACACACAACACCCCCGCCCAAAAGATCGACGCCCAAACTCAGCACCACCAGATGAATTCCTCCTTAAGGAACTAATCACCAGCATTTTGAGAAACCCAAAGATCGCCACAAACATCGACACCAATGGTATCGCTGGCTTGATTCCCCGCTCGCCCCGGATTCACCGATTCTTCACACTCGCCCCACGCTCCTTCCCCAGCGCTTCCTTCTCATGCCGCCCATGCACGTCCTGCTCGTAGAAGACGAACCCGCCATCGCCGACACCCTGGTCTACGCCTTGAAGACCGAGTGCTTCGACGTCCACCACGCCCTCACCGGCCAGGCGGCGCTCGATGCCTTCGCGGCCAAGTCCTTCGACTTCGCCATCCTCGACATCGGCCTGCCCGACATGACCGGCCTCGAAGTCTGCAAGAAGCTCCGCGAAAGTTCGGCGGTCCCCGTGCTTTTCCTCACCGCCCGGGACGGCGAGGTCGACCGCATCCTCGGCCTCGAACTCGGCGGCGACGACTACGTCACCAAGCCCTTCAGCCCGCGCGAAATCGTCGCCCGCATCCGCGCCATCCTCCGCCGCTCGCAAACCGTCAGCACCGCCCCCGCACCGGCCATCGCCGCCAAGCCCGAACTCCCCGCCGGTCCGCTCCATCACGACGCCCACGCCATGCGCATCCACTGCCACGGCACCGAGCTCGATCTCACCGCGCACGAATACAAGCTGCTCCTCGTCTTCCTCAAGAACCCGCGCCGCGTCCTCAGCCGCGACCAGCTCCTCGACCACGCCTGGGCCGACCCCGGTGCCGTCACCGACCGCACCATCGACGCCCACATCAAGTCGATCCGCGCCAAGCTCCGTGCCGTCCAAGCCGGGGCCGAAGACTTCATCCAGACCCGCCGCGGCCTCGGCTACCTGTTCGTGCCGTAGCGGCGGAAGTTCCAAGTGAGGAAGTGCCAAGTGCCAAGTGCCAAGAAAAGCCGGAAAAACCCGGGCGATCCCGGTCCGGCTGCTGCATTCGCCCCTCGATTGGCACTTGGCACTTCCGTCTTGGAACTTAAAACACTCCCGATGTTCGTCTGGTCGAAACTCTCCGCCTCCAAGTGGCTCGATGCTTGGGAAGACCGCTTCCGCGGCAACCCGAATTTCGTCATGCACGTCCTCAAGGGCGGCAAGTCGATCCGCCTCGAGGTCTTCTGCGCCACCCAGAAGGAAGCCGACGCGATCGCCGAGCAATTCGGCGGCAGCGTCCGCAAGCTCGCCCGCACCGACTGGGCCAGCGCCGGACCCGCGGTCCCGCCGCCGATCAAGGTCCGCGACAAATTCCTGGTCACCCAGGCCGCCGACCCCAAGGAGTTGAAGCGCTTGGAAAAGGCTCACCCCGGCCGCGACCTGCTCAGCCTGCCGCCCGAAATGGCCTTCGGCACCGGCGACCACGCCACCACCTCGACCTGCCTCCGCATCCTCGTCGATATCGCCAAATCCCGCCCCGCCGGCTGGAGCTGCGTCGACCTCGGCTGCGGCACCGGCGTGCTGGCCATCGCCGCGAAGAAACTCGGCGCCGGCGAGGTCTTCGCCTGCGATTTCGACCCCTTCGCGGTGAAAGTCGCCGAGCGCAACATGACCCGCAACCACGTGGAAGGCGTTGAGACCAAGGAACTCGACGTCCTCAAGTGGAAACCGAGGCGGAAGTATGACGTGGTGGTCGCCAACCTCTTCTCCACCGTCCTGATCGAGGCCTTCCCCGTCATCACCAAGCTCATGAAACCCGGTGCGGAGCTGGTCATTTCGGGCATCCTCGCCGACCAAGCATGGGGCGTCTTCACCGCCGCCGCCGGCCACGGCCTCGGCTTCCCGCAAGTCATCCGCAAGGGCAAATGGGTCACCGCCCGCGGGGCCTGGATGAACGACCTGACCGCATGAAGGCGGCGGCCTTCCGTCCATTCCTGTCAGCCGTTCAAATCCTCCTCGGCCTGCTGACCGGCATTTCCCACGGCGGCCAACCCGGCAAGCTCTGGGGGCGCGAAGGCGAGCTTTGGGACCCGGCCGGCCGCCTGCCGGACTTTTCGCACGCCGGCTATCACTCCGGCGAGAAACCCCTGCCCCGCCCGCCGGTCCGCGCCAGCGTCAAGGACTTCGGGGCCGTCGGCGACGGCCGCAGCGACGACACCGCCGCCTTTGAGAAAGCCATCGCCGCGGTGAACGATGGCGCGCTGCTGGTCCCCGCCGGCCGCTATGTCATCACCCGCGTGCTTTACGTCCGCAAAAGCAACTTCGTCCTGCGCGGCGAAGGCTCTGAAAAGTCGATCCTGATTTTTCCGAAAACCCTCGTCGAAGTCCTCGGCAAGCGCCCGGGGACCGGCGAGCACGACAACTGGTCCTGGGCGGGCGGCTTCCTCTGGGTGGAGGGCCGCGAAAGCAATCCCGCCTTGGCCGACCTCGCCGCCGACGTCCCGCGCGGCAGCCGCGTGCTCAGGCTTTCCAGCACCCGCGGCCTCACCCCGGGCCAGACCGTCCGCCTGATGATGGACGATTCCGACGGCTCCCTCGGCCGCCACATCCACGCCGGCCGCCTCGACGCCCACCCGTCGCTCAAGAACCGTCGGCTCGTCCGCTTTCCGGCGAAGATCGAATCCATCGAAGGCGACTCCGTCACGCTCTCACGCCCGCTCCGGCTCGACGCCCGCGTCCGCTGGAAGGCCCGCCTCCACGGCGTCCGCGAGGGCATCCGGGAAGTCGGCATCGAGGGACTCGGCCTTCATTTCCCGCCGCAGCGCTACGCCGGGCATTATCACGAAAAAGGCGCGAACGCCCTGTGGATCGATGGCGCGTGGAACTCGTGGGTGCGCGACCTCGTGATCCGCAATTGCGACAACGGCATCCTGCTCGAGCGCACGACCTTCTGCACGGTCGACCAGGTCCGGCTGGGGGCCGACAAGGCGCGCGAACGCCCGGGCTCCAAGGGCATGCACGTCGGCACCCACAGCGGTCATCACGGACTCCAGCACCGCGGCGGCGACGACTGCCTCGTCAGCCGCTTCAACCTCGACACCCGCTTCCACCACGACCTCACCGTCGAGAACGCGACCGGCACCGTCTTCATGCGGGGATCCGGGGTCGACCTCTGCTTCGACCACCACACCCACGTTCCCTACGAGAACCTCTTCACCGAGATCGACATCGGCGCCGGCACCCGCCCCTGGCTCAGCAACGGCAGCCGCGACCCGGAATCCGGGGCCCGCGAGACCTTCTGGAACATCCGCAGCCGGAAACCAGTCCACACCCTGGTGACCCGCAAGGGACTCTGGCCCGAAATGAACCTGATCGGCGTCGAGACCACCCTCAAGCCGACCTCCAAGCCCGGCGGACCGTGGATCGAAACCATCCCCCCGCGCGAACTCGACCCGCCGAACCTCTACCTCGCCCAACTCGCCCGCCGCCTCGACGGGCGGCCTCCCCGCTGAATCCGCGCGATGACCGGATCAGCCCCCCCGATTGACAGCCGGCCGCTCGCTCGGCATCTTCTAAGGCCATGAACATTACCGCATTGCTGCATGATTGTTCGGCGGACGGGGAAAGCGGTTACGCGGCAACCTGCGTCGAATTTCCTGAAGCCAACGGCCAGGGAGAGACGGTGGAGGAGTGTTTGGACGATCTGCGGGCGGCGGTGCAGGATGTCTTGGAATACCGTCGGCAAACCGCGGTCGAGTCGCTGGGCAAAGGTGAAAGGCTCGAAATGCTGACGGCATGAAGCGGAGCGAGTTGCTGACCCACTTGTCCACCCACGGATGCCGGCTGGAACGGGAAGGCGCACGCCACTCCATCTGGATCAATCCGGCAACCGGTGACCTTCAGGCGGTCCCTCGCCATCGGGAGATCAAGAAATTCACCGCTCGCTCCATTTGCCGCAAATTGGCCGTTCCCGAGCCGCCGGGCGCGTGACGAAGCGTTCGACCGTCCATTTCACTTGCGCCGGGGGCGGCGGCCCGTCAGAAAAGCCGCCCGCTCCCACCGGGGCCGCGGCAACCCGATGTTGCACTGCCCCGGCGGGCGTGAAACACCATCCGCGCGCTCCCATGGACAGCATCTCATCCCGAATCCAAGAGGTTACCCCTTCGCTCACCCTGGCCGTCACCAACCAGGCCAAAGCCATGCTCGCCCGCGGCGAGGAAGTCTACGGCCTCGCCGGTGGCGAACCCGAGGTCGACACCCCGCAACACATCAAGGACGCCGCCATCGCGGCCCTCCAAGCCGGCAAGACGAAATACACCCCTTCCGGCGGCATCCCCGAACTCCGCGAAGCCCTTTCCGCCAAGTTCATCGCCGACAACAACCTCGAATACGACGCCAAGCAGATCTGCGTCACCGCCGGTGCCAAGATGGCCTGCTTCAACGCCATCCTCGCCGTGATCGAGGAAGGCGACGAGGTCATCATCCCGACCCCCTACTGGGTCTCTTACCCCGAGATGGTCAAGATCGCCGGCGGCAAGCCCGTGCTGGTCGAAACCAAGGAATCCACCGGTTGGAAAATGACCGCCGAACAATTCGAGGCCGCCATGACCCCGGCGACCAAGATGGTCATCCTCAACTCCCCCGGCAACCCGACCGGCGCGATCTACACCGAGCAGGAACTCCGCGACATCGGCGAGGTCGCCCTGTCCGAGGACATCGTCATCCTCTCCGACGAGATCTACGAGAAGCTCGTTTACGGCGACAACAAGCACGTCTCCATCGCCTCGCTCAGCGACGAGCTCTACAACCTGACCATCACCGTCAACGGCTTCTCCAAGGCCTACTCGATGACCGGCTGGCGCCTCGGCTACACCGCCGCGCCGAAGCCGCTCGCCGACGCGATCGACAAGATCCAGAACCACACGGTCTCCAACGCCACCAGCTTCTGCCAATACGGTGCGCTCGCCGCCCTGCAAGGCGACCAGACCTTCATCAGCGACCTCCGCGACGAGTACGACGTCAAGCGCCAGTTCGTCCTCGCCCGCCTCCGCGGCATCAACAACCTCCGCGTGGTCGAGCCGAAGGGCGCGTTCTACTTCTTCGTCAACACCCAGGCCCTCGGCCTGAAGTCGATGAACCTCACCGACAAGCTGCTCAGCCGCTACAAGGTCGCCACCGTCCCCGGCATCGCCTTCGGCTACGACGAAGGCATCCGCCTCAGCTACTGCACCACCCTCGACGTCCTGAACGAAGGCCTCACCCGCTTCGAGCAGTTCTGCCGCGAACATTGATCCGCCCGGCCGGCCGACAAACGATTCACAAAAGCCCGGAACCTTGCGGTCCCGGGCTTTTTCGTGCTGATAAAGCCCGGACCATCAAGATCAAGCAATGCACGAATTCCGCCCGACGTAATTTCGCTTGTCGTAATTCCGGATGACTATAGCTTCCTCAAGTGATCGAAAGCTTCGGAGATTCAACCACCGAAAGCATTTTCCGCGGCTTGCGGGTTCGAGGACTCGCCGGTGACATTCAGGAACGGGCAAGGCGCAAGTTGCGCATGATCAATCAAGCGCGGATCATCAACGACCTTCTGATACCACCCGGCAACCGGCTCGAACAACTCAAGGGGGACTTGGCGGGCTTCTGGAGCATTCGGATCAACCAGCAATGGCGGGTCATTTTCCGATGGGTGGATGGCTCCAAGCATGAGGTCCAAATCGTCGACTACCATTAACACCATGAGCAGCTCCAAATACCTCCCGCTGATTCACCCGGGCGAAATCCTGCTGGAGGAATTCATCCGTCCCATGGGTTTGACGCTCGCTTCGGTTTCCCGTGCCACGGGGATTCCCGCTTCCCGCCTCACCGAAATCACCAAGGGCCGGCGCAGCCTGACCGCGGAGACGGCACTCCGGCTTGCCCGCTACTTCGGCACTTCCGCCTCGTTCTGGATCGGACTCCAAGCCGAGCACGATCTCGAAGTGGCGGAACGGGCCGTCGGGTCCAAGATCGGGCGGGAAGTCGTTCCGCTGGCTTCCTAGCGGCCGATCCCGATTTTCCCCATTGCCGCGCCCTCCGCCCTCCTCTCAACATCCGCCCCGGATGTCGCGCTTGCCCGCATGGCTGGAAAACTACCGCTTGCTGCCCAGGCCCGTCCTCCTGTTCGCCGCCGGCCAGTTCCTGATCAGCCTGATCACCTCCGCGCAGTTCCTCCTGCTGAACCTGTTCCTCAAGGACAAGGGCCTCGATGACCCGGAAATCGCCGCCCTGTCCGCCCAGCGCTTCGTCGCCACCTTCTTCCTCGCCCTACCCGCCGGCCTCTGGCTCCGCGGGAAGCCGCTCCGCAAGCCGCTGCTGATCGGGTCGATCCTCTTTCCCCTGACCGCCCTCGCCTCGCTGGAAACCGTGCGCCTCGGGATGATGGACGCCGCCTCCTGGTGCTTCCTCGCCATGGGCTTCTCCGGCCTGATCCTGAACGTCGCCAACCTCCCGATGGCCCTGCGGCTCGCCCCGCCGAAGCAGTCGAGCGAGGCCCTCAGCCTGCTCTTCGCCACCTGGGCCGCCGCCAGCATCTGCGGCGGCGTGCTGTCGAGCGTGCTGCAAGGCATCGGCCGCCTCGATCTCGGCGGACTCCATCTGGTCTTCGACGAATACACGACGCTCCTCATCCTGACGCTCGCCGCCTTCGCGTCCCCCCTCTTCTACATCCGCCTGCCCGATCCCGTCACGGAAGAGCCCACCACCAAACACTGGCTGCACATCCACCGCGAGGACTGGCCGGTGCTCGCCCGGGCTTTGATCCCGACCGTCTGCATCGCCACCGGTGCCGGCCTCAGCATCCAGTTCCTCAACCTCTTCTTCAGCCACGTCCACCAGCTCAGCTCCACCGCCTACTCCGCCTACGGCTCGGTCAGCAACGTGCTGGTCCTGATCGCCGGCCTGATCGTGCCCGAAGTCAAACGCCGTCTCGGCTGGCGCGGCGCGATCCTCGGCGTGCAAAGCATCGCCGTCTTCCTGTTAGTAGCGATGGGGCTAACAGAACTCTGGAAAGCCGCGTCCTGGGCCCTGCCCTTCGCCATCGGCTGCTTCATCGTCCGCCAGCCGCTGATGAGCATGGCCGGCCCCTCGACCAGCGAGTTGACCATGAGCTACGTCGGAGAACGCAACCGCGAGCTGATCAGCGCGTGCAGCGGCGCCATCTGGAGCGGTGCCTGGTGGCTCGCCGCCCGCACCTTCGAGCTGTTGCGCAGTCACCACCTTCCCTACTGGCAGGTCTTCGTCACCACCGGCGTCCTCTACCTCATCGGCACCTTTTCCTACCTCCTGCTGATCCGGAAAGTGGAGCAGCGGGAGTCCGAAGAAACCGACCCCGCGCCGGAACCCGAGCCGCGGCAGGCGTGAACCCCGGTGCGTTCCGGAGGCGCTGAAAATCTCCGGCGGACGTGGTTTCCGCCCCCATCCCGGGAAACTCTTTGTTACTTTCTCCAAAAAGGGGGAGCTACAAGATTGAAACCGCCCATGGACTGGATCGACGAGGAAACGGCATCTGAAAAGCAAGACGACCCGAAGGCGTTGCTCGACGCCTACTGCCGGTCGGGCGGAAAGGACGCGACCTTCCGCGCCTTGGTGGACCGCTTCGCCGGCCTCGTCTTCACCAGCGCCCTCCGCCGCACCGGCAAGCCGGCCAGCGCCGAGGAAATCACCCAGAACGTCTTCGCCCTGCTCGCCCGCAAGGCCGCCTCGCTGCGCTCCCACCCGAACCTCTCCGCGTGGATCTTCCGCTCCACCCAACTCGAATGCGCCAAAACCATGCGTTCCGAAATGCGCCACCAGAGGAAACTCGACGCCTTGGCCAGCGAGTCTCCCGCCACCACCTCCGATGACTCCGCCGCCTGGCGCGAGGCCATCCCGGCGCTCGATGCCTCGCTCGACCAACTCGCCGAGAAAGACCGCGCGCTGGTCATCCAGCGCTTCTTCGAAAGGAAACGCTTCGCAGAAATCGCCAGCTCCACCGGTAAGTCCGAGGCCGCCTGCAAGATGCAGCTCAAGCGCGCCCTCGAAAAACTCGCCACCCTCCTCCGCAGCCGCGGCATCGCCCTCAGCGTCCCCGTCATCGCCACCGGCCTCTCCGCCGAGTTCGCCAAAGCCGCCCCCCTGGCCACCCAAACCCTCGCCACCAATGCCCTCGCCGCCTCCTCCGGCATCACCACCTCCACCGTCCTCGCCAACACGCTCCTGACCATGAGCACCGCCAAGACCTCCGCCATCACCGCCGCCGCAGTCATCGCGATCGGCCTGATCCCGATCCTCCAACTCGAAGGCAAGGCCACCCGGCTGCAAACCGAAATCACCAACCTGGAAGGCCGCCCAACCCTTGCCCCCCTCTCCACCGCGGCCCCCTCGCGTCGCGCATCTGCATCGACCGTCAGCAACCGCCGCACCTTCCGCGACCTGTTGGAAAACACGAACCGACCCGTCGTGGCCGACACCTTTCTCTCCGACCTGATGAAGGTCGTCAGGGAACAGGACATGGCCGGCATGATCCGCGTCCTCACGCCCGTCGCCAACATGGATCCCGCCCGGCACGCGCAGTTGATGAAAGACATCGAAGCCCACCCGGGCAGCGCCGAGGCGAAAGCCGTCGCCCTCCAGATGCTCGGCAGCTTCGCTCCGGAAACGGACTACCGGCAGAGCCTCGAAAGCCTGATCCGCCAGGACCTGAAATCCGGTGCCTGGAGCGATGTCGCGCGCCGCTGGGCGGAGTCCGATCCGGATGCCGCCCTCGCATGGTTCCGCGAAATGGATGCCAAAGGCGAGCTGTTAGGCAAGGGAGTCGACAGTCAAACGGCCCCTTTCCTTCTCTCGGAACTGGCCGCCGGCATGGCCGGCAAACGCCCGGAACAAGCACTCGAAATCGCAGCGGCGATGACGCCGGAGGAACGCAGCACCTCCCGGATCGCCGGCAAGCTCATTACGGCGCTCACCACGGCCTATCTGGAAACGGGCGACTCCCGCTTGCTCGACCAATTGATCGCGACCGAGGATCAGGATCGCCCGAAAGAACGCCTGGTCGATGCCGCCAGCGAACTCATCGCCGCCGATCGCGATCTCGCCGCCGCCCGTGCCTTCCTTGCCCGTTTCGTCCCCGAAAACGACAGCGATGCCCTGGACGCCCGCATGCTTTCGTTCCTCTCCAACGCCGAGCGGATCCCCTTTGCCACGCGGGCCGACTGGATCGTCGGGCACCTCGAACAGCAAGCCGCGGCCGACAATATCCGCAATATCCTCGGCGAACAAATGGAGCTTGGCCAGGATCCCGCCGACTGGATCCGCGCCCAGCCATCGGGAATCGTGAAAGACCAGTCCCTGGCAACCCGCTCCGCATGGCTCGCCTTCACCAAGGGACACCAGTTGGGTCTCGAAGAGGCCGCCCAGATCGGCGACGCCGCGCTAAGGGACAAAACCCGCCGCGACATCGCCGCGAGCTGGCTCAGGGAGTTCCCCGATGCCGCCCGCCGCGAGCTTCCTGCCGATCTGCTCCCGGAAGAAGGCCGCTGACTAACGGCTTCAACCGCCATCCGCCACCGCCATGAAAATCTCCACCCTCCTTCCCTCCATCGCCGCCGCCTTGATCTGCGGCACGATCATCGTCGTCCAACTCGGCCGCAACCGCTCCCTCGACCAGCGCCTCGAGTCGCTGCGCCCGGATCCGGCCGTGGCATTGACGGACGGACTCTCGCCGCGAGAGGCCAGCCGCCCTTCCTCCAGCCTCTCTAACAAACGGCAAAACGAAAATGAAACACCCGCCCCGGGCACTCCCGAATTCGAGGAACGGGTCGCGCGGGCCGCCCGGGAAATGAAGCAGATGATTTCCGGTATCGGCGACATGCAGGAAAGCCCGGCCGCCTTCTTCCGCGCCCTTCCCGGCGTGATCAAGATCATCGCCAACCTCGGCCTCGAAGAAGCGATCGCCGTGGCCGACCGACTTGGCTCCAGCGGCCCCTTGTTTCCTCCGGCCGATGGCAACTCCACCGCACGCCTCATGATCTATCTGCTCGCATCCGAGCAGGAGCCCCTGCGGATCCTCGAGCGCAAGGACCTGAACCTCGACGCCCCGATGGGCGGCCTCCAGGTCTCGATCTTCGGCCAGCTCGCGATGCGGAACCCCGACGCCGCCATGCAGTGGCTTGATGCACAATCCATCGGGGAAGGCCCCAAGACCGCCTATCAACGCCAGATCGCCTTCGGCCTTCTCGCTCACGATCCGCGCCGCGGCCTCGACTATCTGCTGGAAAATCCAACCGCCTTCCCGCGCAGCGGCATGGGACAAACCATCGCCGACATCCCGATCCCGGACACCGCCAAGGCCGACCTCATGGAAGCGCTTCCCGATCCCCGATACGCGGAGTTCCGTCCGGCCATCAGCAAGATCCTCATGCGTTCGAGCCTCAACACCGCCAGCGTCGCGGCCCTTCGCGAACAATCCGCCGCCCTACAACTCAGCGATGACGAGGTCGCCGCCTTCCTCCGAGAAAACCCGTCCGTCCTGATCCAACGGGATCCCGCCGCCGCCACCGCGTGGATGAAGGAAACCCTGCCCGCCGGGGATTTTTCCAAGACCATCGCCAGCGCCATCCGCAGTTGGACCGAGCAGGATTTCAACGCCGCCGCCAACCATCTCAGCACCATGGAGCACGGCCCCACGCGCGACGAATCGATCAAGGAATTCGCCGGCGTCGTCGCCAAAATGGAGCCGCCCTCCGCTGCCCGATGGGCACTAGAAATCGAAGACCTCACCCTCCGCCAGGCCGCCCTTCGCGAGGTCGGAGAGAGCTGGCTGAACCTCGACCCCGCCGCTGCCCGCGAATGGATGAAAACCCAAGGCATCCCCGAAACCGAATCCCCCTGACATCACTCCTATGAACCTTGTGAATCTATTGCTGAATCCCCTCGTCCTGGTGCTTGCCGTCGGACTCTTCCTCGGCATCCTTGCCATTGCCATGGCTTGCCGGATCAAGTCACCCGCACCGGGTTCCCCCTTGGACAATCAACCACCTGCGATCAACCCGTCCCTCCGCATGAAAACGATGTTTTCCATCCCCCTCGTGCTGCTCGTCTCCCTGGTTGCGTTCGTGGCCTACATCGCGGACCAAATGTTCGGAGTCGTTGCGTTCACCTACGCATACTTCGCCTTCTGCCTGCTGGCTACGCTGGTCTTCGGCCTTGCCTGGCGAGCCTGCTTCCCGAAGTCCGCCCCGGTTTTCGCTTTGATCGTCTTCGCCATTCTCGCGGCGAATTTCCTCCTGCCCCCTCCCTCGGAACGCCTCTTGCGCTCCGCGATGCTGAAGGCGAAACCCGGCACGGATGCCTCGGCCATTGTGGATATCGTGAAACAGCAATACGAAGGCAGCCCCTACGAAATGCCGCTGATCTCCGAAGACGAATCCGGCGGCTTTGATCGTATCCACGTTTCACTTCTTTCTCAGAAGGAGAGAAGTTGCACTTCCCTCATCTTCCTCATCGAGAACGGAAAGGTATCACGAAGCATCTTTTCGCCAGACTGATGCCTGGAGGAGGGGCCGCCCCTCAAATCTCCGCCGTATCCACCCACCAGTCATGTTCCATCTCAAAATCGTGACCATAGACGGCAGCATCCGCCTCGGTGAAGTTCAAGCCTTCTAACAGCGGTCTTACGACCTCCATCTCCCGCCACGGCAGCGCGACGAAAAAGGGGCCCTGCGCTCGCCCCACGGCGGCCGCCAGCAAAGCCGCTCCCGCCTCTGGCGTCGCATAGGCGAAGCCCGACAAATGAGCGGACACCAGTTCGCCACCGGACTCCAGCCACAAGCGCTTGCCGCGCCGCGTGTCCTCCAGCATCCCACAGGCATCGCCGCCCGGTGTCACCAGCGGCAAGGGGGACATCCACGAACGATACGCGCTTTCCCCTCCCGTCGCCGTGTAGCCGGGACGAGCCAACCGCCCGCGCAGCACCGCGAAATCCTTCAGCGAAATGACCTGACCTCTCTTCACGAAAGGCCCGCCCGGCGAAATCCGCAGGATCACAATCTCCCCCACCTTCTCGAAGCGCGGCACGCCCAGCCGACCCGTGTAGTCCGAGGGCAAACGCCCGGTTCCCGCCATCACGACGCAGTAACACGCGCGGCTGTCGCTTGCTTCAATCTCACGCTTGGTCTCGCCGATCAGCCGCGCCAGCACATTCGTCCCCCGCGCCGCCGCCGCGACTTTCAAATCGCAGAGATAATGCGCCACCGACGCATCAACAAGCCCACCCTCTTCTCGACGCAGTTCCAACCGCCGCCGCACCCGCGCGATCCCACCCACGATCCTGCCGGCATCCTCCATCGCCAGAACCACCGGTTCCCCGATCGCCCGGAAGAAGGGCAGGTAGTCCTCTCCATGCGAAATCCGGAACCGCTCCGCCGGACCCAAGGGATACGAAAACTCCCGCTCGAACTCCGCCAGCGCCCGGCCCGTCTCAGCCGACACTTCATCCGTGAACCGATGAAACTTCATACCCAGCTCCCGACATGGATGCGGGGGTAAAAGTAGCTGCGATCCCGGGCCTCCATCGCCCTCCCCAATTCCCCATCCCACGCGATGCCCGAGTCGAGATCTTCCATCTCCAACGTCGAGTTGAGCTGCCGCAGGATCACCTGCCCGCCCGGCTTCAGCACCCGCCTGGCACTGCGCAAGGTCGCCTCCGCTTCGCCCGGCGACAGCCAGTCGAGGATGTTCGAAAGGTGCACCAGCTCCGCGCTTCCCGCCGCCATCGAATCGAGCACCGCGGCCATCTTTCCCTGCCGCCACTCCACCTCCGCGATGAGCGGACGATCGTCCTCCAGCCATTCGTAGCGGCAGCCCGGCGGAAAGCAGCCCGCGAGGATCTGCCACAGAAACGGATTCGTCCGCGGCGGCATCCGCCCGATCACCTCCCGCGTCCGGGCCGTGAAGTGATCGCTGAAACTCCGCCGCGGGTTCTGCGTCGCTTCCTGCCCGAACAGGCGGACCAAATTCGCCAGCGACATCACCCCGGCAAAGGCCTCGTCCAGCCACGCGCCGCCGAAATCCATCAACGGTTCCTCCGAGTTCAGCATCGCCTCCAGCTCCCTGCGCCAGGGATCCAGCCGTGCCCTCAGCTCCGCAAAGCACACCTCATAGCGTCCGCCGTGATCCACCCCGCGCTCCGCGATCCACTCCGGCGGACCAAAAACATCCTCCTCCAGATCCTGCGCTTCTAACAAGTCCTTCATCCGCCTTCTGCGCTCCCCCGCCGGCATCGGAAGGTGACCTAACAGCGCCGCCGCATCGTCCGCCGCCGCAGTCCCGGCCAGCCGCCACTTCACTCGCGCCAAGGCCAACTGCGCCGGATTCATGTCGACCGCCACCAACCGCAACGGGAGCCGCCCGAGGCAGGCCGCGGTCTCGCCGCCGGACGCGATCATCACCACCGTGCCGCCCGCCGGCACCTGCCGCGCCAGCTCGAGATCCAGCCGCGGATCCTCCCGAACCTGCGCGAAGGCCAGCGGCAGCGAGGCCGCCCGCCGCGCCCAATCATCCGGCCCCGCGCTCATTTCGACACCCGCCGCCATCCGAGCGGGCTGCGTTTCAAGCTCCCTAGGGTGAACTCTCGCACGAACGAGGCGTAGGACGGGATGTACGGCGCGCCCCGTTCCCGCAACTCCCCCGCCAGCGCCTTGTGCACCTCCGGCAAATGATGCCACGGCACGCCCGGATACAGGTGGTGCTCCAGGTGGTAGTTCTCGTTGCACATGAAGTAGCGCACCAGCGGCACCGTCAGGATGCTCCGCGTGCCGCGAATCTCGTCGTCGGCCTCCTCTAACAGCGTGTGCTGGCTCATCCCGCGGATGTTCACCATCGTGTTGATGAAGAGCATCGGGATCACCCAGCCATGCAACAGCCACGCCGCGGGCAGCGGGGAAAGCCAGACCGCCGCAACCAAGGCGGCCGTGGCGGCGACTTCCGCCACGATGCCCACCCGCGCCGCCGCCGTGCCGTGCTTGAAGCCGAGGATCGGAATCGCGACGATATACACCGGGTAGCCCACCAGCAGCCGCGCCCAGTTCATGCAAAACACCAGCCAGCTCCAGCGGGTGTAGTTCGCGTAGTGATCCGGATCGCCCTCCTCGCCGAGGTGCGCATGATGCCGCAGGTGCAGCACCCGGTAGGCCGAGCAATTCTGCAAGACCGGGATCGCGCAGGCCGCGCCTAACAAGTCGTTCAGGATCCGGTTCCGCGACAAGGTGCCGTGCACCGCCTCGTGCGTGAACAGGCTGATCCCGTGCAGGGAAGCCGCCGCCAGCAGATAGACCGGAACCAGCAGTAAATACTGCCACCACGCGCTCACCCGCTCCGCCGCCACCACGGCAAGCACCGCCGCCCCGGCGTAAAGTACCAAGAAGCTCAACAACCGCGCCCCATGCCGCCAAGCCTGCCGGCCATGGCAGTCGCGCAGCAGTTCCGGCGCGAGCCGGGCCAGTGTTTCAGAGTCCATCGTCGGGCATCGTCTGCAGGTCTTCGTAGAGCCGGTTGAAGAGGTGAAGCCCGAGCACGATCCCGTCCTCCACCGCCGCCCGTGCCGTCGCGTCGCGGTTCCACGCGCCCTCCACCACCTTGAAAAAATCCGCCGCATGCCGTTTGTCGATCTGCGCGTGCAGCTTGTAGTGCACCAGCTCGTCCGCCGCGATCCACCCGCGCTCAACCACCTTCCGGCCGATCAGCTCGCAGATGTCGGCGAAGGCATACTCGATGACTCCCAAGCAACCAAAGGCGAGTTCGACCCGCTCCATCATGCAGGCCCCGATCAGCCCGGTGTTGAAGGCCCGCACTTCCGGTCCCTCGCGCTCCTTCGCCATCTCCGCGCCGCTGATCCCGAGCGTCCGCAGGAAGGCCAGAAAGGTCAGGTCATGCGCCAGCGCCGGATCGAAGCCGGTCACCGCGCCTTCATCATCGTAGCCGTGCTCTTCCGACAAGTTGTGGATCAGCCCCTGGCGCGACGCCGAGTCCGGCATCCGGGCCATCAGCACCGCCATCGGCCGTGAGAAATAGCGAACCGCATAGAAGAACTGCTTCTGCGACCGCACGAAGCGCTCGCGGCTCATCGTGTCGTCCCTGAGCGCCGAAAAGTAGCCGTTCTCCCGGATCGGCCACCGGTCCGTCCAGCTCTCGACGCAGTCCATCAACGACGATGTTCCGCATGTCATCTCCTCACCAAGCATGGGGCCACGCTAGGCACCCCGCCCTTTGCCTTCAAGCGGTAAGGCGTGCCCCACGGGAAGATCCGTCAGGGCGGACAGCACTGAATCACGTCGTACGTAGTCCCACCTTCAGGTGGACCGAGTGGTCCCTTCCATTCCGCTTCATCGAGAAATCCGCATCGCCCGTACTTCGTCCGGCTGAAGCCGGGACTACTTACCACTTGTGGCCAAGCCCCAGGATGTATCGAACTACAATCGGCGTCCTACCTCTCGCCCAACCCACACCCCGCCCGGTAAAACCCCACCAAGGCCAGCGCCTGGATCACATGAAACACGTCGTTGTGATTGAAGCCCGGCGACAAGCCCCACCCAGACTGCTGGACCCACCCCGCCACCGCCGAAAGCCCGACGCCCAGCAACATCCACCCGCTCCACTTCCGCCGCAGCACCAGTGCCGCCACCACCCACGCCAGCATCGCCAGACCGTAGTCGGCCATCGCCACGCGGAAGTCCGGCCAGAACATCACCGCGGAGACCGACAGCAGGAACTTCGCCCCCACCAGGCGCATCCACCCGCCCCCGCGCGGCCTGATCTCGTGAATCAAGCTCACCGCCATCGTCAGCCCCATCACGCAAATCAAGCACAGCACCACCCTCCACCAACCCCCATCGACCGCGGTGTGAAAATTCGGCGCGAACCCGTGATACAACCCGCCCACCAGCGCCGACAGCGCCATCGCCAACAAGGCTCCGCACCACCAGATCGCAGCTCGATTGTCACGCGAGGACCTCCTCCACAATCGCCACGCCAGCCCGCTACCGAGCACCGCCAACAGCAGGTCGGTCGCCAAGGTCGCCGGTTCATGAATCGTCATGTCGGCGAGAAAAGATCCCGGTGATGCCGCCACCACTCGCTCTGGAAGCGCCCGTCCGGATCATGCGCCTCCTTCGCCCGCAGGAACTCCGCGAACTGCGGATAGGCCCGCTCGATCTGGTCGCGCCGCGCCCAGCGGTGATAGGTCAGGAAGAAACTCCCGCCGAACGAAAGCGCCAGGTCGATCAGCGCCCGGAAGGCCTCCGCCGCCGTTGCGATTCCCGCCTCGCTGTGTTCCGTGTGCAGGTTGAAGATCACACACGCGAAGTCCTCCCGCGCCCAGGCCAGCAAGCTCTCCTCATCCCGCCGGATCAAACGCACCGTCCCGTAGATCACCGGCGCCGCGCCGTCCTTCAAGCGCCCCGCCGCCGCCGCCATGAACTCCACCAAGCGATCGCGCGGAACATACAGCTCGCTGATCATTTCACTCGCCGGCACCGCGCTGCCGCACTCGTGGTCGAGTTGCGAGTGATAGTCATCGAGATAAACACTCAGTTGATGCGTGTCCGACCAGTAAAGCGCACCGTGCGTCCGCAGATAAAACGACGAATACACCTCGAACACCTTCGCCCGGTCGTGATGCGCCAGCCGGATCAATTCCTCCCAATGATGCCGCTCCAGCTCCTCCCGCCTTTCCGGCATCTCGCGGTCCGGAGCGACCGGCCGGTAGCTCGACAAGACCCCGCGGCACAGGAAATCCGGCGAGCGCTCGTCGATGGAGAATTGGAAATCGCCGAACAAGCATCCATCCGTCATCCGCCGCTCCAGCGCTGGCATCAAGCGGTCGATCGTCGTCACCTCCACCAAACGCTCCAGCTTGATCCGCTGCGCCAGCCTCAAGCACACCGACGTGATCACGCCGAAGCACCCGTAGCCTCCGATCGCCAGCCGGAACAACTCCGCGTTCTCCACCCGGCTGCAACGCCGCACCTCGCCCTCGGCATCGACCAGCGTGAAGGCCTCCACGTCGCCGATGATCGGGCACAAGTTCAGCCCCCGGCCGTGGATGTTCGCGGCGAGCGAGCCGCCCAAGGTCAAATCGTCCGCGCCGGTCTGCTTCTGGCGGATGCTCCACACCCGGTCCTCTCCGGCCTGCCGCGCGTGGAGACCTTCGATCAGTTCCGGCCATTTCAATCCGGCGCCCGCCTCGATCGTTCCGAGTTCCCGGTCGAGTTCACCCAGACTTGTGAGATCGGAAAGATCCAGCAACAAGGTCCCCTCGCCGAATTGTTGACCGCCCATCGCGTGTCGTGCACCGCAGATCGACACCGCGATCCCATCGCGCGCCGCATTCTTCAACGCCGCGACCACCTCCGCTTCCGAGGTCGGACGAAGCACCCGCGCCACCCGCGTCGGGTTGAGCTTCGAGTGGATGTCATTGCACAGGATCCCGGTCATTCGCGATGGGCGAACAAAGGCAGAGACACTCGCCGCGGGCGAGCCGGATTTCTCCGAGTCCCCGCGGAACGAGGATCTCTTCACGCAGGCGGACCGCATCGAACACTTCGGCATTGCCGAGGCCGCAAGACTCCAAGAAAGCCAGCAACCGGTCGCACCGGATGCCCCAGAGGAAAGGTTCGCTCCGCAACTTCAGCCACGCGGCGACCAGCGGATTCTGCCCGCGAAATCCAATCGAGCCCGCATCGTCCTCCTCCATGAACGTGAAAATCACCCGCCCTGCCGGTCCCGCGAGCGAGGCGAGATCCCGCAGCAAAGCCGCCACCCGCTCTTCCCGCAGATACATCGTCAACCCCTCGGCCACAAACACGGTGGACACTCCGGCGGCCGGTTTCAGATGAGCCACCAGCGAGTCCACGACCAGATCCACCGGCCCGAAGGTCAAGTTCGCCGCCTCGCCCAGCGCCCGCCGCTTCACGCGCTGCGTCGCCGGATGATCCAGCTCCACGAAATTCACCTCCGGGAACTCGCCGTGGAGGCGCCACGCCAGCGTGTCGAAACCCGCGCCCAGCACCACGACCCGCCTCGCCCCGCCGGCCAGCGCCTCCCGCACCGCGACCTCGATCCGCCGCTTGCGGGCCAGGTAGTGCGGGACGATCCCCGGCACCATCAGATCCATCGCATTGAAGAAAAAGCGCCGCGCCCAATCCCACCGCCGCGCCCATCCGAACCAGCCGCCGCCTTCATCCGGAATCCGCCGCAAGGTCTCCGCCTCGCCCGCCGCCACCAGCGATCGCAGCCGCTCATCCTCCGCCGCCAGCACAATGCTGCGCGCCACCAATCGGGCGGTATCGCTGGGTGTGTCGTCGCGCATCGACCGCACGATACAGAAACCCGCACCCAAGAAAACACCCGCGGTGGGGGCCGCAGGCGTTCCGGTTTGGGTTTGGGTTTGGGCTTTTATCGGGGGGAGATCCGTTCTCGGGTCGCAGCGCCGGTCAGAGCTCGAGCATTCGAGCTTTCAACGCGCCGACGACGCGAGGGACGCTGCCACACCCGGAAGCGGGGAACCATGGGGTCAAACCCTACCTGCACTCGATGCAGATGAAGTTCATCCCTCTCCGGTCCCGGAGGGCAAGGTGGTGACCTGAACGCTGCTTTCGATGATCCCCGCGGCGATCGCGTGCCGCGTCAGGCCCGCGGTGTCATGGATATCGAGCTTGTTCATCAGGCTCTGCCGGTGCTTTTCCACGGTCTTGATGCTGATCCCCAGCTCGGCCGCCGTCTCCTTGTTCGCCTTGCCTTCGGCGATGAGCTGCAAGACCTCCGATTCGCGCGAGGTGAGGCGTACCGATTGGGTGTCGGCGTCATGAGGCGCGCCGGATTGCTGCGACCGCTGTCGCCGGGAATCGAGCCTCTTCGAGATCGCCGGGCTGAAAATGCGTTTGCCGCGGTGGACCGTGCGGATCGCGTCCGGCAGGACGTGGGCGGCGGTCTGCTTGACCAAATAGCCCGCCGCGCCGAGCGACATCATCCGCTCGACATAGGCGTCGTCGCTGTGGGCGGAAAGGATCAGGATCCGGGTGCCGGGCAGCGCTTCGATAATCTGCCGCGTCGCCTCAAGCCCGTTGAGCAGCGGCATGGCGATGTCCATGACGATCACGTCGGGCCGGAGTTCACGGGCCAGGCGGATCGCCTCGCGGCCGTCGGATGCCTCACCGGTGACCGTGATGTCCTTCTCGATGGAAAGCATCATGCGCAGGCCTTCGCGGACGATGGCGTGGTCTTCCACCAGCAGGACGGTGATCGGATTCATGATGGAGGAGACCGGCGCGGTGGTCTTTCCCGCAGTCCGGAACCCCGACCCTCGTTCAGGGTCGCCCGCTTGGCCACCTCTTTCCAAAAGGGCTTTTCCGACGGTCCTCCCGGCCGGCGCTCACCGTTCTACCGCGCCGAAATCGGACCCTCGGATCGCCGCAGGTGCTCCTCGATCCCCTTCCTCAGGTTCTCGCGGATCTTGAAAAGCCGCGCCTTGAGGGTGCCGGGGCTGCGATTGAGGTTCCGTGCGTATTCGCCCAACGTGCGGTCGCTGCCGTAGCGCATCAGAAGCAGCTCGCGGTCGCGGTCGGGCAGCCGCCTGAGGCAGTCGCGCAGCGCCTTGATCGCATCCTCATGGCCATCCTCGGCCGGCCGCGATCCGTCCTCGGCGCTCTCGCGGATCTCGCTGTCGGAGAACACCCGTTGATCGCGGTACTGGCGCCGGATCTGGTTGAGCGACTCCAGACGCGCGATGGTGAAGGCCCACGCGCGGAAATTCGAGCCGGCCGCGAAGGACCCGCGCTTCTGCCAGAGGATGAGGTTGGTCCGCTGCCGCACGTCCTCGGCCTCGTGGTGGTTCGGCACCAGCGACTTGATGTAGTTCAGCAGGGACGGCTGCTGGGCGATCAGCAGTTCCTCGAACTCGGCGGCGGAAACAAGCGACGTCATGGCGGGCGATGGTTCTTCAGGGCGTCACCTGCACCTTCACGAAGAGCCGGGGCTGTCCGGCGGTCGATCCGGGGGCGAGCGAAACGGTGACGATCTCGTAGGCGGGATCCGTCGCGGAAACGGCGACGGATTCTTCGACCACGGAGGCGAGATCCCAGTCGATCAGGTTCCCGCTGGTACGATATTCATAGTCGATGCCGGCGGTGGCGTGCATCCGGAGGCGGCGGTGGGTGAAGCGGAAGACGCCGGACTGCGGGGCGACCACCAGAAGTTGCGGAGTGGCGCGGAAGTCGTCGATCGCCGCGGGATCGGTGCCGAAGACCCATTCGCCGAAGTTGTCGAGGCCGTCTCCTTCCGGATTCTGGTCCGCCTGGCCTTGCGGCGAGGTCGTGTTGCCGAACTTCGCGCCACGCCATTCCTCGTAGGTCGCGTAGGGATGGACCTCCTCGCGGATCCACGCGGTGATGAGTTCCTCGGCTTCGAGGTCGGGCACCGCGGTGCCGAGCGGTGGCATGCGGGTGTAGCCGTTCGCGCCGGCGAGGCGGTTGTAGAGGATGGAATGCGGGACATTTCCCGCGACGACGAGCCGGTGGGCGGGATCGAGCGGGGCTTCCACGGTCACGCCGTTGAGCAGGCCGGTTTCCAGCAGCGACAGCGACGCGCGGCCGTCCCAGTTCCCGCCGCCGGTGCCGCCGGACTGGTGGCAGTAGGCGCAGTTCACGTCGAGGTAGGAGCGGACGCGGGCTTCCAGCGACTGCGCGCTTTCGTCCGGCCGGAAGTGGCGCGGCAAAGCGGCCGGGTCGGCATTGAGGCCGGATAGATAGCCGGTGGCTGCGAGCACGCCGAGCTGGTTGCCCGACACGCCCGCGATGCTGCCGGACAGGTTGAGCTGGCGGGTGTTGAACGACAGCGCGTGGCCGGCTTCCGGCGTGTGGCAGGTGATGCAGGCCGCCCGCGAGGGGATGTCCCAGGTGAGGTTGGACGGCGTGCCGTCGAGGGTGATGTCCAGCGGCACGCTTTCGCCATCGTCATCGACCAGCAGCGCGTCGCTCTGTGCCGGGTTCCAGCGGTAGGTCAGGCCGTAGCTGCCGGCCTCGTTCTTCACCAGGAAGCGGGTCTCCAGCCGGCGGCGCGGAGAACCGGCGAGCGGCCGGCGGTCGGTGCGCGGTTGGCCGTCGACCGTGCGGGTGAAAGTCTCCCACTGGGTCGGGTAGTCGAAATGCTTCACCCAGATCATTCCCGCCGGATAGGTCCACGGGGCATCCGGCGCGTAACCTACGGTATCCGTCGTATTTTGGATCAGGAACCAGCGCTTCTTCTCCGCGTGATCGGACCAGAAGCGGAGGTTCGGCTCGTAGAAATGGCCGCCGGGATTCGGCGTGAGGTCGGCCAGGTCGGCGAAGAAATTGGTGGCGGCCAGCGTGGACGGGAAGCTGCTGTCGTCGGTGCCGACCGTGAGCCGCTTGATGCCGCCGGTGCCCGGGTTGACGCCGTTGTTGCCGCGGTCGAGCAGCAGGACGTCGCCGCTGGCGGGGTCCTGAAGCAGGCCCACGATGGCGATCTCGCCCGCCAGCCGGTCGATCACCGGCGCTCCGGCGGTGCGCTGGATGCTCCAGATGTTTCCGGAGACATAGTCGGCGCAGAGATACTTCCCGGTCAGATCGGGCAACGAGGTGCCGCGGTAGATGAAGCCGCCGGTGACCGACTGGCCCTGATAGGCTCCGCCGCCGTGGGTGTAGTCCCAGAGCGGCTCGGTGAGCGTGGCGGCGGATTCCGGTGCGCCGTTCAGCAGGTCGCCGACGCGCTGTCCGGCCTGGGTCCCCTCCCGCCAGCCCCAGCCGCCGTTGCCGCCGGGAAGGAGGATGGAGACCTCCTCGCGCGTGCTGCGGCCGACATCGCCGACCCACAGTTCGTCCACGCTGCCGTTCCCATCGAGGTCCTCGGTCGAGAACTGCCACGGATTCCGCAAGCCGGTGGCGAAGATCTCGGTGCGGACCTGACCGGGATCGAGCGCGACGCCATTGAATGTCGTGGCACCGACCAGCGGGTTGTCGGGCGGGACGGCGTAGCGCGCGACACCGCCGGGGCGCGGGATCACCAGGTCGGCATCATTGCCTTCCGGATCGCCATCCGCACCCGGATCGGGATTCGGCGGGAGGCTGCCGGGGCGCTTGTCGACGTCGATGCGGATGATGCTCGACCACAGGTTGCGGTCGACATGCTGCGAGTTGTTGTGGCCGTCTTCCTGCGTGCCTTCATCGCCGAAGCCGACGTAAAGGTAGCCGTCCGGGCCGAAGCGGCAGGTGCCGATGTTGTGGAAAAGGTCGTCGTTGTCCTGCTCGATGAGGATTTCCTCCGGTCCCGCGGTGTAGGGCGGGCTGGTCTGGAGGGTGAACCGCGACAGGCGGACCGTGCCGGCGCTCGAGTTGTAGGTCACGAAGATCTGCCCGTTGTTCGCCCAGTCGGGATGAGCGGCGATGCCCTTCATCGCGAGCTCGTTGTTGTCATGCTGCACCGCCGCGCTGTGGTCGAGCACCAGGACCTTGGCCGGGGCATTGAGGTCGGGAATGAGGAACACGCGGCCGTCCCCTTCGGCGACGAACAGCTTCGTGGCGTCCCCGGTCACCGCGCAGAAGCCGTGCGGCGCATCGAAGGTGATACCGGGAAAGGCATCCTCGACCCGCAGCGCGCCGACCGGCGGCGTGGCGGGCATCGCCACGAAGGCGGAGTCGAAGCGCGGGGCCGCGGTGAAGTTCAGCGTGACCGTGGCGGTGTCCGTGAGGGCGCTGCCCGCGCCCTGGACTTGATAGGTGAAAACGTCCGACACGGGCGTGCCGCTGAGGTGCTGATAGAGGATCGTGCCGTCGGGATTCACCGTCGCCGTGCCGTGAAGCGGCGGCGTGGCGATGGTCAGCGAGGAAGCTGCGATCAGGCCGGTGTCGTTCGCCAGCACCTTGAAGCGCGCCTTGCCGAGGTGGTGGAGGGTGGCGCTGTCGTCATTGGCGACCGGCGGCCCGTCGTTCAGGTCGGCCCAGGAATGGGCGACGCGGACATTGTCCCACTGAACCGCGCCGGTGCCGCCGGAAGCGAGGCGGATGGCCGTCGACCAGTTGTCGCTGGTGTGCGGGTAGGTCGCCACCGGGAGGTTGGCGCCTTCGGCCGCGTCGAGGTCGGGATTGAGGTAAAGCGCGGCGACATCGGCATCGAAATCGAGCTTGGCGACCAGCGAGTATTTCACGCCGGGAACCGGGGCGATGCCGGAGTAGGCCCACTGGTCGGTGTTGAGATCGTGGATGGCGAACTCGCGGACGCCCGAGACCGGATTGGCCGCGCCGGGGACGCCGAAGAGGTAGCGTTCGGCACCGAAGTCATACGAACTCGCGCCGCTCCACGTGGTGTTCGCCTCGCGGGTCATCTCGAACTTGTAGTAGACCGCATGGGAGGCGAAGGCCGGGTCGCCGTTGACCGCTCCGAAGCGTTCGTCGGAGGCGGCTCCGGCCCCTTCACCTGGCCCGTTGTATTCGCGCTTCGCCCCGCTTTCCTGGGTGACCAAAACTCCCGAGACCACCGCCGGCGTGCCGAACATCGCATCCCAATCCGCGGCGGAGCCGGTGTGGCCGGTGAACGGATCGTTCTCGGTGGAATTGTCGAGGTCCCAGTAAAGCCCGCCGGTCTTTCCGGCGACGGGACCGTCCGGATAGTCGAAGCGCTCGCCGCCGACGAGGGCCGGCGGATGGACCGCACCGGGATAGCTGGTTGCGTTCAACGGATTGGTCCCGGCCGCATCTTCCGCGCCGTCGGAAAAGGTGTCACCATCGGTGTCCCATTCCTGGGGGTCGGTGCCCGCGAGGTACTCGTCGAGGTTGGAAAGGTCGTCGTCATCGGCATCGAGCAGCGAGTCGTTGATGCCGACCACCAGGCCGTTGGCGCTTTCCCAAGCATCCGGCATCCCGTCGTCGTCGGTGTCGGGATCGATGAATGTGAAATCGTCCCACGCGGTGGCCACGGCGACGTTGTCCCATTCGCAGGTGGCATCGGAGGCGAAGCGGACCGCGGTCGACCAGTTTCCTTCGGTATAGACGCCGCCGGCATCGCAGGAGTTGGCACCGCTGGCGGCGGTGTAGAAATCGTCGTGATCAGGATCGACCCACAGGCCGATGAAGTCGCGGTCGAAGTCGAGCACCGTGATGATCGTGCGCGTCGTGCCGTCGGCCGGGATGCCGCTGAAATAGCGGGTGGCGGTGCCGCTGACCTCGCAGCCGAACTCGAGGTTGCCGGACGCGGGGTTGACCACGCTGGGGAC
Source organism: Haloferula sp. (assembly GCA_044372775.1). Lineage (GTDB taxonomy): Bacteria > Verrucomicrobiota > Verrucomicrobiia > Verrucomicrobiales > Akkermansiaceae > Haloferula. The sequence goes on from JBIPNO010000012.1 coordinate 108,049, forward strand.
ACCGAAGAACACCCGCTCGGCCCCGAAGTCGTAAGAACTCGCCCCGCTCCAGCTTCCGCCGCCGCTGCGCGTCATGTCGAAGCGGTAGAAGACCCGGCCGCTGCCGCGGACCGCACCGCTGCGCTCGTGGTTGTCCTGGCCGTCGTTCGCCGGGCCGCCCACGCCCTCGATGTCGCCGTTGTATTCGCGCTTCGCTCCGGAGTTGGCGGTGACGAGCTTGCCGGCGGTCACCACCGGAGCGCCGAAGACCGCATCCCAGTCGGAGGTCGTCGCGGTGACGACCTGATCGAAGTGGTCGTAGTTGAAGCCGCTGCCACCGTTCCGCCCGGCGACATTGCCGTCGCTGTAGGCGAAGCTCTCCATGCCGAACGTGACGGCCTGCACGGGAAGCGTGAGGAGAATGGGCAGCAGGAGATTTCGCACGCTCATGGATCGGTGGGTTAGCCCCGTTCGGCAGAAGATCCACCCGGAACCAGGAGACGTCTTGAACTTCTGCCAGACATGGAAAGATGTCCGCCAGCGCTCCGCGGTTGGGTGGAAATGAGAGACGGTTGCAGTTTGGAGCTCCATCCAAAAGCTCTAAACCCTCCGGCCCTGCGGGACGTCTTTCTCCGCCTGACCCGGCACGACCATGAACCCGATCCGCCCTGACCGCCCTGACCGCCCTGACCGCCCTGACCGCCGCTCTCGCCTTCTCGCCTTCTCGCCGCTGGTTTCCGCCGAAGAAAAGAGATCCTGCAATCCGGTCTTCGAAGGCTGGTATGCTGATCCCGAAGGCATCATCTTCGGCGACCGCTACTGGATCTACCCGACCTACTCCGCGCCCTACGACCGCTCGGCGAAACCGATGGCAACCACCGCGTCACCTGCGTCGAGAAGCTGGAGTTCGACGAGAAAGGCATGATCAACCCGGTCAAGATCACCTCCCAAGGGGTGCCGGCGGATCCGCTGCGCTGAGCGCGGCGGAGGTGCTCCCTCAACCGTCCAAAAAGTTCTTCAACCCCCCGAAGAAATTCCCCAGCTCCTCCTCATCGGCTTCCGCGCCCATGATGTCGTCGTAGGTGGTGTGGATCAGGTGCTCGTCGTCGAGCTCCATGATGAAGCTGCTCGGCTGACAGGACACTTCCTGGCCCCACTTCATCCGCACCGTGCAGTAGGTCATCGCCAGCCGCTGCTGGGCGCGGGTGATGCCGACGTAAAGCAAGCGTCGCTCCTCGTCCTTGGTGCCTTCGACCACGCTCCGCTGGTGCGGCAGCACGCCTTCTTCCAGACCGACCAGGAACACGCTGGGAAACTCCAGGCCCTTCGACGCGTGCAGCGTGATCAAGGTCGCGCCCGACTTTTTCTCCAGATCATCGTCCTCGCGGTCCGAGGCCAGGGCGCTGTCGTCGAGGAACTTCCGCAACGTCTTTCCGCGTTGCAAGGCCTTCGACAGCTCGGTCAGCACTTCCCCGATCCCCTCCTGCCGCTGCTGCTTCTCGTTGTCCGTCTTGCAGCCGCGTTCGAGCCACGGGAGATACTCGATCTCGTCGAGAAACTCCTTCAGCACGTGGTTCGCCGGCATGACCTTGGCGTCGACTTTCATCTTCGCCGTCAGGATCTGGGTGGTGAAGGTCTCGATCGAGTTGCGGACCTTCGTCGAGACCTGGGACAAGAAACCCTCGTCACACAGCGCCCGCCAGACGCTCGCGCCGATCTCGCGGCTGTAGTCGGTCGCCAGCATCGCGGTCGACTGGCCGATCCCGCGCGGAGGGGCGTTCAACACCCGCAGCAAGGGCACGTCCGCCTCCGGGTCGTCGAACAAGGCGACGTAGGCCAGCGAGTCCTTCACCTCCTTGCGGTCGTAGAAACTCTGCGCGCCGACCATCCGGTACGGGATCTTCCGCTCGCGGAGCGCTTCCTCGATCTTCCGGCTCTGCTTGTTGGTGCGGAAGAGCACCGCGAAATGCTCCCACGGCAGGTTGCCGCGCGCCTTGTCGGCCAGGATTTCCTCGGCGATGAACACCGCCTCTTCCTCGTCGCCCGGCATGCCGACCAGGCGCACCGGCTCGCCGCCGAGGATGGTCGACTTGAGCGACTTCTCGCGCCGCCCGACATTCCGCCGGATCAGGCTGTTCGCGGTGTGCAGGATCGCGTGGGTCGAGCGGTAATTCTCTTCCAACAGGATGATCTTCGGGTTCGGGAAGAAGCGCTCGAACTCCAGGATGTTCGCGCTTTCCGCCCCGCGGAAGCCGTAGATCGACTGGTCGTCGTCGCCCACCACGCAGACGTGGAACGGCGGGCCGACGAGCTGCTGGAGCAGCCGCATCTGCAAGCCGTTGGTGTCCTGGAACTCGTCGACGGTGACCCGCTTGTAAACGTCGCGGAAATAGTCTCGGACATCGGCGTGCTCGCGCAGGAGTTGCTCGGCGAGCACCAGCAGGTCGTCGAAATCCACCGCGTTCTGTGCGCGCAGTTCGTTCTGATAGGCGACGGCCAGCGACGAGAAGAAATCGTCCTCCATGTCCTTCAGCTCGACCCCGCGGTTCTTCGCTTTGGAAATCTCCGCCAGCACCGCCTCGGCCTTCACCTTCTCGTCCGCGCCGCCCATCCGCACCACCAGCTGTTTCATAATCCCGACCTGGTCGCTGCCGCTGCAGATCGAGAAGTTCTTCTTGTAGCCCAGCTTGTGGATGCCGCCGCGCAGCAGACGAACGCAAAGCGAGTGGAAGGTGCAGACGGTCATCGCCTCCGCCTTCTTCTTCGACACCATGCCGCCGATGCGTTCGCGCATTTCCGAAGCGGCCTTGTTGGTGAAGGTCACCGCAAGGATGTTCTCCGGCGCGATCCCCACCTGCAGCATGTTCGAGATGCGGCAGGTCACCGTGCGGGTCTTGCCCGTGCCGGCCCCGGCCAGAATCAGGACCGGGCCGTCGAGCGAGGCCACGGCGTCCCGCTGGGCCTTGTTGAGGGAATCGAATGAAAAGCCACCTGCCATGCGCGGGCGGATGGAAGCGCTGCCGGAGGCGTCCGGCAAGCCCGCGACGGAACTCATTTACCCTGAGCGATGACTTTCTGCGGGAAAGATCCCGGAGCCCGGAGCTGTTTCACTTCACCCATGAAATTCGCCGCCTTGCTGCTCCTTTCCGCCACCCTCGCCCATGCCGAAGCCCCCGCGGGCTGGAAGCCGGTCTGGTCGGACGAGTTCAACGGCAAGGAAATCGATTTTTCGAAATGGGCCGTCGAGGAAAACGGCCACGGCGGCGGCAACGGGGAAATGCAGTATTACGTCGACCGCCCCGAGAACCTGCGCATCGAGGACGGCCACCTGGTGATCGAGGCCCGCAAGCAGAAGTTCAACGCCGCGGGGGTTGAAAAGGAATACACCTCCGGCCGACTTCGGACCAAGCGCCGCGCGAGCTGGCTCTACGGCCGCTTCGAGGTCCGCGCCAAGCTCCCCACCGGCCGCGGCATCTGGCCCGCGATCTGGATGCTGCCGGAAAAAGAGGCCTACGGCGGCTGGGCCTCGAGCGGCGAGATCGACATCATGGAAATGGTCGGCCACGAGCCCGCCAAGGTCCACGGCACCCTCCATCACGGCGCCTCCTGGCCGAAGAACGTCCACACCGGCGCGCCCTTCGAGCTGAAGAAGGGCAGCTTCGCCGATGACTTCCACGTCTTCGCCATCGAGTGGGAAAAGGGGGCGATCCACTGGTATGTCGACGGCGCGCTCTATCAGACGCAGACCAAGTGGAGCAGCGAAGGCGGGGCCTACCCCGCCCCCTTCGACCAGCCTTTCCACCTCGTCCTGAATCTCGCCGTCGGCGGCGGCTGGCCCGGACCACCCGATGAAAAGACCGTCTTCCCGCAAAGGATGACGGTCGATTGGGTCAGGGTTTACCAGCGCCCGTGAGATCCGCTCACTCGCTGCGCCGGCCCATCAGAATGGCGATCCAGTAGAGCATCTGCGCCACCGCTCCGACCGCGCCGGCGACGTAGGTCATGGCGGCCCAAAACAGCGCGTTCTTGGCCTTGTCGTGCTCCATCTGGTTGGCGATCCCGCTGCGCTCCAGCCAGGCCATCGCCCGGTTGCTGGCATCGAATTCGACCGGCAGCGTGATCACCGCGAACAACGCCGTGACTGCGAACACCGCGACCCAGATCCAAAGCATCATCGGGCTGTTGAATAGCCCCGCGCCCAGCATCGCGCCGAACATGAGATACTGCTGGATCGTGCTGGCGAACTGCACCGCCGGCACCATTTTCGAGCGGAAGGTCAGCCAGGCGTAGGCCTGCTGGTGCTGCAAGGCGTGGCCGCACTCGTGGGCCGCGACCGCCGCGGCGGCGACCGAATTCGCATGATACACCGACTCGCTCAGGTTGACCGTCTTGCGGATGGGATCGTAGTGATCGGTCAAGTGGCCCGGGGTATGGATGACCTGCACGTCGTGGATGCCGTTCTGCTTCAGCATCGCCTCCGCCACTTGAGCCCCGGTCATCCGCAGCGGGATCTGCGAATACTGGTTGAAACGCGACTTCAGCATGCTGCTGACCATCATGCTGACGATCATCGTGGCACCGATCAGGATGAAATAACCGATACCGATGCCGCCTCCCTGCTGGGCTTGGCCTTGCACCGCCAGAATCATGCTTTCGAAGATCATGCGCGGAAAATACCCGGATCTCCTTTTTCTGCAACTTCGGTCCAATTGGAAATCGTGCCTGTAATTCCATGCCAGCCGCTCTAACCTGCCGCCATGAAGCACGTCCTCATCACAGGCTGCACCCGCGGCCTCGGCCTCGCGATGGCCCGGTCCTTCGCCGCCCGCGGCTGGACCGTTTCCGGCTGTGGGACCAACGGCTCCGCGGTCGAGGCGCTGGCCCGGGAACTCGGCGAAAAGCACCGCATCCTCCGCTGCGACGTGACCTCGCCGGATGCCGTCGCCGCCTTCGCCGATGACATCCTGGCCGGACCGGGAGCGCCGGACCTGCTGCTCAACAACGCCGCCACCATCAACCGCAACGCCCCGCTGTGGGAAGTCACGCCGGAGGATTTCTCCCGCGTGGTCGACGTGAACCTGAAGGGCATCCACCTCGTCTGCCGCGGCTTCCTGCCGGCGATGATCGCCCGCGGGACCGGGGTCGTGGTGAATTTCTCCTCGGGCTGGGGCCGCTCCACCTCTCCCGGAGTCGCGCCTTATTGTTGCACGAAATGGGGCGTCGAAGGCTTGACCCAAGCCCTTGCGCAGGAACTGCCGCCCGGCCTCGCCGCGGTTGCGGTGAACCCGGGAATCATCGACACCGACATGCTGCGCCGCACCTTCGGCTCGGATGCCTCCGACTACCCGGATCCCGCGAACTGGGCGGTGAAAGCGGTCCCTTTCCTCGAAAACATCGGCCCCTCCGACAACGGCAAGGCACTGACCGCGCCGCAGTGATTCCTCTGCTTCCTACTCCGGCAATGCCACCTGCCCGGGGTGCATCAGGTAGGCGATGAGATCCCGCACCTCGGCCGCCTTGAGGCCGAGCAGCAGCCCCTCGGGCATCATCGAAGTCGCCGCGACCTCCTGCTTCGCGACATCCGACCGTTCGACGGTGATTTCCTGCCCGGGAAGCTTCAAGGAAAGCGTCCGCTCCGTCTGGCCCGCGAGGATCCCGGAGATCACCCGGCCGTCTTTCAGCGTCACGAGATGCAGGCGGTAACCGGCACTCACCGCCGCGCCGGGATCGACGAGGTTTTCTAACAGGTAGTCCACGTTTCCGCGCCCCGAACCGGTGAGATCGGGGCCAAGATCGCCACCCCCGCCATGCAACCGGTGGCAAGCCGCGCAGCTGGTCTCGTAAAGCACCCGGCCGCGGGCAAGGTCGGCCTTGGCCAGTTCACCGGGCGTCAGCCGGGACTTGAATCCCGCGATGCTCTTCGACATCTCCTGACTCGTCTCGCGCCCATCGCCCCAGACCTCGGCGAGCTGTTGGGAAAGAGCGTCGTCGCCCAGCGAGCGGATCTGCCGGGCATGAAATGCGGAGATTTCCCCGCGTGCGATGCGGCCGGCGGCGATCTCCTCTAACAGAGTCCTGGCGAACGAAACGCGCGAAGCCAGGGTGCCGACCACCGCGGCCCGCTCGCTGGCTTCCAGCTGGTCCAAGCTCCGCACGAGCAGTTTTCCCACGGCCGGATCGTCGAAGCCGGCAAGCCCGCGGACTGCCGTCGTGCTGAGCCCCTTCACCTCAATCAACGACTCGCAGAGGGCACGGAGATTCCCGGGCCCATGATCGATCAGCGTGCCCAATGCGGCCACGCGCCGTGAAACCGGTGCCGAGCCATCGGAAGCGATCGCTTTCAACTCCTCCAAAGCCCGCTCATCACCAAACACCGCACCAATCCCCCGCACGAGATCCCGCTCCGCCGGATCCGTGAAGGCCCCGGCGAAAGCGTCCCACGACTCCGGCTCGGAAGCTTTCCGCCATCCCTTCAGCGCGTCCCCCACCCCATGCAACACCGCCGCGCGCTGGGAACCACCCACCACCGACAGCAGATCGGACAGCGGCTTCCCATCGCTCCCAATGCGGCCCGCAAGATCCCGCGCGATCCACCGCAGGGTGTCAGGCCACTGGCAGCCCCTGGCGATGCGCACCAAGGCCCCGGGATCCTTCTGACCGAGCGGAATGATGCCGTACCAGACCATCGACGGCAGCGCCGCGTCCCCCGCGTCCGCGGCGTGAGCCAGCAGCGCGATCGCCAGCCTTTCCCGCTCCTTCGGCGCGATCCGCTGGAGCGACGAAGCGAGCGCCAACCGGACGAAAGAGCTGTCGTCGTGTCGTACGCGTTCCGTCAAAGCTTCAAGGATCGCTTGATCGGAGCATTGTTGGAAATGCGGCAAAGGCCCCGTGATCGTGTCGATGGGATAGCCGTCCAGCAGGTAGCGGATCGAAGTCGCCCGGACATGGGGATCCGGATCCAGCAAGCTTTCTAACAGCCGCTCCCGGGGCAGCTCTCCGCGGGTGAAGAGCAGCGACATCAAGCGCAGGCGATCCCGGCTGGAGGGCGACGCGGAGGAAAGACGGCCCGCAAAACCCTCTCCGATCTCCAGCTTCTGCAACTGCCGGAAAAACCACGCGTTCGGGTGTTCCAACAGCCGTCCGACCCCTTCAGCGGTCACCTCTACGAGATCCCCAAGGTCGGGCTTCACCGGCTCCCCGTGGCTGATCTTGAAGATCCGACCGCTGCTCCGATGAATGCCGGTCGATTCGTGGCACTCCCCGGTGTCGCTGTAGTCGAGGATGAACGCGCTGCCATCGGGACCCGTGGTGATTTCAATCCCGCGGAAGAACGGATCCTGCGAGAAGAACACGTCGGGCTCATGCCGTCCGACATACCCGCTGCCCTGCCGGTCCAGCTTCTCCACGTTCGCCCGCCGCCCGTGGAAGTTCAGGGTGAACAGCTTGTCGCGGTATTCTTCCGGCCACTGGTCCGCCTGATAGATCATTGCCCCGACATGGGCGTGGCCACCGCCGAAGGCATCGGCGGCATCCGCAACCGACTTCTTCCAACCGGTTCCCCGGTCGAAGTGCCAGTGATCGGCGATGGTGTCCATCCGCTGATAGACCGAGCGGTTGGGCGAAGAATTCGAGTCCACCAGATGCGCGCCGGGGATCAGATGCCAGAGATGCCCGGTGACCGTATTCACGAAGAAGCCTTCGCCGTGCCGGTCCCAGTCGAAGCCCCAGGGATTGGTCGTCCCGTGGGTGAGCACTTCCACCGTCTTGCGCTCCGGATGAAATCGCCAGATGCCGCCGTGGACCGGGATCCGCTCTTGGTCCGGCGTCCCGGGAACCCCGAGCCTGCCCGGGCAGGAATGACCGCAGCGGCCGTAAAGCCAGCCGTCGGGTCCCCACTTCAAGCCGTTGGCCAGGTTGTGGTAACCACCATCGGCCACGGTGAAGCCGTCGAGCATCACCTGCGGCGCGCCGTCAGGGACATCGTCGCCATCGGCATCGGGCACGAAGAGCAGTTGCGGCGGGCACATCAGCCACACCCCGCCGCGGCCGATCTCGACGCTGGTCAGCCGCTGCACCGTATCGATGAACACGCGGGGCTTCTCCGCGCGGCCGTCGTGGTCGGCATCCTCCAGGATCACCACCCGGTCCCGCAGCGCGAGATCGAAGCGCTTCGGCCGCTCGGCATAGGTGAAATTCTCCGCCACCCAAAGCCGCCCCCGAGGGTCCCAGGCACAGGCGATCGGATTGCGGATGTCCGGCTCCGCGGCAAAGACCGTCGCCTTGAAACCCGGCGGCAACTTCATTGTCCGCGCGGCTTCTTCCGCCGGCATCGGCGAGCCTGCGACCCGCTCGCTGTCGTAGGGCTCCGGAAAGTCCTGCGCATGAACGGCAGCAGCCGCGAGAAGGGTCCACCAAAATCGCATGAGCCCACCCTAGGCCGGTCCCGCCCGCCGTAAAGCATCCGCACAGAACCTCAGCTCCCCACTTTCACCGCCAGCTCCCGCCGCAAGATCCCGTCCTCCCGCCGCCACAACCGATGCACCGCCAGCGCCGTCGCCAACAAAGGCGCGACCAACTGCACCACCGGGATCAGGAACAGCAGCATCAGCACCAGCCCCTCCCGCCACAACTGGGGCCGGTGGCGGCGGAAGCAGTCACCGGTCACCCCGGCCGGAAAATGCCGCAGCGTGATCACTTGGAAGTACTCCCGCGACAGCAAGCGGGAGTTCACCGCCGCATAGGCCAGCACATTGACCACCGGGATGAAGTAGAGCGGCAAGGCGAGCGCGTTCCAGAAGAGACCCCGCAGCAAGCCGCGGACCGACGCGAAGACCTGCTCCGCCACCGGCACTTTCCGCGGTACCGGCAGCTCCGGATAATGACGCCGCTCGATCCGGTCCGCCAGGTCTTCCAAAAAGATCCCGGCCACCGCGGTGAACACCACCGGAAACAAAAACCAGGCCGCCACGACATAAACGACCGCCCCCAGACCGCCGAAGATCCAGCGGGTCCACTCGTAGCGGGCGACCCATTCGAAATGCAGCCAGCCGCTCTTTGCCACCACCCACCACACCCCCGCGCCGAGCAGCGCCATCACCGCGAGCGCCCCGAGCAGCCCGATCGCCACGATTTTCCAAGCATACGGCTCCCGGAAAACCCCGAGCGCCAAGCGGAAGTCGGTCGCCCCCGGCAGGGAATCGCGATCCGTCGCGCGGTCAGGTGGCAGGATCTCGGACATGGAAATTTGATGCGTTAGCCGTTCGGTGCCTGAACCTGTCGCGCTCCCGGAACGCCCGTCAATCCGATCTTCGGCTTTGGGAGCGCTGACTTCAGTCGGCCTGTCCTTGCCCAGCCGAAGGCCGCAACCCCTGCCGACTGAAACCAGCGCTCTCTCCGGGGACTTCTCTCCAAACAAGTTCGCCCTGCCCCTCCCCAGCCCGCCCTCCTCAGGCATTGATCCCCGCCGCCCGCCGTTCCACTCTCCGGCCGCCCCCATGATCGAAGTCCGTTACCAACGCGGCCTCCATCTCCCGGAACTCGACCTCTGGCTCGATCCCTGGGACGCGAAACCGTGGGCATTCGTCTCCCACGCCCACGCCGACCACTTCGCCCGCCACGAAAGCGCACTCTGTTCCACTGTTACCGCCTCGCTGATCCGCTCCCGCTACAGCCTGGCGGAATCACGGCTCGACGCCGTGCCCTTCAGCGCCGCCATCGAGCGGAACGGCCACCGCCTCCGCCTCCTCCCGGCCGGCCACATCGCCGGCTCCGCGATGCTCCACGTCACCCGCATTTCCGACGGCGCCACCCTGCTCTACACCGGCGACTTCAAGGTCCGCAAAGGCCGCACCGCCGAGCCTGTGGTCTTCCAGCAGGCCGACCTTCTCATCCTCGAAACCACCTTCGGCCTCCCCCACTACGCCTTCCCGCCGCCGCTGGAGGTGGAAAGCGCCGTCCTCCGCTTCGTCCACGACGCCCTGGCCGACGGCGAAGTCCCCGTGCTCCTCGGCTACTCCCTCGGCAAGGCCCAGGAAGCGCTCGCCCTGCTCCACGAACACGGCATCCCCGCCCTGCTCCATCCCAGCGTCGCCGAAATGACCCGCGCCTGCCGCGAAGCCGGCGTCCGCGGCCTGCCCGAGCCTCTCATCCTGGGCGGGCCCCCGGCATCATCTTTATCCAGCGCCCACCACCCATCCTCCAAAGCCTCGGCGAACGAGGATCCATCATCTCCCATCTCCCATCTGCCATCCACCATCTACCATCCACCATCTACCATCCCCCCCGGCCACGCCGTCATCGCCCCGCCGAATGCCGTCCGCTCCAAGCTCCTCCGCGCCATCCCGAAGCGCCGCGTCGCGATGCTCAGCGGCTGGGCCCTGACCCCGGGCGCGAGCTACCGCTATCGCGTCGATGAAGCCATCCCGCTGTCCGACCACGCCGACCACCCAGGTCTGTTAGAATGCGTCCAGCGCGTCCGGCCGAAAAAGATCCTCACCGTCCACGGCTCCACCCGCGAGTTCGCCGCGGAGCTCCGCCAGCGCGGCCACGATGCCTGGTCGGCGATGGGCAACGACCAGCTCGACCTCCAGCTTTCCCCGCCCCCCGCCCGCAACGCCCTCGCCGGCAGCGGCACCCAGACCAGCGCCAGCGCCCGCCACGTCCGGCCGATCTGCCCGCTCGCCGACTTCACCAGCCTTTGCCGACTGACCGGTGAAACCAGCAGCCGGCTGGAAAAGATCCGCCACCTCGCCGCCTACCTCCGCGGCCTGGCCGGCGACGACGACCTCGCGCTCGCCGCCAACTGGCTGACCGGCCGCGCCCTGCCCCGCGCCGCCGACCGCCGCGCGTCCCAAGCCGGTTCCGCCACCCTGCGCCGCGCCCTGTTGAAACTCCCCGGCGTCCGCGAAGAACGCTACCGCGAGATTTCCCAGTCCCAGAACGACGCCGCCCGCACCGCCCGCCTGCTCCTCCAGGAACTCACGCTCAAGCCCGAACCGCTCGACCTCTCCGGCCTCTCCGCCTTCTTCAAAGAACTCGCCGCCGCGCCCGGCTCGCTGGCCCGCATCGATCTCCTCGCCGAACGCCTCCGCACCCTCCATCCGGCCGAAGGTGAAACGCTGGTCAAACTTCTAACAGGCGACCTCCGCATCGGCCTCAAGGAAGGACTCGTCGAAGAAGCCGTCGCCGAGGCCTTCGCCGCCGACCCCGCCGCCGTACGCCACGCCCACATGCTCACCGGCGACCTCGGCGACACCGCCCGCCTCGCCCGTCACCGGGCCTTGCACGAAGCCGCCCTGCGACCTCTCGTCCCGGTCAAGGTCATGCTCGCCTCCCCGATGCCCGACGCCGATTCACTCGTTGCCGCCTCCTCTGCCGGACCCCTCTGGCTCGAACCGAAATACGACGGCATCCGCGCCCAGCTTCACAAGTCCGGCGATCGGGCCACCCTCTTCTCCCGCGATCTCCGCCCGCTCGACGCCGAGTTCCCGGAGCTTCTAACAGCCGCCCTTTCGATCCCCGGCGACTTCATCCTCGACGGCGAAATCATCGCCCACGCCGAAGGCCGCCGCCTCACCTTCCACGACCTCCAGACCCGCCTCGGCCGCATTTCGACATCCCAGGGCGACCTCTTTCCCTGCAGCACCGCCAGCGCCACCGCCCCCGTCCGCTTCATCGCCTTCGACCTGCTCTTTCACAACGGCGACGACCTCCTCGCCCTCCCCCTCGACCAACGGCGCGCGCGACTTGAGACGCAAGACTTCAAGACGGAAGACCCAAGAGCAGACCCGGGCGACGCAGTCGCTCTATCCACCATCCACCATCCGCCATCCACCATCTGCCCCATCTCCGTGCTCCGCACGGCCGGCAGCGACGCCGTCCAAGCCGCCTTCAAGCAGGCCCGCGCCGACGGTCACGAAGGCCTGATCGCGAAAGACCCGGCCAGCCCCTACTCCCCCGGCCGCCGCGGCAAGGCGTGGCTGAAGCTGAAAACCTCGAGCACCCTCGACTGCATCGTCGTCGCCGCCGAGCAAGGCCACGGCAAGCGTGCCGAGGTGCTCTCCGACTACACCTTCGCCGTCCGCGACGAGGCCAGCGGCGAGCTCCGCATCATCGGCAAGGCCTACTCCGGCCTCACCGACGCCGAGATCGAGGAACTCACCGCCCATTTCCAGCGCCACACCCTGTCGAAGGAGCGCCGCAAGCACCACGTCGAGCCGAACCTCGTCCTCGAGATCGCCTTCGACTCGATCCAGCCCTCGAAGCGCCACGACTCCGGCCTCGCCATGCGCTTCCCCCGCATCCACGCTATCCGCCGCGACAAGTCCGCCGCAGACATCGACACCCTGCGATACGCAAGGTCGCTGGTGGACGCCTAACAAACCAAACCAGACCAAACCATGAAACGAGCCATCGTCCTGTCGACCATTTTGTTGACTTGTGCCTCGACCGCTTTCGCGGGCTTCTCGGAACGCAAGTTGGAATCCGCGAAGAAATCCGCCGCCAAGTCCGGCAAGAAGATCGCCTTCGTGTTCTACCAGGATTACTACCTGCCGAATTGCCCGACCTGCATTCAAAAGGTCAACGCCGCGAACAACGCGGTGAAGAAGGCCGTCCCCCGCTCGGAGGTCGTCATGGTGGAGATCGACAAGGGCGACAAGGACATGGACAAGCTGCCCGCCGTGGTTTCCAGCGAGGGCGGCTTGCCGCGCATCATCGTGACCGACGCTGCCTGCGAGAAAGTCGTCGCCCAACTCAACGGCGCACCGGACCGCGAGAAGGCCAAGGCCTTCGAGAAAGAAGTGAAGGGCGAAGAGGAAAGCGAGGACTAGGCGGGAGGCGGGCACCGCTTTCGGCGGATCTCAAAAGGCGACCAGCCGGTCTCATCGCCGTGCATGCCTTCAGGCATGCGCAGGAGATCCGTTCTCGAAAGACCCGCCCCCACCGGGCGTAATGAGCCCCGTCTTGAGATCCGCCTCTGGACCCCGCCCAACCCGGAGCAACCCATGATCCTAGTCCTTCGATATCTCCCACTCGCCACTTTCATCTTCAGCTCCGGCTCCATCACCCCGGTGATGGCGGACGATGCCGACAGCCCCGCGCGCGCCGCCTATCCCGGTCCGTTTTCACGCCCTCCGTCGACGGGGAAAGATTACGACACCTGGCGTGACGCAAAAGGACCTGACATCGGCGAGACGCCCGTCGACATCCGCCGACTGCCGTCGCGCGTCGATAACTCCACCCGCCCGCAATTCCCTCCGATCTACAAACAGAAGGGCGGAGCCTGCGGTCAATTCACGGCGATCGCCTCGATTTTCACCTACGAAATGAACGTCCTGAATGGCACCGAGGCCAGCACGACCGCCACGCAGTTCCCCGCCGATTTTTCCTGGAACATGTGCAATGCCGCCAACAGCGCGCAGGGATCGGAAGCGCATCACGGTTGGGAAACGGCCAAGCATCTCGGAATTCCCACCGTCAAATCTTACGGACGCGTCGAAGGTGACAAAGACAAGATCGGCTCGTGGGCGGACGGTTACCCCATCTGGCGTGAAGCGATGGAATATCGCATCGCCGGCTATCGCTACACCCCGGTCGCCACCGCGGCGCAGGTCGACGAAGCCCGTGGCTGGCTCTTCGACCGCAACCAACCCCAAAAGGGGAAGGAACCCATCGGCGGTCTGATGGCGCTGGACGGCCGGATGGGCAAGCTGGAACAGGTCACGAAGACGATTCCCGAAGGCGAGTATCTGGCGGGTGAAGACTTGTGGATCCGGTGGGGGCCCAGCGGCTACGGGCACGGCATCACTTGTGTGGGATACGATGACCAGGTCGGATTCGATGTGAATGCCGATGGAAAAATCAGCAGTGACATTGATATCAATGGCGATGGCAAAGTTACCCTCGCGGATCGGGAGCGTGGTGCCTTCATCGTGGTCAACTCATGGGGAAGCACGTGGTCGAAGGACGGCAAAATCTACCTGCTCTACAGCGCGATGGTCGATCCCACCTGGGAACGCGGAAACTACCTCGGCCGGACGGAGGTTTGCCGGCATGTCCCCGAGCGCACCCTGAAACTAAAGCTCGCCTGCAACAAGCGCTCGGACCTGCGGATGACCATCGGAATCGCCGGCGACAAAGACGCCACGAAACCCGAACACGACTTCGCACCGCAAGTCCTCAACGGCTGGCCGCTCTTCGGCGATCGGAAGAACAACGTCGGCGAGGTCCCTCTCGCCGGACCTGGAAATGACAGCCCGCTCGAACTCGGGATCGATCTCACGCCGTTGCTCGACAAGCTGGGTCCCGACCACGCGGGCGGTGGCCGCCTTTTTCTCAGTTTCAGTTGCGCGGAGAAGGGCGACACCACCGGCGTGCTCCATGCCTGTGCCATCCGCGACTACGATGCCCAAGGCTCCTTTGTCCGAGAGTCCACGGTGGAAGTTCGGGAGGGGGCTTTCGGGAGAAACCCGCTCACGCTCGAAATCACGCTCCCCTAGTGCACCGTCCTGAAAATAACTAGGCTTTTGGAGGGGAATGTGCTTTGGATTGTCGCATGTCTCGGACGACCAAGCCCCTTGTACTGGATTCAGATCAGACCGCTCACCTTCAGGGCTTGCT
>JBIPNO010000197.1:0-2820 GCA_044372775.1 Haloferula sp.
GCTGGAACAAGGCGCATGATAAGTGAACGTGAAACTTCCTTTGCAAGTGCTAGAACTGCAATAACTTCTACAAGTAGTAGAGGCACAGTCAATAGCCAGTCAACGTAGCGGTATGCCTCGTTGAATGCATCCTGTGAACCGTCAAGTAGAACTTTTCCACCCTCAGATGCATGCTTGAATGAATCAAAGATGCGTAGGTAGTGGTAGCCAGCGATAAATGTAACCATTGAAGACATCACTAAAGCTGTGCGGTACTTTGCTAGAACTCTAGGCTGTGAAACTAATGTGTAAACAGTAGTTGCGAGCATTGAGATCAAACCAAATGAGAACACGTTGTAAACGAGGTTCCATTGGTTGCTATCTAGTTGAATAAACATGTATTTATTCCTCCATGAGGATCATATTCATTGGTCATTCGACCCCTGAAACCATTGTCCATAAGGAGTCCTCGAGGAGCCCCTTCGATCAACGACATATAAAAGTATGCATCAATTTGGGGGAAAACACCTCATTAAATTCTCACTTTTGTGATGATTTTTCTAGTGGTATCTCTCAATTCCAGCCTAAATTGGGTTACCTGTCAGTAGTGTCACCCCAGATTCACCCTCAAGGTGATCACCTCTGGCGCCACAGAAAATGCAGATCGCATGAGCTGGCCGCTTACTCAACCCGTATGGTTGTCAGATGAATCAAACGGTGGTGCCAAAGCTTCGTGGTTGGTTTCACTTGGGCGCAACACCGATCGTAATAATTGCATCACTCGTCTTATTTATATTAAGTAGAGAGCCATTCAAGGTAGCTGTCTCAATTTATGCAGCTACTGCAATCATGCTATTTAGTGTTTCTGCTATTTACCACCGCGTCCCTTGGGTTCCTACAAAGAAAATGATGTGGCGCCGTTGGGATCATGCAAATATCAACTTACTCATTGCAGGTTCGTATACTCCATTTGCCGTAGCGCTCCTAGAAGGTCGCGAAAGAAACATTCTGCTTTTTGTTGTGTGGGTGGGTGCATTCTTTGGTGTTGGGCTTCGAGTTTTTTGGATTAATGCACCCCGCTGGCTATACGTTGGCAATTATTTAGTCCTGGGTTGGGTTGCGGTGGCTTATACCCCTGCGCTCTATCGAGAGGGTGGTTTGTGGGTGTTACTTCCAATTCTTATCGGTGGACTCTTTTATACAGTTGGTGCCATTTTTTACGCGCTCAAACGCCCTGGGCGCAGTGCAAAATATTTCGGATTTCATGAACTTTTTCACGTTTTCGTGCTTGCCGCTTGGATCTCTCAGTACGTAGCGATCTCAGTCGCGATTTACAGTAACTAGGGTGGTGCCCTAACCTAGGGCTCTAAATCATTGAGTAATGGGGTCCAAAGATGGCAGAAAAGAAGAATTTCCTCGGCTGGGTTGGCTTTACAGGTGACGATAACAATTCAAGTGCTCCTTCCACATCTTCTGTAGATCGCATTCGAGAACTTGAAGCACAAATTGCAGATTTGAAATCTCGCCGTGATATCACTGGTTTAACGCGTGAAGAGTTTGAAATTCTTGCGACAGAGACTGCGATGTCAATGATTAAATCAGCGCAAGCTCGTGAGAGTAAAGCCCAGGCAGCTGCTGCACGTTTAATTGCTGAGACCACACGTGCGACAAAGGAAGAACTTGCATCTGCTGATCTAAAGGCTAGATCAATTCTTACTAGCGCCGAATCACGAGGTAGAAAATATATTCAAGCGGCAGAAGCAGAAGCAGAAGAGAAAGTTGCAGAAGCAGAGACTGAGGCTGAGGATCTTCTAGAAAAAAGTAAGCGCGAAGTCACTGCGCTGACTTATGCCGCAAAGCGCGAAGGTGAGCGAATCATCTCGACTGCAACTGGGGAAATTACAAACTATCGCCAATGGCTAAATGGGGCGATTGGCGAAGCAGAACGCTTATACAGAATTCAAAAGCAAGCGCTAGATTCCGCAGAGTCTTCGATTCAGCAATCTCGAAATCGGCTCGATGGAGCCTTTCAAAAATTGGAAGAGCTACAAAAAAGTATCTTAGAAAATCTCAATCCCAACGACACACTCATTAATTCAGGTCCTTTGAGAGTTTCTAGCCAGAGAACACAATCGGCATTGGCTGCCCCAAAGGGTTCCGGTAAGAAAACTGCTAAGAAGTCTTCTAGTTCGAGTTCAAAAAAGAAGACTGCAAAGAAATAATCTGAGCATTAATTTCTAGTACTCAATAAATTATGTCTATCACTCGGGGAATTCGACATGTCCCAGCGATAGATGGACTGCGTGCAGTTGCCGTCATTGCCGTAATTCTCTACCACCTAGATTTTTCGTGGATCCCAGGTGGATTTTTAGGAGTAGATCTATTCTTTGTTATCTCAGGTTATGTCATTACTCGACTACTTCTAGATTCAATACAGCGAAGTGGCGGACTTGATCTTCGCGCTTTTTATGCAGCCCGCTTTAGGCGCTTGATTCCACCATTACTTTTTATGGTTTTTGTTACAACAATAATCGTAGGTTTTTGGGCTCCGGATACGATGCGCAGATTCCTGATAGATACCCCTTTTGCAATTTTTGGAGCAATGAATTGGTGGTTAATTTTTCGTGAAACTGACTACTTCGAGGCCATTGGTAGGCCTGCGCTTCTACAACACACCTGGTCCTTGGGAGTTGAGGCACAGTTCTATGTAGTTTGGCCGCTTATTCTTTTGTTGGTTTTGCGTTACTTTGGAAAGAAAAGAATCCCATTTGCCGCACTGTTAATTGCTATAACTTCGGGTGTAACACTACTTATAGTCTCACTCCAAGTCGATGGATCCGA
>JBIPNO010000199.1:0-2814 GCA_044372775.1 Haloferula sp.
CCTGAGTGGTGCCGAGACGAGAGCCTTTTTCGCAACGGATTCAGCTTGGCCGACCGAAGTCCGCGTCCCACCCGACAACTCGTCCCTTATCGACTTCGGCACGGGCAAATCATAGGGTGATAGAGGCCAGCCACGTCCCCGCTGTAGCGCATCCCTCGTCGCGGTTCATCAGTTCCGGATCGATGAACTTCCTCAGTCGAATCTTGTGACCAACGGGCGGCAGGCCACCGGCAGCGTGAGTTAACGGCGAGAAGTGGTGGAAGATATTTGCGTTGTCGTCGTACGCAGCGGAACTCCACAGTTCGTGATTGCCCAGGCTTCAACGGCTTGCCCTGAAGCCGTCACCTCGTCGACGCGATCTTGCCGTTCTGCGAGTGCGGCGACAAGAGTCGCCTTCTTATCGACGGGCGAAGCGCGCACCGCATCGGCAAGTTCTTCGACGAATGATGCCAATACCGTCATTTGGGCCTGGATATCTGACGGCGCTACCGCTGCTGCGCGTTGTAGTTCGGCAACCTGTGGCCCCAGCGTGGTCGGGTCGAGTGTTACGAGGGAACTCGACAGAGATGTGACTGCGCCGAGTTGTGCGCACAACTTTTCCGCAGAACGAGTCTCGGGCCTGTCAAGCACCATCCATAAACCTGCGCCCGCAACAGCGAGGACGACAAGAGCGATGACGACGAGCACCGCTCGGGGACGGGGCCGGGGCGAAGGCATCGATTCAGATGGTCGCAACTGAAGCGAGCGAGCGAAGCTCCGCGGTGGCGTGTTCAAAACCTTGGGGGTCTCGGAACATTGCGCTGCCAACGACAAATCGGTTCGCGCCGGCAGCAGCTGCCGATGTAATGGTCGACGGGGCGATGCCGCCATCGATCTCAATGTCGATGTCGAGTCCTCGTTCGCAAATGATCTCGCGAAGTCGACGCATCTTGGATTCAACTGATGCGATGTACGACTGTCCACCGAAGCCTGGATTCACCGACATCACAAGTACAAGACCGACGAGGTCAAGAACTTCAACGATTGATTCAAGTGGGGTGGCGGGGTTGATGACAACGGCTGGAGTGGCGCCGAGTTCGCGAATGCGACCAAGTGTGCGGTGGAGATGCAGACAGGCTTCTTGGTGGACCATGACTGTGCTGCAGCCAGCATTGACCATGGCATCGAGAATCCACGTTGGCTCGGTGACCATGAGATGTGCTTCAAACGGGATCGTCAGTAGTGGCCGAATCGAGGCGATCACTTCTGCGCCGAATGACAAATTGGGAACGAAGTTGCCGTCCATGACATCCCAGTGAATGAGGTCGGCCCCGGCCTTCTCGAGCTCGACGCATACCTCACCGAGGCGTGAGTAATCGGCGGTGAGTACCGATGGTGAGATTTCGATGGGCCGCGGTGATGAAGGAGTCGACATGGCGAACTTTCTTCGAGTTGATCAGTGAAGCGACGATACCCGCCTACGCTGCATAGGTGACCGACCTTTCTGGTTCTGATCCAGCCTCCAACAGAATGTCCGATCGTTCGGTGCTCGTGGACGTCGAGCGTTTGGTGGCTGGCGGCGTCGGCTTATCTCGTCGAGAGGACGGTCGCGTCGTTCTTGTCGACGGTGGCTTGCCTGGCGAGCGCCTCCAAGTCTCAGTCATTGAGCGGCGCGGGAGCGAACACGGACGGATCATCAAGGTCGTCACCCCTTCGCCGGGACGGATTGAACCCGAATGTCCCCATGTCATCGAAGGCTGCGGCGGCTGCGATCTTGCCCATTTGCGCCACGATGCTCAGTTGGTAGCGAAGGTCGACATCGTTTCCGATGCACTTCGTCGACTTGGCCGATGGAAAGAACCTCAGGTACGCGTCGGAGCGACGCTGGATCCATGGGGATTTCGCACGACCCTGCGCGCCGCCGTTGTTGGTGGCCGGGCCGGGCTTCGTATGGGATCGAGTCACGACGTGCTGACGCTGTCCTCATGCGCAGTTGCGCATCCTCTACTTGAGGAACTCTTGGCCGACGGCGACTTTGGAAGCGCAACCGAAGTGACCCTCCGCGTCGGGACTGCGACAGGCGAGCGAATCGCTGTCGTTACGCCTTCAGCGTCTGGGGTCCGTCTTCCTTCCGATGTCCTCGTCATTGGTGTCGATGAACTCAAAGCCGGACGTCGAGCATGGATCCACGAGGAAGTTGCGGGGCGTGTTTGGCGCATCTCGGCGGAATCGTTTTTCCAAACTCGTCCCGATGGGGCCGAGGCATTAGCCAACGTTGTCGCGCAAATGGCTGCCGACATCATCGAAGATTCCACGCTTGACCAACCCACGCTGATCGACGCGTATTGCGGCGTCGGGCTCTTTGCCGGCAGTCTGCTTGCTGGGCGAGAGGGCTGGCGCGCTGTGGCCGCTGAGCGAGGACGTTCGTCGGTGGCCGACGCAAAGGTGAATCTCGCCGACCTCGATGTTCGGGTCGTAGGCACCTCAATTGAACGTTTCCGCGTCCCTTCGGCCGATCTCGTCATCGCCGACCCATCTCGCGCTGGTCTTGGCCGGAAGGCCGTGAAGGTATTGGCTGCTGCCGAGGCCGATCGGTTCCTCCTCGTGAGTTGCGATCCCGCCGCGGCCGGCCGCGACGTCGCCCTGCTCGCATCCGAGGGATACCAGCCCGTCGAGGCAGTCGTGGTCGACATGTTCCCGCACACGCACCACGTCGAAGTGGTGACTCGGCTCGACCGGGTGTCGAAATCCTGACTTCCTATTGTTGATTGAATAGGTCGGGATTAAGGTGGCCTCATGGCCACAACACCTGCTCCCATTGATCCGCGCGGACCA
>JBIPNO010000055.1:0-37031 GCA_044372775.1 Haloferula sp.
CCTTCCTTCACGCGGTCGGTCGCCCTTCCGCGCTTGGCCTCTGGTGGTGGTTTCGTTTCATTTCTGGTATTTCCACAGGGGACTTGAACCCCGTTTACAACGTGCCCATGCTGGGCACACACAAGCCGCGCCGTGACAACCACTACCAGCCGTTCAGTTTCGATGATTCACCCTGATTTTAACCTCCAACCCGTGATCGACGCGCGCCCCCGCTGGTAGTGGTGAACGCGCTCATCGTTGTGCGGCGAGATAAGCAAGGCGCTTCTTTTCAGGTGAAAGACCTGATGTTTCAAAACCTAGCCAGTAGAAACTACCGAGTGTTGCAGTTGTGTCAGCTAACCCATTGAACATTCGCGGGAGGCACCGCGTGAACAACATGATCCCGGAAGCCATTGCGGCCGAAGGATGGGGGAACGGCACGATTGAAGCGTACACAGGGAATCACGCAGGCCACAGGGCGGTTCGCACCCGCCTGAAGACTAATGCAGCCCCGTAAAAGTGACATGTGGGAGGAGATCCACTAACGTTATGGAGAATCCAGCATCGGAAGGCGCGTCAGAGGCAAGCGCCCAAGATCCCACCGGGGTCGTCACAGGTCGTTGCATGTGTGAAGAGAAGCGAAAGATGAACCACCCTGCGGAGGGTGGCACCTTGAACTCGGGACGCCTGATCGCCCCGGCCGATGGAGAGATCTACCTTCAGCGGTCCAACGACTTCCAACCCACAGAAGGAGTCGCCAAAAGCGGTCAGGACTCAGACCTGCCCATAGTAGTCAGAGGCGGTAACACCGACCACACGCCTACGCCGAGGCTTCGGCGTGCAGGCACGGCGAAGGATCAGGCAGGAATGCAACGCGGACAAAGCACCCACGCCCGAGGACGGAAGACCCTCGATCAAGGCGTGTCACGCACCCTGTCCGCACTGGGAACCAAAGCGGGGAAGGAGCCGGAGCATCGCTTCCGGGGACTCGCCCGCCTACTCGACCGGCAGTTGCTCGGAGAGGCGTTCCGCATGCTCAAACGCAAGGCCGCGCCGGGTATCGACGGCGTGACTCACGCGGAGTATGCGGTGAATCTCGACGAGAACCTGTTGGCATTGGAATCGCGTCTGAAGGAAGGGAAGTACCGAGCCCTGCCCGTAAGACGCCGGTGGATTGCGAAAGCCGGAAGCAGTAAACTGCGACCGCTGGGCATCCCCGTGTTGGAAGACAAGATCGTGCAGCAAGCCGTGAGGATGATCCTCGAACCCATCTGGGAAAACGACTTCGTCGACGAAAGCATCGGCTGTTGCCAGCGGGAAGTGGGAGGCAGTCAGGCTGGCCATCTCGCTGCGCTCGGTTGTCCCGGGCGCAGCCCGCGCAAGGCCACCCAGGAACTGGGTGAGGCTTTGCACGACGGCAAGCACCGGTGGGTCGTCGAAGCGGATATCAGGGGGTTCTTTGACCACATCAACCACGACTGGCTTGTTAGAATGCTGGAGCAACGCATTGCCGACCGCGGCCTGATCCGGATTATCCGCAAATGGCTCAAGGCCGGGGTGATGGAAGAGTTACACCATTGGTCGCCCTCCACGGAGGGCACGCCGCAGGGAGGGATCATTTCGCCCCTGTTGGGAAACATCTACCTGCACTTCGTCCAAGACCTGTGGATCAAGAAGGTGGTGGCCGAAAGGAGCCAAGGCAGCGTGATGTTCCGGCGCTACGCGGACGACAGCATCGTCTGCTTCCAGAGAAAGGACGACGCCGAAGCCTACCTGCGGGAACTGCCCGCAAGGCTGGCGAAGTTCGGCCTTGAACTCGCCGATGAGAAGAGCGCGCTGGTGAAGTTCAACCGGTGGGAAGCCGAAAGCAGCGGGAAGTTCACCTTCCTTGGCTTCGACTTCTTCTGGGGGAAGAGCCGGCACAATCCGAAGTATTGGCGGGTGCGGCGTGTGACCAACGCGAAGAAGTTCCGCAACGGCCTCAAGGCCCTCAAGGACTGGCTGAAGAAATCGCGGAGCCTCCCGCTCCCCGAGATCATCGCCACGCTCAAGAACAAGCTGAGAGGCGTGTGGAATTACTACGGCGTGATCGGGAACTCGGAACGCAACGGCCGGTTCGCATGGTTCGCCCAGCGGCTGGTCTACAAGTGGCTCAACCGCCGCAGCCAGCGGCGCAGCTACAACATGACCGCGTTCATGGAAGCCTGGGAACGTTGGGAAATCCCGATGCCCCGCGTCGTGGAGAAGCCCTGGCCGCAAGCTCGACAAGCCCCGCACGGCACGATATGAAGCCGTCAACCAACTGGACACCAATCATGATCGAAGTTCCACCTGCGCGCATTCCTGAGGAGCCCGGTGCGGTAGTTCCGCACGCCGGGATCTGCAAGGGGGGCGTCGGGCAACCGGCGTCCCTACCTTAATCTCGCAAGATCACATTTCAGTCTCTTCAGGACAGGGGGCTTGGTATCGTGAATCGGTCAGACCCTGGTGCTGTTCCGTCCGCTGTCCCCCACTCGGGCCCCCGGCTGCAACCGCGCTCTGGGGGGGATGGTGACAAGCCACGCGGCTCAAGCGGACGGTGGCCCCGGGGTTCAATGGGCTTGCGGCATCCTGCGGAAGGAGCCGCCCGGAGTTCTTCCCGGCCAGGCCGAAGGTTTGCCTGAGCGGGTGGCGCATTGGTGCTGGATGCAGACCGCGTCCCGGTTAACGCGGTGCTGAGTCAATCCGGCCCGAGCCGCCTCCGGAATGCGACACGCGGATGTAAATTTCCGCCACGGATCCGCGTAGAGCCCGGGCGGCAGCGGCAAAGGCCATGCCGAAGCGCGGATCGAACTCCCCTCCACCGGAAAAGCAAATTCATGAAGCCAGCAATCCTCATTCTCGGGCTCGCCGTCCTGTGCGGCCCGTCCCACCTTGCCTCGGCCGCCGGGGGCGGAGGCACCCTGACGCTCCCCGATTTCACCAAGGGAGAGGCCATTCCCGCCGGGGCGACGCACGACTGGAACCTCGGGGCGACCGGGGCGCGCGGCTGGATGTTCTCCGACAAGATGGTCACCAGCGACGCGCGGCAGGTCTCGATCACCAAGGTCGATCCGGGATCGCCGGCCGACGGCGTGCTCGCGGCGGGCGACGTGATCCTCGGTGCCGGCGGCAAGCCCTTTGCCTCCGATCCGCGGACGGAACTGGGCAAGGCGCTGAGCGCCGCGGAGGCCGGCGACGGCAAGCTCGGGCTCACCCGCTGGCGGGCCGGCAAGTCGGAGGAGGTGGTCTTGAAACTCGCGGTGCTGGGAACCTACAGCGCCACCGCGCCCTACGATTGCCCGAAGTCGCGGCGCGTGCTGCAACTGGGGCTCAAGGCATTGGCGGGGCGCATGGCCGATCCGGAATACGGCCGGAAGCACAACCCGATTCCGCGGGCGATGAACGCGCTGGCCTTGCTTGCCGGCGGCGATCCCGAGCATCTGCCGCTGGTGAAGAAGGAGGCCGAATGGGCGGCGGCTTTCAAAGCGGACTCGATGCAGTCCTGGTACTACGGCTACGTGACGATGTTCCTCGCCGAATACGTGATGGCCACCGGTGACCAGTCGGTCATGCCGGGGCTCAAGCGGCTCGCCTTGGAGGCGGCGAACGGCCAGAGCGCGGTCGGCTCCTGGGGGCACGGCTTCGCTTTGCCGGACGGACGGCTCCGCGGTTACGGGATGATGAACTCGCCGGGCCTGCCGCTGACGATTTCCCTGGTGATGTCCCGGGCCGCGGGCGTGAAGGATCCGGCGGTGGACCGGGCGATCGAGCTCAGCGCGAAGCTGATGCGCTTCTACATCGGCAAGGGCGCGGTGCCGTACGGCGACCATCATCCGTGGATCGAGAATCACGACGACAACGGCAAGTGCGGGATGGCCGCGGTGCTGTTCAACCTGCTCGGCGAGAAGGACGGCGTGGAGTTCTTCGCCCGCATGAGCCTGGCTTCCCACGGTCCGGAGCGCGATTGCGGGCACACCGGGAACTACTTCAACATGCTGTGGGCCATGCCCGGCGTGGCCCAGTCCGGACCGCGGGCAACCGGAGCGTGGATGACGGAGTTCGGCGGCTGGTATTTCGACCTCGCCCGGCGCTGGGACGGGGCTTTCGTCCACCAGGGGCCGCCGGAACCCAAGCCGGACAGTTATCACAACTGGGACGGCAGCGGTGGCTACCTGCTGGCACTGGCCATGCCGCTCAAGAAGATCTATCTTACCGGAAAGCGAAAGGGCATCGCCCCGCAGCTCGATGCCGCGGCGGCGCGCGCCTTGGTGCTCGATGGTCGCGGCTGGTCGAACAAGGACCGCACCAGCGCCTATGACAGCTTGAATCCCGAGCAGCTCCTCGAACGCCTGGAAAGCTGGTCGCCGGTCGTCCGGGAACGGGCCTCGATGTCACTCTCCCGCCGCAAGGAGGTGCCCGTGCCGGCATTGATCAAGATGCTCGGTTCGAAGAGCCTCGAAGCCCGCTACGGTGCCTGCCAGGCGATTGCCCTGCTCCGCGGCAGGGGAGCCCCGGCGGTGGAAGCGCTGACGAAGGCACTGGAGGACGACGACCTCTGGCTGCGGGTCAAGGCGGCCGAAGCGCTGGCGGGCATCGGCGCTCCCGCAAAGGGCACCGTGCCGAAGCTGCTGGAGCTTCTCGCCAGTGCGGATCCGGTGAAGGATCCGCGAAACATGCAGCAGCGCTACCTGTGCTTCGCGTTGTTCGAGCAGGGCGGGGGACTGCTCGGTCGCTCGCTCGATGGCGTGGACCGCGCGGCGCTGGCCAAGGCGGTGCGCGCCGGCCTGCAGAACCAGGACGGGCGGGCGCGCGGCAGCATCGGGTCGGTCTATCGGAATCTGTCCTTCGACGACATCAAGCCGCTGATGCCCGCCATTTATCAGGCGGTGGAAGTGCCGGCTCCCAGCGGCGAGATGTTCGCCGACCAGATCCGCGTCGAGGGCCTGCGCCTGCTTGCCCAGCACCGGATCCAGGAAGGCATCGCGGCCTGCGTGAAATACACCCGCGAGCAGAACCCGTGGTCGAGCGAGAACCGGACGCCCGAGCTGATGAAGATCCTCCTCAGCTACGGCGCCCATGGAAAAGCGGTGATCCCGGAGTTGAGGAAGCTGGCCGACTACTTCGAGAAGGACGAGAAGGACTTCCCGAAGAGGCTCATGATTCAGAAGGCCCAGTGCGTGCGCGACACCATCGCGGCCATCGAGGCCTCGACCGAACTCCCGGAGCTGATCTCCGTGAAGTGATCCGAGCGTGCCCCCTTCAGCCTGCCTATCCATTCTCGAAAATCATGAATCCCGCACCACCCCTGAAGTCCGTCTTTTCGCTCCTCACGCTCGCCGCCCTCGTCGGGAGCGCTCTGGCAGCGGAGCCTCCCGTCAAGGTTTACATCCTCGCCGGCCAATCGAACATGGTCGGCATCGGCCAGGTCGATTCCGGCGGCCTGCGCTGGGGCGATGAATTCCTGGAGCCCGTGGTTTCCGTTTACGAGGGTGCCTACGATCCGAAGGCGGACTACGATGCCATGAAGCCGGTGAAGACGATGGCGTTGGCGAGCTTCGGCGGGACGGAGCCGACTCCGTTCCCCGGCGGAGGCGTGCAGGTGGTACGCGGCTTCATCCTGCCGAAAGCGACCGGCGTCTTCGAGTTCCGGCCGGGCTTCGGTGCTTCGGAAGATAACGTCATGATGGTCGATGGCGTGGAAGCGCATCGCCGCGAGCCGGGCGGGAAAGCGGTCAAGAAGTCGGTGAAGCTGGAGGCCGGGAAGAAGGTCCCTTTCAAGATCACCTTCCTCACGGAAAACGCGGGCGGCCTCGGCTGGACGGCACGCCTCGACGTCCCGGGCACCCTCACCACGGTGGTGAAGGAGCAGGGCAAATTTCCGTATCTCATCGACAAGGACCGCAACTGGGTCTCGCGCGACGACGTGTGGTACAAGGGCGTGGTCACCGCCACCGGCAACAAGTGGCTGAGCATCGGCTGCGGTGCCGGCGATGCCCAGATCGGCCCCGAACTCGGCTTCGGCCACATCGTCGGCGACTTCCATGGCGAGCCGGTGCTGATCCTCAAGACCTCGCAGGGGAACCGCGGGCTCGCCTGGGATTTCCTGCCGCCCGGCAGCGAGCGGTATGAGGTCGGGGACACGGTCTATGCCGGCTACAAGGACACCGCCCCCTCTTGGAAGAAGGGCGAGCAGCCGGGCAACGTGAACTGGTATGCTGGCAAGCAGTACGACGACTGCGTCACCGCCGCCAAGGACGTCCTCGCCAAGTTCGACGAGTCCTTCCCCCAGTGGAAAGGACGGGGTTATGACATCGCGGGCTTCGTCTGGTTCCAAGGCCACAAGGACACCGGCAGCGAGGTCACCGCGTCCCGCTACGAGCAGAATCTCGTCCGCCTGATCCATTCGCTGCGCAAGGATTTCAACGCGCCGGCAGCACCCTTCGTGGTGGCCGTCGGATGCGGCAACGAGGGCCGCGAAGGATTCGGCCTCACGGTTGCCGAGGCCCAGCTCGCGGTCGATGGCGGGAAGGGCAAGTATCCGGAATTCAAGGGCAACGTGAAGACGGTCGAGACCCGCGACTTCTTCCCCAAGGTCGAGAACTCGCCGAAGAACCAAGGCTTCCACTACCACCAGAACGCCGGCGCCTACATGCAGATCGGCGAGGCGATGGGGAAGGGGATGCTGGAACTGCAAAAGGCAAAGCCTTGAATCCCATCGGTGCCGTCTCCGTGTCAGGCACGTGACAGCGTTCACGCGTCAACTGGAATGAACCATCCACACCAAGCAAGAGTCCGGCCATGGCCATGGGTGGCGGCAATCCTTGCGTGCGCGTCCGCCGCCCTTCCGGCCGCGCCCCTGCCGGACATCTCCACCGTGCCCGCCGACTCGAGCGTGCCGGAACTGGTCGATGGTCCGCCGGCCGCGGGGAAGCGCGTGCGCCTGGAGCTCTTCAAGGGCACCCCGCCCGTCATCCTCTATCTTCCCACCGACTGGGTGGCGGGGAGGAAGTTTCCCGTGATCATCGAACTCGCCGGAAACGGGAATTTCAAGAACGGCTTCGGCGACACCAGCAGCGGCCTGCCCGAAGGCAGCAAGCTGGGCTACGGATTGAGCGGAGGGAAAGGGAGCGTGTGGGCCTGCCTGCCCTTCCTCAACGGGGCGGGGGACAAGGCGGCGGTGACATGGTGGGGCGACGCCCCGGACTACCGCCCGGACAGCACTGTGGCATTCATCAAGCGCGCGGTGCCAGAGTTATGTCATCGCTTCGCCGGCGATCCGGAACGCGTCGTCCTCTGCGGTTTTTCTCGCGGGGCGATCGCGGCGAATGCCATCGGCCTGCACGATGAAGGGATCGCCGCACTTTGGCGGGGCTTCATCTGCTACAGCCACTACGACGGCGTGATTACACGCTGGCCGTTTGCCGGAGCGGACTCCGCATCCGCCTGTCAGCGTCTCGCGCGGATCAAGGGCAGGCCGCAGCTGATCTGCGCCGAGTCACCCCTCGACGCGACCCGAAAGCATCTGGAGGCTACCGGTGTGATGGGAGACTTCACCTTCCTCGGAACCGGCTTTCGCAACCACAACGACGCTTGGGTGCTACGACCTTCCGCCGCGCGGGACAGCGCCCGTGCCTGGCTGGCGAAGGTCATTGGCATGCCATCCCGCCCATAGGTCGCGTGGGCTTGCATGGCGACCGTGCCAGCAAGCCAGGCTCTTCCGGATGCCAGATCAAGCCGGAGCCCGGCCTCTTTGTGCTGTCATCCAGGACCACCGGCTTCCGGTCGGGATTCCCGCCCTGCGGAGATGAACTGCACCAGCTGATTCAGCTCACTTGATAGCTCGGAGATAGGGCTGGAAGAAAGTGGGATTCCCTCTTGCCAGCCCCGGGCCCATTTGGTTGACCTTGATGCTGGAATCAGACCCGGATTCCTAAACCCCAAAACCCTATGAACCCAAAAATCCGTGTAGCCGGAGCGCTGCTTGGCAGCAATGTGCTCCTTTTCAGCGTTCAACAGGCATTTGCCGCAGATGGAGCCTGGAACGTCGACGACAATGGCAGTTGGAGTGAAGCGGCGAAATGGACACCGGACGTGGCCGATGGCGCCGGCTCCACCGCGACCTTTGCCAACGACCAGACCCTCGATGCCACCATCACGCTCGACGGCAACCGGACGATCGGCAACGTGGTGTTCGGGGACGCGGATCCGCTGACCCCGGCTTCATGGACGATCAGCGGGCCGAACGTGCTGACCCTGGCCGGCACCACCCCGACCGTCACCGTCGGCGCGCTGGGAGTCGACAAGTCGGCCACCATCGGTTCGGTGATCGCCGGAACCAGCGGACTGACCAAGGCAGGCGCGGGCTCATTGTTTCTGACCGCCGCCAACACCTACACCGGCACCACCGTGGTCGATGCGGGAACGCTCACGATTTCCGGGACGAACGCCGTCACCACCGGAGTCCTGGTCAACGGCGGCACCCTGGTGCTGAACGCCGGCAACGCCTACACCGGCACCTCCGTGATCCAGTCCGGCGGCACCCTCGTCGCGGGCATCGCCGGCGCGATGGGCAACAGCAGCGCGCTGACGGTGGACGGCACCTTGAACCTCAAGGCGACCACGGGCGGTGACATCACTTACGGTGGTATGGGAACGGTCCTCGGTAGCGGGACGATCAACGTGGACCTGCTGTCGGCGGGCGTCGCGGATACCAACATCACCAGCACGCGGATCCTGAACGGCAACTACAGCGGCTTCACGGGAATCCTTAACGTCGGCCCGTCGACCGGACTGAGCGGCGGCAAGATCCAGTTCAACGGTTTGGACAATCCGGCGCTCACCGTCAACGTGGAGCCCAACGCCACGGTCTATGTTTCCACGCCAGTCACCAAGACCGCATCGATCATTCTCAACGGTGGCGACACCGGGGAAACCCTCGGGCAACTCCGGATGGAAGGGAACGGCAACTGGGCGGGTCCGGTGACCCTGGCCGGTGCCGTCAGCGGCACGAACGATGCCTTCGTCGGAAGTCAGGCAGGGGCCGGAACGATCTCCGGCATCATCTCCGAAAGCGGCGGATCCCGCGCACTCACCAAAGGTGGAGCCGCCAACCTCATTGTGACGGGTGCCAACACTTTCACCGGTGGCGTCCAGGTGCTGGCAGGCGCGCTCTCCGTGCCCGCGATCAACAACACCGGCATCGCGGGGCCGCTGGGAACCGGCGGAACCATCTCGATCGGCATCGCCGGCAGCGGCGGGTCCCTCAATTACACCGGCACCGGTGAGACCACCGACCGGGTGATCAATCTCGCAGGCACCACCGGCGGGGCCACGCTTACCCAGTCCGGCGCTTCCGGCAACCTGCTGTTCACCAGCGATCCGACCGTGACCGGGGTCGGCACCAAGACCCTCACTCTCAACGGCTCCACCGCGGCAACCGCCGAGTTCGCAGGCCAGATCATCGACAACAGCGGAGCGGATCTCACCCTCGTCGCCAAGAACGGCAGCGGCAGCTGGACCCTCAGCGGTAACAACCTCTACACCGGGGGAACCAACGTCACCGGCGGCGTCCTGATCCTCGGCAGTGCCAACGCGCTGGGCAGCGTCATCACCGGGACCACCCAGTCGGGTGGCTCGGAGATCCGCCTGACCGGCGGGTTGGTCACCGCGGCCGAACCGCTCACCATCAACGGCGGCGGGATCTCCAACCAGGGTGCCCTGCGCAATTTCTCGGGCGACAATACCTACTCCGGCACGATCACCATGGCCGCGCAGTCCCGCATCAACTCGGATGCGGGAACGCTGACGCTGAATGCCGCGCCGGCCGTGAACGGCGCCTTTAACCTCGTCGTCGGCGGAGCCGGAAACACCACCATCAGCACCGCCATGGGCAACGGCACCGGCGGCCTGGTCAAGGACGGTGCCGGCACGCTCACGCTGGGAGGAAGCAACCTCTTCACCGGCGCCACCCAGGTCAACGGAGGCGTGCTTCTCCTGGACTATTCGGCGAATGACACGAGCAAGCTCTCGGATACCACGGGGCTCACGTTGGGCGGAGCTTCCATCGACCTTTCCGGTGGAAGCCACGCGGAGTCCGTCCTTTCGACCGCCCTCACGGCGGGATCCCGCAACAGCATCAACCGCTCCAGCGGATCCGCCGTGATCAACCTGAACGCCATCACCCCCGGCGTGGGCGCGGCCCTCAACCTGGGTGGCAATGGCATCGCCACCACCGATACCCTCAACACCAACGGGATCCTCGGCTCCTGGGCCACCGTGACCGTCGGCGGGGTGACGGAGTGGGCGACCAACTCGACCAACGCCGCCGACGGCCCGATCACCGCCTACACCGGCTACACCGACATCACCCGCCTCGGCTTCAGCGCGGTGCCCAACAACGCGGCGGCCAACGTCCGCATCGTGAACGGCGGCACCCTCGGCAATGTCACGCTCGACGGAGGCGCGCTGACCCAGATCAACAGCCTGAAGATGGCCGCGTCCGACGGCGCTTCCACCATCGCGTTCGCCAACCCGGCGGATGTCCTGATGGTCGGCGGTGAAGCGGGCGGCGGGATCCATCAGGCGGACACTTCCGGAAGCCTCGCGATCGGAACCGCCGCCAACGATGGTTTCCTCACCACCGGCCTCACCGCGAACGCGACCGCCGCGACCCTCAACTTGATCAACGACTCCCTCGCCAACGATCTGGTGGTGGGCTCCACCATCGTCAACAACGGCACCGACACGGTGTCGCTCGGCAAGGCCGGAGCCGGCAGGTTGGTCCTCAACGGTGCCAACACCTTCACCGGCAGCGTGGCGATCGGCGGCGGCTCCATCCGCTTGGGAAATGCCGCAGGCATCGGCACCGGACGCGCCGTGACGATGGGGGCTTCGACCCTCCTCGATCTCAACGGCTTCAACGCCACGCTGGCATCGATCACCGCCCCTGCCACGGCGGTTGTCACCGACAACAGCGCCGGGGTGGGGACCACCCAGCTCTCGATCAACAATGCCGGGGGGAGCGGTGCCGCCATGCTGGATGGAGCCGACAAGGATCTCGCGCTGCGGATCACCAATTCCAATGGTGGCTTCTTCCTGACGAACCCCGCCAACTCGTTCTCCGGAGGGATCGTGCTGACCAACAGCGTCAACGGGACCCGGATGTCTCCCGGTGGCATCACCGCCGGCGCCTACGGAACCGGTCCGATCACCGTCGGCGAGAGCGCCACCGACAAGGCCGGCATCTATTTCGCCAACGGCAACCAGACCGTCACCAACGCCATCGTCGCCAACACCGGTCTCGGCACCGACCGCGTCGGCACCTTCCGGATCGATGGCACGGGCATCGTGATGTCGGGCAACCTCACCGCCGGCACTTCCGATGTGACCTTCAGCACGAACGGCACCGGCGGCGTCACCGCCACCGGGAAGATCAGCGGCACCACCAACGGCGTGCGCCTGCTCTCCCACACCCTGGGAGGCACCGCGCTGACCGTCACCCTGGCGAATGCCGTCGGCGACAACGACTACGCGGGCAACACCATCATCAACGACAACGCCCAGGTCGGCCGCAGCTACGCGCTGAACCTCGGCGCTCCCAACCAGATCCCCAACGGTCCGGGCAAGGGCAGCGTGGTGATCAACACCAACGGCACCGGCGTCGGCACCCTCAATCTGGTGGGCAACAACGAGACGATCAACGGCCTTACCGGCACCGGAACGGTCACCAGCAGCGCCGGCACGCCCTTGCTGACGATCGGGGACACCAACGCGGTCTGCAACTTCACCGGCATCATCAGCGGCTCGCTCGCCCTGACCAAAACCGGCACGGGTGCCCTGACGCTGGGCGGCGCAAGCGCCAGCAACTACACTGGGGTCACCACCCTCAACGGCGGTCTGGTCACCGCCGGCAAGGGGAGCGCTTTCGGAGCGTCGGGGGCGACCTCAGGGACGATCATCAACCCCGGGGTCACGCTCAACACCAACAACCAGAACTTCGGAGCCGAGCGCTTCACCCTCGCCGGTGGAACGATCAAGAACGACGGAGCTTCGGACCAGGTCAACACCACGCAACGGCTGGATGTGACCGCGGACAGCAGCGTCGGCGGCCTCAGGCGCTGGGACGTCCGCGGCGGCGGACTCGGCGGCCTGACCATCGGAACCGGAGTCAAGCTGACGAAGATCGACAGCAACCTGTTCGCGACCGTTCAGAATCCGCTGGTGAACAACGGCACGATCCAGGTCGATGCCGGGATCTTCGCTCTTCACCTACAGGTCCCGATGACCGGCACGGGGAACGTGATCGTCAACCCCGGGGCGGAGTTCCAGGTCGGTTCGTTCGGCACTTCGATCACCGCCATTTGCACCGTTGGAAACCCGGTCGCGGTGAACAGCGGCACCCTCGCCGGCATCAACGACGGCGGCGGCCAGTCCCGCTTCGACGGTCCGGTCACCCTGACCGGTGCCTGCACGCTCCGTGCCGATTCGGCCTTCACCATCGCCGGCGCCATCGGCGGCACCGGCTCGATCAACAAGACCTCCGCCGGAACGCTCACGATCAGCGGCGCGACTTCCCACAGCGGGGACACCACCGTGACCGCGGGCACGCTGGTCATGTCCCAGGCGTCAACCTTTGACGACGCGTCCGCCGTGCGCATCGCGAATGCCGGCACCCTCAATCTCGCCGCCGCCGGCAGCGATGTGGTGGACGCCTTCTTCATCGAAGGCGTGCAGCAATTGGATGGCGTCTGGGGTGCGGTGGGTTCGGGTGCCCAGCGCGAAAGCGCCCGCATCACCGGTCCGGGGCTGCTGCTCGTCGGCGACCTGACCACCCCCTTCGATGCCTGGGCGCTCGCCAATGGCCTCGATGGCACGCCCGGCAAGGAAAGCGGCAAGAACGACGATCCCGATGGCGACGGCTCCAGCAACCTGATCGAGTTCGCCTTCGACGGCGATCCGCTGAGCGGCTCCGACAACGCGAAGGTCTTCGTCTTCACCGCCGACTCGTCCGACGTGGCGGCCGGTGCCGACCTGGTCATCACCGTGGCCGTCCGCGAAACCGCTCCCGCCTTCTCGGGAACGCCTTCGCCTGGTGCCACGATCGACGGGATCACCTACAGCATCGAGGGCAGCCTGGACCTGAGCGACTTCACCCACGCGGTCATCCCGGTGGCTCCCGTCACCACGGACCTGCCGACGCCCGGGGCCGATTACGAATACCGCAGCTTCATCCTCGATGGCTCCGACGGCCTGCCTTCGGCCGGATTCCTCCGGGCGAAGGTGACCAGCCCGTGAAGCCCTCGCCGGACTGACGGCACTCCCAAAAACCAAACCCCGCATTCCGGCAAGCGCGCCGGGATGCGGGGTTCTTTTTGTGAATGCCGATCGCGCTCGAAAGGAGCAGCCGCCCGGAGCGGCGATCCTCAGGTGCCGCAAGAGACGCCCGCCTTGTCGCGGAGACGCTCCAACTCCAGCGCGGGGATCAGGGTCGGCTCGGGATACTCGAAGATCTCGCCTTCGTAGTTCCGCAGCACGGTTTTCTCGTGGTCGCGGTGGACGACGTAGTTCGGATTGATCGGGATCTTGCCGCCGCCGCCGGGGCCATCGATCACGAATTGCGGGATCGCGTAGCCGGTGGTGTGGCCGCGCAGGCCGTCGATGATTTCGATGCCGCGCGAGACCGGGGTCCGCAGGTGCGAGGAGCCGCGGATCATATCGCACTGGTAGAGATAATACGGCCGGACGCGACACATCAGGAGCTTGTGGACCAGCGCCTTCTGGACTTCGACCGAGTCGTTGACGCCTTTCAGCATCACACTCTGGTTGCCGAGCGGGATGCCGGCGTCGGCCAGGCGTTCGAGGCCTTCCTTGACCTCCAGCGTCAGTTCGCGCGGGTGGTTGGTGTGGATGGAAATGAACAGCGGGTGATACTTTTTCAGCATCGCGCACAGCTCAGGCGTGATCCGCTGGGGCAGGAAGATCGGGATCCGCGAGCCGATCCGCAGGAACTGGATGTGCGGGATGGCGCGCAGGCGGCTGAGGATTTTCTCCAGCTTGGCGTCGGAGAAGAGCAGGGGGTCGCCGCCGGAAAGCAGCACATCGCGGATCTCCGTGTGCTGTTCCAGGTAGCGGAAGGCGGGCTCCCACTGGGTTTCCAGGTGCTGCTCACCGACGCCGGAGACGACCCGCGAGCGGGTGCAGTAGCGGCAGTAGGACGCGCAGCGGTCGGTGACGAGGAAGAGCACGCGGTCCGGGTAGCGGTGGACCAGGCCGGGGACCGGCATGTGGGAATCCTCGCCGCAGGGGTCGGCCATTTCCTCCGGCGCGTCCCAGCCTTCCTCGATCCGCGGGATCACCTGGCGGCGGATCGGGCAGTCGGGGTCGTCGTGGTCGATCAGGTTGAAAAAGTGCGGCGTGATCGACATTGCCAGCTTGTTGCCGGCCAGTAGGACGCCGGCGCGTTCCTCGTCAGTAAGCTGAAGCCGGGCTTCCAGCGCCGACAGCGAGGAGACGCGGTTCTTCAGTTGCCAGGTGGCGTCGTGCCAGTCGGTCATCGCTTCCGCCGGCCAGTAGCCGGGGGCGTGGGAACGGAAGGAGGGATCGAGATCGTGTGGATGGCCCATCGAGGTTCCGCGAAAATAGGGGGCATCCGCGACCTGTCAAACGGGAGCTTTGGTCGGGAAAATCAACAATCACCAATCTTCCAATCATCAATCGGTCGGAGTGGGGAGGCTGGGATTGCCAAAAGGAGGGCCGCGGGGGCATGGATAGGCCCATGGACGAGACGCCGCGGCCGCCGCGCCGGAAACGCTATGCAGGGAAGAATCCGCGGCGCTTCGAGGAGAAATACAAGGAGCTGGATCCGGAGCGCTTTGCGGAAACGGTCGGCAAGGTGCTGGAGTCGGGCAAGACGCCGGCCGGGATGCACGTGCCGATCCTGGTGGCGGAGTGCCTGGAGGCGCTGCGGCTTGAGCCGGGGCAGACGGGAATCGATGCGACGCTGGGCTACGGCGGCCATGCGCGGGAGATTCTTTCGAGGATCGCTCCGGGTGGCCGGCTGATCGGGCTGGATGTCGATCCGATCGAGCAGCCGAAAACGGAAGCCCGGCTGCGGGCGCTGGGGCATGGCGAGGAGAGCTTTGTCGCGGTGAGGTCGAACTACGCCGGGATCCGCAAGGTGCTCGACGGGCTGGGGCTTGAGGCGGTGGATTTCATCTTTGCGGACCTCGGATGTTCCTCGATGCAGTTCGACGATCCGTCGCGCGGCTTTTCCTTCAAGACCGCCGGGCCGCTCGACATGCGGATGAATCCCGGTCGCGGGATTCCGGCCGGCGAGTGGCTGGCAAAAGTGAAGCGGGAGAAGCTGGCCGATGTGCTGCACGACTATTCGGACGAACCGCTGGCGGAGGAAATCGCGGCGGCGTTGGCGGGCAAGCGCTTGTCCGGGACGCGCGATCTGGTCGCGGCGATCCGTGCGGTGCCGGAGGTCGGGCGGATGGATCCCGAGCGCTCCGAACTCGCGGTGCGCCGGGTGTTTCAGGCCGTGCGGATCGCGGTGAACGAGGAGTTTTCGTCGCTGGATGCCTTTCTGCGGATGCTGCCAAGCTGCCTCAAGCCGGGCGGCCGGGTGGCGGTGCTGACCTTTCATTCCGGCGAGGACCGCCGGGTGAAGCGCGCTTTCCAACAGGGCGAGCGCGACGGGATTTGGTCGGAGGTCAGCGACGGGGTGGTGGTGGCGGGGCCGGAAGAGCGAAGGAGCAATCCGCGGAGCACGCCGGCGAAGCTGCGGTGGGCGGTGAGGTGATTGGAGAGCGCGGAGCTTCCATCGGGTGCGCGAACCGAGCGCAGCGAGATGGTCCGACAGGCTTAGCCCCCTGAACTCGGACAACGCTCTACCCCGCAGAAGCATGGACGGTTCACCCTTCGGCGATGCGGCTTCGAATGGGCAGCGGGCTCTCGTGGACCGTTCTGCGGGCCGGAGGCTCCGCGCCCCCGGTGAAGATCCTGCTTCTCGTCGGCATTGCACTTGGCTTTCCTCGCGGAATGCTCCGCCTGATCCGCATCTTCCTTGTTGCCGCGCTTGCGGTGGCCACCGGCTTCGGTCAGGAAAAAACCATGACCGAAGATCAGGCGGCGGGCTTTGTGAAGCTCGCGTTGGCGGGGATCGACCGCGAGTATCCGAACAAGACCGGCCACGTCACCACCGGGCCTGACGATCTGAAGTCGCCGCGGGCGATGCACCCGGTGTTCTACGGGCACTTCGATTGGCATTCATCGGTGCACGGCCACTGGATGCTGCTGCGCTTGCTGAAGCAGTTTCCCGAAGCGCCGTTCGCCGGCGAGGTCCGGGCGCTCTTGAAAAAGCGGCTGACGGCGGAAGGACTGGCGGCGGAAGCGGCCTACTTCCAGACCAAGGAGAACCGCAGCTTCGAGCGGATGTATGGCTGGGCCTGGGCGCTGCGGCTGGCGTTGGAATTGCGGACCTGGGACGATCCTGATGGTCGCCAGTGGGCGAAGAATTTCCTGCCGCTGGAGAAACAGATCACCGGTCTCGCCAAGGACTACCTGCCGAAGCTCGACTGGCCGGTGCGCTGCGGCTTCCACCCGGAGACAGCCTTTCCGCTGGGGCAGATGCTCGACTACGCCCGCGGGACCGGCGACCGGGAGTTCGAGGCCCTGTTGTTAGAGAAGGCGCGGGCGTTCTACGGCAAGGACCGAAACTACCCGACGGCCTATGAGCCCTCGGGCAACGATTTCTTTTTGCCCGGCCTGAACGCCGCCGACCTGATGCGGCGGGTGCTGCCAGCGGACGAGTTCGGCCGCTGGCTGGGTGAGTATTTCCCGGAGCTGGCGGTCGGGAAGGCGGGCAACCTGCTGACTCCGGTGACCGTGAGCGATCCGACGGACGGTCACTTGATCCACCTCGC
Organism: Haloferula sp.; assembly: GCA_044372775.1. Taxonomy (GTDB): domain Bacteria; phylum Verrucomicrobiota; class Verrucomicrobiia; order Verrucomicrobiales; family Akkermansiaceae; genus Haloferula. The sequence continues at coordinate 16,926 of JBIPNO010000055.1, forward strand.
CGGACTGAACCTGACGCGGGCCTGGACGATGCGGGGGATTGCCTCGGCGCTTGAGAGTGGCGATGCGCGGAAGAAGGTGCTGCTGGATGCCGCGGCGAAGCACGCCGACGCGGGGCTCGGGCTGGTGGCGACCGGGCACTATGAAGGAGATCATTGGCTGGGCTCCTTCGCGGTGTATTTGCTGAGCCGAAGCGGGAAGTAGCGCGACTTTGCAAGTTGCGCGGGGTGCGGCGGACTGCTCCCGGGGCTGCGAGGCTCTGGGGCGTGGCGACCCGCCCCCCCCCAGGATAAGGTGCAACCATGTGCTACTTCGCCGCGGCGCGGCTGGGAAGTAGCGCGACTTTGCAAGTTGCGCGGGGTGCGGCGGACTGCTCCCCGGGGCTGCGAGGCTTCAGGGCGTGGCGACCCGTGCACCCGCACAACGTGCAGCGTCGCGCTACTTCGCGGTCGCGACTTCTTTGCTTTTCCATCGCCCCCATCCACCCCCACCGTCGCCGCGTGCCCGCCGTCACGAACATCTCCTGCTACCGCTTCGCCCGGATGGACGGGCTGAAATCCTTGCGTGACGAACTGATCGCCTTCTGCAAGGAACGCGCCTTGAAGGGGACCATCCTGCTCGCGCCGGAGGGAATCAACCTGTTCGTCGCCGGCAGCGAGGAGGGGATCGAGGAGCTGTTAGGCCTGCTGCGCGCCCTGCCGGGGCTGGAGGACCTCGCACCGAAGTACAGCCTGAGCGACGAGCAGCCGTTCTCCCGGATGCTGGTGCGGCTGAAGAAGGAGATCATCGCGTTCGGGGTCGAGGGCATCGACCCCGCCGCCTACACCTCGCCGCGGATCGAGGCGCGGACGCTCAAGCAGTGGCTCGACGAGGGCAAGCCGGTGATCCTTTACGACACCCGCAACGACTACGAGGTGAAGCTCGGCACCTTCCGCAACGCGATCCCGGCGGGGATCGACCACTTCCGGCACTTCCCGGAAGCGGTGGCGGCATTGCCCGACGAAATGAAGGACGCGCCGGTGGTGACTTTCTGCACCGGTGGGATCCGCTGCGAGAAAGCCGCGCCGTTCATGGAGCGGGCCGGCTTCCGCGAGGTCTATCAGCTCGAAGGCGGGATCCTGAAATACTTCGAGGAAGTCGGCGGCGATCACTACGACGGCGAATGCTTCGTCTTCGACCAGCGGGTCGGCGTCGATCCCGCGCTGCGCGAGACCGGCTCGGCGGTGTGCTTCGTCTGCCAGGCCCCTCTAACAGCCGAGGAGCAGGAGGACCCTCGTCACTTGCCGGAGGTGTCGTGCCCGCATTGCTATCGATCGGACGCGGAGAAGATGTCGGAGCGGATCGCGCGGCGGCATGAGGCGTTGAAGCGGGCGACCGAGCCCTTGCCGGGCAGCGTGCCTTACGAGAACCGGCGGCCGGTGCGGGTGCCTGAATGGCTTGATGGCAAGACGATCCTCGAAGTGCTGGAGGGCTTGTTTCCTCAATTGCCGCGGGAGCAATGGCTGGAGCATTTCGCGGCGGGCAACGTGCTGGACCCGAGGGGCTCGGTAGCATCGCCGGAGCAGCCGACACGGGCCGGGGAAGAGTGGACGCGGGTGTTTCCCGGGACCATCGAGCCGGCGGTGAACGCGGGGATCGAGGTGCTCCATGAGGATGAAGCGATCATCGTCCTCAACAAACCGGCCCCGCTGCCGATGCATGCCTGCGGACGCTTCAACCGGAACACGCTGTCGCATTTTCTCCACGCCGCGTGGCATCCGGAGAAGCCGAAGCCGGCGCATCGGCTGGATGCGAATACCAGCGGCGTGGTGCTCTGCGCGCGGACCCGGCATTTCGCGAAGCTCTTGCAGCCGCAGTTCACCCGCGGCGAGGTGGAGAAGGTCTATCTGGCGCGGGTTTACGGGCATCCGGCGGAGGATGAATTCACGATCAATGCACCGATTTCCGACGAGCCGACGCGGCTCGGGGCACGGGAAATCGAGGAGGACGGGCAGCAGGCCGTGACGGTGTTCCGGGTGCTGCGACGGGATGAGGACGGGTCTGCTTTGTTAGAGGCCCGCCCGCTAACAGGCCGGACCAACCAGATCCGGATCCACCTGTGGCACGCGGGATTTCCGATCACGGGGGATCCGGTGTATTTGCCGGAGGGGAAGCGCGGGGATACCCAGACTTTGGCGGTGGGAGATCCGGCGATGGGCTTGCATGCGTGGAAGCTGGCGTTCCGGCATCCGCTGAGCGGGGAGAGGGTGGAGTTCGAGGCGGAGGTGCCGGAGTGGGTAGGGTGGCCGGCGTCGACGGCCACCTTGGACTGCGGCAGCCTGCTGCCGCTTTCCGGCCGCCAGCCTGCTGGCGAGTCGGTGGAATCCATTGGCATGCCCGATTGAGTCTGGTTCGTCTTGCCCGATGAGTGCGGCAGTCTCGTCGGGACGCCCTCTTCGCCAGCAGGCTGGCGAAGGAAAGCGGCAGCGGGCTGCCGCAGTCCAAGGAAGAAGTCGCTACGAATTGGCGAGTTCCCCCAGGTCGTGGATCACCTGATCAGCCCCGCAGTGATCGATGCTTCTCCCGCGGAGCCGGAGGGAGTCCGGATCGCCGGCGAAGAGGGCGGTGCGGAAGCCGGTGGCGCGGGCGGGGTCGATGTCGTTGCAGACATCGTTGCCGACGTAGAACACCTCGTTGGCGGAGATGCCGCGCCGGGCGAGCTTGTCGCGGAGGATTTCGAAGAGATGGGGATCCGGCTTGGCGCGGCGTTCGAGGTAGGAGAAGCAGCAGAGGTCGGGATCAATGCCGAGTTCGGTGAGAGTCGCGCCGAGTGCTTCCTCAAGGATCGGCACGGTGTAGAACTGCGCGTTGGAGATCAGGCCGAGCGGGATGCCCTTTGCCGCGAGTTGGCGGAGCGTTTCGGCGGCCCCCCTCATCGGGCTGACGGGGTTGAGCCGGCGTTCGAGGGTGATGGCGAGGTCCTCGATCTCGTCCGCGGAGAGGTCCGGATGAAGCGAGGAGTGGATCTCGCGGATGTCAATTTCCGGATACGGATGGGGTGAGGCAGCGCGGGCCCGGGCGATCGGACCGCGGAGCGTGGGGTCGGGATGGGTTTCGCCGGCGGTGGAGCGGAGAAGCGTACCGTAGATGTCGAAGAGGACGGCGCGGAGAGGCATCGAGTTGAGAAGGATTCGCGCGGAATAAACTGCCTCCGGCTATCTACGCCGAGCTTCGGTTCCGCGCTCCCTGTGACTCACGTCAGCAGGAAATGGAAGGAGCCGGGCTTGAGGAAGCGGTTGAGGACCTTGTGCTTCGGGACGTAGTCGGGGGCGGCGGGCTTGGCGTTGATCAGGGCGGCGTAGAGTTTCTTCAAGCGGTCGGTGTAAGCCTCGGTCGAGTAAGCGGCGAGGTCCTGCGGCTTGGCGGTCGGGGTGGTCTGCTTGAGCGTGCGGCGCAGCCAGAGGCGCAGCGGAACGGTCTCGGTGCGGCTCTCGACGAGGATCTCGTCGCCCTCGCCGCCGGCCAGGATGCGGTGGATGACCTGGCGCTGGAGATCTTCCGGCAGGTTGCCGAAGTCGAGGTGACCGCGGTGGAGCATCGCGGCGAAGGAGCGCTCGACGTGCTCGTTGGACATGACCTGGCCATAGGTCTCCAAGGTCACGAGCAGGCTGCGGACGAGGCGCTGGCGGAGGGTTTCCATGCCGACCCAGGCGACAGGGACCAGCAGTCGGTCGTAGAGCCGGCCGGGAACGATGCCGGCTTCCGAGAAGTCATTGGTGACGTTCGGGAGATTCCGGCCGAGCAGCGGCTTGCCGAGGGTGACCGGTTCGAGGAAGCCGAGGCCGAAGCCTTCGGCGACGGAGGTGGTGAGGCAGTGGGTGGAGTGACGCAACCAGTTGGCATAGCTGCGGGAGCCTTTCGGAACCGGCGAGACTTTGCCGACGACATCAAGCATCACCGGTAGACCGGAGTCGTGGGCGAAGGCGACCCATTCGTCGAAGATCGCCTGCCAGCGGACGTTCTCCGGTGAGAGGGTGAGGGCGAAGCGGGTGCCCTTCGGCGAGAGGGCGGCGAGCAGGAACAGTTCGCCGAGGTTCTTGCGGCGGATCCCGCGGACCGGGTAGAGGACCAGCGGGTGCTCGGGCGGCGTGTCGAGCGGCTTGACCGCGGCGGGCGGGGTGATGGCGTTCGGTAGCAGGATCGAGCGCTCGGCGGGCAGGCCGGCGGCGAGGAAGAGCTGGCGGTCGTGGGAGTTGAGGAAGGCCTGGCGGATCCGCGGGGAGTGCGGGTAGAGGGTTTCGGTGTCGGCGATGACCGGGTAGTTCTGCGGGCGGCCGTCCTCGGCGAAGTCGTGGAATTGCAGGACCATCGCGTCGCCCGATTCGGCGAGGATTGCGACGGCATCGGCGATGGCGCGGTTGCGGCCGAGCGAGTGGTTGTGGAAATGCCAGACGATCGGGCCGGGGCCGAGCACGCTGGCAGCGGCGGCGCGCATCGCTTGGGAAAGCTGGAGCCCGCTGGGGCCGCCGGGATCGGTGCCGTAGCGGAGGCCTTCGACGACTTGGACCGGCAAGTCCGGGTCGCGCTCGTCCGGCTCGCCGCTCAGGATGACGTGGGGGATTCCCGCCGACTTCAGGCAGGCGGCAGCGGTGTGGATGACCCGCGTCACCCCGCCGCGGTTGAGGTGGTAGTGGACGATGGCGACGGAGTAGGGCGGGGTGGTCATCAGCGGTCGAGCGGGGCGAGAGGTTTGATGAAATGGAAGCCGCGGATTTCGTAGCCGAGGCGGTGGTAGAGCCGGTGCGAGGCGTGGTTGGAGGTATAACTGTCGAGCACGCCGATGTTGCAGTTTTCCTCGATGGCGAGGGCTTCGAGATAGCGCATCAGAGCAGAACCCAGGCCGGACGAGCGGCGTGCGGAGTCGACGACGAGGTTGTCGATCTCGAGGTAGCGGCCGCACCAGATCTTGGTGGCGATCCAGACCCCGGCGACCGCGGCGAGCTGACCGTCTTCAAAGGCGCCGAAGATCCGGTAGTGCGGGTGCTCGGCCAGGATGGTGGCGAAGCGCTTCGCGAGTACCGCCGGCGGGACGTCGGGGTTCAACTGCGCGAACAAGGCGTTCGCGGCGGGATGATCTTCGTCGGCGAGTTCGCGGATCTCCGGAGCGTTCACGCCGGAGTTCTAGCGCGGGCGGCGGCGGCAGGGAAGCGTTCGCGGTAGTCGGGCAGCGAAATCATCGGCGGCCGTTCCTCCGGCGCGATCCGGGCGGCCGGATGGCGGGTGAAAAACGCGTCGAGGATCTCCCCGGACATCCGCCCGAGCTGGGCGAGCGAGCGGTTGCGATGGATCCGCTCGTCGAGGTCGGTTTGGGCGATCGCGGTGATCCCATGCGCCCGGTGAACGTCTAACAGGTGGGCCATTTCCACCCCGTAGCCGGTGGGCATCGGGAGCGTCTCTAGGATCTCCCGGCGTGCGGCGTATTCACCGGCCAGCGGCTGGTGGAGGCCGGCGAGTTCGGGGCAGAAGCGTTGGAACAGCGGGCGCACCAGGATTTCCGTCACCCGGCCGCCGCCGCGGGGATCGACACCTTCCGCGGCGAGCAGCGGGCGCTCGTAGAAGCCCTTCACGTAGCCGAGCTCCGCGTGGCGGATCAGCGGGCCGACGGTGCCATAGACGAAGCGCGGGTGGATGTTCCCGATGTCGCCGTCGACGAAGCACAAGATGTCACCCGTGAGGTGGTGGACGGCCTTCCACAGGTTCTCGCCCTTGCCGCCACGATGGCCTTGGAAGGGCAGGATGTCCGCCGCGAGCACGACCTCCGCCCCGGCCTCGGCGGCAAGGGCGCGGGTGCGGTCGGTCGAGCCGGAGTCGATGACCACAAGCTCGTCGAGCAGGCGGTGGCGGTCGGAGAGCTCGACCTTCAGCACTGAGACCACGCGGGCGATGGTGCCTTCCTCGTTGAGCGTCGGGATGCAGAGCGAGATCCGAAGTCCCGCGACTTCCTTCGCCGCGACGAGGGCGGGGAGGTCGGCGAAATCGAGGTGGTGGAAGCTGCGGACCATGGTCTTGTTAGATCATGTCGCGCGTCACTTGGTAACGCGCCGCGCAGCGGGGACACTGGACGGTGATGACGTCGGCGCCTTCGAACAGCATGTCCGGCTTTTCGCGCCAGGAGCCGAGGATGGGCAGGATCTTCCCGAGGTCGCAGCCGCAGTGGAAGCGGAAGCGGCGGGTCTCTAACAGCGTGGTCTCCTCGGTTTCCTGGATCCGTTCCGCGGCGTCGGCATCGAGCGCGGCGAGCCAGGCTTCGTCGCAGTCGGGCTGGGCGGTGACCAGCGAGAACAGCTCGTCGTCATGGCGGAAGATCCGGGCGGGGCGCTGCTCGGACTGGGCGTAATACTGCTCGACCCAGTGCAGCGGGTCGCGGTCGTCGACTTCCAGCGTCGACAGCCGGGGCTCGGCCTGGTGGTTGGCGGTGACCTGCGAGTAGAAAAAGTTCCGGTCGGGCTCGCGGACGTCCTCGGTGAAGAGGCGGCCGGTGACGGCTTCGAGCAGCGAGCCGGCGGTGACGAAAACATTCACCCGCGGGGCGCGGAGATTGACGGTCCATGCGATCGTTTCCGCCCAGGGCCGGGCGACGGCGTGGAGGGTGATGCCGGCGAGGAAGTCCTTCAGCATCTGGTCGAGTTCGCCAGGGTGGCGGATCCCGTGCTGCATCAGGTGGAGGTAGTAGTCGGTGTAGATCGGCGCGAATTTCGCACGGAGCACGAGGGCGTTCCGGTGGCGGACGAAGATGGACTCAACCTTGATGAACTCTTCCTGGATCTCGACTTGTTCCGTTTCTGGCACGGCGGAGGGTAGGGAGCGGTCCGGCGGAATTCCAAACGCTAATTTCCCAGGTCGAGCCGGAGCTGCGCTTGGACCTGCGCGATCCATGCGGGGGCGACCCCGGCTTGTTCCGCGTGCTCCGGCCAGGTGGCGACGGCATCGTGGACCTGCCGGATGATCTCGCGGGCGAGCCGCGGCTTGAGATCGGCCGAGACCGCGGCGGCGAGGAGGTCGGCGCGGGTGAAAGCCTCGCGCTTGCCGGCGAGGGTCATCTGGTGGCGATGGGTCCAGGCCCCGTCGGGATTGTAGGCGAAGGTCAGGTCGAAGGCGGGGGCGAGATGCCAGTCGCCGCGGCGGGTCATCCGGAAGGCGAGGTTCTTGGTGTGGTCGTCCTGGTTCCGGGCGAGGATATTGAAGACCGCGCGGCGGAAGAGTTCGGCGAACTCGGGGTGGGGCAGGGAAAGGCGGCGGGCAAGCTGGAAGGCCTGCTCGTAGGAATAGGCACCGGCGCGGTTGAAGTCGAAATGGCCGAGCGCGCAGAGGCTCTGGATGTGAATTTTCCCGGGATCGCGGTCGAAGCGGCGGGTCATGAAGTGGGCGCGGCCGTTCTCTTCTAACAGATGGCAGTCGCTCATTTCGATGCCTGCCTGCCGCGCCATCCGGTGGTAGGCATACTCGATGCGGCCGTAGCCGGTCGGGTCGGCGAGTTCCTTGTCGCGGTTGCCGGAGACGCCGTCGAATTTCAGCAGCCAGGGCTCGAAGCCGTCCGCCATCGCGACCTGGCCGGAGCGGATTTCGCCGGTCGCCGGGTTCCAAGCGATCACCGCCTTGGCCCGAGCTCCGCCTGCCGAGGTGCCGACTTGGAGGATGGTGGCGAGCGCCTCGGGCGGGCGGTCGAGCGAGACGCTGAGGCCTTTCCGCGAGTTGATCGCGTCGTTCGCCAGCGCCACGAGCGCGTCGATCTCCAGTCGCTCCGACGGCGCGTCGGCCATCAGCGAGGGCTGGAATTCCAGCGCGCCCATCGCCCGGCTGCCGAGGTAGCAAAGGCGCTCGACCGGATGGAAAGACTGCGGCGTGCGGCCCTGGCTGGCCAGCCATTGGTCGATCAGCAGGTTGCCGAATTTATCCGGCAGGGAGTCCGCCAGCAGTCCGGGCAGGCCCTTGAAGGTTTCGCGGGGCAGATTGGCAAAGCTGAACTGCCCCGGGCCGAGCGGCATGGTGACGGGGGCGACCTCGATCCCGCTGCGCAGGAAGTCCGGATGGTATTCGAAGATCCCCAGCTCCAGCAGCGGATCCCAACTGATCGCGCCGATGATCGTGTCGTAGAGGCGGACGTCGGCGGTAGTCATGGCTGGTCAGCGTTCGTCGCCCCATTTCCAGGGAGTGGGGGCGGCGGGCTTGCGCGGCTTGGAAGCGTGGTAGCGGACCGGTTCTTCCCGGAGGCGCGACAGGGCGATCGGGCTGGGACCGCGGGGGGGCAGGAAGTTCTCCAGGGTGGACAGAGCACCCAGCGCGCGCAGCAGGGCGACGAGGCTCGAGAGGCTGGAGCCTTCGCCGTTCTCGATCGCGGTGATGGTGCGGCGGGAAAGTCCGCTTCGTTCGGCGACTTCGTCCTGGGTGAGATTGCGCTCCAGGCGTTCGGCGCGGAGGCGCTTGCCGAGTTCAATCTCGATCTGGGTGTTGGAAAGAAGGTCGAGCATGGTGAGTGGAAATCCGCGCAAAGAAGGGCAGATGCCGGTAATATGCGCGAGGTTTTGCTCGGATGCAAGGTTTGGGTTGTGGAGATGAGCGCAATCTTGCTCAGAAAGAGCTGATCGATGCCTTCTTGAGCGGAAAATTGCTCAAAAAAGCTCAGGCTCGGTCACCGGATCCTCGAGGCGTCCGCGGGCGACGGAGAGGTAGTAGTCGTCGAGTTCGATCCCGGTGAACTCCGCGATGCCCTGGCGTTTCGCCGCGACGGCGGAGGTGCCGATGCCAAGGAAGGGGTCGAGCAGGCGGGTTTCGGCGCCTTTGCCGTGGAGGAGGATGCACTGCTCGACCAGCGCGATCGGGAAGCTGGCGGGGTGGGGGCGCTCCTTTTCCCGCGACATGATCGTGTCGTAGGGGATGAACCAGGTGTTGCCGCGGCAACGGCGGTCGACGCCGCCGGTGTGCCCCCAGCGGGCGATGTTCGACTTGTCCTGATAAGGCACGCCGGCGCCGCGGCGGTCGAGCTTCACGGTGCCGGACTTCGTCAGGTGGAAGACGTACTCGTGGCAGTCGTTGACGTAGCGCTGCGAGTTGATCGGCTTGAAATGCCCGGCGCTGACCTGCTCGCCGCGGCGGGTCTCGACGGTGATCGACTTGATCCAGTGGAAGGTGTTCTGGAGGGTGAACAGCGCGTCCTTGCCCTCGGTGAAAGCGATCACGATCTGGTGGGGCAGCAGCGGGTTCGACGGGGACGCGCCGACGTTGAGGAAGAACGAGCCGTCGTCGGCGAGGACGCGTTTCACCTCGGCGGCCCAGGCCCGGCACCATTCCAGGAACTCGCCGCGGCCGGCGGTGTCGTCAAAGGAACGGTAGTTGATGCCGAGGTTGTAGGGCGGTGAGGTGACGACGAGGTCGATGGAGCCGTCGGGGAGCGTGGGGAGGACCTGGAGGCAGTCGCCGTGGTGGAGGTGGAAAGAGGGCATGGAACGAATCGCGGAGACGCGGAGGTCGCGGAGAGGGCGGGGAGATGAAGGAGAAAAGCTGACGATCTTCAGCCGTCGTAGCGGAATTCCTTCATGCGGCCTTCGTTGTTCATGAAGTCGGCAATGATCTCCTCGTCCGTCATCGCGGCTCGGGTCCGAGTCGCGGCATCCCCTCTGACCCACGATTCGAAAACCCCCAAATCCACCTGGGGCGGGGCGGGGTGGTCTGAAAGGTCGGGAAGATTGAGTTCGATGATTTTCATGGTCGGCTCTTGATCAATTCGAAGGCCCCGGGTCCGGCGTAGCGCTCGCACATCGCCTGCAGTTCTTCCTCGTCGATCTTGGTGGGAGAGTAGCGGAGAAGGCTTCTGATATCCAGCAGGTCCTTGTGATCCCTCGATTCGCCGTCTTTCAGGGCGAAGAGCTTCATCGCGAGCAAGGATCGGAGGCCCAACATGGACACCACCAAGGGCAGGGGAGAATCCCGTGCCGTCTCGGCCATGGTAGCGAATGTCGCATCGTCCACCCAGATCAGATCGGTAAAGGGAATCGAAGGGTCGTTGCGGTGCTTGAATCGCGTTGCCATGCCTTCAGTCATCCGGACCAAACCGAGCTTTTCCATGAGCAGGCAAGCTTCGGAATGCTGCGAGCGCCTGCAAATCCAATCGATGTCGAGCGTGGATCTCGAATGGCCGTGGAAGCAGACCGCCCACCCTCCGGCGAGAAGCAGCGGAATCCCTTCGTCCTCGAATCGGCGGAAGAGAGAATGTGCGAATTCGGGGAGATGGCGGATCACTGACATGGCCTTTCAAGCCGGATTTATACGATCTCCTTCGATCCGGTCCGAGCGCTAATTGATGCACCGAGCACCGCGATCATGGCGACGGTTTGAGGCTTGATCCGGAAGGGATCGGGATGGGGCTCGCCGACCACGATTCGGAACTCGAATCTCGCACCGTAGATGTTCACCAAGCTGAGCAGTTCGCGGAAGTGAGGCGAGATGTCGTCTTCAAGATCACCCTCGGCGAGGTTTTCTTGGCCTTCACATGACCACTGAAGCTCGATGGCCCACTTTCCTCCTCCGCAATCCTCGGTCCGCGTGATCGCCCTGCGAAGTTCCTCGTTGTCGATGATGGAGTCAAAGCTGTCTCCGTTACGGACATCGAACTCGCCTCGAAGGGTGCAGTAGTTTTCCATAGTGAAGCGATAAGGAAATGGAGTGCTGCAGAACTGCCGCTCCCTGCTTCGGATTCGGCTGGCCGATGAGCCCGTTGAAAATCCTCTGCGGGCCGGCCCGGCCGAAGCGGGGCGCAGCTTGGAACAGCCACACCCCGCTAATTGGCTCGGTGTCCGATCGAATCAGGACTGATCGATGGTCTTCTCCGTCGCCGCATCGACGATCATGAAGCGCTCGCGGTGCAGGGCCGGGTCGGAGCGGAAGATCAGGCGGCCGGAGTGCTGGCGCTCGAGCTCCACGAGGTGACGGCTGTCCTCGGTCTTGAAGCGGGTCAGGACGTCGGGATTGACGACCACGATCAGGTCACCGGCCTGGTCGCGGTGCTTGTTGATCACGGTGACGATGCGGCGCTGGATCTCGACGCTCATGGTCATCGGGGTCTTCACCCGGCCGCGGCCCTGGCAGTAAGGGCAGGGCTCGAACATGGTGTCGCGCAGCGACTCGTTGAGGCGCTGGCGCGTCATTTCCATCAGGCCGATCGACGAGATCTGTAGTACTTGGGTCTTCGCCTTGTCCTTCTTCAGTCGGTCCTTCATCGCCTTGTAGACCGTCTGCTGGTCCTTGCGGTGGCGCATGTCGATGAAGTCGACGACGACCAGGCCGCCAATGTTGCGGAGCCGGAGCTGGCGGGCGACTTCCTGGGCGGCTTCGACGTTGGTTTCGAAGATCATCTTGTCGACGTCCTTCGAGCCACGGTTGCGGCCGGTGTTGACGTCGATGGCGATGAGCGCCTCGGTCTCGTCGATCACGATGTAGCCACCGCAAGGCAGCCAGACCTGGCGCGAGAAGGCCTCGTCGATCTGCTTCTGGATGCCGACGGCTTCGAAGATCGGCTGGCTGGACGGCAGGTGGTGGATGCGGCGTTTCGCGCGGCGGGAAATCTTGCCGGCGATCTCGCGGATCAGCTCGGTGGTCTGGGCGTCGTCGCAAAGGACCTGGTCGACTTCATCGGTGAGGAAGTCGCGGGCGGTACGCTCGATCAGGCCGGGCTCCTGGAACACGCAGAGCGGGGCGGGGCCGGAGTCGCGCTTGTCTTCCACGGCGTGCCATTGCTCCATCAGCATGGCGAGGTCGCGCACGAAGTGGCGGGCGCGGGTGCCGTGGGCGACGGTCCGCATGATGATGCCCATGCCCTCCGGCACGCTCAGGCGCTGCATGATCTTGCGCAGCCGTTGGCGCTCCTTGGGATCCTCGATCTTGCGGGAAATGCCGAACTGCTCGGTGTAGGGCATCAGCACGAGGTAGCGGCCTGCCAGCGAGATGTTGGTGGTGACGCGCGGGCCCTTGGTGCCGATCGGTCCTTTCGAGACCTGGATCATGATCTCGGAGCCGATCGGATAGATGCTCGGGATGTCTTTCGAGCTGATCTTCTGCTGCTGCTTCTTCTTCTGGCTGCCGGCGCGCTCGATCTCTTCGAGACCGGCGTCGAGGGCGGCGGGGATGGCGTCCCAGAAGTGGAGGAAGGCGTTCTTGTCGAGGCCGATGTCGACGAACATCGCCTTGAGGCCCTGCTCGATGTTCTTCACGCGTCCTTTGAAGATGCCGCCGACGATGTTCTGTTCGCCTTCGCGTTCGACGGTGTATTCTTCAAGGACGCCGTTATCGAGGAGGGCGACCCGGCGCTCAAGGCGCTCGACGTTGACAATGACGGTGTTTCCTTCCTTCGGATTCGGTTTGCCGATGCCGAGGAAGCGTTTGATTTTCTGGATCATGGATTTGATAAGAGAGGGGTGGGAAGGGGATTAACGTTGGGGAGAGGCGGGCTTGCGGCGAGGGGCAACCGTGCCTTCCTCGTCGGCTTCAGGGGTGATGGTGGGGCTGGGTGTTACGGGTGATGGGGTCAAAGTGGGGTCCGGCGGGACAATACCAGCGGCGTCGGCGGCTTCCGAAGCCTCGTTGCCGGTCTCGCCGCCTTCGTCGGTCACGTCGATGGAGGCGAGGACATCCTTGGGCAGGAGAATTTCCTCGATCGGGTCGTTGTTGCCGACGACCGGGTCCAAGGGGTGGAGCGGCAGCCGCTTGCCTTCGTCGCGTGCCAGGATCCCGCGGAGCAGCAGGTGGACGAGCGGTCCGCAGACCTTGCCGCCCGACTTGCCGTTCTCCACCAGCATGCAGACGGCATAGCGCGGTTCATCATACGGGGCGAAGGCGAGGGTCCAGGAATTGTGGAGATCCAGCGGCTTGCTGACCTGCGCGGTTCCGGTTTTTGCCGCGATCTCGTAGTCGGGGATCTTGACCCGTCCGGCGGTGCCGCCGGGGACGTTCACGGCCATCCACATGCCCTTGCGGATCAGTTCGATGTCGGCAGGCTTCATCCCTTCCTTCACCAAGTCCACCTTGAGGCGGGGGGCGTCTTCGACCAGCAGGGTCCCGTCCGTCGCGACGGCCTTCTTCACAAGACGGGGGTGATAATAACGGCCGCCGTTCGCGACGCAGGCGGTCACGGCACAAAGCTGGAGCGGGGTCGCGAGGGCGTTACCCTGGCCGATGGACAGGAAGCCGGTGTCGATCGGAGTGGCGGTGACGTTCGGCCGCGCGCGCTGCCAGCTCCGGCTGCCGGTGACCAGACCGGGACTTTCCTGGGGCAGGGGGATGCCGGTTTTCTCGCCGAGACCGAGCATGCCGAAGCCATCCGCCATGTCTTTGGTGCCGACCGAGCGGGCGAGCAGCATGAAATAGGGGTTGCAGGACTGCTGGATGGCCTTGGGCAGCGTCAGGCTACCATGGCTCCCACCCTTCTGGGCGATCCAGCAGCCGACCTTGGCGTTGCCGTAGGAGACATAGCCGCTGCAGCTGTAACTGCGGTTGGCGAAGCCCTTGGTCGCGCCCACCAGCGCGGTCGGGATCTTGAACGTCGATCCGGGCACGAAGGGGCTGATGGAGCGGTCGATCAGCGGGGAAATCTTCGCCGCCAGGTACTCCGCGTTGCGCTCCTTCGAGATGCTCGGGATGAAGTCGTTCGGGTTGTAATCCGGGACGCAGGCCATGGCGAGGATCTCGCCGGTGCGGACATCCATGACCACGCCCGATGCCGAACCGGCCTGGCGGAGGATGTTGGAAAGGAGATACTGGATCTCGGCATCGATCGTCAGGGTGACTTCCGCGCCGACGCCGGGGTCGAGGCGGTCGTAGATGCCGAGAATCTTGCCCTTCTCGTTCTTGCTGATCTTTTTCCAGCCCTCCGGACCGCGGAGAATGTCATCGAGGGTGGCCTCGACCCCGGCCACGCCCTTGTCGTCGCCGACATACTGGTATCCGTATTCCCGTGCCGCGTCGTCCGGGATGTCGCCCTTCGACCACTGGCGAAGGTAGCCGAGGGTGTGGCAGGCCAGCGCCTTGTAGGGATACTCGCGCTGTGGCCGGACGTTCAGGTAGACGCCGGGGAGTTCCAGCGAGTGCTCGGCGAAGCGGGCGAACTGGTCGTAGTCGAGGTCGGTCGTGTAGGAAAAGGGGACCAGGCCGCCGTGGGTCTTGTAGTGAACCCGCAGCGCCTTGGCGTTGAAGTTCCGGACCAGTCCCAGCGGTTCCAGCACCGGGATCACCCGCTCTTTGACGATCGCGACGATGTCGGTCTCCTTGCCTTTCCGCGGCATGCCCTGCTCGCTGGCCTCGACCTCCACGGTGGGGTCCTCGGCCCGTTGGACCCGGTAGGCCTGGTGAATTTCCTCGAGGTTGAAGGAGACTTCGTAGTTGCGGCGGTTGCGTGCGAGCTCGACGCCATTGCGGTCCTTGATCGTGCCGCGGATCCCGGGCTCGCGCACGGTGATCTGGCGGTTCCCGGGGACGAGGGCCTTGTAGTGGTCTTGCTGGTTGATCTGGAACTCGTAGAGCTGCGTCAACAGGGCTCCAAACCCGAACAGCACGAGGGCGGTCAGGAGGTAAAGGCGGAGACGAAGACGGGGTTCCATGGCAGTCAGGCGATGGCGCGGCGGCGGCGCTTTTTCTTCAAGCCTTCGAAGCGGATCTCATGGCCGAAGCGTCCGGCGATGTAGAACAGGATCCAGAAGACGACCGGGGAAAACAACATCGTCAGCACCGAGGTGAAGACGATCTGGAAGAGGGTGGCGCGGGGGAAGATGAAGTCGCCGCGGACGAAGTTGATGATCAGATATTCGGCGACCAGGTAGACGAAGATCGAGACTCCCACCAGAAAGGTTGAGAACTGCCACTTTCCCTCGCGGAAGAGGGGTTGGATGCCCTGCATGAGGTAGCCGATGACGCCGTAGAGGATGATCGAGTATCCGAAGCGCAGGGACTGGGCGGGATCGCTGTAAACCATCGCATCCCCGCCGGGTGGTCCGAGCGCGCTGTGGGCGTCCCAGAGGAAGCCGCAGGTGAAGGCGAGGGCGAGCATGACCGGCGGGCCGACGGTCACCGAGGCACAGAGGAAGACCAGGGTCACCAGAAGCAGGCGCGAATTGAAGAGCCCGGTCAGCGACGGGATGAACTGCTGGATCACGAGGGCCAGCAGGACGAGGATGAACAGGCTGAGCAAGTACCGGATCACGGGGTCATGGCATCGGAAGGAGGAATACCGTGCTCAGATCCGTGAAATCGACCGAGGGTCGGACCAAAGCTTCGGAGTCGAGCGGGCCGGGAAGAACCGACTCGACGGTGCCCACCAGGAGGTTCGCGGGGAATAGTCCTCCGCGCCCGGTGGTGAAAACCCGAGTGCCCGGACTGATCCGGGCTTTCGGGGAAAGGAATCGGAGGTGGAGCTTGGTGCCCCCCTCATACTGGCCGCGCTGGCCGCTGAGAATCCCGACCTCGGGAGTCCCTTCGACCTGGACGGAAACCTGGCAGGCTTCATCGGTGAGCAGGATGACCGACGAAAGCTTGTCGCCGACCCGGTCGACCTTGCCCACCAGTCCGCCATCGGCCACGACCGGTTGATGGACCGCCACGTGGTCCTGCCAGCCGCGGTCGATCTCGACGGTCTGCCACCAGGTGGTGGTCTGGCGGCGGATGACCCGGGCGACCGTCGCCTTGAACTCCGTCCGCTTCTGGAAATCCAGGGCGCGCCGCAAGCGGGCGTTCTCCTCCTCGACTTCCCTCAGGTGAACCTCGACCTGCCGCAGGCGGTCGAACTCGTCGCGCATGGCATCCAACTCGACCTCGAGCTTCTTGGAACTCTCCACTTCGTCGAGGAAGGTTCTCGCCCGCACTTCCAGCGTGGAACCGGCATTGAGGAAAGGCGTCAGCCACGAGTAGTAGGTGGCCTGGATGTCCCGGACCGTACGCTCGCTGCGGGTCAGCGCCCAAACGGCGCCGGCCAGGAAAAGCAGGAATGCGAGGAGATTGAGCGGCCTCATGGCGAGGGGCTCCGGGCGAACCGGTCAGTAGTGGGAAGAAGTGGTGACCCGCTTCAATACCTCGATCTCCTGGAGCATTCTTCCGGTGCCTTCCGCGACGGCGCTGAGGGGGTCCTCGGCGACGTGAACGGGCAGTCCGGTTTCTTCTCGCAGGAGCCGGTCCAAGCCCCGGAGCAGGGCTCCGCCGCCCGCCAGCACGATGCCGCGGTCGACCAGGTCGGCGGCAAGTTCCGGAGGGCAGCGTTCCAAGGTGGTGCGCACGGCATCCACGATGGTGGAAAGCGGGTCAGCCATGGCCTCGCGGATTTCCTGCGAGGTGATGGTGATGGTTTTCGGCAGGCCGGCGACGAGGTCGCGGCCTTTGACGTCCATGGTGATTTCCTTCATCAGCGGGGCGGCGGAGCCCAGCCGGATCTTGATGTCCTCGGCGGTGCGTTCGCCGATCATGAGATTGTAGGCCCGCTTCATGTAGGACACGATGGCCTCGTCGAGCTCGTCGCCGGCGGTGCGGACGGAGCGGGCGAAGACGATGCCCCCGAGCGAAATGAGCGCCACCTCGGTGGTGCCGCCGCCGATGTCGACGATCATGTTGCCGGAAGCGTCCATGACCGGGAGTCCGACGCCGATCGCGGCCGCCATGGGTTCCTCGACGATGTGGACCTCGCGTGCGCCGGCCTGTTCGGCGGACTCGCTGACCGCGCGGCGCTCGACCTCGGTGATGCCGGAAGGCACCGCGATGACCACCCGCGGGTTGTTGCGGCGGCGGCCGTTGTTCGCCTTGCGGATGAAGTGGCGGAGCATGGCTTCCGCGACTTCGAAGTCCGCGATCACACCGTCCTTGAGAGGGCGGATGGCGACGATGTTGCCGGGCGTTCGGCCGAGCATGCGTTTTGCATCGTCGCCGACGGCCAGCACTTCGTTGGTGCCTGCCTTGACCGCGACCACCGATGGCTCGCGCAGGACGATTCCCTGGTCCTTGACGTTGACCAGGGTGTTGGCAGTGCCGAGATCGATCCCGATGTCGTTGGAAAACCAACTGCCGAATAATCGAGAAAACATTCTGATTGTGAAGGGATTGGAAAAGAGGAGGGACGGTCGTCACGGCCCCCGCGCGGCACCGTCCGCCGATCGCAAGGGTGCGAAAAAATCAACCAACCCGAGATTTCGGGGTGGCGGCGGACTATGGTGACGCCAGCCCCGCCGGGTCAAGAGGGAATCCCTGTTCCGCAAAGAGAACAAAGGAGTTCCACGGCTTTCCATGCCCTCATCGGGTGGCCAGGGCCGGACCGACCGCGGAGTGGCGGACCAGGAACTCGTCGGCCAACGCGAAATAAGACGAGGCACCGATCCCGGTGGGGTCGTGCTCGAAGATGGTCTTGGCGTGGCTGGGCGCTTCCCCGAGCCGGATCGTGCGCGGGATGACCGTCTGGTAGAGCTGCTCCGGGAAGTAGTTACCCACCTCGTCAACCACCTGCTTGGCCAGATTGGTGCGGCCGTCGAACATGGTCATCACGATGCCCTCCAGCGAGAGGTCGGGATTGGCCCCCGAGTCGCGGATCTGATCGATCACGTGGACAATCTTCGCCAGCCCCTCGAGGCCGAACCACTCGCACTGGAGCGGAATCAGGATCTCATCGGCGGCGGCGAGGGCGGAGGTCATCAGGACGCCGAGCGATGGCGGGGTGTCCAGCAGGCAGAAATCGAAGAGGTCGTTCGGCTTCAAGCCCTGCAAGTGGGTCCGCAACCGCTCAAGATGATCATCGCTGCGGGCGAGTTCGATTTCGACCCCGGCCAAGTCCATGTGGGAGGGGATGACCGAAAGGTTCTCGCGGCCGGAAGGGATGATCTTGTCGCGGACGTTCGCGTTTCCGAGCAGGGCGGGGTAGACGGTGCCTTCGCCGTCGACATCCAGGCCGAGCCCACTGGTGGTATTCGCCTGGGGATCGAGATCGATCAGCAGGACCCGATGCCCGCGAAGGGCGAGGGCGGCGGAAAGGTTCAGCGCGGTGGTGGTTTTCCCCACGCCGCCTTTTTGATTGGCAATGGCGACAACTTTCATCGGGCGCGAGCGGACGGCAGCGGCGGGGATACTTCCGGTCCGCTGGCGGGCTGGCAAACAAAACCGCAAGGGAATCGGCGGTGATCGCCAACGCTTCTTGTCATCCGTGGCTTTCGGCGTGCCGCCGGGGCACCGGGACGTTATCCCTGCGTCCACCCGATCTCCTCAGGACGTGAAGCGCCTTCTTTTCTCCATCGCCCCGGCACTCGTCGCACTCGGTTCCCTCGCCGCGGAGCTGAGCGTTCCACCCGGCGGCGAGGAGATTTCCGCAGGTGGGAAGCCCGGTGCCTACGCCAACCCCGCGCATGGCACGTCCAAGCATGTCGAAGGGGTCTGGCGGATCGATATCACCAAGCCGGACGACTCCCGGCCTTTCGTCGCCCAGTTCTCCATGTCCTGCCCGCAAGGCGAGCTGGTCCCCGGGGATCTGGTGCTGGCCATCATCAAGGCCCGCGCCACCCGCGGCGGGTCGCCGTCGGTCGAAGCGAAGCTGCAGCTCGCCACCGCACCCTACACCGCGGCCGCCAACACCACCGGGATCGACCTCACCGCGGATTGGCGGGAGCTGCCGGTGCTGTTCCCGGTCACCACCGCTCTCGAAAAGGGCGCCGCCTCGGTGAACCTGCTCTGCGGCCGTCGTTCGCAAACCGTCGAGATCGCGTCGATCCGTGCTTTCAAATATCCCGCGGGCACCGACACCTCCGCCTTTCCCCGCATCCGGAAAACCTACGCCGGCCGCGAACCCGATGCCCCCTGGCGAAAGGCCGCGCTGGAGCGGATCGAGCAACACCGCAAGGCGGAACTTTCGCTCCGGGTCGCCGGTCCCGACGGCAAGCCGCTGGCGGATACCGAAGTCATCTTGACCTTGCGCCGCCACGAATTCGGCTTCGGCTCGGCCGTCACCGCCGGGTTCCTCACCGCGGAGACGGAGGACGGCAAGCGCTACCGGGAAATCGTCGACCGCTTGTTCAGCCAGATCGTCTTCGAAAACGATCTCAAGGACTTCGGCTGGCAAGAGGGAGCGAAGAACAAGGAGGCGAAGCTCAAGCAACTCGACCAAGCGATGAGCTGGCTCGAACAGCGGCAGATTTCCATCCGGGCCCATTATTTGATGCAGGTCGCGGCCCCGCCCAATCTCGCCCAGGTCAAGGATCCCGAGGCGATCCGCCAGCACTTCCTCACAACCGCGGAAGAGCGGCTCGCCTTCTCCAAGGACCGAGTCTGCGAATGGGACGTCATCAATCATCCGGTCGCCTGGGGCGGTGCCGACCTTCTCAACCGGCGCCCGGGTTTGGAGAAGCTCGACCGCGAGGTTTACCGCCTGGCCCAGCGCGCGACCCCGGTGCCGCTGATCGTCAACGAAGACCAGCTTTTCCGCCCGGGCCGCCAGTCGGACGAGACCTTCGAATACGTCCGTCAGCTGAAAACCGAGGGCTTCCGGGTCGATGGCGTCGGCAATCAGGCCCATGTCGATGAGAGCTTCCTGCCGACCCCCGAGCACGTGCTGGCGGTGACCGACCGCTTCGCGACCTTGGTCCCGCGCCAGGTCATCACCGAGTTCGACATCACCACGCTCCAGGACGAGGAACTCGCCGCGGATTACACCCGGGACCTGATGATCGCCTGTTTCAGTCATCCGGCCTACACCGGCTTCCTGCTCTGGGGGTTCTGGGAAGGTCGGCATTGGAAGCCCGAGGCCGCGTCCTGGAACCAGGATTGGACGATCCGCAAGCGCGGCGAGGTGCTGGAGGAATGGATCGGCCGCCGTTGGAACACCACCGTGACCTTGACCACCGGAAATGAAGGGGATGTCCGCTGGCGGGGATTCCCCGGGTGGTATGAGGTCGCCAACAAGGCCGGGGAGAAGATCGCCACCGTGGAAGTTACGAGGCAGGCTAGTGCACCGTCCTGAAAATAACTAGGCTTTTGGAGGGGAATGTGCTTTGGATTGTCGCATGTCTCGGACGACCAAGCCCCTTGTACTGGATTCAGATCAGACCGCTCACCTTCAGGGCTTGCTG
>JBIPNO010000143.1:0-2800 GCA_044372775.1 Haloferula sp.
TTCGATTTCGATCCTTACCCGGACCACGTCATGCGGGACAAACGGCGACGTCAATCCCCTGTGGAATCAGGGATCCGGGCCTTAACCTGACGCGAATGGGTTGCGAGGTCGGCGGCTTGGGCGTGAAGCACCGCCGAGGCGGCAACGATCAGTGTGATGAGATGCTTTTTCATTACGAATACACACGCGCAGGACGGGCGGGAAAACCGACACCGTCGTGAATTTTTCTCCAAATTCCGCGACACCGGGCTTCGTTACGGGGGAATTCGGAGCGAGCGCAGGAAAGAAGCCCCCGTCCTCTGGCCTTGGCGCGCCCAGGGTGTTCAATCCGGACGCACCATGGCGAACCGCGTGATGGTCCCGCTGGCCTGGGCACTAGGGATACGGCGATCCACAATAGCCGGCAAAAGGCCGGCCTCGTGGATCTCCCTGTCCGAAAGACCCGCCGCCTTGAACAACTCCAGGGCCTCCGTGTCGTTGCCGGCCGCACGGTTCTGCGCCATGGTCAGGAGAGTCTGGTGCCGCAGGGCTTCATCCGGAATGGTTTGAGCCCAGGCGATGGCGGCGGCGGGATCCATCCCGACGGTAGCCGTGGCATAGCTGGCGGTGATTTCCGGCGCGGCCTCGCCGCGGCGGCGGGCCTCCAGCAGCCAGGAGCCTGCGGCGGCAGGATCACGGGCAACCCAGGACGACACGATATTGGCTCGGGCAATGGTCTTGTTTGCCGGTGACACCTTGTCCAAAGAGTCCAACCAGGCCATGGCTTTGCCCGAGTCGTCGCCGGCCACCTGGCTGGCGAGACTCGCAACGGCGGATGGGTCCAGCTCAGCCTGGAACCGGGTGACAAGCTCCACGGCCTCCTTCGTTCGGTGTTCGTCAACGAGTTTGCGGAGAATGGCGCAGCGGATTTCCTGGTGCGACTCATCCGCGGGCAGCCGGGCGAGCAGGGTCGCCGCTTTGTCATGGGCATCGGCATCATTCCATTCGCCTGCAATCCAATCGACAGCCTCAGCGTTCGTCACATGGCCCGCCACCGTCTGCGCCACCAGATAGTCGCGCGCCGCGTCCTCGTCCGTGACTCGCATGCACTCGGAAACCGCTTTGAAGAGATCCTCCGCGAAATAGGGCTCGTCTTTGCGCGTGTGACAGCTCCTGGTAACATGATCTTTCAGCCACGCTTGGGCACCCGCCACATCGCGAGAGGCCCAGCCAGTGAGGGCCGCCTCTCGATTCTTCCAGCGGGCGGCGGAGTTCTCCGGTACGGCATCCAAGTAGGCAAGGGCGGCCTTTCCATCGACGCCACCCCAGCCGAGGAAAAAATGCCTCCACTCGTCGTCGCTCAGCGCGTTGCGGTTGCGCATGTCCTCCAGCGACTCCGCCGCCGCCCGCGCGCTTTCGGGAGTCATGTTGCTGACGAAGGCGTAGAAACGCCCCGCCCGGCGCACGGGGTCCGGATCTTCCAAAACGGACCTCCATTGGATTTCCCCGGTCACACTCTTCTGGGCTGACAGCTTCTCAGTCCCTGCGACGCGAATCGGTCCGCGGCGATCGGACTTTGCCAGCTCCCCGTCAGCGGGCGGCGGCGCAGCCGGGGATTGCGCGGCGATCCGGGCGCGGAGTGAGGCGTTTTCTTTCCACAGCAACCCAAGAGGCACGGCGGCGATGAGCAGCGTCGCGAGACAAATGTTGGTCGTGGATTTCATCGGCCTATGAGTTATTGAGCGGCAAAAGACCCACGAGATCAAGACACAGCTACCGGGAAATCCTTGGAAATTTATGCGAAAAAACGACCCCGGAAGATTCCGGAACACAGCGACGCCGAGTCTCAGGAACGTGCATTCTGGAAAATGGACTCACAAGGATCGGTCACTTCCCGAGGCCAAACTCACTCGCGAAGGCTTCTGCTTCATCACTGTCTTTCGGCAGACCTTGATAGATGGTTTCCAGTGCCTTGTTCCGGTCGGGCCCCTGAGGGAGGGTCTCAATCCATTGCATGGCGCCCTCCGGATCGTAAGGATAGGTCTTGGCCGCGTAGGCACTCGCCACCGCGGACTTCTCCGGACCTTCGGGTGCGCTATTGAGCCATTTGCCGACGGCGAGGTAGTCTTTCTCTGTCCACCGGTCGGCGAGATCGAAAGCACGCTCCTTCGCGATCTCGACAGGTATCCCGGTCGTCCTAAGCCAGTCAAGCCATTGGCCCGTTTCGCCAACCCGCACTTTGTTCTCCATGCCCTTGGTGGCAGCGACAAGTTCATCACTGGATAAATCCGCCGATTGGAGCAAATCGGACACCTCAACGAACGTCACCTTTGCGTCGGGACGCACGAAGAGGAGATCGCTCATCTGAGCTCTCACAAGATCCACTTGTTCCGGGGTCGAGGCGAAGGCTCTCATCTCTTCGAACAACTCGGCTCGGCGAAGAGGGGTATCCGCATAATGTTCTAACGTTCCACTGATATATTTGGATTGAAATTCCGGCGATGCTTCTGCGAGGCAATCAAAAACAAGCGGGAGATCCTTCTCCATCCAGCAATAGTAATAAACGAGGAACTTGAACGGATCGTAAATCACTCTCTCGGGCACGGATTGACCACTGAGACTAAAGAGCTCGGGAGCCTTGCTCATCATTGAGGCCATCTCCACCGGGTATTTCTTGATAAAAACATTCATGACCTGAGATGCAACGGATTTTTGGACCAAGTTTTTGTTAGTTGATGGTGTTTAAATCGGCCTCGAATTTGGCCGGGGTGAGGTAGCCGAGGGCGGAGTGTTTGCGGTGGGTGTTGTAGTAGGCTTCGAT
>JBIPNO010000175.1:0-2788 GCA_044372775.1 Haloferula sp.
ATTGGAGGTATGCCCGAATGAGGAAATTCGAGAGTGCCTTGATGTCCTTAGTGGTGTTCTCGAGGTGATTCCACTCGAGATTATTGAGCTCAGTCCACGTGCCCGATGTCCAGGCACAAGAGGGTTTTATTCGCGAGAGTTCGGTTCGTGCCTCCTTCTGCGCGTGTTTCGAAAGGGGATCGATCGATGCCATGACTCGGTCCATCAAGCGACTCATTGATCGAATTCCAACGCCATGCATGAGTCGACTCTTGGTTGGTGGCAGACCCCAAGCATCGGGAAAGACGTCACGCACGGCCGACCAGTAGCAGAGGAGCATCGCCCAGATGCCGTCGATGTCTGTCTCTCCGGTGGTGAGGTTGCGGTAGGGGTAGAGGCAACTCGAGGAATTTCGAAGCGCTTCCTCGATTGCATCGACGAGAGACTTGTCTGCAACAACGGCCGCTTTTCGACTCGCTGAGTCTTGCGATGCCCGTTTGATCATTCCCTTAAAGGGGGAATCATCATCGGTGTTCAGTAGATCGACGAGAGCCGAAGGGAGCCGCCGTGTTGCAAGCCGAGGCGAGATGGGAGTTGAGATCTGGGGGAGAAGTTCTGTGACGAGGCCAGAAGGAAGGGGCTTGGCGCTATTGATTCTGACGAACTGATCTCGTTGTACATCGACGGTGTCAGCAACAAACGCGGCTACGGGAATTGGAAATGCTTGATTTTTCAATTGTGCAAGTGCAGCCATTCGTTGTTGACCGTCAACAATAAAGGCTGGGCGCTGTTCGTTTTCTCCAGGGAATGGGATCTCAATTGTGCCTGCTGCTGCAATCCCGTCATCAACGTTTGGACCTCGGCTTTTGGTAAATCGAACGGTTGATGACAGAGCAAGGATGATTGCGTTTGGGAGGATCGGGGTCTCGGAACTCAAATAGTCGACAATATTTTGGATGTGTCGTTTGACTTCAGGGCGCTGATAGCCAATCAGTTCGTTGGCATCGTTCCGAGCGACACGCGAAACATCGGCGATTCGAGCAAGTTCCTCTGCCGTTAACGCGAAGAGATAGACCGGATGGTCGGCGCTTTGTTCAATGAGGAGCGCACGTCGTGTTACGTGACTTGCTGAAGTCATTGGACATCTCCCATACCCTCGGCGACCTCTAAGTAGAGAGCGCGGAAATTCTTTTGTTCATATGCGAATCCTGCAGTACGAAATTGGCGTAAAAGACGGCTATGCGGAGTTATGCTGCGCCGTTCACGCCGTGCATCTCGAAATTCTTTTGTGATGAACGAACGCATCTGTTGTTCTGTCACCCGCGTTCGGTTGTAGATCTTCAATTTGGGAACGTTTTTGCTGAACGCTTCAAGTTCAGCGTGAACAGAATGAGGGTCAAACTTGTGACTTGGCGCTGACTCAACGAGCCACTTTGCGAGCCGGACATTGATCGAGAGCCGTGTCCCACCGAGAAAGTCTGAGTGAGTGAGCCGAGCGTCAGCATTGAGTTGGTGGTCCGGCAGGACCGAAGATTTTCCCGCAGATGCAATGAAGAGTTGGTCAGGCCGATTGAGGAGGTCGACTGCCTTAGTGAGATCTTCTGCAAGAGGCCTTAGGTACGAGGGGGAACCCGCGAAGACAATCGGGCTCGCAGGGTTGGCTCGAGCTACTGACGCGATTGATCGACTTCGTTTGGTGAGGCCGGACCACCAATCGAGTTTGGTGTCGGAGGCTTCGCATCGATCGGCTGCCCGCGCGATTGAATCGGCCTGGCCATTCGCGAATGTCGCTCCATAGGATTCGATTCGCTTCTCAATCGGGATGAGCCCAAGACCTGCAGAGGCGACCCAGATCTTGACAGTCCACCGGCCAACCCTGTCGGGGATTGAGGTCACGACATTCCAGTGTTCACCTGCATAGAGCTCCCGAGCCGGTAGTACCTGAGTCGTTGCCGGTTGTTTGATCCGGTCGACCCATGCGGATTCCCGGGCAACTGGATCACCCTTGAGGGTTCGGACTTGGCGATGCTTGGGAGCGGGGACGGTCTTCCGGTCTGTGCAGGTCACAATGAGTTGAATTGTCCGAGAACTGCTCATACTTTTCGCGCCAATCGCCTGAAAACTGTAAACTGATAAATCAGGAAGTACTCTAGTAACTGTCAACGACAGTGTGCCAAGATTTCGGGATTGGTGATTCAAGGTGGTGGAGGAGAAATGAGTAAGCGGCCGGCAATTGTGCTCCTGAGCGGGGGACTCGATTCCGCCACTGTCCTCGCAATGGCTCAGTCCGACGGGTTCACGGCCTATGCACTCAGTTTTCGCTATGGCCAACGGCATTCTGTGGAGCTTGATCGGGCTCGGGAACTGGCCAAAACCGCGAACGTGGCAGATCACGTGATCGCTGAGATTGATCTCCGGACCTTTGGGGGCTCCGCACTTACCGCCGACGTTGACGTGCCAAAGCATGATGAGGTTGCTGACCTCGAAGACGGCATTCCCATTACGTATGTGCCGGCACGAAACACAATCTTTCTCTCGTTTGCCCTTGGTTGGGCCGAGGTCCTTGGTGCTCAAGACATCTTTATTGGTGTCAATGCACTCGATTACAGCGGGTATCCGGACTGCCGACCCGAATACATCGCGGCCTTTGAAGAAATGGCCAACCTCGCCACGCGAATCGGCGTGGAAGGCGGTCGCCTCAAGATTCACACCCCATTGATTGATCTGACCAAAGCAGAAATCATCCGGCGAGGCACGGCGTTGGGCGTCGATTATGGCAAGACACTTAGTTGCTACGACCCAGATGAAA
>JBIPNO010000150.1:0-2738 GCA_044372775.1 Haloferula sp.
AATCCACGTTTCTCCCTAAGGTCGCTGCGGTGAGAGCGAAAGTCTGCCCGAAATTCTCTCAACCTTCACACCACCAGGAAGATTTGCTGCCCCCTGCCCGCTCCATGCGGTGATTAACGCCTCAATCACGCTCACATGCTCGGCAGTGACGGAACCCGAAGGGGCTCCTTGGGCATAGATTGCGATCCGTAGCACTCTGGTTCGGATGGCCTTGGGCATTGCCTCTAAATGGGCACACTCTAAATCTGCTAAATCCAATTTCATCGCTTCGTGTTCGGCCCAATGATCAAGTGCATCTGCATCTTCACGAAGTAGCTGTGAACTACGAGCAAGTGCTTCTGAGATTCCAGGACCAATAGTCTTTTCTAAAACTGGGATCGCTTCTGTGCGAACTCGTACTCGAGCAAATTGTGGGTCTAGATTATGTGGGTCTTTCCAAAAAGTTAAATTCGTTTGCTCGCAGTAGCTTTGGGTTGTTTGGCGAGTGAGCCCAAGAAGTGGGCGAACGAAAATTCCCGTATGAGCTGCCATTCCTGAAAGTGAGCGAGTTCCCGATCCTCGAGCAAGTCCCAACAAAACAGTTTCAGCTTGATCATCTTGCGTATGGCCTAGAAAAACTGCCACCACATTCTCATCTTGTGCGACCTCATTGATTGCTTTGTACCGTGCAGAGCGAGCAGATGACTCAAGACCATCTTTGATTTTTACTTCAACTTTTTTTACAACACACTTTAAATCCATTGCCGATAGTTGACTAACAACGTTTTCTGCTTGTAATGCAGAACCTGATTGAAGTTGATGGTCAACTGTAACTCCAAGAACGGTGATTGCTAATAGTTTTGTCTCGGCTGATAGTGCATGGGCAAGTGCAAGTGAATCGGCACCACCAGAAACTGCAACTAAGACTTTATCGCCGGCCTCAAACTTTTCTAGCCATGTTCGCACTGCATTACGTACTGCAGGAACAGCCATTGTCATGGCATAACAATAGTGGGGCTTTAGACTCGCCCTCCAAATGGCATCAGGCCTGGCATGCCGTACATGTCCGAGAATTGCAAACCACTCTTGGTGGAACGAGCCTCCCACACCTTTCCATCACCGGCATAAATAGCTACATGGTGAATAGTTGAAACCGAACCTTTATATGAGTAGAACAAAAGATCACCGGGTGCGAGCTCTTTAAGTGAAACATGCATCGTATATGTTGAATAGAGCGCTGAGTTCAAGCGATCCCAATTTGGCCAACCAAGTCCAGCCGATCTATATGCGGCATAAACAAGTCCTGAACAATCAAAAGAGTTTGGTCCTTCATCGCCCCACACATATGGTTTTCTTGCAAGCACTTGTGATCTTGCAAACGCAACGGCTTTATCTCGTTGTGCTTGAGTTGTTCTACTTGTGGCGCGCCCTTTAAATCCTAAATCACTCCAAACACTTCTTTGACCACCGGTTTGGGCTGCGGTATTTGCCTGGCTTTCTTCAAGTAATGCTAACTGTCTTTGTTGTTCCAATGTTGTTCTTACTTTTCGCGCGCTATTTAATTGACGCATTAACTCGTCTTGAACTTTTTGCAGTTTTGCTACTTCTTTAGCCTGCTCTTCTTTTGCTTCATCTGCAACTTTTTTGGCAGCTTCAACTTTTTCAGTTGCAATAATTTGTGCTGCTTTTGCATCATCTGCAACTTTCTTAGCCTTAATCGCAGCAGCTTCGGCTAACTTAAATCTTTCGAGAGCAACTGTATTTTGTGCGCCTAATGTTCCGAGTGTTGAAATTTGGTCAATAAGATCTTGTGGGCCATTAGAACTAAGGAGTGGTGCAATCTCACTCATATTGCCCCCAAGAATGTAGGCATTAGCTGCTAACCGACCAATTGTTTTGTGGGCATCGGCAACTGATGCAGCTGTCTCAGCTGCAAGTTTTGCTGCTGCATTTGCCATTTTTGTTGCAACCGCTAACTCTTCTTGGGCCTTGCGATATAGAGCAGTAGCGGCATTTGCTTTAGCTGTCAGTGTACGAAGGTTCTGATTTGCTGCAGCAAGTTTTTTTGCTTGAGCATCGGCTGCTTTCTTTTTTTCTGCTTCTGCTTTTTTTGCTGCTTCAATTTGAGCCAAAGTTGGTTTTGGGGCTGCTAGAGCTGGAACCGACGAAATCGACAGCCCCAAAATAGCAGCGAGTGAAATCGCTTTTAACATTTTCACAAAAAAACCTTTCGCAGGGAAGGTCAATAGAATAAATGGCAAACCTTAAAATTTAGGCGTTTTAAAGGCTGGTGTCTCTAATTAGCTACGTCACGGCGAACAAAAAGTATTGAGGCAACAATCGCCCCAAATGCAACATAAATTCCACCAACCGCCAAAGCGCTTTTATAAGCCAAATCTAAGGTTCCCCCTGATGCAATTGCACTGAGTTGTGCTCCTGGGAGCCAATTTTGAAGTGAGCTCCTTACGGCAATCAGTAAATTCTCAATAATAAGAAGCCATAGAACGCCGAAAGATATTGCACTTATCGGTGAGCGCAGAAGTAAACCAAGAACCATTCCAATTATTCCAAAGCCAATAACTGAAATTGTGACATTTATAAGTGAAGTAAAAATTGCTTCGATACCATCTGATGTAAACCAAAGATCAGTGTTTACCTTGGCTCCAGGGGCCAATAGAACAGACGTACTAATTCCGATTATTGCTGCCACAATAATCATTACAAATGCAAAAATCTTCATTGCAACTAATTTGCCAAAA
>JBIPNO010000145.1:0-2542 GCA_044372775.1 Haloferula sp.
GCTCTTTCGGCGGGATATTGACGAAATCGATGGCGAGGTTCATCAGAATCGCCCCGAGTTGCCCGGAGACGACCGGTGTACTGGCTGTTTTCAGAACCATTTTGAGTTTAGTTGCGGGGCTCTTCCGTGGATTGTCAAGAGCTTGGACCGTTCCTTGATCCCCTCCGCGCGTTTGCTTGTGCCCCGGCAATCGAAGCCTTGAATCTGGCGATGGCGAGGAGGGATTGTTTCAAACAATCTGCCTTTGGGATGGCGAGACTTCAACTGGCGATCCCGACGGCTTCCACAGCATCTCGACCGGCACGCCATACTTCTCGGCCGTCTCCAGGATCAGCTTGGCATCGCTCGCCCGGCGTTCGATCTCCTCGCCGAAGTCGGCACCCTGTTCGTTGAAGTGATCCGACAGCGTCTTGAGGCCCATCTCCACGTCGGCGCGGTTCTGCTGGGCTTCCCGGCCCGCGTCCACGGTAACCCGTTTTGGCGGAACGGTGCAGATCTTCCACCATCCCTCGACCGGGGGCAGCAGGCCGCGGGCAATCGCGTCGCCGACGACGTAGGCCCAGACCGGTTTGATCAGGCGGCTTTCGAGGATCATCTGGCGGAACGAGAATCTGCGGTCGGCCTTGGCGACGATCAGCCGGACACCCGCGCCGCCGATCTTGCTGGAATCCGCCGCGAACTCGAAGGGGATCACCCCGAGCGCGGAATCCCGCCGCAGGTGCTCGAGGAAGCCGGTGAACGTGGGGGAGGGGCGCTTGGACTCGAAGCTTTCGAGCGATTCGTCTGGCTTGAGCGCCACCAGCTTGCCGCCGACGATCCGCTGGAGGGTCACTGGGTCGCTGGCATCGGTGATGCCGGAACTTGCGGGACCGACCACGAAGTCGCCGTTGTCGTCGATCTCGCCGCGTGCCGTCTTGAGGATGCGGGAGACGTCGGCGTTGTCCTTCACGGCGTGCTTTTCCAGGGCGAGAAGCTCCATCTCGTCGAGGACGTGGTTGATCGAATGCTGGATCGTCGGATGGGACCGCACGCCGCCCGCCCATTCCGGTTCGTGGATGTGGAGCATTGCCGCTGCCGGGAGGTCGCGGTGGGTGCTGTCGTCCTCCAGCGTGCGGTAGAAGATCGGCGCGCCCCAGGGATCGAGGCCCACGCCGTCGACGCTTTCCTTGGAACCGAAGCGGTCGCCGATGCGGTGGCTCTCGATCAACTGGATGCGCGGTTCGCCGGTCGCATCGCGGGTCTTGTGGACGAAGTATTCGCCGTCGATGTCCATGCCGCGGCAGACGAGCGCCTGGCATTCCTCGAACGAGAAGCGGCGGGTCACCTCGCAGCGGGCCGACCACAGGGCGAAGTAGGCTTCGGCGGCGCGGTTCCATGCCGGATCGGGCGACTGGGCCTGGACGCGGATGCCGTCGCCGGTCGAGTAGATCGCCATGTTGGCGACCAGCTCGCGCATGAAGCCGCTGTTCTTGTGGAGGTAGCGCGACTTGCGGACCAGTTCGCTGCGGATTCCCGGCGTGAGTTCGTTGCGGGCATCGGTGGGGGAGGCTCCCGGCACCGAACCGCGGCGCGGCGACCAGTTGGCGGATTCGAAGGATGATCCCCAGGCGCGTGGGAGCAGCAGCGGCGGGAGCAGCAGACGGGCGATCTGTTTGAAGCCGTTCATTTTGCGAGGTAGCCGGAGATGAAGGAAACCGCGCCGGACTTCGGGCGGCCGTAGGTGGCTGGATCGAGGACCCGGAGCGCGTGGCCGCATTCCTCAAGCACCTGATCGACGAGCATGGTGAACTGCTTGGAGACCGAAGTGTCGGCGTCGTTCCAGTTCATGATGGTCTTGCCCTCCAGCAGGAGGGACTTCGCCTGTTGCTGGATCGCCAGCACCTCGGCGATGGTGAATCCGGTGATGAAAAGTCCGCGAGCCATGCACGGCGGCGGGTGTCAACGGACCTGACGGTAATGCGATCCTCGACCCTTTCCGTAAAGCTCCGCCACGCCGGCTTCGACCAACTCGCCGAATTTTTCCTTCAGCGTGTTGCGGTTGGCTCCAGTCGCTTCCAGAGCCTCGGCGACCGATAGCGTGCCGCGTTGACGAAGCAGGGAGGCCAGGCGTTCGGCCAGTGGTGAAAGATCGCTTTGCTGTTCGATCCTCGGGCCGAGTTTTTCGCGGAGACGCTCTACCTGAGTGCGCATCGAGCGGAGGAAGAACAGAATCCACGGCGCCCAGTCGACTTCCCTGCTAGCCAATGTCGTCTGCGTTCTTCGCAGGGCGAGGTAGTAGGCTTCCTTGTTGTGCTCGATCACGCTCTCCAGCGAGCTGCAGGAAACAAAGCCATAGCCGGCGCGGAGCAGCAGGAGATTGGTCAGCACCCGGGATAGTCTTCCATTTCCATCCTGGAAAGGATGGATGGCTAGGAACACCACGTTGAAGACGGCGATGCGGAGCAGTGGGTGCAAAACCGGTTCCTGTTCTTCTTTGGCCAGCCAATCGAAAAGCTCCCGTATCAGTCTTGGGGTATCGAAAGGAGATGCGGTTTCGAACACG
>JBIPNO010000201.1:0-2721 GCA_044372775.1 Haloferula sp.
TAGACTTCACATCATCGACGAAGCCTTCATTCTTCTTTACGCCGCCCTGGCGGTTGATCGTATCCAGTTCTGATTGCAGTTCCTGACGGCGACTATTTATGCTGTTCGTGATTTCGTCGCCATCGCTGAACGGCGTGAGGAAATCATTTACTGCACTGATGCCACGCTGGACGGCGCTGTCCTTTAAGCCTGCCTTCCTCTTGGCGGCAACCTCATCGATTCGTGCAATCTGGCTCTGGATTTTTGTTGCGGCAGGGCTAGTCGCAGCAGCAGGCTGACTACCACCTTCCCCGCCGCCAGAGTACTTCGCAAACCAATCGTCAAGGTAGTTACTAGCCATCTGTCATCCTGAAATGCGGGTCTTCTACTACGCCGTCAGTAGCATTAAAGACGGGATAGTGCCTGCAAAATTTGAGATGCACGGGCAGCCGGGTCTTTGCCTGCACCCTTAACACCAGACGTGTTAATGCCAGCGCCAGTCATCAGTTCGTTGAAGGCCGCGTTGTTGCCCATCGCCAAACCAAGCGTCTTGTTGATGTAATCAACTGCCTGCTTTT
Source organism: Haloferula sp. (assembly GCA_044372775.1). GTDB lineage: Bacteria > Verrucomicrobiota > Verrucomicrobiia > Verrucomicrobiales > Akkermansiaceae > Haloferula. Next base: position 558 of record JBIPNO010000201.1, read on the forward strand.
CATCAAATCCCTTTGCATCCATCACGCGATCAAGGGCCAGGTACATCTGGTTCAAGTTATTTTCCGCGCCGATACCGCCCATGCGTTGGAAGACAGCGCGCTCAGTCATTGCCTGGTCACCCTGTTCTAGCTTCTGGATTTCAGACATCAGCACCTGGACTGACGGGGTGTTCGGAGTAGCTTCATAAGTGCCATCCTGCATACCCTTGACCATGCTCTTGCGGCGGTCGATTTCGTACTTGACCGTCTTCTGAAACTGCTGCGGGTCTGAGTATGCGTATCCACTTACAGCGGCAGCCCGCGCTTTCGGATCGTTGCGGATGCGATTGAACGTGTTGCCAACAACGACGCTTTTGTCGAACAGCTTCTCGGCGTGGTATGGCGCAGTGCGCTGGACGATCTGCTTCAACTTGGGGTCGTACCCAACGAACGTCACCTCTGCGATACCTTCACGCCCTTTAGATGGCCGCAGGTCAATGGCAGCCGTAGTTCCTGCATCCAAGCCAAGTCGCCTTGCGGCATCGCTGCGATTGATGTTGGCGTAGCTGAGAACCGTGCGGCGATCATCCGAGTTGTTGCGCCATGCACCAAACGGGTTTTGCACTGCATCAAGAAGCTTCGGCGCTCCGACAGCCGCGCCAGTCAGCTTTAGAATCGAGGACGCTATGCGTGGATTGTTCTGAATCAACGCGGGGTTTGGCCGGTCAACGTACTGAGAGAACGCCCTGAAAGCCGCCGTGTCTTCCTGCTCAAGATCGAGACGGTTCTGCTGTTGACGCTCAAGCGCGATTCTTGCGTCCCCCTGCCTAATCTGAGCGGCATTGCCGGCGCGGGTAGACGCTGAAGTCTTGAGCGTGTCCGCCAGGAGAATTGGCGCATTCGTGTTCGCGATTCGCCTGCCATCGTTCTCGAGAGTAATGCCTTGAAGAGTGGCATCCGCAGCCTTCTCCTGCCTTGGCCGCTGCGTTACGTTGTAGTCGTACGTGCCTTGACTGCGAGCGCCCTCAGCCGTGGCAAGCGACTGCATTGCCTTTGCACGGTCATTGGCTTCGATAGCCATCTGCTTGTTGAAGGCGCGATCTTCGTCCTGGCGCTTCTCGTCGCGGAACCCCTTGATGGTGTCTAGGCCAAGCTTCAGGCCTCCGGTGAAACCCTCAAATGGATCGATGTATTGAAGCGCCATTGGGTGTTCCTCAGAAAATGTCGAAGATGCTGTCGAGCAGCAGTGCCGCACCAGCGCCAATGAGAAGCGGCGTAGCAATTGCCCCAATCGCTGCCATCGCGCCGGTAGCCGCAGCACCCGTACCAGCAGCAGCCGCAGTCGTCGCAGCCGTTGTGGCAGCCGCAGTTGTTGCCGCCCCCGTGGCGGCGGCAGTTCCGGCAGCCGCCCCTGTTCCAAGAGCCGCAGTTGCCGTTGGCAGAGCAGCCGCGCCGATAGTGGTGGCTGCGGTAGTGGGAGCAGCAGCAGCAGCAAGAGTCGGCGCTATTGTCGATATCGTTGGCACAGCCGAGGCAGCGGTCTTCGCAGCCATCACGCCCTTCAGGCCAATGGACGCGCCGATACCTGCGCCGGTAGAAACGGCACTCATGCGCTGCGCATTGCGCGCCGCTTTCATGTTGTCGGCGGACTGATTACGCGCAGCCTCAAACGCAGCTACGTTTGAAAAGCCACCCGTCGCCTGGCTAAGAGTGCTGCGACCTGCTCCGATAAGACCTGCCATGATTAACCCCCTTGATCCGCAGCGCCCATGCTTGGACCGCCGCCACCGCCGCCAAGCAGTTGCAGACGACGATCTTCGTCCGCAAACCGCGCCTGGTTCATTGCACCGACCATTGCGCCAGTCATCTCGTTTGAACCGGCAACCGGACTTCCGGTGAAGTTCAACCCGTAGCGGCCAAAGGATCGCTCCTGCTGGCCTTGGATATTCTTTCCGGCGCTGGTGATCGACTCCTGCGCGCGGGCTATATCGTATTGGCCGTCAGCTGTTCCACGATCACGCAGCAAACCAACCGCGTAGTCCTCGATGGGCGCGAAGCGTTGCTGGTAGTCTGCGTACTGCGCGCGAATCACGTCCGCAGACAGCTTCGACGCACCCTTCTTTTGGTCAAAGGAATAGCTGTACGGATCAACGCCACTGAATGCGCTTGTCTGTGGCGAATAGGA
>JBIPNO010000013.1:0-118296 GCA_044372775.1 Haloferula sp.
TCTTCGATTTCGATCCTTACCCGGACCACGTCATGCGGGACAAACGGCGACGTCAATCCCCTGTGGAATCAGGGATCCGGGCCTTAACCTGACGCGAATGGCTACCAGGCCAATCGCGGATTGCCAGGGAAAATCTTTTTGGCGTCCTACTTTTCTCACACGCAGGTTGAGACCGTTACGATCTGTCTGTAGACCGAGTTGAAATCAGCCGAGCGGATTCGGAACTCGCTTCGGCGCTTCAGTGTGGGGCTATCACTAAACTAGGTGCCCGGAGCGTTGTCGGTCAATCGTCCCATCACCCTAGACGGTGACCCCGGCCTTTTCGCGGACCGAGTCCGCACTCTTTTCGCTCTATCCGCTTCTTCCAGCACCCCGGTCAGGCGGCAACGAGTGGGCTGTGTGCATCTGCGACCACGTAGTAAGTCGATTTCCCGTGCACCGACGCCGTGCGGCTACGTGGATTGGCAATTTGTTGTTATTTCAGCCTTACCTAATCGGGGCATCAGGCTCCTCAGTTCATCCACTCGATAGGGCGGATTCCGCCGGTGGGCCATCGCGTGGCAATTGCAGCAGAGTGGGACTAGGGCTGTTAGCGGGTTAATCACTTGTTCTATGCCCTTGTGGCTTGAAAGCGGATCGACGTGGTGCACCTCAATGAAGCCCTCTCCAATTTCGCCGTAAACATCTCCGAAACTGAACCCGCAGGCCATGCAGGTCGCTCCATGGATCTCTAAGCAAAGCGCCCGATTGATCGGATCGCGTTCGTATCGTTTGCTGAGGATCTCCTTTATGGCCCCCTCTCTCCTAGCATTCTCATCCTCCGCTTCGAGGGGTACTAGCGATAGCACGGACCCGAGCGCCAACGAGATCCACGGGATTACCGCGTCGGCTACCTGTTTCGATGAGTTGCCCATTACGGAAAATGGGTGACGGCTGATCTGGATCGAGAGACGTTCCCACGTCTGATCCCAGAGATCGTCGCTTTCAAAGGAAACCATGTTGCCATTGAGCGAGAGCTGAACAGCTCCAGACCTTCCTTGGACGGTACGGAGGAATCCTCTGAATGACTCTCGCTGTCCAAGCTCAGCTCGACCCATGGCTGCAACGAACTCCCGGGAGTAAGCACCGCCCGATGCTGTAACATCAAGAGAGCGCCATCCCACGAGAACTTCGAGGGACACGGCTCGACTCTCTGGCAGTTCCGATGGCCAGAAAACGATCTTCTGACCTTCGGGGCATGGCCGTTCCTCCCCGGTGAGGCCGACACCGTATCGACGTTCGAGCGACAGTCGGATCAGTTCTGGCTCAGCTCTCATTCGCCCAAGTCAGGTTCTGGGAGGTCCTCCACCAGAGCTCGCAGGATTCGAGAGACCTCATACCGCAGTTCCCGGAAGTGCTTCTGGGTTCCTTCGGCTGTCGCTCCCAACTCAGCTTCAATGAGCGCCCAAAGCATGGAGTCCATCCCCTGGATGGTAACCCCCGAGGAAAGGTTGGGGACGTAGACCTTACTGTAGTATTGGTGGCCCGTGTTAACTTGAACCGCGTGGTGGCCGTCGACAATTGCAGGCTGCCAGAGCAGCCCGTCGTCGATGGACGGGACCGGTTGGACATTAACCTCGTTCGGATTGGCGGCAGTCGTGACAGGGATTTTGATTTTGAACCTGCCGGACTTGTTGACGATCTCCGCTTCCGTGGATGAGCCCTCAATTGGCGTCACGGTAGCGGTTCGAAGGTCGCCTTCCTTGGAGCTGATCGCCTTGTTCGATGCTTCGTGAGCTCCAGCCGCCTTCTCCGCGGCCTTCTTCTTCTGGCCTTTCCGGTATCGATCCTCGGCCGCTCTTCGGGGAGCGGGGAGGAAGTTGTCTTTCACGAAATTGTAGAGCTCATCCCTCAAAAGGATCCGGGACTTTTTGATGTCCACTTGGAAAGCTCCATCGAGCTCATGGTCGAAAGAAAACTCCACGCGCAGCAAATTGAAGTGAGGTTCGATGCTGAACATTCCCAACCAGTCGCCAGCGTGGATCTGGCGGTTCTCACGATACACATAAATGCCCTGCGCCTTCGTCGAAATGCGGGCCTCGGTCTTTGTTTCCTCTGAAGGAAACTCCTCGGGCCGCGGCAACACGAAAGCCCGAATTTGGAAGGCAGCCTCCTTTAGCGACCCATCTTCGTCATAGAACTCAACGTCGTGATCGATCTCGCCGACGAGGTCTGTGCCCTGAATGCTCTCACAGAAAGGGTTCCACGCCTTGATCGGCATCCCATTGAGCGACATCGCAATCTTGCGGGCCCGATGATCCTCCGAATCGAGGAATCGCTGGTAAACCGAGGCCGCATGTTCACGGAACGAGTCCTCCACCTTGCGTAGCCCCTTCTTTGCCGCTTTCCCTATCGGGTCTTGGTAGTCCTTGAGGAGGCGGTCTACTTTTTCCCACACGACCAAGGTCCCGGTGCCCTTGCCGCAGGCCTCCTCAAGCCTTTGCACTTCCTCCTCGGTAGGTGGCGAGACGATTACCTCCCATTCGTGAGCCTTCGCAACATGATCGAGGTCCCAGGTGAGCTTCCTGACTTCACCATCGCTCGCTCCACGGCTAATGACTGAGAAGCGCCGGCAAAAAGCTGTCGAGGCCGTCTTCAGCCCTAAACCGAACTTCCCGAGCCTGCTTTTGATCTGTTTGCTCTTGGCGCCGTAGGTCATAGCGTTCTCCAAGCCTTCTTCGTTCATCCCGATTCCGTCGTCGGCTATTGAAATGGTTGTCTCGCCGAACGCATCCATTTCAATCTTGATCGAGATCTTGGTGGCGTTGGCGTCGACACTGTTATCCACGATATCGGCGAGCGCCGTGTTGAAGTCGTAGCCTGTATCGCGGAGGCCCTCAATAAGGCGGCCGGGGTTCGGTGGTAGAATCATGATTTCAGTGGGGTGGGATTTCAGGGGGGGAGATTTTTTCTAGCAGGAAACGACCTTCCAGGTGCCTCCGAGCCGGAGCGCCCCTCCGGCGGTCGTGGCTTGCCGTCTCTTGAACTTGACGACATAGCGCGAACCCTCTTCTCGGCTGAGTATGATTTGGTCACCTGCCTTCAAATTGTTGGACCTCAGGTATTTCGTCATGCAGGTGAGCCGATACTCGTTTCGGGTTCCTCCGAAAAACTTGTTGTTGTAATAAACGAAATTGAATATCCAGCGCTGGCCCGACGGGTCGATGAACTGGATCTCATGCCTTGGATTCTTGGGTGAGGCCGCGAGTGCCGGGAAGAAGTTCAGGATCTCCGGTTTCTTCGGTACAAGTACCCCTGCTTGATGCGTGCCGGTTTCACCTGTGTCGTTCGCGGAGAGTTCCTTTGTGATGGAGTCTGTTCTCATTGGAATCAAATGGATTGGTGGCCCCTCAGTGGACTCATTGAAAGCGCCTTCACGATGTCGGCATGGTCCAATGCGTCTCCCGCTCCTCCGACCACGGCGGTTTCAGCCAAGAGGCGTTTTCTCGCGAGGCGGTCCAGAATCGCCTCCTCGACGGTCCCGCCAAGGATGAGCTGGTGGACGGTGACCGGTTTTGTCTGCCCGCGACGATAGGATCGCGCGGTTGCTTGATCCTCGGTCGCTGGATTCCACTCCGGGTTGTAGTGGATCACATGGTTGGCAGACGTGATGTTCAATCCCGCTCCGGCTGCCCGCGGGTTGAGAACAAGGCAACTGAGTTCCCTCGTGCTGCCAAATCGATCGATAAGAGGCTGTCGATCCGCCACCGGCCTCCTACCGTCAAGAGTCTCCGCGATTACCCCGAACCGGTCTTGGATGGTCTTGGCAATCAGGTCCGCCATTTCAGTGTAGGTAGTGAACACCAAGGCCTTCTCGCCTCGTTCGAAAACTTCCTCGAGGATTTCGAGAAGTCGTGTCAGTTTCGCGCTGCTCATCACCGGGAAATCCCGGCCATCCTCGCACAATCTGGGGTGGGCGCAGAACATCCGCAGGCGAGTGAGATTGACCAGTGCGGCGGCTTGTCCAAACTCCTCGATCGTCCGAAGCCGGATCGCCTCGTAAAGCTCCCCTTCTTCATCGGAAAGGCTGAGGAACTGGGGAATGTCGATTCTTGACGGAAGGTCCTTCGCCACATCCGCAACTGTCCGTCTCAGCATTAGTGGCGTGACCAGAGGCTCGAGGCTAGCCGCGTCGTCGACGGAGTCCACGAATCGGCTAACGAAGTCAGCCTCTGCGCCCAAGTGGCCTGGAACGGCAAAATCCATGATCGACCATAGGTCTAGGAGGCGGTTCTCGACCGGAGTACCCGTCACGGCAATACCGACTCTTCTGGTCAATTGCTTGACGGACTGGCTCCTCTGAGCTTTCGGATTCTTGATCGCTTGTGCTTCGTCGAGCACAACCACTCCCCACTCGATCATCTGAAACATGGCGGCATCGCGGATGACGGTGTCATAAGAAGCGAGTATTACATCCGCGCCGCGCAGGTCTTTCGGGAATCCTGTTCGGAGCCTGCCTTGGTGAACCAGCGGTACAATGCTTGGCGCAAATCTGACGATCTCCCGTCTCCAGTTCTCGAGCAACGTTACCGGCGCGACAACGAGGTGTTGTTTGCGGCCTTCCTGGACCTCCGAGAGAAAGAGCGTGATGATCTGGAGCGTCTTTCCAAGACCCATTTCGTCTCCAAGGATTCCTCCAAGGGATTCGCCGGCAATACCGGTGAGCCAATGGACTCCACTCTTCTGATAGGGATAGAGGTCTGCCTTCAGGCCCGGAAAGATGTCCCTGCCACCACAGGTGATTTCGGTTGCCGTATCTGCTTCACGTTGCGGAGCCGGGAGGATTTTTATCCCTCGCTGGGCTCTGCCGCCTATCACCTTTAGGTAGGCCCCGAGGGTCATTCTACCGTCGCCGGACAGTCCGCATTCATCGCGAAACTCCTTGATCTCCTCGGCGTCACTCGGATCCAGGGAGAACCAATCGCCGTCGTCGTAGATGTGACCCCTGAGCAGTTCATCGTTCGTCAAACGATGCTTTTGCCCGTGGATTTCGACCTCGGACCACCACGTTCCTTTGAAGCCGTTTCCCTCGCTCGGAACATCCGTGATCAGTTGGATTCCCAAGGGGAATCGGCTGATTTTCAGATTTGGGATCTGGGAACTGGGGGGGGCCTCGATAGCAAAGCACCCGACAGTTTGCTGACCCTTGAATTCGGCTTTAAGGATGTCCAGCGCCTGCGGGGTGACGCACTCTCCGGACGGCAATCGAAGAATCAGGACGCCCGAATCGATTTCCCAGCACGCTTTGGTCGAAGCCGATGCGTCGACAATTCCCGCCCCACGAGGCTCTGCTGGTGTTTCTGAACTTGGAGTTGCTTCCATTCGATCACGTCGGGACGCCGTTCTGCGGATCATGGAGTGAGGACATCACGCCATTCAGGGGAGGAGAAAATTGGAGGGAGGAGATGAAACGCTAGGGCCGTGGAAGTTTGATTTCGAGACGATGGTCAGACCGCCATTCGACTGCCCGCCTCAAAAGCGTAGGGTAGGTGGCCTTCTGAACGCGCTTTCGATCCTTCAGTGATTTTGGCAAGGTGGGGTACCACGATTCTCGCGATCTCCTTGAAGACCGGCACGGCGACCGAGTTTCCAAACTGGCGATACGCCTGGGTATCGGAAACTGGAATGACCATCGGGGGTTCACCCGGTGAGTCGAAACCCATCAGACGGGCGCACTCACGAGGGGTCAGCCTTCTCGGGTTTTTCCCTTCACCTTGTGAAATGAGGATCTCCGAGCCGTCCTTGTGGTAGCGCGCCGAAAGGGTCCGGCTGGTATCGGATGGACCCACCACGGAGCAACCGAATCCGTTCCCCGCGGCCGCGTGCTTTGCTGCGTAGTTCTTGAGGTAAGTCCAGAGGTGATCCGTGAGGGTGTATTTCGGGGAAACCCGGGTTCGGTTCCGGTAGGTTTCCGTGTATGGGAACTCCGGAGCCTCATCCGGACCGTGTAGTATCGACCCCAGTCTCGGACCGATTTCCGGGATCTGCATGTCACTCCACTCGAACCCTACTTCTTCGCGGAAACCGACAATGATGACCCGCTGCCTGTGTTGTGGCACCCAGTGGATCGCGTTCACGACGTAGCAGTCGATCATGTAGTTAAGATCTTTCTCCAGTGTCCGCTTGATCACCGCGAAGGTCTTGCCCCGGTCATGCGACAAGAGGTTCTTCACGTTCTCCAGCACGAAGGCCTTGGGGCGCTTTGCGTCGATGATTCTCGCTACGTCAAAAAACAAGGTGCCTTGGGTTTCATCGAGGAACCCATGTTGCCGGCCAAGAGCGTTCTTCTTGGAAACACCGGCAAGTGAGAAGGGCTGGCAAGGGAAGCCGCCGAGGAGGACGTCGTGATCGGGAATCTCAAGCGCATCCACGAGGGTGATGTCTCCTTCGATCTTATGGCAGTCCGGAAAGTTGGCCTTGTAGGTCTGCATGGAGTATTTGTCCCACTCGCTGGTCCAGATGCACTGGCCGCCGTGTGATTCAAAACCCTTGCGGATGCCTCCGATTCCAGCGAAGAGGTCGATGAATGTGAAATTCGGATTTCGGGTCCCTTCTCCGTTGGATTTCAATCGGGCATCGAGCGCGGGTATGATCAGGGGGTCGGCCCCACCTGATTTCAGCCAGCGCCGCACGGTTGCCTCAGATCTAGTTAAAACATCCGATATCTCTCTGATTGATAGATATTTACGGGCTTCGAGGAGGGCTAGATCTGATTTGGAAGGCGACATCGGAAAGGGAAGAATCTCGTGCAGAATGCTCAAAATTCTTCCCTTTCTGCCAGCGGATTCTCGGTGATTCTGCAACTCGTTTGATCCCAGAGCTCGAAGGACGGGGTTGTTCTGCGACCGGGGTGTTTTTGCCCGACCCAAGTGTTTTGCCTGTCCCTCGGTTTTTTGTCCCTTGGCTTTTTCCCACGCATTCATAGGCGGGAGATTGAGCGAGGGGGTGGGACAAGCGCGGGAGGAGGCCGGAACGAATTGATCCGGCCTTTTTCCTCCATTTCCCGCGCTCCCCGCCGCAAAGCCTTTTCGCCGCTTTACGATTCCGAAACCCCTTTCATCCGCTAGGATCACCGCGCAGGACCCCACACTCATGCGACTCTCCCACATCAATGTCACCCTGCCGGAAGGTTGTGAAGACCTCGCCCAGGCTTTCTACGGCGCGCCGTTCGGATTGCGGGAAATTGTCAAACCGGAGGCTCTTCGAGCGCGGGGCGGAGTTTGGTTTGATGCGGAGGGTCCGGACCTTCATCGTTGAAAGCGACCCATGAAACCCGCTGTCACTTTTCTGGGAGGAGCCGTCGCAGGCATTGTCGGCTTGCTGGCCTTCCAGCACGTTCCATCGAGCGTCCCGCAACCCAACCCGACAGCTTCGCAGTCCGGAGTTCCGCTGGCCGCAGCCGATCTTCCGCTCTCCTTGGACAGGGCAGTTCGGAGAGTCTCCTACGACCAGCCGCTGTTCGTCACCGATCAAGCCGGGACGGAGTACCGGGTGATATTCCTGGGAAGGAACGTTGGCAGCCCGCTGGAGTATCAATGGGAAGGCACGTCGGATCGAAGTCGCCGCGGCCGTGGCCGGCTTTTTGAAAAGTATGAGAAAGTGGAGAAGGCCCCTGGAGAATTCCAGTTGAGGGACCAGGGAAGCGAGTTGAGCTTCCGCATCGAGGACCTGCGGCTAAGGTGGTCGTCCGGTGGACCCGACGGGGGGTGGATCTATTTCGAACCCGGTCAAGTGACGGTCAGCGATCCATCCGGCTCGGATGGATCACCGGGACTGGATTCTCCGGCGGAGCGCTGACTTTAGTCGGCGAGGCGAACCGTGGGAAAGCACCCGCCGGTAACACCCGCCGACTAAAGTCAGCGCTCCATGGCGGCGCGGGTTGCCTGTCCCCCTGTTCTGAAGGGATCGGAACGGAGAGCCTCGAAGCGCGACCAGAGCTGCCGGAGATAGCGCTCCTCCTGTTCCTCCCCCCATGTTTCCAAGGTATAGGCTCGGATCGAACGGAGGTCGTCGAGCGCCGCCTCGGTGAGAACAAGCTTCATGCGCCGCCGCGGACGAGGTCGATGAAGTGCTGTTCCGACCGGACTTCCACCGTCCGGCCTGCTTCCAATTGGGCGAATCCGATGGCCGCTTCACGGGCGATCCACTGGTTTTCCTGATCCCGGGCGAGCGATTGCCGGAGTGCCTCACGAACCACCTCACTGGCATTGTTGTAGAGACCGGACGAGACCTTCGCCTTCACCGCGGTCTCCAGTTCGGGAGTGAGGGAAATCTTCATAGCCTGAGGCTACAGAGATGGGCAAGGATCGTCAAAGAAGATTGGACGATCCCGCTCCCGCGTTCATTCTCCGCCCGCCATGCTCGATATCCGCGAGATCCGCGACCACGCCGACACCGTCCGCGAACGCCTGAAGGCGCGCGGCGGAAACCATTGGACGCTCATTGACGAAGTGCTCGCCTGCGACGAATCCCGTCGCAAGGCCGAGACCGAAAAGCAGTTGCTCCAGTCCGAGCGGAAGACCACGTCGAAGCAGATCGGCATGCTCAAGGGCAAGGGCGAAGACACCTCGGCGATCGAGGCCGAAGTCCGCGCGATCAACGACCAGATCGACGCCCTCGACGCCGCCTCCGAAGCGGCCGGCCAGCGCCAGCACGAGCTGCTGATGGAAATCCCCAACCTGCCGCACGCCGCCTGCCCGGTGGGCCAGGACGAGACCGCCAACCCGGTGGTCCGCAGCTGGGGCGACAAGCCCGACCTCGCCGCGCCGAAGGACCACCTGGTGCTCGCCGAGGCGCTCGGCATCATTTCGCTGGAAGACGCCACCCGCATCGCCGGCTCCGGCTTCGCGGTCTATCGCGGCCAGGGTGCCCGGCTCGAACGCGCGCTGATTTCCTTCCTGCTCGACCTCCAGTCGGGCGAGAACGGCTACGAGGAGGTGAATGTCCCGCACGTGGTGCTCCGCGAGTGCATGGAAGGCACCGGCCAGCTCCCGAAATTCGAGGACGACATGTACGGCACCGACGCCGGCGAGGATGGCCGCAACCAGCTCTTCCTCGCGCCGACCGCCGAGGTGCCGGTGACCAACCTCTACCGCGACACCCTGCTGCACGAAGCCGACCTGCCGAAGAAGCTGGTCGCCTGCACGCCCTGCTTCCGCCGCGAGGCCGGCAGCGCGGGCCGCGACAACCGCGGGATCATCCGCATGCACCAGTTCGACAAGGTCGAGCTGGTCCAGATCGTCCACCCCGATCACGGCCTCGAGACGCTGGAAGCCCTCACCGGTCACGCCGAGTCCGCGCTGCGGAAGCTCGGCCTGCATTACCGGACCATCGAACTCTGCACCGGCGACCTCGGCGCGAACTCGGCCAAGACCTACGACATCGAGGTCTGGGCACCCGGCCAGGGGAAGTATCTCGAAGTGTCGAGCTGCTCGTGGTTCAGCGATTTCCAGGCGCGGCGGATGAAGCTGCGGTTCAAGGACCACGAAGGGAAGAACCGCTTCTGCCACACCTTGAACGGCTCCGGCACCGCCCTGCCGCGGCTCTACGTCGCGCTGATGGAGCAGAACCAGCAGCCCGACGGGTCCATCAAGATCCCGGACGCGCTGGTCCCGTATTTCGGCGCGAGCGAGATCCGTTAGACCGCCGTGGACTGCGTGCAGCCTGCTGCCGCTCTCCTTCGCCAGCCTGCTGGCGAAGGAGCGTTCTTGCGGTATTCCGCAGCTTAACGCTCCTCGATGTCCGGCTAACGTCCAGCGGGACGACTGCGGACGGCGAATGCCCGCGACCATGGACTCGCCAGCAGGCTGGCGGTCTGAAGGCGGCAGCAGGCTGCACGCAGTCCAAGGAGCGACCCGATATCGCGTCCCTCCCTTCGTTCAGATCGTGATCCTCCAACAGGAGAAAACGAACGCCACCATGAACCAACCCTACCAACCACCCGCCACGGATCCTTCCCGCGAGGAGGCGACTCCGTCGATCCGGAAGCGGCGTGCCGGTCCGGTCGCGCGCTTCCAAAGCGCGGCCACGATCCTGATCGCCATCGCGCTGATCATCGCGTTCAGGCGCTATGCAACCAGTGGCCTTGTCCAGCTTGATACCTTCCCGGTTGCCGCGCCGCGAATCGTGCGGGCCCTCGTGCTGGACTACCCGTATGCCGCGCCTTGTCTTGCCATCCTCCTGGCCGTGATCGGCGGGGCCATGTCGTTCAGCCGCAGGGTTTTCCTCAGCGTGGCGGTTACCTCTGCAGCTGCCGCACTCCTTGCCGCTTGGACCGGGATCCTTCTCTGGGTTCTGATGGATTTGATCAAGGGAGTCACCGGCTAGCCGACCTCAGCCTCTCTATTCCTTGATCCGCGCCTCGAACAACGCGGGATCGCCCGGCTTCGACTCCGGTGAAAGCTCGTACCAGCGGCTCTTCTCGCTCCGCTCGTCGTTGTAGGGCGGGGTGAAGATGTCCACCAGTTGGGTCACCTTGCGGGCGTGCAGCGTGTGGATGTTGCGGGCCTTCGCGGTCAGGGTGGAGATGTCGTTTTTCTTCAACAGCTTCGTTTCCACGCGGCGCAGCAACTCGTGGCCGGCCGGCGGCGGGGTGTCGGGCTTTTCGACGAGGTCATAGTTGCTGGTTTCGATCTCGCCCGAGGCGCAGAGGATCATCCCGGTCATGCCGGGATGGTCGTGGGCCGCGATGATTTCTCCGACGTCGAACTGGACCAGGCAGAGCCCGAAATCCACGCGTTCCTCAAGATACTGGAAGTCGACCTTGCCCTGCTTGAGGCGGGTCTTGATCTGCTCCATGCCCTTGATCAGAACCGGGTCCTCGAGGTGGAGGCGCGACGCGATCCCGGCGATGTCGCGGACGTACTGGTCCTGATTCCACGCGTCGAGGTGCTGCTTCTTCGCCTCCGCGGCGACGGCTTCGAGAAAGGCCTCCCAGTGCATCGCGGCATCGGCCGGCAGGCGACCTTCCGCGGCATTCGCCCGGGTCGCGACGGCGCACAGCGACGGCAAGGCGGCGAGCACGCCAAGGAAACCAGGCAGGCTGAGGCTCAGGAACTCGCGGCGGTCGTAGTCGTCCATGGCAGGGATACTTCGACAGCGTCCGGGTCTTTCCAAGGAGGTTCTCCACCGGATTCAGGCGGGCTTTGGCAAGGGCTTCCATGGATCCCGGATTTCGTGATCTTAACATGCTATCAATCAATAGCTAAAACCTCGCAACCGACAATTGGACGGACTTGTAACCGACAAATTGTCCGCTTTACAACCGACAAATGGACGCTAGTGTAACCGACAAATGGACGCTGAATTTCCCCGCTACCCGCGCCTTCTGGCGAGTGCCGTCAAGGTGGCGCTGGCGGACACCCCCGTCGTCTGCCTGCTCGGGCCGCGGCAGTGCGGGAAATCGACGCTGGCCATGCACCTCGAGCCGGACCGCGGCTACGTCACCCTGGACGAGGACCGCTACTTGCAGACCGCCCTGGCGGATCCGGACGGCTTCGTCGCCCACTTGCCGCCGCGGGTCATCCTTGATGAAATCCAACGCGCCCCGGGGCTGCTCACGGCGCTAAAGCTGGCGGTCGACCGCGACCGCCGGCCGGGCCGCTTCCTGCTGACCGGTTCGGCGAACCTGCTGCTGCTGCCGGAAGTCAGTGAGTCGCTCGCCGGCCGGATGGAGATCCTCCATTTGCAACCGCTGGCGGAAGCCGAAAAGAAGCGCAACGCGGGAGACTTCCTGCGGGCCTTCCTCGCGGGCGAGCTGCGCTGGGAATCCATCCTCGCGGAGCGGGACGGGCTGTCGCCGGACCTGCCGAAGACGCTCGTCGCCGGCGGCTACCCGGAGCCGCTGACCCGCAGTCCGGACCGGGCCCGGCAGTGGCACCGGCAGTACGTGAAATCGATCATCGAGCGCGACGTCCAGGACATCGCGAAGGTGAAGGACGGCCACGAACTGGCACGCCTGTTAGAGATCCTGGCGCTGCGCACCGGGTCGCTGCTGAATGCCAGCGGCCTTTCGAAAGACCTCGGCCTGCATCGCGGGACGGTCGACCACTACCTGGCCATCCTCGAGCGGCTGTTCTTGATCCGCTCGCTGCCGGGCTGGCACCGGAACGCCGGCAAGCGGCTGATCAAGTCGCCGAAGATCCACTTCGTCGACAGCGGGCTGGCGGCGACCTTGTCCGACCTTTCGGCCGGCGATTGGCTGGACCGGCGGCAGGACATGGGACATCTGTTAGAGAGCTTCGTGGTCCAGCAGGTCCACGCCCAGGCGGCGTGGACGGACCCCGACCTGCGCTTCTGGCACTATCGGGACAAGGACCAGGTGGAAGTCGATCTGGTGATCACCCGCGGCGACAAGACCTGGGGGATCGAGGTCAAGGCGAGCCGCTCGGTGCATCCCGGCGATGGCAAGGGACTCGACCGGCTGGCCGCGCAGTGCGGCAAGGATTTCCAAGGCGGCTGCGTGCTCTACGACGGCGGCGAAATCCTGCCGATCCCGGGCTCGCCGCATGTCGCGGTGCCGCTGGCGAAACTGTGGGACCTGTGACCCCAAAGAAGCAAAATGGTAACAACGAAACCTGCGAAACTTCGCGAAAATCAAGGCATGGGGAAAATCACTCCGAGCACCCGTAAGGTTGATCCTACCATTTTCCCGACCCTCTGAAATTTCGACCGTTTCGTCCTTTTCGTTGTTCTCATCCCGGTATTCAGGGTGACCCGCCTCAGCGGTTCCGCTCCGCCACCGACAGCAGGTTTTCCGTCAGCACCTCGGGCCACTCGAGGGTCTTGATCGCCTCCACGTCACCCCAGTCGGGACTGATCTCGAGCAGTTCCTGGAAGGCCTCGTCAGCACGGTCCGTGCGGCCGGTCTGCTCGGCGGCGCAGAGCAGCATGGCGACGGCCGTCTGCTTCTGGTCCTCGGTGAAAGGGATCTTGAAGCCGTGCTCCAACAGGATGCCCGCCTCTTCCGGATGCCCCGCGGTGAGCAGCAGCCAGGCGCCGTCGTAGGCATAGGTCGGATCCGCGGGGAACTTGTCCTTGCCGCGCAGCACCAGCTCGATCGCAGCGGCGTCCTGCAGGTCCTCGAACACGCACGCGGCGGCTTCGAGGTAGTCGCTGGCAAAGATCTCCGCGTCCTGCGTGTCGATGAGCTGGAGCCAGCGCGAATAGGCCGCGGTGAATTCGCCGGCCGCCATGAAGCTGCGTGCTTCGATCCGCAGGCAATCGGCCGGCGATGCTCCGGCGAGTCGCGCGCGTTCGACCATCTTCTCGACCAGCGGGCCGGAGACCTTGTCGTGGGCGAGGACCAGCGAGCAGGCGACCATCGCGTCACGAACCCGCCGCGAGCCGAAGGTCGCGGTGGTCGTGGGATCGAGCAGGAGGGTGGCGAGAGCGCGGAGGTCATCGACGGTGGCATCGGGCTTGGGCTGGAGGACGGCGACCTGCGTTCTGATATCCTCGTAGAAGTCATTCAGCGCATCGCCATCCAGCACTTGCTCCCAGCCGTTCCAATCCGCGCTTTCCGCCAGATCGGCCAGCGGCGGCGGCTCATCGGGCCACATCGAATACACACCCGCCTTGTCATCGGAGGCCCACAGCGCGCGGGCGGTGGCATAGGCACGCACCGCCTCCGGCATGTCCTTCGCGTCCTTCAGTACGGCGAGGATGCCTTCGGCGTTGTTGCGCTCCACCGCGATTTTCAAGGCACTCACCGCGGCGCTCCCTCGGCCGTCCGCGGCGTTCATCACGCGCTCGACGGCTGGTGCCAGCGGGCCTTCTGTCGCCGCCCGCGCGGCCAGCCAGTCCTGCCATAGCCACGGCGAGTCATGCGCTTCAAGAGCCCGGTCCACGGCTCCCGCGGCGGCGTCGCCCAGCCCCGCGGCGAGGATTCCGTGGGCGGAGGAAAGCGACGGCACGGATTCATCGGCAGCCAGTTTCCCGGCGAGTTCGCGCGCCTTGTCCATGTCGCCGGACCACGCGAGCGCTTCAAGATGGGCATAGCCGTCGGCCGCGGACTTCGATTGCTCGTAGCGTTCGCCGGTCGATCTCACCCGGGCTTCCAGCGTGGCCAGCGCGGCGGCGCGTTCGGCGAGGTCGTCTAACAACTCCAGCCGCCAGTCGTTGCGCGGTCCATCGGCGAGCGCGCTTCGAAGGGCATCGAGCGCCGCGGGATCGAGCTTCCGCAAGCCTTCCGCATCGACCTCCGGCGTCTCCTCCGCGACCTCGGGCTCGCCGAGCGCCGCGCCCGCCACTTCCGGCCGGGTGCGCTGGACGATCCACGCCGCACGCTTCATCCGGGCGACTTCATCGGGATCGCCCGCCAGCCGGTGCAGCGGCCTCATGTCGGGAATGTCGGTGGGAGCATCGCGCTCTTCTTTCCACACGACAGGATCGCGCATGAGCTCGAACAAAGCGCCGTCCTCCTCGCGGATCAGCCCGCGGAGGTAGGCCTGGCGCCACGGATGATCGCCGAGCGCCGCCGACCAGCGCACGATGCGGTCGTTTTCGAAGGAGGTCGAAAGCGCCAGCCGCTGCCACAGCGGCAGCCATTGGTCATCCGCGACCGTGACGAAAGGCAAGGCAGCCACCTGCTTCGCCAGCGCGCCAACGTCCGCCCCGGGAAAGAAGGCCGACAGCATGCCGAAGTCCCGATCCAGCCCCCCGAGCCGGGCCTTGCGATCCAGCCGGACGAGTGACTTCGAATCTTCCGCAAATCGTTGTCCGCCCAAACCCTCCGCCAGCGCGCGCAGCGCGACGTGCTGTTCCGGCGTGAAGCCGGACACCGATGCCAGCGGGACGAAGTCCTCCCTGCCCTCGCCGAAGCGCAGCACCAGAAGTCCGCCTTCCTCGCTGAAGCGGAGGATGCTGTTAGAGACCGGTAGCACGAGATTCGAAACCAGACGCCGGCCGCTGCCGCTGTCCCACACGTCGAGCTCGCGACCGATCCGCAGGGCGAGCCAGCCGCGTGCCTCGTCGTGCGCCCAGCAGAGCGGCACCAAATCCATCTCCGGCACTTCGCGCTTCCGTGCCTGCGGCAGTACGGCGACTTGCGACAGGTCGCGGAGATCATGCAGCACCACCCGGTCGGCGGTGGCCACCGCCAGCCGCCGCGCTTCGCCATCGCCGTAGCCGAAAAGCGCAAGACCACCGGTGACCGGCATCGATCCCCGCCGCGTGAAGCCGCTTTCGCCCAGCTCCATCATCAGCACTTCGTTCTCGCTCACCACCGCGAGCTGCCCGCCGAAAAAGTCGACCTTGGCCACGTTCTCCACCGGCTCCAGATCGGAAAGCACCTCGCCCGTGGCGGCATCGGCCAGCAGCACGCCGGGCGACACCAGTCCACCGGTGCTCGAGCCATAGCCGGCGACCACGGCGCGCTTGCCGGAGGGATCGAGCGCGACGTCGACAATGAGCTGCCACATCGGATGCATCGGCAGGTCGACCGGCTCCGCGCCCTCTTCCGGAGACAGCAGCCGCGCTTCGAAGCCGCGCTGCTCGAGCCGCCGGCCGTCGGGAAAAGTCTTGCTCACATACCAGCCTGGAATTTCTTCCGGTGGCGGGGCGGCGGGAGGGGTGACGGAAAGCCGCGGCAGGTATTCTCCCAACAGCAGCTTGCCGGAGCTGGTGCCGACCGCGAAACGCTCGCCCGAGAACGCGACCGAGCGGATCCGCGAGTCGGCGACGAAGGGCGCGCGCGGCTGCACGTGGCCGTCCGCATTGTCGATGCTTTCCAAACGCGGCCCGTCGACCGACAGCGGCGGCGTCACCTCTCCGAGCCCGCTTTGCAGCACCAGCGGCCGGCCGGCGCGCTGCTGGTCGAAGAGCTGCTGCCAGACCGGCGCGACCCAATCGCTCCACGGGAAACGCGGCAGCACGGCGGCCGACGAAAGCCACGAACCGCTGCCATCGTCGTAGGCCCCGTTCACCTTCAGCCCGCCGTCTTCATCGATCACCGCGAAGAGCGCATGCTCGCCTTCCTCATGCTGGCCGCGGCCGCGGAGACGGGCGTAAAACTCGCCGCCATCCGGGCTGAAAACCGCATGCTCCAGCTCCTCGCCGCCGCTGCTCGATGCGGTTCGCACCGGCTTCGAGGCATCGAGCGGCATCTCGACGACCAGCCCGTTCGAATGCAGCCCGCGCAGCCGTTGGCGGTCGAGCTGCACGGCCAGCGGCTCGCTCGCGTCGGTCGGCAGAGGATCCGTCTCGCGCACCACCATGCCGGTCGCGGCATCGGCAATCCGCCAGGTCAAACCATACTTCGGCGCGGGGCCGACCGCGGGGTAGGCGAAAAGCACACCGTCCGGCGACCACGCGAAGCAGCCCTCCCCGACGTCCATCGGGGCGGGCAAAGTGGCCACCGGCTTCATCGACACCGCGTCGCACAGCAGCGTGCCCTCGGCGCGCTTGTAACCGCGCTGGACCACCGCGCGGCGGCCGTTCGGAGAAATCGCCAGCGCCTGGGTTTCCTCGCCCCAGGTCGGGACGAGCTGGGATGTTAGAGTGGCGTCGGCGAGGTTCCAGCGCAGCACGGAGTTGAAGCCGACCGAGATGTCGCCGGTGGCCGCGAAGAGCGTGTCGCGGTCCGGTCCGAAAGCCAGCCGTGTGACCGGCACCGGGTGCACGATCTCGCCGGTCGGGAAGTTCCACGAGGTCTGCCGCAAGGTGTCTAACAAAAGTGCCTGCGCTTCCAGATTCGCGGCGTCGTTCTCCAGCGCGGAAAGCAGGAACGGCAGGCCTTCATCCGGCGCACCGTCCTCGATCCGCGCCGCGCCGGCATCGAAATCCGCGGCGGCCAGCGAGCGGCGGGTCTCGGCCGCGGACTCGAGCGCCTCGCCCTGCGCGACCACGGCCTCGTTCTGCTTCTTCTTCGCGATCACGCCCAGCACCCCGGCCGCGGCGGCCAGGCCGGCGAAGACGACGGTGGCGCCTTGGAACAGCCGCAGCTTCCGCCGTGCACGGATCCGCGACAGGCGGACCAGCTCGCTTTCATCGGCGCTCAGGCGGAACACGCCGGAACTCTCGACGCGTTCGGCTTCGGCGAGCCGGCCTTCTGTTAGATTGAACTTCGTCGAGCGCTTGCCGTCGTTCCACAAGCGTGTGGCGTCTTCCAATCGGCGGCGCGCGAGCAGCAGGTCGCGGTGGTCCTCGATCCACTGCTTGAGCACCGGCCAGTGGGTGATCAGCGCCTCGTGGGCGAGCGTCACGGTCGCGGCGTCGTCCTCGCTGCCGGTGACCAGCAGCTTGGCGTCGATGAAGGCTGTTAGAAAAGCGGTCGCACCGGGATGGGCGGCTTCCAGTTCCGCCCGCTTCGCCCGGCGGCGGGTCGCGGGGCCTTCGTTCGCGGCATCGAGCGTGACCAGTTCGCCGAAGATCTGCCGCGCGGCGTCGCGGCGCGTCTCGGAAGGCAAGGCGTCGTAGGTTTCCTGCGCCCGGCGGGCGATCGCCCCGGCCAGTCCGCCGAGTTCTTCGTAGGCCGCCCAGGTCAGCACGTTCTCGGCGCGCCGCTGATAAAGTTCTTCCAAGGTGAACTCTAACAAAGGCAGCGCGTCATGCGCGTTCGCGGCGTCCTGATAGATCTGCTCCGACAGATCGCGGCCGCTTTCCCGCTGCCGTTCGAATTGCAAGCCGGCCGCCAGCGCGGGGTAGCGGATGATCTGGTGGAGCTCCGGCAGCTCCGGCGGGCTGAGGATGTAACCGCCGCCGTGGCGGACCAGTTGGAAGAGATCGCGATGCTCCGGGACGCGCGGGAAGAACTCGCTGCGCATCGTCGCCACCACCCAGATCCGGCGCGACATCGCGAGTGCGGCGAGGACGTGGAAGAAGGCGTCGCGCATCTCCGCGGTGACGCCGCGGGCGGTGAAGATTTCCTCAAGCTGGTCGACCAGCAGCAGGAAGTTCGCCGGCTTGGCGGCGGACAGCCGGTCGAGCGCCGCGACGATGGCCGCGATGCCGAACACCAGCTCTTCCGGATGGCCCAACGTGCGGGCCAGCCGCGCGCTGTCCCAGACCGGCTCGGGCTTGGCGGTGCTCTTCGACTTGCGGCCCTTCTTCCCCTTCGGCGCGGCGGGGGCGATCACCGGCCGCGAGGTGTCGCGGATCTTTGCGAGTTCCGGCAGCGCGCTGGAGATCGCCCGGGCCAGCGTCTCGAGCGGCGGCGCGTCGCCTTCCACCGGCAGCACGGTGGTCCCGCACCATGCTCCGACTTCCGGCAGGTAGCCGTCGGCGGTGAGACGAGGTGCCAGGCCGGCGCGCATCAGCGAGGACTTGCCGTAGCCGGAGCCGCCGTAGATCAGGAGGAAGGCATGGCCGGCGGCGTGGTTCGCCTTGAGCTGGTTCAGCGCCTCGGCGATCGGCCGGTTGCGGCCGAAGAACAGCGGCGCGTCCTCGTAGTCGAAGGTGCCCAGCCCTTTGAACGGCGAGCCTTCCAAGGGCAGCGGCCGCACCGCGTCCTCGGCCAGCCCGCGGTGGAGCTGGATGTGGCGCAGCAGGAGCTTTTCCAGGTGCTGCTCGAACAGCGCCATGAATTCATCGACCGTCTCATACGGCGAGAACGCGCGGCGGATCGTCTTGTCCTTGTTGAAGAAGAAACGTTCGCAAAAGGCGTCGAGCTTCTTGACCTGGCCCGGATCGCTGCCGGCCGGCCGCTCGCTCATCCGGCGGTAGACCAGGATGTCGGGCTTCGGCTTGCCGTCCTTTTTCGCGGCGCGTTCTTCGAAGGCATCGGTCGCCTCTTCCAGCTCCCACTCGGTGCCGGAGTCGAAGCGCGTGCCGTCCTTGCGGTTGAACTGCGACGGCAGCGGCGAGCCGAGCCGCGACCAGAGGACGCAGACGAAGAGATCGCAGTCGGAGGGGCGGATCAGTTCCTCGTTGAAATGGGCGGTCGCCCGCAGCGGCTCCTTTTCCCACAGCACCGGTTCGAGCCGGAGGAAGTTCCAGTAGCGCGCCTGCAACCGCTCCACGATCCTCCCGACCGCCTGGCGTTCATCGCGAACGTCGCCGGGTGAGCTGACGAAGAGGGTAAGGGTCTGCATCCCGCACGGAGTAAAAACCGCCGGGACCCGGATTCCTAAGCGGGAAATCGGGAAAGTTCACTGCGGGGGTGGTTCGGACTATCCCGAGAACTCTCCGGCTGGTCCGGCCCGGGGAGCGGAGACGAAAAACCCCCGGTGACCGGCTGGACCGTTCACCGGGGGTGATGTTTCAACACAGGGTTGGAAGCCGGGCTCAGGGAGCCACCAGCACATTGAGGCGGATGTAGTCACTCACATCGACCGAGGCACCGCCATCGGTGCGGAAGGTGTGCCATTCCCAATCCGCATCGAGCACGGGCAGTGCGGGAGTGATCGCGGCCTGCACGGCGGTGGAATCCCCCGGGTTCAGTTTGGTCACGGTCACGGCGTTCCAGGTCGTGAGATCGTTGGAGGCCTCGATGGTGTAGAGGATCTGGTCCTTGGTCGCTTGCTGCTTGCTCGCATCCGGCACTCCGGCGGCGAAGGTCGCATTCTTCCGGACCGCCACCGTGTAGGTCAGCACGTTGTCACCGCCGAGGAGGTGCATCTTCGGATAGACCCTCGCTCCGGACGATCCGTCGGCGGCGTCCGAATTGGTGGCGAACTCGATCAAGTTCGCGACGCCGTCGTCATCGTCGTCGCCGAACTTGCCTTCGACGATGCCGTTGTCGGCGGCCCAGGCGTTGTAAGGATCCGCGCTGACCACCGAGATGGTGCCATTGGTGAGGAACTGCGAGGTATCCCAGACCAGGCCCAGGGTGAGCGGGGCCGCGGCGAAGTTGAAGGTCGGCGTGCCGCTGAAGCCGGAGGCGTCCGCGATGTCGAACGTGTTGCCAAGCACGGGCACGTAGCCATCCAAGGTCACCGCGATGGTGCCATTGGCGGTCAGGGCGCCGGTGGCTGCCACCTTGTCGTTGGTGCCCGCGCCGGTGATTTCAACGGCATAGGTCGAACCAACGGCGAGACTGACCGTGCTGGAGGCGTTCAGGGTGCCGACCGCGTTGCTGCCGGGTTCCAAAGTGCCGTTGACGGTGGTGGCTCCGGCGATGGTGCCAGTGCCGCCGAGGAAGGCACCGGCGGCGACGGTCACGGTATTGGTGCCGGTGCCGCTGCCGCTGGTGTTGTTCACCAGGAGCTTGCCGACGTTCACAATGGTTCCGTTGGTGTAACTATTGGCTGCGGTGACTTCCAGGGTGCCTGCGCCGGTCTTCGTCACGCCGCCCGTGCTGTCACCGTCCTCGATTTCGGCCGTGACGAGCAGGTCGGTGGCGCTGCTGCCGGTGGCATCGGCGACACTGAAAGTCTTGGTTCCCTGGATCGCAAGGCCGCTGAGGGCCTCAGCCGTGCTGGACTGGATCGTGGAAACCGTGGTGCCGCCTACGGTGATTTGGCCGCCGAGGAGGAACGATTCGGTGCTGTAGGCGGTCCCGCTTCCTGAATAGCTGAAGTCCACCGTCCCCCCGTTGAGCGTGAGGTTGCGGATGTGGGCGTGGCTGCCAGCCGCGGGGCTTTGGGCACTGAAGCCGGTCATCACATTCAGGATGCCGCCGCTGTTGAGGGTGAAATCCACCGCGTTGGCGCCTTGGGGCAGGGCGTTGACACCGTTGATCTGGAAGGTGCCGCCGTTGTTGACGGTGACCTGGTGATTGTTGGAGAGCCGGTTGCCGGGCTGGTTGCCGTCCACCGCCAGCCTGCCGTCGTTGACGGTGGTGGTGCCGGTGTATTGGGCGGCTCCGTTGAAGAGGAGCGTGCCCGCGCCGGTCTTGACCAGACCCCCGGGTCCGGACAGGGCTCCGGTCGTGGTGATGTTCCGCGCCGTCGTGTTGTCCACGGAGTCCAGGGTGTTGACCGTGACGTTCCCGCCGTTGGCGGTCAGCACGATGGCCTGACCGGTGGTCCAGTTGGCGAAGGCGCCAAGAGTGCCACCGCCGATGTTGACGGCCTTGCTGCCGTTGGTGGTGATGCCATTGGCACCGAGGTTCAGTGTCCCACCGTTCAGATTGTAGGCCGCCGGGTTGCTGCGGCCATTGCCCAGATCCAAGCCCAGCAGGTTGGCGGTTCCGCCGCTCTGGTTGAACACGGCGTTGCTCGAATCCCAGCCCAAACTCAGCTCGGCTCCCACCGAGTCAAGGACACCGCCCGACAGGTTGTAAACCGAGGTGTTGCCCCCGCCCCAGTGACCGAAGAGGAACGATGCCGCATTGGAGTTGGTGCTATTGGTTCCGGTGATGGTGAGACTGCCACCCGATTGGTTGATCGTGGAGGACGTGTTGGACCCTTGGCTGGTGACAAAGGTCGGCGTGGTGATCGCCGAGCCGGCCCCGATGTTCAGGGTGGCGGTGCCCACCTGCAGGATGTTGGTGCCGCTGACCGTCGCGCCGTTCAAGGTTGCCGCCCCGCCGTTGATCGTGGTGGCCCCGGTGTGGCTCGCGGTTCCGGAGTAGACCAGTGTTCCGCCGTCGGTCTTGGTCAGGCTGCCCGCGCCGGTGATATCACCGGCATAGCTCAAGGTGAAACCGGTCCAGACATGGAATCCGCCGTCACCGGCCGGCAGGGTGATTCCCTTGCTTGAGGACAGCGTGAGATCCACCCCGGCGGTGGCGGTGCCCGCCTGGAGCCTGCCGCCGCCTTGCAGCGTGATCGCGTCCGCACCGGTTGCCGGTCCGAGCAGCGCATCGGTCGGCACCCGGAGGATGCCGGCCGTGACATTGACTTTTCCGGTCAGGCCGTTGGTTCCGGTGAGGATCAGCGAGCCCGCGCCGGTTTTGACCAGATCGAAGGGGCCGCCGGTTTCCGTGATGGCACCGGACAGGGTCAGGTTGTTGGCATTGTTGATCGTGGAGGCCGCGGTGTAGATCACGCTGCCACCGCTGGTGGCCCCGTTGGCGCTGGCGCTGGTGACCGAGCCGCCGTTGAGCGTGATCTGGCGGTCGAACTTGCCGGCCACCATGTTGCTGAGTTCGAGGACGGCACCGGGATTCACCTTGATGTCGCCGGCACCGAGCACGGTGCCGTTCCAGATGGCGAAGGTTCCGCTGTCGACCTCGACGTCGCCGGAACTGATGGTCCCGTCGACCGTGGCATAGACGAGGTTGCTTCCCACCTTGGTCAGCTTGTTGCCGGCGAGGTTGAGCAGCGAGTTCGCTCCGCGGATGTCCCAGCGGCTGGTGCCGCCGATGGAGGCATTGCCGGCGAGGGTGACCAGGCCGAAGGCATTCTGCTGGTCGACGGCGCTGCTGTTGATGATGGCCCCGGCCCCGCCGACGCCGGCGCCGGAGATGGTCACGGCCTCACCCTGGATGTTGAGGGCGTTGATCGTTCCGATGCCGCCGATGTCGAGGGTTCCGGTGCCGGAGACGGTGGTCCCGCCCGCCGTGGAACCGAGGGCGGTGTTGGTGGTGATCCTGAGGGTGCCGTTGTTGACCGAAACCGCACCGGTGTAGGAGTTGGTGCCTCCCAGATCGAGCCCGAGGCTGCCGGTCTTGGTGATGCCGGTGCTGCCGGCGATGCCTCCGCCGGTGAGGGCGTAGGAGTAGGTGGAATTGTTCACCGTGATCGAGCCGGGCTGCAGGCCGGCGGCCATGGTGATCGTCTGATTGGCCGCGACCAGGCTGTCATCGAAGGTCACGTCGTCGTTGTTGAAGAAGTTCTCCGGGGTGACGCCGTTCCAGTCGTTCTCGGCTCCGCCGATCTCCCATGTCGCCGTGGAGCCGTCCCAGACCAGGGCGGCCTTGCCCAGGTCCATGGTCACGTCCGTGGCGTTCACGGTGAACGTCGCGGGTCTGAAGTTCGCGGCGTTTGCCAGCGCGAAGTTCGCGGAGGTGGCGGTGGTGCTGCCATGGTTGAGCACGACGATGCCCGTGGTGGCGGTGGGCAGAACGCTGAAGTCCACGTTCACTGTTCCGTTGACGGTCAGGGCTCCCGGGGTGGTGAGTGCTCCCGGGCTGACGCCGTCAATGACCAGCGTGGCGGTGTCGGTGCCGGCGGTGCCGAAGGTGAGCGACGCCGCGGAGCCCTCGCCGCCCAGCACCGTGGTGTTGTTGGCGGTCAGCGCCGAGTTCGCCAGGCTGCCCGGCAGGTTGAGGCGTCCCGCGCTGATGGTGGTCGCGCCGCTGTAAGTGTTCGCCGCGCTGAGGGTCGTGGTGCCGCTGCCGAGCTTGGTGACGGCGCTGGTGCCGTCCAGGATCGCGGAGATCGTCTGGGTGCCGGTGCCGGTGGAGACGCTGGTTTTGGTCGCATTGGAGTCCGGCTGGAGCTCGATGACACCGCCACCGGTGGTGAGGAGGGTCCCGCCGCCGGTGATCGACGACATCAGGCTGATGGTGTTCCCCGGGATGTTCGTGTCCAGCGTGGTCGTGCCCGAGGTCGTGATGTTGGACGCATTGATCGCCACGTCCACGGTGGACCCGGTGTTCCGGATCGTGCCTCCCGAGAGTGCGACGATTGCATCGGGGTTGCGCCCGACGAGGCCGTAGCTGGAGCTCAGTTGCAGGGTGCCGCCCGAGAGGTTGTACTGGTCGGCGCCCGCGGTCGCGCCGCGGTTGTCGAGCACCACGGCGGGCACGCTGACGGTGCCGCCGGACTGGTTGAGGATGCCGGTTCCGTCGATGCCGATGTAGAGGACGCCGGCGGCCTCACCTCCGGCGCTGGGCTCCGCGAGCGGGGTGCCCGTGATGGTGAGGGTGCCCCCTCCGAGGGTGTAGGTGGAGGTGTTGTTCGAGTAGTGGCCGACGCGGATCTGATTGATGACGGAGACATCGCCGCCGCTCTGGTCCACGGTGCCGGAAATGCCGGACTGGTCGCCGAGCAAGAAGTTGGCCGATTGGACGGTGGAGCCCGCGTCGATCGTGAGCTTGGAGCCGTTGATGCCGTTTCCTCCTTCGAAGCCGCCGACGTAGAGGTTGCCGCCGATGGTGCCGTCGGAAAGGTCGACCGTGCCGCCGTTGAGGACGACCCCGGTGCCCGGGGTGTTGATGATGACCCTGGACTTGGCCAGGTTCGCCGCGGTGCCGTCGCGGGCGGCGAGGATCTTCTGTCCCGCGCCGAGGGTGTAGCCGTCGCTGCGCTGGAAGCGCAAGGTGGCCGCCGCCACATCCTGATAGAGGATCACATCGCCGGTGCCGAGGGTTCCGGTGGTGGTGTTGTTGCCGACCAGGAGCTGGTTGGTGCCGGCGGTGCCGCCGCCATTGACCCAGATGCGCTCCAGCCCGGAGTTGTCGCCGGTGAGGAACAGGTTGGTGCCCGCGGCGCCGCCGCCGACGACCAGGTCATCGGTGGCGCCGGTATTGGTGACGCTGCCGCTGAGGGTGCCGGTGCCGTTGTAGGGCATGATCTTGGTGGGGCCGGCGAGCGTGATGTTGCCCGACAGGATGCCGTTGTTATCCATCCGGACCGCGCCGATGCCAGCGTAGGCCAGCGCCGGAACCGAGGGGGTGCTGCCGTCCGCGCCGGTCGCGGCGGTTGCAACGGGGCCTCCCGAGGGCTCCGAGTATCCTGCGCCGGTGAGCGTCAGGGTGTTGGCGATGGTGGTGCCGCCCATCCACAACTGGGCGCCGTCACGGACGATGACATTGGCGGTTCCCAGGTTGTTCTGGTTCACCGCAGCGTTGGTCCGGAAGGTGCCGTTGGTGGCGAAGGTGCCGCTCGGGTCGAGGTCCAAGGTGCCGCTGAAGCCGCTGTTGTTGCCGGTCAAGGCAACCTCGCGCGACCCGGCGACGCCGGACACGTTGGCATCCACCAGCACGGTGCCCGCACCCGAGATGTTGCGGTTGAAGGCGATGTTCCCGTTGTTCTGGGTGAGCCTCAGGGTGGATCCGGCATCCACCAGGACACCGCTGGTGCCTGTCAGCGTGCCGGTGCTCTGGTCCAGCTGCAGCGTGCTGTTGTTGGTGACGGTGGTGGGCCCGGCGTAGGTGTTGGCGTTCGCCAGGACGACGGTGCCGCCGCCGGTGACGAGCAAGGGCATCACGCCTTCGCCGGACAGGGTGCCGCTGGCGAGCGTGTAGGTGTTCCCCGTGGTCTGGGCGAATTCGACGCGCACCGGATTGATCGTGCCGGTCAGCGCGATGCTGTTCTGGGCGATGCCACCGTCGTTGAAGATCACGTCATCCTGGGAGAGGAAGTTGGTGCCCAAGCTGTCGCTGGACTTCTGCCAGTTGGTGGTCGTATTGACATCCCAGTTGCCGTTCACCGCCGCACCCGTCCAGATGATGCGGTCATTGGTGGCGGTGATGCCGATGGCGGATCCGTTGTCGAAGACCGAGCCCGCCAGGCGGCCGGGCAGAGTGCCGACGGTGAAGCCGCTGGTGCCGGGCGAAGTGCCGGAGTAATTGATCACCGGGTAGAACGTGCTGGCGGGATTGAAGCCACCGTTCGGAGTGACATTGATCGTGGTGGTGCCGCTCTGGGTGAGACCGCCGGAGTTGGTCACATGGATCACATCGGAGCCAGCGGCGCCGAGATTGACCGCGAGGGTTCCATCGGTCAGCGCGAGGGTGGACGTGGTGATGGTCCCGGGAGCCGTGGTGGTGCCGGGAACGAGGGTCGTTCCGGAGGCAAGGGACAAGCCGCCGAGGGTCGCCGTGCTGGTCAAGGTGCCCGCGCTGACGGTAACCGGACCGCTGGTGACGTTGTTGAGGACGAGGTTGCCCAAGCCGGCCTTGGTGATGCCGCCCGCGCCGATGATGTTGGCGGTGATGGTGAGGTCGTTGACCGCCGTGCCCTCATTGACGGTCACGACGGTGCCGCCCGCTCCGGCGTTCAGCTCGCCCGCTCCGTCAATGGTTTGGGATCCATTCGTGGTGGCGAAGGTCGAGATCGCTGAAAAGCCTTGGGTGAAGCCGGCATTGATCGTGAGCCGGGTGTTATTGCCGTTGTTTTCTCCCAAGGTGATGGGAAGGGCTGGGTTGAAGGCATCGGTCGCATTGGCGACCAAGGTGCCATTGCCGATACCGAGCGCTCCATAAACATGGCCCGAAGAACTGAAGGTCCAAGTGCCGCCATCCGTCTTGAAGAGAGGGGCGGTGCCGATGTTGATGTTACCCGTCACCACGCCGGCACCGTTGCCCCGGATGAAAAGCTGGGCCGAAGGCACCGCGGCTTGGGTGACGTTGCCCGAGATGGTGAAAATGCCGGCTGCGGATTGCAGCGTTTGGTTGGTTCCGCCATTGAGCAGGATGCTGCCTGCCCAAGTGTTGTTGCCGCTGGTGTTTTCGAGGGCGGCACGGGCGTTGGGAATGTTGCTCGTGGAGTTGTTGCGGAGGATGACCGTGCGCCCTGCGCCAAGGGTGAAACCGCCGGTGAGTTGGAGGGTATTGGTGTCAATGCCACCCGGATTGGCCGGATTTTCCACGATCACGGTGGGGCTATTGCCCAGGGCTCCGGCGCTGTTCAAACGGAGTTGGCCATCGTTGACGATGGTGACCCCGGCCATGTTGTTGTTGCCACCCAGAACCAGCAGTGCACCGCGGGATTTCGTAAAGTTGAAGACACCGTTAAGGGCGCCGTTGATGGTGCCGGTGCCGCTGTTCACCCCGATCGCGGTATCGCGCTGCATCGTGACCGTGCCGTTCAGGGTGGCAGCCTCAATTCGCAAGGCACCCAGGTTACCCGCACCCTCGACCCAGCCCGAGGTATTGAGATTGAAGGCATTGGCGATCGTGCCACCAGTCAGGTAGGCCTGACCGGCCCCGGTGACGTTCACCGCCCCGGTACCGAGTCCCCCGGCAATACCCGTGGCGACACGCACGTCGCTGATGTTGGTTCCGCCGTCGTAGGTGTTGGCAACGGAGAGGCTGAACTGGCCTTGGCTGCTGGCAGCCGCGTTGGCCGTGCCGTTGACGTCGTTGTTGAAGGTAAGGCTCAGGCTGGCGGCACCGTCGTTGATCACGCCGCCGAGGACTTGCTGCTTGTCATTGTTCGACCGAATGACCGTGCTGTCGTTGAGAGTGATGCCAGCGCCGATGGTGTTGACGGCGCCGTTGGCGCCTGCATTGAGGAAGTCAATGCTTGCCGCCCCCGAGGCGACATCCATGACCAGCGTGCCGCCGCTGCCGGTGTTGATGGTGAAGCCGAAGAAGCCGGTGGTGGAGTCGCCGATGTTGAGGTCGCCCAAAGTGCGGGCACCATCAAGGGTGATCGTGCGCGCGGCACCAATGTTGTTGGTGAAGTTGATCACATCGCCGACGGCAGTGCCGGGAACGGCTGCGGGGTTCCAGTTACCCGCCGTGCCCCAACCGCCGGCAGCGTCGACATTCCAGCTACCACTCGCAGCGCGGACGGGCTTCGCCGTCAGGGCCATGGCAACGGCGATCGCGATCACGCCGGGAACGGAGAAACGACGGGAGATACGATAGCGAACGAACGTGTATTTGGGTTTCATGAGTCGAGTCGGTGAGGGATTTTGCTTATCGTTGGGCGCTGGGGCTTTCCCAAAGTGAAGCGGACGACGCGATCGTCAAGAATTCTCTTAAAAAATGGCAGCGGGATATCCCGCGGCAAAAAAGACCGCCAATTCAAACCCGAATCCTCACATTCATCGGGATTTAACCAGATGCAGCACAAGCGAAGGACTCCATCGAACTGAAGCCGGCGGCGGCTTTGAAAGAGGCGATGCGGTGATCGCAAAAGCTACCGCGCCGGGGCGTCGGCGATCTCGCTCACCGGATAGATCTCGCAGGTCTTCTTCGCCCGCTGGTAAAGATCGCGCCCCATCTTCGTGGCCGCCTCATCGACCCGCGCGGCGGGGGCATCGGCCTGCATCGCCACCAGCGGCAGGTAGATGTGGATCCGCTTGCCGCCCTTGATCCTCACCTCGCCGACCACCCCGACCAGTGCCGCCGCCGCCGAGCCGCGGCCCTCGAGTTCGGGGAAGTATTTCCAGATCAGGGTCTCTTGGGTCACGCCTTCCAGCAGCTTTTCATCGATGGCGAGCACCTGCGACGGCCGCGCTTGGCCGCCCGGGGGGACATCCGGCACGCGGATGGCGATCGGCACGCCGGCCGGCGTGGTGATCGGCGCCAGCGCGGTGTGGGTGCAGGAAGCCAGACCGAGCGCGAACACGAGGGTAAGCAGAAGCAGCCATTTCATGAAGCGTCCATCAAGGACCGGAATGGATTGTACCACAAGGGGGAAACCATCTGCGGTTTGACAAGCCGCCGCGCCCCCGCCTAGCCTCTGCCCGCCCCATGAAGCCGTCCTGCATTCCTTCCGCCCTCGACGACCTGTTCGTCGACCGCGGGGACATGCCGTGACGGATCGGAAAGAACCGCGATCGCACGCCGCTAGTCCCCGCCCGCCCGGCCAGTCCCCGGCGGGCTTTTTGTTTCCCACGCTTTTCCCGATCCCTTCATGAGTTCCTACTTCACCACCCTCTTCGGAGAAAGCCGCCTCACCATCCGGCTGGCGATCCCGCTGATCATCGGCCAGCTCGGCCAGATGCTGATCAGCCTGTCCGACACGCTGATGCTCGGCTGGCTCGGCGTCACGGAGCTGGCCGCGTGCTCCTTCGCCAGCACGCTGATCTATCTGCCGATGATGTTCGGCATCGGCATGTCGATGGCCGTCTCGATCCGCGTCTCCCAGGCCCGCGGCGCGAACGATCCCGCCGCCGCCCGCGCCGCGCTGCGGCACGGGCTTTACATCACCTTGGCGATGGGCGTCCTCACGGTGCTCGCCGCACTGGCGATCCGGCCCTTCTTCGGGATCTTCCAGCAGGACCCGGACGTGATCGCGATCGTGCCCAACTTCCTGTTGATCCTTGCCGCGTCGATGATCCCGGCGATGGGCTCGATGGCGGTGAAGAACCACGCCGATGCGATGAACCGGCCCTGGCCCGTGTTCTGGATCTCGCTGGCGGCGGTGGGGTTGAACGTCCTGCTGAACTGGATGTTCATCTTCGGCAAGTGGGGCGCGCCGCACCTGGGCTTCGAAGGCGCGGCGGTGGCCACGCTGATCGCGCGGACGGCCTCCTTGATCGGGATGATCGCCTGGTGCCGCGGCGATGCCGCCTTGAAGGAATGGGTGCCGAAGCGCTGGCTGCGGCTGCCGGACTGGGATGCGGTGAGAGACCTGCTGCGCACAGGATTTCCCGCCAGCATGCAGCTCGTCGCGGAAGTCAGCGCCTTCATGATGGCCACTTTCATCATCGGCAGCATGGGCAAGGACGAGCTGGCCTCGCACCAGGTCGCCATCCAGTGCGCGGCCACCATTTTCATGATCCCGCTGGGCATCTCGATGGCGCTCACCGTCCGCATCGGCGAGGCCTTCGGCGCGAAAAGGCACGCGTCGCTGCGGCCGATCGTGACCAGCGGCTGGATGATGGGGCTCTCCTTCGCCTTGCTCAGCGTCACCGCTTTCTCCCTGTTCAACCGCGAGATCGCCGGGCTGTTCATCAAGGATCCCAACGTGCTGCGAATGGCGGCCTCCTTGCTCGTGGTGGCGGGCTTTTTCCAGTTCAGCGACACCATGCAGATCATCGCCGCCGGTGCCTTGCGCGGGCTCGATGACGTCCGCGTGCCGGCGTGGCTTTCCTTCGGCGCCTACTGGGTGGTGTCGATCCCGCTGGGCTACGTGCTGGCCTATCCGCTCGGCTTCGGCGTCACCGGCATGTGGTGGGGCATCACGCTCGGGCTGACGATCACCGCGGTGCTGTTAGGCCGGCGGATCTGGAGGAAGACGAGTGAAGAAGCGGGCCCAATAACGGAGCGCTGACTTCAGTCGGCTTGGACGGTAGGGTGCGGTCCCCGGATCAACTTGGAGCCGGGAGGAATCCGCGAGGGGTGGCTACCCGGACTCGCCGACTGAAGTCGGCGCTCCCCGCCTGCGGCGGACTACCGACTTCGACAAGAATCTACTTGTTGTTCTCGAAGTTTCAGTAAACACTGAAATCACCGAAAGGAACCGCGATGAAACTGCCTCCGACGATCGACGGGATTGAAGTGTTCTACGACGGCCGCTGCGGGATGTGCTGCAGCTTTCACGAATGGATCGCCCGGCAGCCGCGGGCATTTGCGATCTCCTTCGTGCCGTATCAGTCGCCCGATGCCGAGCGGGTGTTTCCGGGATTGGGGACGCTGGATCCGGCGCGGGAAATGGTGGTGCGGACGGTGGACGGCCGGGTTTTCCGCGGTGCCGAGGCCTGGGTCTGGTGCCTTTACAGCTGCGCGAACCACCAGGCTGCGGCGCGACGGCTCGGCGGGCCGGGGCTGCTGCCGGTGGCCATCCATGCCTGCCGGGTGCTCGCCGCGAACCGACACGCGCTGAGCAAGGTCTTCTTCCGCCGCAAGGACCAGCAGGTGCAGAAGGAGCTTCACCGGATGGAAGTCGCCGCTTGCGAGGACGGACTCTGCGTGACCCGATGAAAGAGCTGTTAGAAATTGGATTGAAGCTCGCCGGCTTCTCGCTGGTGGCGCTGGGGATCGCCAGCTTCTGGATCCCCAAGGCCCTCGGCTGGCGGGAGAAGCTGGCGGGGCTCACGCCGCTGATGCGGGAGTTGTGGTGGACTTACTCGATCTATGTCTGGAGCAGCCACGTGTTCTTCGCGGTGCTGGCGCTGGGCCATGGTGACTGGCTGATGAGCCGGACCGGGGCGGCGACCGCGATGTCGGTGTTCATGCTGCTGTGGTGGTCGGTGCGGCTGTGGCTGCAGTTCTTCGGCTTCGATCTCCGCGAGATTGCGGACAGCCGCGCCAACCGGATCGCGAAGCATTTGCTGACCCTCCTCTTCACCAGCCTGGTCGTGCTCTACGGCGGGCTGGTCGCGTGGAACGCGGGTTGGCTTGCCGGGCCATGATCGAGGTCGTTCCATTTTTCGTGATCGCAGGCATCGCCGCCGGGCCGCTGCTGGCGGAAATGCGCGACGCGAGGTGGAGAAGACTCGCCGGTTGGGGGATGCTTGTCGCCTTGATGACGGCCACCGACCGCGTGCTGGCCGACGCCGCGGCACTACCGCGGATGGTCGGGCTCTGCTGGGTGCTGCTCGGCGCGACGAAAGCCCTGGTCTATGCCGAGTGGGCGGCTTCCCGGCGGCTTCCGCTTCTTCATTATGCGGTGTTCGCGTTCGGGTGGTTCGGGATGGACCCCGGGGCCTTTGTGAAGCGGCGCGCGGGCTTGGACTGGAAAGGCGATGTCGGCCTCGGGCTGCTGCTGGCGGCGCTTGGAACCGTGGGAGCGGTCGGGGTGGCATCGATGACCTGGCAACCCGTCCTGCTGATGTTCCTGCCCCTGAGCCTCGCCTTCCATTTCGGGGTGCTGCGGATCTTGAAAGGAGCCCTGCGGGCCGCGGGCTTCCCGGTGAGGACGCTCTTTCCCAACTTCCTGGAGACGCGGGGGATCGGCGATTTCTGGAGCAAGCGGTGGAATGTCGGCTACTCGCAGATGATGCAGCGGCTGGTCGGCCGGCCGGTGGAAAGCCGGCTCGGCGGCGGGGCCGGCGTGATGGCGGTGTTCCTCGGGTCCGGCGTGCTGCACGAACTGGCGATCACCCTGCCGGTGCGGTCGGGTTACGGAGGGCCGACCTTGTATTTCGCGATCCACGGGCTGCTGACCTTGTTCGAGAAGAAGCTCGGCCGGCCGATCGGGAAAATCCCGGCCCTGCTGGCGGTGATGCTGCCGGTCGGCCTGCTCTTTCCTCCCGCGTTCCGGGACGAGGTCATCGCCCGCTGCATCGCGGTGTTCGCGATGGCAGGAGGACGATGATCCGCGTCAGGCGGCGGGCTACTCCAACACCGGCGGCCAGTGCGCGGCTTCCCACACGGCGGCGGCGATGGCGGTGAAGAGCACGTCGAGCTTCTTCGGGCGGAGCTTCTTGCCGGATTCCTTCTCCAGATGAATCAGCAGATCCGCCGCAGCTTCGCAGAGGTCCGGCTGGCGGGTTTCCGCGAAGATGCGGTCGAGGAAATCGCCGACGGACTCCTGGTCGTCGCCGCTTTTCATCCACGACTCGTAGCGCGCCAGCATCCGCTCCGGGTCCGGCTCGTAGCCCGGCGGCTGGTCGGGATGCAGCGCGCCGAGCGCCGTCAGCACGGTGCTCTGCAAGATGGCCAGCTCGTGCGGGTTGAGCTTGTCGGGGAGGTCGTTGAAGGCGTCCAGAACGTCCGCGAGGCGGATCTCCAGCCGGTTCCACAGGGCCTCGTCACCGATCACCCGGTCGAGCCGGCTTTCGAGTTCCCCACCCTCTAACAGATCCTGCTTCGGCGGCGGATCGAGCGGGATGTCCATGTCGTCGAACTCGTCCTCGTCCACCTCGCCGAGCGGTGGCGGCGGGAGGATCAGGTCGTCCAGACCGAGTTCGCCGAGCAGCGGATTCAGGTCGATGTCCACACCGCGGGTCCGGCGCTGGACATCGCACAGGCTGACGTGGCCTTTCATCAGCCGCAGCAGCCGGTCGCGCCACGCCGGATCGGCAGCCGCGGCGCGGGGCGTCATCCCGTCGAGCGCGGGCAAGGGCTGGTCCGCGAAACCCCGGTAGGTCGCCCTCATCAGCGCGGACGGGTCTTGCGAGGGGTCCTTGAGGGCCACCCGCGTCGGCATTTCAAGCTTGTCCACCTCCTCAAGGAAGGACGGCGGCACGAGGTCCGGGTCGTAGGTGGTCTTCGGAAGCAGGCGCGAAAGGTCGTCGGACACGCCTTCCTCCGGACCCAGCGGAATGGTCAGCGAGGCGATGAAGCTTCGGACCTGGGCGGCATGCGCTTCGCCGAGCGCCATCGTCACAAGCCGGTCGGGATAAAGATGCAGCTCCCCCACCGCCACGGCATCCTCGTCGCGCTCGCGGTCGCAGGACTCATCGAGCAGCATCGCCCTCACGAAGGTCTCGCCGGGCTGCGGGGACTCGCGGAACAGCCGCGGATGCTGGCCGAGCAGCGAAATCAGGGACTCGTGATCCGCTTCCGCGACCGGGTGGGTCAGCGTGAAACGCGTCAGGTCGGAAAGGGCGAGCTGCTTCTCGCGGCGGGCAGCATCCACGGCCGCGAAGGCCTCCGCCACCAGCGGCATGTGCTCCACCAGCCAGGGCATGAAGTCGTCCGCCGGCGCGCCGAGGTGCTCCAGCAGCGACTTGAAGTCCGCCAGCGGCTCGCGGGTGCCGGTCGTCGGCATGCCGATCATGCCGCCGCTGGCCCGCTCCCCGGCCGGAAGCGTGTGACGCCAGCCCAACATCACGTCGTAGCGGCCGACCGTGGCGGCGGTGGCGGCATCGAAGAGGCGGAAGGGAGGACGCTCCGGCGAAAAGAGATCGACCGCCTCGATGCTGAAGTCGTCCACCCGCCCGCGGCACTCGAACAAGGCTGGCCGCAGCGTTTCGAAATGCGACAGCAGGATCTTCTCGTCGTTCTTCCATTCGCGCCCGAAGCCCGCTTCCTTCCACTTCGCCAGCCGGCCCTCGCCGAGCAAATGCCGGAAGTGCAGCGCGTTGGCGGTGAATTCATCTTCCTTTCCGGCCGCGTCGGCGATCTCGCGGAGCTGCGAGGGCGAGAGATCGGTGGCGAGCTTGCGGGTCAGATGCTCGATCAGGCGTGACTCCAGCGGGGCGTACTGGCTTTCGAAATGGGCGGGGTTGAAAGGATTGTGAACGCAATCCGCCGGGCACGCGATCGACGAGTTCCGGCCGCGTCCGCATTCTTCCGGAGTGATGATGCCGCCCTTCGCCGGGCATTCGCGCTGCTTCTTGTTCTTGGCCTGACCCATGCGCGGAGGCTGGATCCCGCCTCCGCGCAGGTCCATTCGAAAGACCGGGACGGGGAATCATCGTGCAACGCGCCGCGAATCATGATATCCGCCACCTCATGCCTGAATTCATCGGATGGGTGCTTCTCGGATTCTTCGCCGGGGCGATCGCCCGCAAGGTGATGCCCGGTGAGGAAAAGGGCGGCTGCCTGGTGACCATCGTGCTCGGCATCCTCGGCGCGGTGGTGGGCGGCTGGATCGGTAAAAACATCGGCTTCCTGCCGCCGGCCGAGCCCGGCGTGTGGCTGCCCTCGCTGAAATCCGTGCTCACCGCGACCATCGGCGCGATCGTGGTGCTGGCGATCTGGAAGTGGCTGCGGAAGTGAGGCCGCCTCAAGGCAGCACCAGCACCGCCGTCGCCGCCGCCGGGAGGTCGAGGCGCTCGCCGAGGCTGCGGTCGATCACCGCCGCGTCGCGCACCGGTTTGTTGGAAAGCACTTCCTTGCCGTTCACGATCACCGTCACCGACTGGTCGAGATCGAGCAGGGCATCGGAAAGCCGCAGCTCCAGCTTCGCCGGGACATCGCCCTCCAACTTGATCGTCTGGCCTTCCACCGTCGCCACGATCTTCTGCCCGGCCTTCGCCGCGGCCTTGTCGGGGATCTTCAGCCAGTAGAAGCGGTCGTGCGTGATGTCGTCCTGCAGCCACACGATCTTCTTCGGCCACGGGTTCCGCGTGAACTTCGCCATCCACGGCACGCCTTCGGCATCCTTGCGGTTCATCCAATGCGGTACCCCTTCGTAAATCCGCGACATGTGGACATAGCCGCCCGAATCGGCCTTCTGCAGCTCCGCCATTTCCGCGGTCTTCGCGGCGGCGATCTTGTTCCGGTCGTAGGCGGCATCGGCCCCGCCCATGAAGATCGCGAAGGGCAGGTTCCGCAGACCTAACAACTGCGCCTCGTTCGGATGGCCCGCCATCATCGCCGCCGCGGCGAAGCGGTCCGCCATCCGCGGCGCGAGCTGCCACACGCCGTCGCCGCCGGCCGAGTAACCCATGAGGTAGATCTTGTCCGGACTGACGCCGCGCAGCGCGACATGGTTCTCGATCAGCCGCTGGAACATCGGGTCGATGTGGCCTTCGTGCCACAGGTTCCACGTGTCGGTCGGGGCCCGCGGCGCGACGTAGATGCCCTCCGCCGGTTCGTAGAGGCGGATCTGGTTCTGCCACTGCTGGTCGTTCACCTGCGGCGGGGCGCCGCCGCCGCCGTGCATCGAGATCCACAGGCTGCGCCCGTCCGCCGGGGCTTCACCGAAAGTTTTCTCCAACCAGCGCAGCGTCTTGTCGCCGACCTGCAGCGATTTCTTTTCCATCTCGCCCTTCCGCTCCGCTGCCAGCCGCGCCGTGCGATCCGCCGCAAGAAGCTCCGCCACCCGTGCCGCGGCGTCCTTGGTCAGGGCCGCCTGCAACGCCGGTGCATCGGCCTTGCGCTCCGCCACCGGCAGTGCCAGCCAGGCTTCCACCGCGGCCAATTCCGCCGGCACCGCGACCGCCTCATCCCACGCGGCATCCACGGTCGGCTCGCCCTTTTCTAACAACGGCAGCGCCACCTCGCGCGATTCCTCCCCCACCGTGAAGCGCAGCCAGCCCTTCGTCCCCGGCTTCAGCTCGAAGCGCGGCATGTCGTTCAGGTCCGCCGTGCCCGCCTTGGTCTCCGCCTCGCCGAGCACCTTGCCGCCCGCGATCACCGCGACCTTGGCGATCACGCGTTCGCCGCCCTTCTTGTCGAAAAGCCGCACGCCCAGCTTCGCCAGCTCCGCCGCCGGCGCGGCCTTGGCATAGCGCGCGGTCACGTTCACCGCCGCCACCTCGCGGCTCGCCGGGGCCCAGACCATCGGGAAAGCGAGCCCCTCCTTCTTCCAGGACGTCGCGTAGATCGCATACTTCGGCTCGTCCGCCCGCGCCTTCGCCGCATCGCCGGTGAACCACCCGCGGTTCAGGCCTTCCTTGTCGTACTCGTCGGCCCCGGTGAAATGCCAGCCGCCATCCCAGACCTCCGTCCAGGTGTGGTTGCCGCGATCGTTCGTCCACATCGGCGTGCCCACCGCCCGCGCCGGGATGCCCACCGCGCGGCAGGCATCCACGAGGATGATCGACAGCCCGGTGCAGGTCGCCATGCCCAGCTTCGCGGATTCCGACGGGCTCTGGTTCGGCCGTTTGCGGCCGGTGTTGTAGTGGACGTTGACGATCTTGAAAAACTCGCGGTTCAGCGCCTGGACAGCCTCGCTGGCGGTCTTCGCGTCCTTCACCAGCGGCCGCGCCTTGGCCAGGTAGTCCGCCCGCCAGGCTTCGCGGGTCTCGTCGAACACCGCGTAGGGCAGCACATCGTTGAGGAAAATCTCCTCCGGCACCGACTTCGCCCACGGGAACTCCGCCCGGGCCTGGAAGGCGAGGTCGAGATTCTCTGTTAGAAACTCCGCCGTGAGCGTCTCCTTGTCCTTCGCTGGCATGTGCTCGACCAGGAACTTCGCCGCCTTCTCGCCGGCCTCCCCGTGTTTCGCCTTGGCGGCGGCAATGAAGTCGTCGACCGGCGCGCCGAAGGCCGCGGCCGCCAAACCCAGCAGGGGAAGGAGGAATCTCATGATGCGCACCCTAGCGGCACCGGACCCGGCGGCAATCTCAGAGACTGCGATGAAATGCCGTCGCCGCCCGCACCGCCGCGACATGAGCCGCGACCCGGGCCTCCAGCACCATCGCGCTGGGCGTCTCGAAGGTGAAGGACAGCGGACAGCCGAGCTTCGCCAGGAAGATCGCCTCCGGCCAATCGTCCGGCAGGTCGGCCTCCGCCGCATGATAGATCCACCCGGCCTCGCGGATCTCGTGGCCGTCGATCAGCGCCGATGGCTCCGGCGGGAACCACGGGGCCACCTCGCCGAAGATCGCCGCCGCCCGGTCCGGCCGGTCGTCCGCCAGGTTGATCTCGTAGAAATAAAAGCCGCTGGTCTCCCAATCCTCGTGCAGCGAGATGAACATCCGCGGCACCGGCAGCGATTCCAGCCAGGCGGCGTGGGCCTGGACCTCGCAAGTACGACGGTTCCAGTAGTCGCGGTTGAGGTCGATCCCCTCCGCATTGCCCCGTGTCCCGGCGGCCAGGCCGGTCGGGTTCAGCGCCGGGCAGAGCAGCCACGCGCCTTCGTCGAAATGCCCGGCTTTCAGCAGCTCCAGCGCCGCCAGCGGACCGGCCGGCTCGTCGCCGTGCATCCCGGCCGAAAGGTAGGCCGCCGCTTCGCCCGCCGACCGCTCCCAGACCGTCAGCGGCCCCGCAGGAGTCCCGCACAGGACCCGCGGCACGAACCCGCGCCGTCCGGCCTCCGCGCCGAACTCTTCGAGGAATGCTCCGATCTCCAAGGCCACGCCGCGACCATGCCCCGGACCCGCGTCCCCCGATCAAGCACGAAAACTTCGCTCACAGCTTCAGCGTCGCCCGCACCGGATAGTGGTCGGACGGATAGACGCCGTCCTTCGAACTCCGGATCACCTCGGCGTCCACCGGCTTGAAATCCGGGGTGGCGTAGAGGTAGTCGATGCGCGCGCCGGTCGCCGCGCCGGTGAACTGGTGGATCGTCTCCGACGCTTCCGCCGTCGCGTCCGGATGCACGGCGCGCCAGACGTCCGCCAGGCCCGCCTTCTGGATCGCGGCGTGGAGCGGATCGCCCTCGCGGGCGTTGAGATCGCCGGTGAACACCACTGGGCCGGCCGGTTGGCGTTGGGCGATCCTTGCGAGGATCAGCTCCGTGCCTTTCTGCCGCGCTTGCGCCGACTCGTGGTCCAGATGCGCGTTGAAGAAATGCAGCGTCCGCTTGGTCTCGCGGTCGTAGAGCTTGGCCCAGGTGCAGATCCGCGTCACCTGGTTGCCCCAGGTCCGGGAATTCGGCACTTCCGGGGTGTCCGACAGCCAGAAGGTGCCGGATTCCTGGATGCGGAAACGGTCGCTCTTCACCAGGATCGCGGAGTATTCGCCCTTGTCGATCCCGTCCTCCCGGCCGACGCCGATCACCGCGTAGCCCGGCACCCGGTCGGCGAGGTCGTTGAGCATCGTCGGCAGGCCTTCCTGGATGCCGATGATGTCGGAGCCGTCCGCCTTGATCAGCTCCGCCGCCTGGTCTCGCCGCGCGGTCCAGGCCCGCTCGCCCTTGTCGCCGGAAGTGATGTAGCGGAGGTTGTAGGTCATCACCCGCAGTGGCTTCGCCTCCGCCAATCCACACGCCAGCACGGCCGCCGCCACCCCGATCCATCGTTTCCAATCCATGCCGCCACCCTGCGAGCGGAACCCCTGTCCCGTCGAATCGAAAAGCATGCGACCCCTTCCCCTTTGACAATCCGGGAACCCCCGACCACGCTCCGCGCGAACTCCACCAGCACTCCCAATCATGGCCTACGATCTCATCGTCATCGGCGGCGGCCCGGCCGGCTACGTCGCCGCAATCCGCGCCGCCCAACTCGGCAAAAAAGTCGCCTGCGTCGAAGCCGAGCGGGCCGGCGGCACCTGCCTGAACTGGGGCTGCATCCCGACCAAGGCGCTCCTCAAGAACGCGGAACTCTTCCACACCCTGAGCCACCGCGCCGCGGAGTTCGGCTTCTCCTTCGACAACCTGCAATACGACTGGTCCGCCGTGATCGGCCGCTCGCGCAAGGTCGCCGACCGCCTCGCCGGCGGGATCGAGTTCCTCTTCAAGAAGAACAAGATCGACTACGTCCGCGGCCACGGCGCGATCATCGCGCCGGGCAAGGTGGAAGTCACCGCGGCCGACGGCAGCAAGCAGACCGCCGAGGCCAAGCACATCATCATCTCCACCGGCGCCAAGTCCCGCCCGCTGCCGCCGCTGCCCTACAACGGCACCACGGTCATCAGCTCGCGCGAGGCGATGGTCCTGCCGAAACAGCCGAAGAGCATGATCATCATCGGCGCCGGCGCGATCGGCGTGGAGTTCGCCTACATCTACAACGCCTACGGCACCAAGGTGACCGTCGTTGAAATGGCTCCACGGATGGTCCCGGTCGAGGACGACGAGATCGGCGACGCGCTGGAGAAATCCTTCACCAAGCAGGGCATCCGCTGCCTTTCCAACCACAAGATCACCAAGACCGAAGTCAAGGGCAGCCAGGTCGAGGTCACGGTCGAGGGGGCCAAGGAAAACGGCGTGCTTTCCGCCGACGTCGTGCTGGTCGCCATCGGCGTGGTGCCCGTCCTGCCCGGCGGCGTGCAGCCGGAGCTGACCGAGCGCGGCTTCGTGAAAACCGGCGACCGCTACGAGACCTCGATCCCCGGCGTGTATGCGATCGGCGACGTCAGCGGCCCGCCGCTGCTGGCGCACACCGCTTCCTTCGAGGCCATCCAGTGCGTCGAGGGCCTCTACGTCGAAGGCCACAAGGTCCGCAAGGTGACGAATTTCCCCGGCTGCACCTACTGCCACCCGCAGATCGCGTCGGTCGGCAAGACCGAGCGCCAGCTCAAGGACGAAGGCGTCGAATACACCGTCGGCAAGATCCCCTTCGTCGCCATCGGCAAGGCGATCGCCGCCGGCGAGCCGGACGGCTTCGCGAAGCTGCTTTACGGCAAGCAGCACGGCGAGTTGTTAGGCGCGCACATCATCGGCGACAACGCCACCGAACTGATCGCCGAGATGGGCCTGGCGCTCGACCAGGAACTGACCGCCGAGGAGATCCACTCGACCATCCACGCGCATCCGACGATGAGCGAGGTGATCCACGAGGCGACCCTCGCCGCGGAAGGTCACGCGATTCACTTCTGATCGGATCCGCTTTCACGAAGAAGCCGCCCACGGGAAACCGGGGCGGCTTTTTCTTTTCCCCTGCTTGCCGAAAGCGGCGCGGCCTGTTAGGACCGGCACCATGAGTTCCTGGTATTACTCGAAAGGCACCCAGCAGAACGGTCCGGTCCCGATGGAGGATCTCGTCCGCTTGATCGGCACCGGCACGGTCGCCCCGACCGATCTGGTGTGGCGGGAGGGCATGACCGACTGGCTCCCGGCCGCGCAGGTGCCGGAGCTGGCCCCGCCGCCCGCCGCGGCTTCCGAAGCCGTTCGTCCGCCCATCCCGGCCGGTGGCCAGCCGCTCAATCCCTACCAGGCCCCGGCATCGTCATGGGTGGAAGCACAGCCCGCGGCGGGCGAAGAGATCATCCCGGGGAGCGACTCGATCGACCCGATGGCATGCCTCAAGCGTGCCTGGGAGCTGACCAAGCGCCACTTCGGCCTGCTGATCGGCGCCGGATTGATTTATGCCGTGCTGAGCGGCGGCTTCGATGTTGCGACTTCGTCCTTGCTCGAAGTGAATTCGGAACCCGATTCCGAAGCAGCGGCAGGCATCGCCAGGATGACGGCAGATCCAGGCTCGACCGGGCTCGGACTTCTCCAATGGGCGGTTTCCTCCCTCGTTGATCTGTTCCTCGGACTCGGCCTGGCACGCATCGGTCTCAACCTCGTCTCCGGCAAAGCCGCCGATATTTCGATGCTCTTCGGCGAAGGCCGGAAGCTGGTGCCAATGGCCGCAGCCTCGATCATGTATTATGCGATGGTGGTCGTCGGCTTGATCCTGCTGATCGTCCCCGGCATCTACCTGGCGCTGCGCTTTTCGCAGTTCGGGGTCGCAATCGTCGACAAGGACATGGGCGCGATCGAGTCCCTCAAGTACAGCGCCCGGCTGACGGAGGGGAACAAGATGAACCTCTTCGGGCTCTATGTGCTGTGCTTCCTGGTGGTGCTGGCCGGCATTCTGGCATTGCTGGTCGGCCTGCTCGCCGCCTTGCCGGTGGTCTATCTGGCACCCTACGTCGCCTACCGCTGGCTCCAGGGCGGGCGGAACGCCGCGCTGGGCTGAGTCATGGGAACTACTTCGGCTCGACCCGCTTTCCCGACTGGGCGCAAGGCCGGCGGGAGGAAATCATCGGCCGGATCAAAACGGGCGTCCCGGAGCCGGATTATGAATACGACGAGCGGTGATGGAAGATGCGTCGGCCGTGCTCCGTTCGTCGTGAATGCCCTCGCCCCATCTCACGAAACGGCTTCCGCTTCCCGTGATGCTTGTCTTGCTGACAAGCCTTCGCGGTTTCGGTGCTCCGGTCGCCACCACCGAAGCACTGGTCGCGGCGGTCCGTGACGGGGCGGAAGGCGCGGTGATCGAGATCGCGCCGGGGACCTATGAACTCGCCGCCCCCTTGGAACCGAAGTCCGGCGTGACGCTGAAAGGCGCGGGGATGGAGAAGACCATCCTCACCGCGAAGGCAGGTTGGAAGCCGCCCCTTACCACCTTGCCGGATCCCGAAATGAAGACCGAGGGGATGGACACGCGGGCTTATCTGATCCGGCTGGAAGACAAGGCGGC
Source organism: Haloferula sp. (assembly GCA_044372775.1). Lineage (GTDB taxonomy): Bacteria > Verrucomicrobiota > Verrucomicrobiia > Verrucomicrobiales > Akkermansiaceae > Haloferula. The sequence goes on from JBIPNO010000013.1 coordinate 41,113, forward strand.
GAAGGTCACCGTTTCGGATCTGACGTTGCGCGCACCGCAACTCCACGGCGCGATCTTCGGGTTCAACAACGAAGACCTGCACCTCCACCATCTGCGGATCGACAACTTCCTCTGGTCGGGCATCCGGACCTTCTCGATGCAGCGGGCGAAGATCCACGACTGCGAGTTCATCGATGCCGGCGGCCGTTGGGAAAAAGGCGTGCCGGGCGAAAAAGGTGGCATCACCGGCGGCGCAATCTTCGCGATCTGGATGAAGGACAGCGAGATCTCGCACAACCGCTTCACCCGCACCCAGCTCGGTCCGGCCGACGAGTTCTACGGGATCAAGGTCCGCCAGGCGAAGCGCTGCCGGATCCATCACAACACCATCGAAACGAACTTCTCGATGGAGTTCCCCTTCGAGAACGACGAGGACGTGGAAATCTGCCACAACATCTGCCACGGCACGATCTCGATCCCCAAGCACGCCGGCGGGCCGGTTCCGGCGAGCGGCCGGACTTTCCACATCCACCACAACTGGATGAAGGACAGCTACTCGATCGAGTTCGTGCGCAACGGCGTGGAGATCTCCCACAATCTCTTCGACTTCGACCCCGCGAAGGACCACGGCAACACCATCTCCGGCTTCGGCCAGGCCGCGGCGGCGGGCCCGGCGCTCTTCCACAACAACCTGGTGAACAACCCCGGCCGCGGCGTGATCTGGATCAACGAGCCCTATGCCAACCTCGTGGTGCGCAACAACCACATCATCGCCCGCCGCACCGCGACGCCGCGGAACGAAGGCCTGTTCGGCTTCGCGGCGGCCTGCGATTTCAAGAGCTTCCGCTTTGAAAACAACATCATCGAATGCCGGGACCAGGAGCGTCCCTTGTTCCGGAACGACGAAAGCGGGAAGTCGACGGTGGTGAACAACCGGCTCACCGGCATCAGCGACACGGCGCGCTACGAGAACCGTCGTACCAAATCCACCGCCGGCCTCGAGGAGCCGCTGAAGTTCGCTTGCGGCGTCCACGGCGAGGTGCTGGTGGACGGCTGGGAAGCGAAGCCCGTGAAGCGCTGATCCGGAACATGAACGCCTCCTCTCCCATTCCCACCAGCGGCCGAGGCTGGGTGGCCGTCCAGTTTCTCCTGATGTCCGCCGTGTTGCTCGCGGCGGCATGGCCCGGTCTCCGCTGGTCGGGAAGTGGCAGCCTTTGGGCCGGGGTTCCCCTGTTCCTGCTCGGAGCCTGGATCGGATTGAAAGGCAAGGCGGACCTCGGCCGGAACCGCATCACGCGGCCGGAGCCGCGACCCGACGGGGAGCTGGTGACCGGCGGGATCTATGCCTTCATCCGCCATCCGCTCTATGCCTCGCTGATCCTGCTAGGCTTCGCGTGGGCCCTGCTCTGGCGGAGTTGGCCGGTGCTGGGTTTGGCGCTGGTGCAGGCGATCTTCCTCGATGCGAAGGCGCGCTGCGAGGAGCGGTATATGATCGCGCGATTCGGCGGATATGGCGACTACATGCGGCGGGTGAAACGCCTTGTCCCGGGGCTTTACTGAACTTTCCATTCCGCCACGGACCGCTCAGGCTCGGTTCATGCATCCGCTCCTCATCGGTTCTATCGCGTGCCTTTTCCTCTCTGTCCCGGCGCTTGCCGAAGACCCCTGCGCCCAGCCGACGCCCGAAGCGATGGCCGAGGCGGCGGGCGTGACCTTGCCGAAGCTGCCGTGGCACGTCGCCAACATCTGGTGGAGCTACGAGAAGCCGGTGGAGAAATTCAGCTCGCTGGAAGTCGACATCACGATCGATCGCGACGTTCCCGACACCTACAACCTCTACATCTCGCCCTGCGGTAGCGCGGACATGAACGGGATGAGCTTCTACGGCGGACTGCAGACGAACGAAACAGACCATCGGCTACTATCCGGACAAAGGCGGACCCGATAGCCCGGACTGCGCGAAGATCACCGCCGATGGAACGAACTGCGTGGTCACCGTCGGCCCCATCTTCAAGCGGCCCGAGGCGGAGCGTCGGCATGTCGTCGCGCCGGCCCCTTGATGCGAGTGGGTCACTTCTGCTGCTCCCGTTTCTCCAGCTCAATCGAGCGGTCGATCTGTTGTTGGAACTCGCGGGTGCGGGCGGCGGGGTCGACCACCGTACCGCCGGGCATCAGGAGGGTGTCGGGCACGGTGCCGCCGACCCAGCACAAGTTGCGGAGCAGGCGTTCGGCATCGAAGCGACCGGCACCCAGCGTTTTTCCCGCGGCGGTCTTGATGCGGGCGGAAATGCCGAGCGAGCAAAGGGTCTGCCAGTTCTCCGGCAGGGCGGATTTCCCGTCCACCGGGATCAGGTCGGCGAGCTTGAGTTCCAGCGTCCGCCACTCCGGCGAGGCGGGAAAGGGCAGCTCCGCGACGAACTCGCCCGACACCCGCTCCGCGCCGTACTGGCGGTAGCTGTTGAACTCGAAGCTCAGCGCCAGCGCGCCGCCGCGGGGGTCGCGGACATCGATCGCCAGCGTCGCACCGTCGGGCCCGCGCCACTTCGGGTCCTTGACCTTGCGGGTGACGATCTGGCGGAACTCCGGGTGGCCGCGTTCGAGTTCGTACCAGTCGCCGAGGGCGCCGAAGTCCGCCTCGACGAGCCGGTCATGGGTATCGGTCGCGACGGGCGCGGCGGCCTTTACCTCGGGTGCCTCGAAGGCGAGCAGCTTGCTACTGAGAAAGTAGTACTTGCCGGGGCGCTGGTTCCACGGCGGTCCGGCGAGGTCGAGATCGGGGAAGCGGTAATGAACGTTCGCGATGAAGTAGAGCGGCAGTTCGGCCGAGAACACCGGGCACCGGGCGAGCCAGGCATCGGCATCGCGACGCACCTCCGCGCCGCGCCAGAAACGGAACTGGCCGTTCGGGTCGCAGGAATAGAGGATCTCCACCTTCTCCACCGGATGCGCGAGGTCGGGGCGGACGGTCACAAGCGGTTCGCCCTGCGGGCCTTTCAGCACGGCGGCGATCTCCGGCGTCCGCGGCAGGGTGATGGCACCCTTCAGGTGCTGCTCGAACCAGAGAGCATCGACGAAGGATGCGCCTTGGTCCTGACGGTGGTTGAGGTGCTTCGAGATGGTGAAAGCGACCTGCTTCGAAGGCACGGCCTCCCAGTTCAGGAAGAGCTCGTCGAGCAGGCCGTTGAAGTCGTTCTGCGGGCCGAGATAGACGATGGGGCAGGTGATGCGGCGCAGGTAGTTCGTTTCATCGATTGCCGCGGCGTGGATCCGGCTCGCGTTCTTCGGGCGGGCCGCATTTCCGGGTCGGGCGCGCAGGCGGTCGGGAGCCTCGCCGACGCCGCCGCAGGACGGGGCGGCCGCCTTGATGCGGGGATCGCTGCCGGCGAGCATCACGGTGAGCGTGCCTCCCATCGAGTGGCCCGTCGCACCGATCCGTGCGGGATCGACCTCCGGCTGCTGCTGGAGAAAGGTCACCGCGCGCTGGGCGGCGAGGGTGATCAGGAACCAGTTGCTGTTCCGCGGCGACTCGAAGGGATCGAGCGTCTTCCCGTCCGGCAGGCAGGACGCGTAGTGGCTGTTGTGGCCGGTCTGCGTGGCATCGACCGCGCCCCAGTCGGTGCCCGGCTCGCCCGGGAGCTGGCCGGCCATCGGCTTGGCGCCCCAGTTGATCGCGATCGCCGAATAGCCGTTCCTGGCCCACGCGACCACCGTTTCCGCCTGCGCCACCTGGCCGCCGCCGTGCATTTGCAGGATGCCCGGCAACTTGCCTTCACGGGTCTTCGGGAACGCGTAAAAGGCTCCCATCACCGACTTGCGGCCCTTGAAAGTCCCGACGACATAAGTCAGCCGCCGCACCACGATGCCGTCCTGCTCGTGCTCCTTCACGACCGTCACTTCCAGCGGCTCTTTCGCGGGATCGAAGGGCGCGTAAAGCTCTTCAACGCTCATCGGGACCTTTCCTTCAGCCAAAGGCGGCAAGGTCTCCGCGGCGAGTGGGAAAGTCAGGCCGAGGGTCGTGAGAAAGAGACGGGTGAAGATCATCGGGCGCGGGAGGAAACGTCGCCGCGGCCAAGGCTTGATCACATTTCGGAAGGATGGGGGCTTCCCGTGGCGGCGGGGATGCGCGTAGGCTGCGGGGAACCTTTATGAACCTTCGATTACCCCGCTTGTTGAAAACCCGGCTGCTTTGCCTGATGTGCACGCTTTTGGCGACCGCCCAAGCCGGCGCGGGCCTCGTCAAGAATCTTGAGGCCGGCAAGGAGCAGACACTGGTGACCTACGGCACCAGCCTGACCGCCGGCGGCGCGTGGGTCGGCCAGTTCGGTGCGGCGCTGGAAGCGCGTTGGCCGGGCCGGGCGAAGGTGGTGAACAGCGGCCAGGGCGGGATGTGGTCGAAGTGGGGCGTCGAGAACCTCGACGCTCGCGTGATCGCGAAGAAGCCGGACACGGTGTTGATCGAGTTCGGAATCAACGACGCCTACTTGGAATACAAGACTCCGGTCGCCGCGGCGCGGGCGAACCTGGAGACGATGATCGACCGCATCCTCGCGGCGAAGGCGGACACCGAGATCATCCTGATGACCATGAACCCGCCGGTCGGGGTGCACCTCGAACGCCGTCCTGCGATCGCCGAATACTACGAGATGTATCGTAGCGCGGCGAAGGAGCGGAAGCTGCAGCTCATCGACCACGCGTCGAACTGGGCGCCGATCCTGGCGAACGACCGCGCGCGCTTCGACCGCTGCGTGCCGGACGGGATCCATCCGGGACCGGACGGCTGCCGGGAGGTGATCACGCCCGCATTGCTGAAGGCGCTGGGCATTCCCGCGGTGGCGACGGAGCCGGAGAAGGTTTCCCTTTGGCCGGATCAAGCGCCGGTGGGCGGCGGGACTTTCGAGAAAGCGGAGGTGACGATCACCGTGCATCGTGCGAAAAAGCCGAACGGCACGGCGATGGTCATCTGCCCCGGCGGGGGCTACGGCGGGCTGGTCGTCGGACCGGAAGGCCATGGTATCGCGAAGTGGCTGAACGGCCACGGCATTACCGGCGTCGTACTCGAATATCGCCTGCCGAAAGGCCGCTCCGCAGTGCCGCTGCTCGATGCCCAGCGGGCGATCCGCACGGTGCGGGCGAGGTCGAAGGACTGGGGCATCGATCCCGCCAAGATCGGCATCATCGGCTTCTCCGCCGGCGGCCATCTCGCGGCGACCGCGGCGACGCGCCATGACAAGGGCGATCCCGCGGCGAAGGATCCGGTCGAGCGCCAGGGCTGCCGGCCGGATTTCGCGGTGCTGGTCTATCCGGTCATCACCATGGGCGAAAGCACCCACGGCGGTTCGCGGAACAACCTGTTAGGCGCGTCGCCCGGCCCGGAAGCCATCGCGCTCTACTCCGCCGAGAAGCAGGTCACCGCGAAGACCTCGCCAACCTATCTGACCCATGCGGTGAACGACCGTATCGTTCCCGTGTCTCACAGCCGTTTCTTCCACGCCGCGCTCAAGGAAAAGGAAGTCCCGGCCGAATACCTCGAACTCCCCTCCGGCGACCACGGCCTGAACGGCTACAAAGGCCCGATGTGGGACGCCTGGCAGGCCGGGGTGCTGAAATGGCTGGCGGGGCGAGGGGTGGTGCGGTGACTCTTCCGGCATCCCACTCTCTTTCTTTGACAGCACCCCTGGATATTGTTCAACTGAACCCATGAGCAAGCCAGCCGTCATCAGCCTTTTCACCGGAGCAGGCGGGTTGGACCTCGGTTTGGAGGCCGCTGGATTCGAGACGCGTGTCGCGGTCGAGTTCGATGCTACCTGTGCCCGGACTCTTCGGCACAACCGGCCTTGGAACGTCATTGAAGGAGACGTCCACGGGGTTACCAACCGGCAGCTCCTTGATGTAGCCGGTTTACAAGAATGCGAGGCGGATTTGCTCGCCGGCGGTCCTCCCTGCCAGCCGTTCTCCAAGTCTGGCTATTGGGCCAGTGGCGACTCCAAACGTCTGGATGACCCGCGTGCCTCGACCTTGGACGCCTACCTCCGTATCCTCGAGGCAGCGAAACCGCGGGCATTCCTCCTCGAGAACGTCAGTGGCCTCGCCTATCGCGGCAAATCGGAAGGCCTCGAATATCTGGAGCGTTCCATCGACGCGATCAACCGCCGAAACAATCTCGACTACGGCTTGGAGGTCCTCCGGGTTAATGCCGCTCACTTCGGCGTGCCCCAGATCCGCGAAAGGGTATTCATCGTCGGTTCCCGCGAAGGACGAACCTTCGGCTCGCTCATTCCTACACATGGTGATCCCGCCGAGCCCGACCTTATTGGAGAGCTTCTGCAAAAGCCACTCACGGCATGGGATGCCATCGGAAATCTGCAAGATGACGATTCGCCAGAGCTAAAGCTGAAGGGCAAGTGGGCCGACCTGCTACCGTCCGTTCCAGAGGGAATGAACTACCTTCACCATACGGAACGCGGCTCCGGCTTGCCCTTGTTCGGTTGGCGCCGCCGCTTCTGGAACTTCCTCTTGAAGCTCTCGAAGGATCTTCCTTCGTGGACACTCACCGCACAGCCAGGTCCGGCCACAGGGCCTTTTCACTGGAAGAACCGTCACCTTTCCGCCCAGGAGTTAGCTGCTCTCCAGACCTTTCCAAAGGACTACCATATTCTCGGAAACCGAGCGTCAGCGCAAAAGCAGGTTGGCAACGCCGTCCCCTCCGCCCTTGCGGAAATGATCGGCTACCAGCTGCGCGCCCGCTTTTTCGATGAAGCTGCTTTCGCTGCAAATCCGCTGAAGCTATTGCCGACCCGCAGCAAGAAGTGCCCTGCTACGGAACCCTTACAACCGGTCCCGCGCAAATACCTCGGGCTACAGGGGGAGCATGAAGCCCACCCCGGAACCGGGCTCGGCTACGGCGCGAAGAAGCGGTTGAACGTCGCATGATCCTTTCCCGACGATCCGATGCACGGATACCGCAAATACAGCGTCTCTAGGAAAGCGAAGGAGCCTCTCGTCCGGTTCATGCTCGAGGCGCTGTCGACTGCCGGTTGTCGGATCATCCATCATTCCGACGCAGGCATTGCCCCATTCCAGGTCTCCTTTGAAACGCCCCTGGGCGAACGCATGGGAATCATCGCCTACGCGTTCTTTGCCAACAGCAAACGGACGAAGAACCGCCCGGACGACGAACACCGCTTCCAAGTCAAATACGGAACCAAGGACGGAGCCCTGCATCCGCTCTGGCAGGATCCATTCGGCATCTACACCACGCTTTTCGTTGGGATCAACCCCGAGGCGGGGTTCTTCGTGGGAGTCGATCCTGTGCTCCACAGCCCGACCAAGATGTTCATTTCCATCGAGTTCAAGGAAGAGCAGGTAGGTCTGATCCAGAGGAATGGTTGGAGTTGCTGGGAGAGGGAGAAGACCAGCCGGGGTTTTGATTCACCCGTTGAGACGGTAGTGGGAGGCCGAGCCGAACGTTTCCTCGATTACATTCGTTTCGAGCAAGCCGCGGTGGCTCTCGATCAAGGCCACCGTTTTCTCCTCGCGGAACAGATCGGCCAACACGGCAGTCATATTCTCTCCGTGAATCAAAAGCTTGTCGATGCACATACCAGAAGCCAGGCCGATGAGAAAATCCATCATTTGGCCAAGGAGTTCGAACTCGGTACCGATCAAATTCTTTCCCTCATCGATTCCGCACCCCGACTCAAGATGGCGGTGAGAGGATGGGTCGCCGAAACTCACTTGGAGTCCCAACTCCGGACCATTCCACAAATCACGGAGCTCATTCGTCTCGAACAAGACGGGCAGCCTGATTTCGATGTCTTTTTGCGCGGAGGCAAACATCTGCGGATTGAATGCAAGAACGTCCTCCGCCGCCCGATGGCCGACGGCACGATAAGAGTCGATTTTCAGAAGACCCGTGCGTCGAAGAGCAATCCCTGTTCACGCTACTACCGTCGCGACGAATTCCAGATCCTTGCCGCGTGCCTGCATCCTTCGACGGAGAAATGGCAGTTCCAATACCAGCTCACCCGCAACTTAGCATCCCATCAGAAGTGCCCGCTGCACCTCGACAACAAGGTGAGGGTCGGTCCGGACTGGTTCGGGAGTTTTGAGGAACTGCTGGATGCGGTGTAGAAGACAAATCCACGAGGTTGCGAACCGCCTACAGCCGCTGTCGAAACCTCCTCGATGCCATTCCCGGCTCGACGAAAGAAGCCGGCTGGCATTTCGTGGTAGCGGAAATTGACCCATGCGCATCGACTGTCACGTCCACTTCGTCGGCACCGGGACCGATGGCTCCGGCTGCTGGTACCGACCGAAGGGTCTCACCAAGATCGGCGAGCCGTTCCTGGTGAAGGCGGTCGGGCTGACGACGCGGGACCTGCACGGGCCGGAGTTCGACCGGCTCTACACCGAGAAGCTGTTAGAGATGATCCGCGGGTCGTCGGTCGACCGCGCGCTGCTACTCGCCCACGAGCTGCCGCACCACGCCGACGGCACCGCCTTGCCGGAGCGCTCGTCGCTTTACGTGCCGAACGACCACGTGCTGGAACTGGCGCGGCGGCATCCGGAATTCCTCGCCGCGGTGTCGATCCACCCGGCGCGGCGCGACGCGATGGAGGAGCTGGAGAAATGCCTGGCCGGCGGTGCGGCGGCGTTGAAGTGCCTGCCGAACGTGCAGGGAATCGATTGGAACGACCCGCGCTACACCCGCTTCCTCGAACGGATGGCGGAAGCCGGGCTGCCGTTATTGGCGCACACCGGCAGCGAGCGGACGATGCCGGTGATGGATCACAAGCTGGCCTCGCCGCGGGTCCTGACCCGGGCGCTGGAGATCGGCGTCACCTGCATCGCGGCGCATGCCGGGACCGGGATGATGGTGCTCGACCCGGATTACTTCGCGGATTTCGCCGAGATGTTGGAAAGGTATCCGCACCTCTACGGCGACAACAGCGCGCTGGCCGGGCTGAGTTTCCGCCTGCGGCCGTCGGCGCTGCGGGCGATGACTTCCGCGGCGATGGACGGCCGCATCCTTCACGGCAGCGACCTGCCGGTGCCGCCGAGCGGCCTGCTGCCGGCGGCCTTCGGGATGATTTCGTGGAGCGACCACCTCGCGGCGAAGCGCATCGCCAACCCGCTGGAACGCGACGTCCAGCTCAAGCGGATGCTCGGCTTCAGCGATACCGCCTTCACCCGGGCGGCGACGGTGCTGCGCGGGGCGAAGAACTGAGGATCCCGGAGATTCCGCGATCACGTGATGTTGAACACCGCGATCCGTGGTAGCTTGCCTTCACCCCCCACTATGAAAACCGCATCCCCCCTGCGGTCTTCGAAACGGAGCGGCTTCTCCCTGCTGGAAATCACAGTGGTGATCGCCGTCCTCCTCTCGTTGACCTTGATCTTGTTCCTCGGAGCCCGTGCTTGGAAAAACGGCGCCGACCGCACCGGCTGCATCCTCAACATGCGCACCGTGCAGACCTCCGTCCGCTCCTATCAGAACATGTACGGCTACTCCGCCGGCGGCATGCCCTACGCCGAGGGCGGCACCCAGGACATCGCCGTGCACATGCATGCCAAAGGATACATCTCCGACCAGCAGTTCGCCGCCATCCAGGGCAGTGAAACCTGCAAGGGCGGAGGAACTTATGAGCGCACCCACCCCGATGTGTTCCCTCCGGTCGGCCAGCTCTACATCACGTGTTCGCTCTCGGAGTCCGAGAACCACACGATGGAAGAAGGCCTCGAGTGGTAAGCATCCCGTGATCCCGTGATGACCCCCGATCCGCACGCCGCGGACGGGGGTTTTCGCCTACCGGTCAGGCGTCCAGCGCCGAGCGGAGATCGGACGCCGCGGACAGCGCCTTGTCCCTGGGACCCGAGGCAAAACCGAAATCGTCCGCCGGCTCTAAAAGATCCGCCGCGGCCGGCAGTCGCGGGGCTTGGGCCACGGGTTCGAGGTGCGGCAGGGTACTGCCCTCCGCCGCGGCTTGCAGGTCCTCGAACTTGCGGGCGGAGCCCAGCACACGGGTCTCGTACGAGCCGACCGCCGCGTTGTAGTGGCCCACCGCGGCCTCGAGCGACTTGCCGAGCTTCGCGAAATGCCCTGTCAGCGTGCCGAGCCGCTCGTGCAGGCTGCGGCCGAGCGCGGAGATCTCGCGGGCATTGCCGGCCAGCGCTTCCTGGCGCCAGCCATAAGAAACGGCGCGCAGCAGCGCGATCAAGGTGGTGGGCGTGGCGAGGATCACGCCGTGGTCGACGCCGCGCTCGATCAAGCCGGGATCGCTCTGCAGCGCGGCGGAAAAGAACGACTCGCTGGGCAGGAACAGCACGACGAACTCCGGCGCCTGGTCGAACTGCGCGGCGTAGTTCTTGGAAGATAACTGGGAGATGTGGGTCCGCACCTGGCGGGCATGGCGTTGCAAGGCCTCTTCCCGGTGGCCGTCGTCCGTCGCCTCCAGGGCATCGAGGTAGGCATCCATCGGTGTCTTGGAATCCACCACGATGCTCTTTCCTCCAGGCAGGCGGACGATGAGGTCGGGGCGGAGTTTTTTGCCCTCTTCGGTGGTGGTGGTCGTCTGCACCTCGAAGTCGCAGTGCTCCTGCATCCCGGCCAGTTCCACCACGCGGCGGAGCTGGATCTCGCCCCACTGGCCGCGGCCGGTCGGCTGGCGCAGCGCCTTGACCAGTTGCCCGGTCTCGCGCTGCAAGCCGAGCTGGCCCTCGGCGAGCGCTTTCACCTGGGTCCGCAGTTCGGCATAGGCACCTTCGCGCGACTTCTCGATCTCACCGACGCGGTTCTCGAACTTGCCGAGCGATTCCGCCACCGGCTTGACCAGGTTTTCAATCGCCACGCGGCGCTTCTCGAGTTCGCCCTTCGCTTCTTCGGTGTGCGTTCTCAGCGAGGTCCGGGCAAGCTGGAGGAACTGCTCCGACGAGGATTTGAGCGCATCGGCGGACAGCGCCTTGAAGGTATCGGAAAGCCGCTGCTCGGCTCGGTCGAGCAATGCCTGCTTCTCCGTCGCGGCCTGCCTTTCATCTTCCAGCCGGGTCCGCATTTCGGCGAGCTGGGTCCGCAGCGCCTGGCCGTTCGCCTCGTGCTGGGCGGCGTCGGATGCCGCGGCGGCGTGTCGTGCCTCCAGCTCGGTCAGCCGGCGCTCCTCGGCTTTGATCCGCTCTTCCAAGCGCGCGCGGCGGCCGGAAAGAGCCAGCAGGGTGAGCAGCCAGCCGAAAAAAGCTCCGGCGGCGGCGGTGAGGATCCAGGGCAGGGCGGCTTCGAGGGCGGGTGACATGGTCGGATTGTTCCTTGCGGATGGCGGCAAGCGCGGCATCGTGGGGCCGTCGCGCGCCTGCCCGGAGTACCGGCGGCGTCCTGCGAACGCAAATCAAACCGACCCCACCATCATGGCCCACACTCTTCCCGCCCTCGGCTACGCCCTCGACGCGCTCGAACCCCACATCGACGCGAAGACCATGGAAATCCACCACGGCAAGCACCACAACGCCTACGTCACCAACCTCAACGCCGCGATCGCCGGCAAGGCCGACCTTGAAGCCAAGAGCATCGATGACCTGATCGCCGACCTTTCCGCCGTGCCGGAAGACATCCGCGGCGCGGTCCGCAACAACGGCGGCGGCCACATCAACCACGCCTTCTTCTGGAAAGTCATCGCCCCCGGCGGCGCCAAGGCCCCGTCCGGCGAGCTCGCCGCGGCGATCGACAAGGCCTTCGGTTCCTTCGACGCCTTCAAGGAAGCCTTCGCCAAGGCCGGCGCCACCCGCTTCGGCTCCGGCTGGGCCTGGCTGGTGAAGAACGCCGACGGCACCGTGTCGGTCGGCTCCACCGCCAACCAGGACACCCCGCTGATGGGCAAGGCCGTCGCGGGCATCGAAGGCACCCCGGTCCTCGGTCTCGACGTCTGGGAGCACGCCTACTATCTGAACTACCAGAACCGCCGTCCGGATTACATCACCGCGTTCTGGAACGTCGTGAACTGGGACGTGGCCTCGGCGAATTTCGCCGACTGAAGAAGCTCCTCATCATCGCCTCTTTCCAAGCCGCCCCCGGGAAACCGCGGGCGGCCTTTCTTTGAGTGGTGCGGCAGGTCCGTGTCTCTCGCCACGGCGGATCTTCGCCGGCCCGCCGGGAAACCCGGGAAAGTTGAACAAGCCCGCCCCCGCCCACCGCTTCCCGGCGCGTCCTCATCCTTGTCATGATCTCCCGAACCTGCCGCTCCGGCCTCCTCGTCCTCGCCCTTTCGACCTTCCAGCCGCTCCTCGCCGAGGTCCCCGCCCCGCCACCTTCCGCCGAGGTTTCCGACGCCATCAAGAAGGTCTTCCCCGCCCTGGTCCGCATCTACGTGGTCATGGAGGAAGGCTCCGAAGGCCGGATGAAGAAAATGCAGGGCAGCGGCAGCGGTGCCATCATCTCCGCCGAGGGCCACGTCCTCACCAACCACCACGTCGCCGGCCGCGGCACCCGCTTCGTCTGCACGCTTTCGAACCACGACGAGGTCGATGCCACCCTGGTCGGCACCGACGCCCTCTCCGACCTCGCCATTCTGAAGCTCGACCTTTCGACCCGCCGCTTCAAGGACCAGCCGCTCGCCATCGCGACCTTCGGCGATTCCGATGCGCTGAAAGTCGGCGACGTCGTCTATGCCATGGGCAGCCCCGGCGGCCTCTCGCAGTCGGTCACCCGCGGCATCGTCGCCAACACCGCGATGATCGTCCCGCGCCACCAGATCGGCCTCACGCTCGATGGCGAGAAGGTCGGCGAACTCGTCCGCTGGATCGGCCACGACGCGATCATTTACCCCGGCAACTCCGGTGGCCCGCTGGTCAATCCGGCCGGCGAAATCATCGGCGTCAACGAAGTCGGCATCGCCAGCCTCGGCGGCGCCATCCCGTCCAACCTCGCGAAGCAGGTCGCCGCCGAACTCATCGAGAAAGGCAGCATCACCCGCAGTTGGATCGGCGTGGAAGTCCAGCCGCTCCTCCGCAGCATGGCCGACCAAAAGGGCGCATTGGTCGCCTCCGTCTGGAAAGACAGCCCGGCCGACAAGGCGGGCATCCGGCCCGGTGACTTCATCACCACCTATCAAGGCACCACGCTGCCCGACTGCCACGCCGCGGAAGACTTGCCCATTTTCAACGCGATGGTCCTCGGCACCGCACCCGACACCAAGGTCACTCTAACAGGCATCCGCGACGGCAAGCCGCAGACCTGGGAAATGACCACCGTGGTCCGCGAGCCGAACATGGCGAAGGAGAACGAGCTCCGCGAGTGGGGACTCACCGCCCGCGACTTCACCCGGGTTTCCGCACTTGAAAAATTCCGCGATACCAAGGACGGCGTGCTCGTCGACACGGTTCGCGGCGGCGGCCCATCCTCCGAAGCCAAGCCGCCCCTGCGCGGCTCGGACGTCATCATCCGGGTCGGCGGCAAGCCGGTCAAAAGCCGCGCCGAGCTCGAAGCCGTCACCGCGGAGTTCACCAAGGGTCTCACCGAACCCAAGCCGCTGCTCGTCGAGTTCGAGCGCGCCAACCAGCAGCTCGCCACCGTCGTCAAGGTCGGCCCCGTGAAGGACCCGGTGAAGCCCCGCCTCGCCGAAAAGGCCTGGATGGGTGCCGCCACCCAGGTCATCACCGACGAGCTCGCCAGCGCCCTCGGCATCGCCGGCAAGAAAGGCGTCCGCGTGATCAGCCTCGCCCCGGATTCCCCCGCCACCAAGGCCGGGCTCAAGGAAGGCGACCTGCTGCTCAAGCTCGACGGCAAGGTGATCAACGCCCGCCGCCCGGAAGATTCGGAAGTCTTCCCCGAACTCATCCTCGCCTACCCGGTCGACTCCACCCTAGAGCTCACCGGCATGCGCGACGGCCAGCCGCAAACCTGGTCGGTCGCCCTCGCCCCGCGCCCGATCGACGACAGCGAGCTGCTCGAATACAAGGACGTCCTCTTCGAGTTCACCGCCCGCCAGCTTTCCGCCGCCCAGCGCGACCAGGCCAAGGAGCAACAAGGCGAGGAACCCGCCGGACTGTCCGTCCTCAAGGTCGAGCCCAGCGGCTGGGCCGCCCTCGGCGGGCTTGCACCGGACGACATCATCCTCACCATCGACGGCAGCCCGGTGAACGAGATCGACGCCCTCAAAACCAAGCTCGCCGCCCTCGCCGAAGCCAAGCCCCGCAGCGTCGTCTTCGGCATCCGCCGCGGTCCCCGCACCCAGTTCCTCGAAATCGAACCCCGCTGGTAAACTTCTTCATCTAACATCCACGATCTGCCATCTACCATCCACCATCCACCATCTCGCCTTATGCTCCGCCACCTCACCCTCGCCCTCGCGGCCACCACCGCCTTCGCCACCGCTTCCACCGCCGAACTCCGGGACACCGCGAAGAAGCTCTCCGATTCCCACAAGGACGCCGTCGTATGGCTCTCCGTGCTGGCCAAGACCAGCATGGGCGCCGAAGGCGAAGTGCCCGCCCAGATCAAGGCCGCCCTCGCCGGCCAGGATAAGGAAGAGAAGAGCGAAATCACCGGCACCGTCATCGACGCCTCCGGCCTCATCGTCACCGCGCTCGGCGGCCTCGACAAGTCGTCGATGGTCGACGGCCAGACCGTCAACACCCCGATGGGCGAGATCAAGTTGAAGGCCCAGTCCGAGATCAAGGAGATCAAGGTCATCATGGCCGATGGCTCCGAAGTCCCCGCCGACCTCGTCATGAAAGACGAGGACCTCGGCCTCGCCTTCGTCAAGGTCCGCAGCGACAGCGAGGAAGCCAAGGGCGTCGAGTTCAAGGCCATCGACCTCGCCGACTCCGCGCCCGGCGCGCTGCTCGACGAGTGCATCGCCCTAGGCCGTCTCGACGAGTCGCTCAACCGCGAGCCCAGCCTGCTCACCAGCGAGATCTCCGGCATGACCGTCCGCCCGCGCATGTTCTACCGCGTCAACACCGACGCCGTCGGCTGCCCGGTCTTCCTCGCCAGCGGCAAGCTGCTCGGCATCTCCGTCCTGCGCCAGCCGAAGGGTGCCGCCAGCCGCAACGGCCAGATCCAGGTGACCCCGGTCATCCTGCCCGCCGCCGATGTCGCCAAGGTCGCCGCCCAGGCCAAGGAAGCCAAGCCCGCCGCCCCGGCACCCGCCGTCGAAGCCGCCCCGGCTACGGAAGAAAAGCCCGCCGAAGAAAAGCCCGCCGGCGAGTGATCGGCAGTCAGCCCTCCACCTCACCAAAGGCCGCCCCGGGAAACCGAGGCGGCCTTTTTTAAGGAGCCACGACACTCCTGTCGTGAGCCATCGCACCGGGCGCAGCCCCATGGACTGCGCGCAGCCTGCTGCCGCTCTTCCTCGCCAGCCTGCTGGCGTCGAAGCCTCCCCACCACTCCGCTTGGAGATGGCCGTCCAAGCTCCTGATCCAACTGCCGGCTCCGGCGTGGATTTCGATGCGATGCCGGGTCAAGCGGTCATCCGTCTCCGGACACCAAGTCGGAGGAACGTTGGAAAACGGAGTGATGGGAAAGAAAAGAAGTGATGCACGACTCCCTTCATCTTGCGCCCAAGGGCGATGACATCCGGGCGGAAGCCATCGCAGACAAGGTGAAGAAACAACAGGTGACTTCAATACACATAGAGCCCGTCTTCATCCGCCCCCGCTTGAGGCAGCCGCGCCGCCGCCGCACCCGGTAGGGCTGATTCGAACTCGCCGATCGCCTCTTGATACGAGCGCTCCGCGATCTTGTCGCGGCCGATCATCGGCATTCCGGCCCCCCGGCCCTGGCCTTCCGCCAGGACCTTGCGGCCTTCGCGCAGTTTGATCGTGGTGGTGGTGTTGATCGGTCCCTCGGAAATTCGGAACTCCAGCTCGAGCTCGCCGGCCCCGTGGCGCACCGGCAGGTAGCCTTCCCGGCGCAGCGCGGCGTCCAGTTCGGTGACGTGGTTCCGCTCCCGGTCCGACAACTCGGCGGGCATGCCCACCGTGGTGGTCGACCCGTCGGGGATGAACTCGCTGCGGTTCGCACAGCCCGCGAGGAAGGCGAGCGAGGTCGCCAGGGCCAGCAGTCGGGAGAAAGTCTTCATGACCACGGATCCTACGACCCGCCCACCCGCTTTCAAGCGCGGCGGCGAGGTGCCGGGGAACGCCTCAGATCGACAGCATCCGCAGCAGCTCCGCAGCAGCCGGCGTGTCCTTGCTGCCGCGGCGCTTGAGCAGGGCGATCATGCGGTGGAGGCCTTTTCCGGCGAAGGGGCGGAGCACGATGCCATCGAGCGCGCGGTTCCGGGTGGCGAGCTTGGGCACGACGGTGACGCCGAGGCCGGACGCGACCATCGACAAGGCGGTGCCGAGTTGGTCGCACTGCAGGCCGGGGTCGGGCTCGCGGATCCTGCAGAGGCGCAGCGTGCGGTCGGCGAGGCAATGGCCGCCTTTCAGGTGGATCAGCTCGCCGGCCTTAAGGTCGGACGGCGCGGGCGCGGCCTTGCGCAGGGCGAGCGGATGCCGGGCGGGCGCGGCCAGCAGCAGCGGCTCGCGGAACAGCTCCTTCATGTGCAGCGATCCTTTCCGGACCTCGCTTTCGGGCACGTCGCTGAGGATGGCGAACTCGATCTTTCCCTCGATGAGCTGCGCGATCAGTTCGCCGGTGCGCGACTCGGAAACGGCGATGGCGATGCCCGGGAAGCGCTCGCGGAAAGGGCCGAGCCACTGCGGGAGCAGGTAGGGCGCGATGGTCGGAATGATCCCGAAGGAAACGCGGCCTTGCTGGAGCTGGCGGCGGCCGGCGAAGGCGTCGAGCAGCTTGTCGCGCTCCGCCAGCAGGCGGGCCGCGTGCTCCAGCACCGTGCGGCCCGCGGCGGTCGGTTCGACACCGCGGGCGCGGCGGATCAAGAGCGGCTCGCCGATCTCTTCCTCCAGCGCCTTGATCTGCTGGGTGATCGCCGGCTGCGACAGGTGACAGCGTGCCGCGGCACCGGTCAGCGATCCGGCTTCGGCAACCGCGGCGAGAACTTCCAGTTGGCGGATCTCCATGGCCGAGCCATCTGAAATACAAATGGCTTGGTTTTCAACTTACGATTTCACGAATGCGACCAACTCTGCCACGGTGCCTCCACAAACCCAAGCACACCGGAAACCCAACCTGTCCGGTGCACTCGATCCGGACTCCGGGCTGACAGGGTTGCCGCTCCTGCGGCGCAAACGATTTTCACAGGCGGGATCGGGATCGAGGTGTCGGGGGGCACCAGCATCCTGGTCCCGCCGTGAACGTTTCCTCGCCGGTCACCGGAAGGCCGGCGGCGACCGCGGAGCTTTCGATGCCGAGAATGATCGTCGCCGACCCTAGGCACCGATGCGGGCGGGAGGAAATGCTTTCTCCATCGTGAATGATCGACGCGACCGATGATACCCGGCCTGAAACGCCTTCCCTGCGGGATCCTCCGGTCGGGACGGATGCGCTCTCGTCCTCACTTGCCCTTCGGAATCTCCCACGCCGTCATCCACTCCTCGCCGGTCTTCGTCCACCCGCCTTCGACCAGCCGCTTCTCCATGTCCGGGAAATGCGCGGCGCCGTAGAAGATCCCGAGCTTCTTCTTCCCGGCGAGCACCTCGCGGTCGAGCACCTCCAGGCACTTCGCGTTGCGGTCGCCGATGATCACGTTGTCGCCAGCCAAAGAGGCCACCTGGTCGTCGCCCGCGCCGAGGGTGTGGACCAGCTCGCGCTTCAACCCGTCCTTGTCGCCGCGGACCAGGGAAACCAGCAGCTTCAGCGAACTCGGCTCCTTCACCGGCTTGTCGGTCTTCTTGAGGCCGGTTTTCATGACGAAGCCGATCAGCGACTCGCCGCGCTCCTTTTGCAGCGCGGTGAACTCGGCCATCGAGAGATCGGCGTGAACGAAGTTCGCCTTCCGGTAATCGATCACCTTCATCTGATAGGCCAGCCCCAGCCACTTCGCGCCGGACTCGTAGGCGGTGTGGAGGCCGTCGAGCTTCTCCTTTTTCTTCGCGGGCTTCTTCGGCGCGGGGATTTCCTCCGCAGGGACTTCAACTTCCGCGACTTCAGGTTCCGCGGGCTCTTCGGCCGGCGCTTCCTCGGCCTCCGCCGGTGCTTCCTCGGGCGCCGCCGCCGGCTTGTCCCCACCGATTCCTTCAAACAGCAGTGCCTCGTAGCCTTCGAAGCGCTGGTTCAAGGCCTCGTAGTAGTTCTTGTCCGCGATGTGGACCGCCCCGATCAGCTCCACGCTGGCCTCGCCCTTGGTGAAACGGACCACCGCGGTCTGCAAGTGGGTCGCGGTCTCGGTCTCCTCCACCCGGATGAAGTCCGGCGCCTCCGCCGCGACCTCCACGGCCTCCGGCTCGGCGCGGACGCAGGAAACGAAGCAGGTCAGCAGCAGCAGGAAGCGGTTTTTCATGGCCGGCGGGGAGTTTACCGCGGAAGAGCGCCGCCGAAAGCGGAAATCGTCCGCCCTTTCGCCGCCGTTGCCGAGTCGCCATTCATCGTGTATCTCCCGCGAAATGAGCGACCACGCGCTGCTGCGATACTGCCCCGACCTGCTGGCCTACAACCGGCGCAAGACCCGTGAAGTGATGGTCGGCCATGTCGGCATCGGCGGCGGGAACCCGATCCGCGTGCAGTCGATGATCACCTCCGACACCCGCGACACGCCCGCCTGCGTCGCCGAGGTGCTCCAGCTCGCGGAGGCCGGCTGCGAGATCGTCCGCATCACCGCCCAGACGAAAATCTACGCCGCCAACCTGGAAAACATCGCCCGCGAGGTCCGCGCCGCCGGCTGCCAGGTGCCGCTCGTCGCCGACATCCATTTCAAGCCCGACGCCGCGCTCGAAGCCGCCCGCTGGGTCGAGAAGGTCCGCGTGAACCCCGGCAACTACGTCGACAAGAAGAAGTTCGCCGTCCGCGAATACTCCGACGACGAATACGCGGAGGAAGTCGCCAAGATCCGCGAGGAATTCATCCCGCTGGTCGAGCTCTGCAAGTCGCTCGGCCGCGCGATGCGGATCGGCACCAACCACGGTTCGCTGTCGGACCGGATCATGAACTACTACGGCGACTCGCCGCTCGGCATGGTCGAGAGCGCGCTGGAGTTCGCGCGGATCGCCCGGGAGTTCGACTACCACAACTTCGTCTTCTCGATGAAGGCCTCCAACCCGAAGGTGATGATCGAGGCCTACCGCCTGCTGGTCGCCCGCCTCGACCAGGAAGGCTCGGACTGGAACTACCCGATCCATCTTGGCGTGACCGAGGCCGGCGACGGCGAGGACGGCCGCATCAAGAGCGCCATCGGCATCGGCTCGCTGCTCGCGGACGGCATCGGCGACACCGTCCGCGTGTCCTTGACCGAGGACGCCATCCACGAAATCCCGGTGGCACGGGCGCTCGCCCTGCCTTTCCAAACGAAGGCCGACCAGCCTCCCGGCCCGGACCTCGCGCCTTCCTACGATCCTTTCTCCTACGAACGTCGTAAGTCGTCCCCGATGGAGATCATGGGCCACGCGCTCGGCGGGGTGAACGCGGTGCGGGTCTTCACGACTCAGGAGAAATGGAACGCCGTCGCCCACAAGATCGAGAAGATGGGCGACTTCAAGCCGGAGATCATCCTCGAAAAGTCCGGCGCGGTGGAGATCGACCCGCGCGACGAAGCCGCGCTGTCCGCCCTCAACCACGGCAGCGAAGTTCACCTCGTCACCGTGAAGGACGGCCTCGAGCTCGACGTCATCCCCGCCTTCCGGATGCTCGCCTGCCGTCTTGACCCCCGGCACCCGATCCTGCTGAAGGACACGCTGGTTCCGGCCAAGGAAAGCGCAGACTTTGTCGACACGCTCCTCACCGCCGCGCGCCACCTCGGCTCCCTGCTCTGCGACGGCATCGGCGATGCCATCCTGGTCCAAGGCGAGCCCGCGCCGGGCCAATCACTACGTCTCTCGTACAACATCCTGCAGGCCGCCGGCACCCGGATCTTCAAGACCGACTACGTCGCCTGCCCGAGCTGCGGCCGCACCTTGTTCAACCTGCAAAGCACCACCCAGAAAATCCGCGCCTCGACCGGCCACCTCAAGGGCGTGCGGATCGCGGTCATGGGCTGCATCGTCAACGGCCCGGGCGAGATGGCCGACGCCGATTTCGGCTACGTCGGCGGTGCGCCCGGCAAGATCAACCTTTACGTCGGCAAGCAGCCGGTGAAGTTCAACATCCCGGAAGACGAGGCGGTCGAACGCCTGATCGACCTGATCCGCGAACACGGGAAGTGGATCGACGCGCCCGCCGGCGAACCGGTCGAAGTCTGAGCCAAGCGCCATGTCCGATACCCTCACCGAGCTCCGCGAGTCCGTATCGCTGGACGTGCCATGGAACGTGGTCGTCCACGACGATCCGGTGAACCTGATGAGCTACGTCACCTGGGTGCTGATGAAGATCTTCGGCTACCCCGAGAACCGCGCCGCGGCGATGATGATGGAAGTCCACAAGCGCGGCCGCTCGATCGTCTGGAGCGGCGAGCGCGAGAAGGCGGAATTTTACGCGCAGCAACTTCAGGCGCACCAGTTGAAGACTTCGCTCGAAAAGGCCGAATGAAAGTCGCTCCGACACTCAAGGGCGGGCTGCGGATCGACGTCGAGACGCCGGTGGACTGGATGGTGCTGCGCTGCATCCCCCACGACGCGCGGGCCGGCGGGCTCGATCTCGCCGACCGGGTCGCCGCGCCGATGGCCGACGACGAAGGCGCGGAAGACTGGCAGGACTTCGTGCTGCCGGACCTGCGGGAAGGATTCAACGCCCAGCTCGCGGCGATTGAGGCCGCGATCGAGGCGGAGGGCGGCGACGATGAACCCGGCGAGGTGTTCATCCTCAAGGAAGACGCCGAGCTTTGGTATGGCGGCCTCAATCAGGCACGGCTGGCGCTTGAGGAGCGCTACAAGCTCTCCGACGCGGCCCTGCCCGATATGACGCCCGGCAAGCGCTCCGCTTGGTTCCGCTCGCAGTTCTACCTGCACGTGCAGAGCCTGCTGCTGGATCACGTGATGAAGTGAGGCGATCCGGCAAACGGTAGGGACCGACCGCTGGGCGGACCCACTTTACCCTGCGGCGGCGGAGGTCGATGCAGGGGCGAATTCTTCCGCGTCCCACCCTCGGGGGTGAAGTGGGCGGGCCCGGCGGTCCAGCCCTACCGGATCTGAAATTCAGCCAACACCCGCAGCATCTCCGCCACCTCCAGATCATTCTGGCAGCGCAGGTCCATCCGGCACTTCGGCGCGTGGCAGGGCGAACACTCGACCTTCCGCCGCACGATGACGTGCTGCTTGCCCAGCGGGCGCATCCACTCCGGCTCGCCGGGCCCGAAAAGTACGACGCACGTCGTACCCACATGAGCTGCAAGATGCGGCACGCTGCCGTCGGCCGCGAGGCACAGCGCGCACGACGAAAGATCGTCCAATCCCGGAAACGCCAGCGCCACCCCCGTCGCTTCCGGCACCGCCTTCGCCAGCGCGGCACCTTTCGGTCCGGCGCTCGCGATCCACAACTGCTTGCCGCGCTCTAACAAGTCCTTCGCCACCGCCTCCCATCGCTCGAGCGGCCATTCAAAATGGCTGCCGAAATCCGAGTCCGGCACCAGCAGCACCCGTTCCATCGCCCGGGGAATCCCGGTGATGAGCGGCGCGAAATTCTCCGCGACCATCGCCTGCGCGCCCAGCTTCTCGACCAGACCCAGATAGAAGCGCACCCGGTGCTGGACCGGCCCCGGCCGCTCGATGACTTCCACCGGCTCCGTCATGCGCTTCACCAGCCCCTTGGCCGGCGGTCCGAGCCGCCGCGGGATGCCGGCCTTCGCCAAGGCATCCGCCGCCACCCCGGCTTCCCAGGCAAGCGAGACCGTCACGCCCTTCAAGCGGCCCGCAAGTTCCCGCACTGACGCCCGGTCGGAATAGCCGGTCACTTTGCCGAAGCCGCTCGCTTCCCAAAATCCCATCTGTCGCTCCGGGCAGAGCACCGAAACGTCCAAACCCAGCCGCTTCAACGCGCGCATCGCCGGCATCGAGAGGCAGGCCTCCCGCCACGCCACCGGCGCGGCGACGAGCAGGGCGTCACCGGGAGAGAGCTTCGGGGAATCGGACACGCGGGGAGTTAGAAGGGATTCGGAGCGGCGGGCAAGGGAGCAAGAGGGGTCCGGGCGGCTCGCCCGGATTCCCCGAGCCGCGCAAGCATGAATCACTTGTCGGCCTTCTCCAGCGCCTGGAGGATCTCGGCCGCCCGGCCGGGCTCGAGCAGCAGCAGCATTTTCAGTTGAGCTGGATGCAGCCGGGTCGGATCGTTGATGCGAAGAAAATTCTCGCCGTCGAACAGCTGGGCTTCCTCCAGCGGAAAGATGCCCCCGGCGGCGGACAGCTCGCCGAACTCTCCGCCCGCCAAGTGAATCTCTCTCGTTTCCGCCAGACTGCTGCGGAAGGGTGTTTCACGATCCGGCCATGTGGACGTCCAGATGAGGTCCTTTTCTGGCCCTTCTTCCTGTTGGTCTTCCTCCTGTTCTATTTCTGACCGGCGCGTAACCGCTTCTTGCTCCGGGCTGAGATCACAAAGCTTCCACGGCGCGTAATCATCCCGGGCTAACCAATCAGAAGGAAGCACAACCCCGCCAAAAAACCCCTCTATTCCCATCTGATAGTAAGGCAGGGCTCCCTTCTTCCCGACTTCCTCGTATTCGATCCACGCAGTTCGGAAATTCCTGAGGTCTTCTTCAAGCAGGGCATTCAACCGCGAATTCAGTTCGGATTTCTGCGAGGCCGAGAGTTGCAGACCATCCGCCAGCGTCGTCGCATACCAAGCTCGTCGCTGGCGTCCCAATTCAGCGAGGAGCAGCTCAAATCTATCTTTTGTTGCAGGGGCGAGTGCGGGAAAACCGGAGTTGCCTTCTTTGGGATCGTAGGCTTCACCAAGAATTGCCCCGATCTCGATTCCTGGATCAACCGCCTTCTGAAAATCCTCCACGATCCACCGCACCTCCTGCGCGGTCATCCCCTTCTTGCAACGGGCGAGGTAATCCTCCACCACATCCACCGACCCCTCGTCCCTCGGCAGCCGCTCCGACGTTTTCCCCGGCAGCATCGCACCGGCCAGCGCCGCGGACTCCGGCTTGTCTTCCACTCCCCCGCCGCTTGCTCGCAGCGCCAGCCACCCCGCGAGCACCGTCAGCAGCACCCCGGCAACGACCCACAGCGGGTTGGCGCGCTGCCGCGGCGGCTTCTCCGGCTCGCGGAACTGCTCTAACAGTTCCTTGAGGTCCGCATCGGCGGCGGGTTCTTCGTCTTCCTGTTGCGGCGGCTCCGACACCCCTGATGCCTACGCCGCGCGGGCTGCCGCGGCAAGTGCCGCGCTGGCTTTGTAGTGGCGACCCATGTTGCCCGTCAGCATGTGCCGCGCTGGCTTTGTAGCGGCTGTCGATACCGCCCATGATCCACAACTTTCGCGCGGATCCATGTCCCAACGGGACTCCCATAACGAAGCCCGGGGTTGCGAGGAACGAGCTACCCCGGGTGAATCCGCCGGAAAATCCTACCTCAACGAGGTTGCGGACGGGATGGTTCCGCGACACTCCAGGGTCCCTCCTCCTCAACGCCGTTGGCGTAGCAAATCCATGACCGATGACCCGGGGTAGCCTCCTTCGTCGGCAACCCCGGGCTTTGAAACGCAGTCCCTTCGGGACAAGGCCCGATGGCCGCGCCCAAAGAAGATCTCGGGCAGCAGGCCGTGTCCGTGAAAAGACCGTCTCCCCGAAAAGAAAGACCCGCTGTCACCGTCGGGAGGATACGGGGGCAGCGGGTGTTTCGAGCCGGTCGGATGATCTTCTCGTCGGGGGGGTAAGACGGGGCAAACTTCGACCGCAGGGGGAGAGGTCTTGGTTACGAAAAAGAGCCCCCGGATCTTTCCTCACCCGTCGCAATCTGCCTCCAAACTTCCGGACCGCGCAACAAAAGCGGCAGGCACTCCCTCGTTCCCCTCATCAAAACGGGGTGGCGCCCGGGAAAAGAAAAACCCGCTGGCACCGTTGGGGGGGACGAGGGCAGCGGGTTTTCCCGTGGGGGTCGGGGGGATGTCTTTCGGTCCGGGGGGAGACCTTGCAAACTCGACCGAGGGGGGATCGGCGTTGGGTGCGACGTGAGAATGCCCGATT
Organism: Haloferula sp.; assembly: GCA_044372775.1. GTDB lineage: Bacteria > Verrucomicrobiota > Verrucomicrobiia > Verrucomicrobiales > Akkermansiaceae > Haloferula. The sequence continues at coordinate 65,253 of JBIPNO010000013.1, forward strand.
TTCTGTGTTTCCGCCATTACGTCATGAGGGGGGACCCGCGGCGATCAAGCATCCGCGAACACCACCGGCCCGAACTTGGCCGGCTGGTGGAAGTCCGGCTCGCCGCCGCCGAGATCTACCGCGCTCAGAAAGCGCTGCTCCGGGGAGCCGAGGATGAAGTTCACGTTGAGCCGGCTCTTCGCGCCGAAATCCAGCCGCGCCTCGAGCAGGTCGCGCGGGATCGCCATCGCCGCCACCCAGCCGCCGTTCGGTGCCAGCTCGGCAAAGGTCGCCACCTCGGGAAAGGCGATATCCACCTCTTCCGCCCTCACCCGCGGCGCGGTGAACTCACAGCTCCACCACGCGCCGTTGGGAGAAAGATTGAACTCAAAGTAACGCCCGCTTGTCGGATCGGTTAGAAAAAGTTCGGCGACATCGTGTTTCCAAAGCTCTGGCGTGAATCGTCCGGGCCGGGCGGCCGGGTGAAGCCGGGCGGGCTGACCATGCGATGCGACGAACCAAACCATGAGGGGATCTACGGCAACGCAAAATGCCGCTTGTGGCTCGACCGCGTTTCCATACCAATCCCGTCCGAGACCAAACAAAGGCACGTCCAACTCACCCCAAGCCAGGGATTTCGCACTGCGGATGACCGTCATGGCGAAATGGGTAGAAGCCGGCCGGCGTAGGGTCGAGAACAGGAATTTTCGAAAAAAATGCCGCGACCTGAGAAATTATGTCGCATCCGTGTCGAGAATTTGTTTCAGTTTTCTTAATAGAACCATGGCAAAGCGCCGTCCTAGCCAACATTTAGGCACCATCGAATACATCGGACCCCGTCCTCAGGCGAAGCCCGTGCGAAAGCCGGCCAACTTCCTCGGCGGCTGGGTGGTGCTCCTGATCGCCGCCGGAGCCGTCTGGTTTTTCGGCAAGCCGCTGGTCCCCTTCCTCCGCGCGCAGCAGTCGGTCGCCACGGTCGAAAGCGCCGACGTGCTGATCGGCGAACTGGCCCCGTCCCCGAATTTCGGGGATCGCCTGGCCTCCGCCGCCCTGCAGCGGACGAAGATGCCGAGCGTCCACGACACCGCCTACTACGAGATTTCCTACCCCGGCGGCGACATCCCGTCCACCGCCGACGGCAAGTGGAAAGGCAAGGCGGAGGACCTGATCGTGCGCAGCTACCGCAACCTCGGCATCGACCTCCAGGAGCTGGTCCACGAGGACATGGCCGCCAATTTCTCCGTCTATCCCCAGCTCTGGTCGCTGCGCGAGCCGGATCGCAATATCGACCACCGCCGGATCCAGAACCTCCAACGCTACTTCAAGCACCAGGGAGCCGAACTCAAGCTGGCGGCCACCCGCAACGAGGCCGACTACAAGCCGGGCGACGTGGTCGTCTGGATGCTGGCCCAGGGAGAACTCCATTGCGGCATCGTGGTCCCCGGCCCCGGCGAGCGCCGCGGCGAGGCCTGGATCGTCCACGACATCGGCTCCGGCCCGAAATGGGAGAACGTGCTGACCGATTACCAGATCCACGGCCACTACCGCTTCTCCGGCCCGCAGGACGAGGTCGCCGGGAAGTAACCGCGAGGGCGGACCCCGACGCCATGAGCGGGCTCCTTCGCCTCCTCCGCCGCTGGTCGCCCGGCGCTTTGTCCGGACCGTGGTCGATCCCCGCGGAGCCCGGCGAGTTTCCCGTCTTCCTGCTCATGGGGCAGTCGAACATGGCGGGCCACGGCTGCATCCGGCCCGGCGACCCTTGGCAGAAAGGCGACCGCAAGCCCGTGCCCGGCGTCCTGGTCTTCGGCGGCCAAGGCACCCTCAAGGACCCCCGCCCGCGCGGCTGGACCCGCTGGCGGCCGGCCGCCCATCCGCTCCATCTGAACCAGGGCAGCGCCGGCTTCGGGCTGGGCCTGCCTTTCGCCGTCCAACTGCTGGAAGATACCCACGCGACCCGCGTCGGCCTGATCCCAGCCGCCTGGGGCGGCGCGGGCATCGATTCCCTCGGCCGCGGGACTTCGCTCTACGAAAATGCCGTCCACCGCGCCCGGATCGCCGCCCGCCAGGGCACTTTGGCCGGCGTGCTGTGGCACCAGGGCGAGACCGACGCCTCCCGCGAACCGCTGGTCCGCAGCCACCCGGGCAAGCTGACCCGCCTGATTGGCCACCTGCGCGAGGACCTGGAAAGCCCGGCCCTGCCCTTCGTGATCGGCGACCTTGCGCCCTTCGGCGACGACCGCCGCAAGCTGGAAGCCATCCAGCGCCGCGCCCAGATCCGCGCCGGGCTGCGGCAGGTGGCGGAGGAGATCCCCACGCGGCCTTCGTCGAAAGCGCCGGATTGACCGGCAGCGACAATGTCCATTTCGACCGCGCCTCGCTGATCGAGCTCGGCAAGCGCTACGCCGTGGCCTTCTTGCAAGCCGCCGTTCCGCCGCAGGCGAAGTAGCGCGACTTTGCAAGTTGCGCGGGTGGGCGGCGGACCACACCCGAAAGCCTCGCAACCACCCCGGCGCGGCGCTCCACCCCCCAGCACAACGTGCAACGTTGTGCAACTTCCTCATTCCTCCTCGACCTCCCGCCGCCGTCCTCCCAAGGTGCGATCCGTGCACCACCGCCAAACCGCGGGCCTCGGCGCGGCCCTGCTTCTGCTGGCCGCCGGCCTGGCGCTCTTCCGCCCGGGGGATGAAAAGTCCGCCCCACCGGTGACCGCCATCGACCCAGCGCCTTCGAAGCATTCCTCGCGCAGCCGCGTCACCGGCACCCAGAGCGAACGGATGGATCGCTTCCGCGCCCTCTGGCACGCCGTCCAAGGCGGCAAGGCCGATCCCGAACAAGCCGAACTCGCGCTGGAGCTGGTCCAGTCCCTGCCCGCCTCCGCCTTGAAGGAACTCGTCACCGAACTCATCGCCACCGCCGCCGAAACCGGCGACCCGGCCCTGCTCGGCCTGATGGCCCGGCGGATCGGCGACCTGGAGGCGGAAAAAGGCCTGAAATGGCTGGTCGCCGAGGCCGCCCAGACGCCCGACAACCCGGCCTTCGAGCCGCTCTTTCCCGATGCCCTCGGCGGCTGGTCCGACAGCGATCCGATCGGCCTGCTCAGCGCCTACTTCGACGACGACAAGTCGCGCCAGTTCCGCATCCGCACCAGCAACCAGACCTGGGACGACGATGCCATGGGCCCGTCCATCATGCTCAAGGCGGCTAGGGACGACCCCGACGAGGCCTGGCGGCTGATGGCGAAATGGCAGCGCCGCACCTTCGGCGAGGAGTTCTTCGAAGGGCTCGATCCCTCGCTCGTCACCCATTTCGCCAGCCGCATCAAGGACCTGTTCCAGGACCTCGATCAGCCCGGCTTCGAGCACCTCGGCGGCAACGAGGAGTCCTGGGAAAGGCAGCAGTCCGTGAAGAAATCCGCCGCCGCCACCTGGTTCAGCAGCCAGCCCGACCAAGCGCTCGCCTGGCATCTGGAGGAGTCGCCGGCTTTCGGGTCCACGCCTGAAGAAATCGACGCCGCCCGCGGCCAGCGCGCCGGGGAATTGAGCGACCGCTTGTATTTCAAGCAGCCGGAGCGCGCGATGGCGTGGCTCGCCGAAAAGCCGGAAGCCTTCCGCATTGCCGCCTCCGCCGAGCTGGGAGCCGCGATCGCCGCGAAGCCCGGACTGGCGGAAGACGGTCTCGCCGACCTGCGGACCCTGACCGGCTGGATCGGCGACGGCCCGACCCGCGTCCGCTGGCTGAATGCCCTGCCCGCCGCGCTGGCCGCCCGGGAACAGGGCCACCGGCTGGGCGAGGTGGCCACGATCCTGATGCAAAATCTCGACCTGAGCGCGGCGGAGCGGGAGATTTTGCAGGAGCTTTCGCCCTGAGGCTAAGGGCGCACCAGACCGGTCTTTCGATTCACCACCGGCGAGGGAACCCATCCAGACGGCAGGAATCCAAGTGGTACGCAGTCCCGGGCTTCAGCCGGACGAAGCACGGGCGATGCGGACTTCTCGGATGAAGCGGGCTCCGGGGGACCATGCGTCCGGCTCAAGCCGGGACTACTTACCTCAGAAGTCGAGCTCCTTCGGGAGAGGTAAGCCTTGCCAACCCCGCCCCACTCCAAGGCTTTACTCGCGAAAGCCTTTCGCACACCTTCGCCGCCCTTTCCGCCTCAACGACCCATGACCGCAGCCGAGATCCGCAACAGCTTCCTCGATTTCTTCCGCGAAAAGCAGCACACCATCGTGCCTTCCGCCTCGCTGCTGCCGCAGTCGCCCGGCCTGCTGTTCACGAATGCCGGGATGAACCCCTTCGTCCCCTATTTCCTCGGCGTCGAGAAGGCCCCCTACGATCCGCCGCGGGCCGCCGACACCCAGAAATGCATCCGCGCCGGCGGCAAGCACAACGACCTCGAGGACGTCGGCTACGACACCTACCACCACACCTTTTTCGAGATGCTGGGGAACTGGTCCTTCGGCAACTACTTCAAGAAGGAAGCCATCCAGTGGGCCTGGGAACTCGTCGTCGAACGCTGGGGCCTGCCCGCCCACCGACTCCACGCTTCCGTTTACGCCCCGAAGCCCGGCGACCCCGGTGAATTCGACCAGGAAGCCTATGACATCTGGGCCGAGCTCTACCGCTCGAAGGGCTGCGATCCCGCCGTGCAGATCGTCAACGGCAACGTGAAAGACAACTTCTGGATGATGGGCGAAACCGGCCCCTGCGGCCCCTGCTCGGAACTCCACGTCAACCTCACCCCCGAAGGTGATCCGGCGACCGGCCGGCTGCTGGTCAACAACGACTCCGACCTCTGCATCGAGATCTGGAACCTCGTCTTCATCCAGTACAACGCCGAGGCCGACGGCTCCTTCCGCGAGCTGCCCGCCAAGCACGTCGACACCGGCATGGGCTTCGAGCGGGCCTGCTCGATCATCCAAGGGACGAAGCACTTCACCGACTTCTCGCAGAAGCCTAGTAATTACGCCACCGACGTCTTCCAGCCGATCTTCCGCAAACTCGAGGAATTGAGCGGCAAGAGCTACGTCAACATCTACCCCGCCCTCGGCGCCGACCGCTCGGCCTTCACCGAGGAGATGAAGGACGCCATCGCCTTCCGCGTGATCGCCGACCACCTGCGCACGCTGAGCTTCTCGATCGCCGACGGCATCATGCCCGGCAACAACGGCCGCAACTACGTCCTGCGCCGCATCCTGCGCCGCGCCGTCCGCTACGGCCGCCAGCTCGGCTTCTCCGGCGACAAGCCCTTCTTCGGCGCGCTGGTGGAAACGCTGGTGAATGAGATGGGTGGGGTTTTCCCGGAGCTGAAGAACCGGCAGGACACCGTGCGGGCAACGCTGGAGCAGGAGGAGGCGAGCTTCAACCAGACGCTGGATCGTGGGCTGAAGCTTTTTGAGTCAAATGTCAGGGCGATCACCGCAAGTCACGCCGAGAGCGGTTGGAAAGTGAATCCCGATGCCCGGACTGAGCGGGAGGCACTGGAGAGTGAGATGGCGAAGGCAAACCTCACGTTCCCTGGCGAGGTCGCATTTGAGCTCGAGGATACGTTCGGATTCCCGATCGACCTCACAGAGCTCCTTTGTAGCGAAAATGGCCTGACGCTCGACAAGGACGCCTATGAGGAGTGCAAGAAGCAGCAGCAGGATCGCTCCCGCGCCGCCCAGAAAACCTCCATCGTCCGCGCCCTCGACATCTCCACCGAAGCCGAAACCGCCTTTCTCGGCTTCGACGCCGACGAGACCGAAGCGACCGTCCTCGAAGTCCATCCGCAGGAAGACGCGCTGTTCATCATCACCGACAAGACGGTCTTCTACGCCGAGATGGGCGGCCAGTCCGGAGATACGGGGACTCTCGTACTTGGCGGCGTCGAGATCCCCGTCACCGGCGTTCAACAAGTCGGCAAGGCCCGCGCCCACGTCGTTCAACAATCGGCAATCGGCAATCATCAATCGTCAATCCAGCCCGGCTCCACCATCACGCTCCGCCTCGACGCCCAACGCCGTCGCCCCATCGAAGCCCACCACAGCGCCACCCACCTGCTTCACTGGGCCCTTCACGAGGTCGTCTCGAAGGACGCCGCGCAGCAGGGTTCGTCGGTCGATGAGAACCGCCTGCGCTTCGACTTCAACAGCGCCGCCGTGACGCCGGAGCAGATCGCCGCGATGGAGGAGAAGGTGAACGCCGCCATCCAGGCCAACGACGCGGTGTCGTGGAAGGAAGTCCAACACGCCTCGATCAAAGGCCGGCCGGACATCATGCAGTTCTTCGGCGACAAGTACGGCGACCTCGTCCGCGTCGTGCAGATCGGCGGCGGCCGCGGCGACCTGACCGGCTACTCGATGGAACTCTGCGGCGGCACCCACGTCCGCAACACCGGCGAGATCGGGCTTTTCAAGATCAAGAGCGAGGGCGCGATCGCGTCCGGCGTCCGGCGCATCGAGGCCGCCTGCGGCGAGGCCGCGTGGGCCTACCTGAACGAGGCGGTCGAGAGATGGGACGCCGACCTCCAGGCCGCGACCGAGAAGCTCAAGGCCGCCAACGACAAGCTCGCGGCGATCGGCGAAGCGCCGGTGACCGTGAACGAGTTCCCGCACATCATGGGCGCGATGCTGGTCGAGCGGGCTGACATTTCGCAGCTCAACGCGACCTTCGCCCACGGCCTGCGGACTTTGGAAGAGACCAAGGAAGCCGCGGTCGAGGCGGAGAAGCGATTCAAGAAGCTGCAAGCCGGTGCGGCCGCCAAGCAGGCCGATGCCGCGCTGGCGGAACTCATCGCCGCCGGCGGACCGATCGTCGCGACCTTCGAGGCCGATGCCTCGCTGCTGCAGGAACTGCTCAACGGCATGAAGAAGCAGGGCTTCGCCGGCGCGGGCTTCGTGATCGTGGACGACGGCGACAAGCTGCACCTCGGCGCCTACTGCGGCGACGCGGCGCAGGCGGCTGGCTTCAAGGCCGGTGACCTACTGCGCGACCTGGCGGCCATCGCCGGCGGAAAGGGCGGCGGCAAGCCGGACCAAGCGCGGGGTGCGGCACCGGAGCGCGGGAAGCTCGCGGTGCTCGAAGCCGCGGCGAAGGCGAAGCTGGGGTAGGACGACGTCCTTGGAAGTAGCACATCGTTGCACGTTGTGCTGGGGGGCGGGTCGATGCGCCGGGGTGGCTGCGAAGCTTCCGGGTGAGGTCCGCCGCACACCCACGCAACTTGCAAAGTTGCGCTACTTCGCCTGCGGCGGAGGTAGCACGACGTTGCACGTTGTGCGGGGGGCGGGTCGACGCGACGGGGTCGCTGCGAAGCTTCCGGGTGAGGTCCGCCGCACACCCACACAACTTGCAAAGTTGCGCTACGTCGCCTGCGGCGGAGGTAGCACATTGTTGCACGTTGTGCGGGGGGCGGGTCGACACACCGGGGTCGCTGCGAAGCTTCCGGGTGAGGTCCGCCGCACACCCACGCAACTTTCAAAGTTGCGCTACGTCGCCTGCGGCGGAGGTAGCACGACGTTGCACGTTGTGCGGGGGGCGGGTCGACGCGCCGGGGTGGCTGCGAAGCTTCCGGGTGAGGTCCGCCGCACACCCACGCAACTTGCAAAGTTGCGCTACGTCGCCTGCGGCGTCTGAACGAAAAAGACCGGCACCTCTCTCGAAGTGCCGGCCTTGGAAAATGGATCCGAATCGTCTGTTAGAAATCGAACTGGTCGATGTTCTCCTTGGTGAAGGCGAAGGGCGTGCCAAGGAGGATGTTGTCGCCTTCGATCTTCATCGTGCCGAGCTTGCCGGCCTTGAACTCGGTCGCGCCGGGCTTCAGCTCGCCTTTGGCCAGCGCGGCGGCGGCCTGGATGGTGAGGTAGCCGAGGTCTTCGACTTTCCACAGGATGACCGCTTGGGTAACGCCTTCCTTGACGTAAGCCTTGTTCTCGCTGGGCAGGCCGAGGCCGACCACTTTGACTGCACCGGTCTTGCCGGCCTGCTTGACGGCTTCGGCCGCGCCGGGAACGCCGGGCGAGCAGACGGAAATCACCGCCTTGAGGTTCGGGTAAGCGCTGAGCAGGTTGGTGGTTTCCTGCTGGGCCTTGTCCTTCTGGTCGTCGCAAGGCTTGATGTCGACGAGCTTCATGTTCGGGTACTTCTCCGCCTGGCGCGCCTTGATCGCGGCGATCCACGCGTTCTGGTTCGCGGCGGTGAGGTTGGCGGTGATGATGGCGAACTCGCCTTCCTCGCCGACCAGCGACGCGGCGTTGTCGAGCAGCGCGTCGCCGATGCCCTTTTCAGTGGCCTGGTTGACGAAGAACGAGCGGGCGTCGGGCTGGGCGTCGGCATCGTAGGTGATGACCTTGATGCCCGCGGCCTGGGCCTTGCGCAGGGCGGTGGAGAGGCCGTCCTTGTTCTCGGCGGCGGCGGCGATGACATCGACGCCGAGCGAGATCCAGTTTTCGACGATCTCGTTCTGCTTCGCCGGGTCGGAGTTGGTCGGGCCGTCGAAGAGGAGTTCGGCACCGAGTTCGGTGGCGGCGGCGCGGGCGCCTTTCTCACAGGTGACGAAATACTGGTTGCCCTTGCTCTTTGGCAGGAAGGCGAGGGTGAGCTGGTCGTCGCCGCCAGCCGCTTCGCCGGATTTCTTGCAGGCGGAGAGGAAGGGGACGGTGCAGAGCGCGAGAGTGCAGAGGATGCGTTTCATGGGTTGGAAGAGGATGGGAAGAAGAGAACCACGGAAGGCGGGGAATACACGGAAGAATTTCGGGGGCGGGGAATACTGGGGGCGCGGAGGCTCTGCCCCGCAGAAGTCAGTGGACGGCTTGATGGGTGGTTGCGGACTGAGTGGGCTGGCGATTCGTGGGGGACCGTTCTGCGGGCCGGAGGCTCCGCGCACCCGGTGGAGGGTTTGATCCGCAGAAGGGAGTGGACGGCTTGATGGGTGCTTGCGGGCTTGGATGGGGTGGCGATTCGTTAGGGACCGTTCTGCGGGCCGGAGGCTCCGCGCACCCGGTGGGGCACCCGGTGGTTAGGTTTTCGAACGGCGGGCGGCGAGAGCTTTGGTGATCGGGATGACGGCGAGGGCGAGCAGGAGGAGCAGGCCGGTCAGCATGCCGGACATCTCGTTGGAGACGCTGGAGATGGTCTTGCCGAAGACATCGTAGTCGGTGATCCGTTTGAGGCCGTTGTTGAGGACGGCGACGGCGAGGAAGCCGAGGAGGGTGCCGGCAACAGTGCCGGAGCCGCCGAAGATGCTGGTGCCGCCGAGCACCACGGCGGTGATGGCGAGCAGCTCGTAGCCCATGCCGGCGTTCGCGCGGGCTTCGCCGAGGCGGGCGACGAAGATCACGGCGGCGAGACCGGCGATGGCTCCGGCGAGGACGTAGGCGAGGCCGAGATTGCGACGGACCGGGATGCCGGCGTAGCGGGCGCCTTCGGGCGAGTAGCCGATGGCGCGGAACGAGCGGCCGAGGGTCGTGCGGTGGACCAGCAGCCAGATGCCCAGCGCGACCAACAGGAAGATCCACATTTGCGCGGGGATCCCGGCGATGTCGGAATTGCCAAGGGCGAGGAAGGACTCGGGGAAGCCGGAGTACGACTTCGCGCCTTCGGTGAGGGCCTCGGCGAGGCCGCGGAACAGCGAGAAGGTGCCGAGGGTGACGATCAGCGGCGGCAGGTTGAAGCGGGCGATCAGCAGGGCATTCAAGCCGCCGCCGAGGCCACCGATCCCGACCGACAGGATGCCGGCGACCAGCGGCGACATCTCCGCCTCGTTGACGAAGATCCCGAAGCAGACGGCGCAGAGGCCCATCATCGAGCCGACCGACAGGTCGATCCCGCCGGTGAGAATGACCGGGGTCATGGCCAGCGCGAGCAGGCCGATCTCCACCGAGTGGCGGAAGATGTTGGAGACGTTCGTGCCGTCGAGGAAGCGGCGGCCGAGGGCGCTGAAGAGGACGACCTCGAGCGAGATCACCAGCAGCAGCACGACCTCGTGCCGGGCGAGCAGGCTTTTCAGGGATGGCTTTGCGGTGGTCATGCGGTGGGGTCGGTCGGTGCAGTTTGGAACCGCGAAATCACGCGGAACTCCGCGAAAATTGAGAGGCAGGAAGAAGGGAAAAGCCTCCGGATCGGGGTTCTATAAATTTCGCGTCCGTTCGCGTGATTTCGCGGTTCATGAATTTCCGTGCTTTAGAACTCATGCGGTTTTCTTCGAACGCTTCAGGCCGTCGGCGACCACCGCGAGGAGGATGACGAGACCCTGGATGGCGCGCTCCCAGTAGGGCGGCTGATGGAAATGGGTGAGCGCGGGGTTGACGTTAGCGAGCAGCAGCAGGCCTAACAAAACGCCCCACAAATTGCCGCGGCCGCCGGTGATGGCGACTCCGCCGACCACCGCGGCGGCGATGACTTTCAGTTCGAGGCCGTCGCCGGCGTTCGGCTGGACTTGCGGCGACTGGACCATGTTCAGCACGGCGGCGAGGCCGGCGAGGCCGCCCATCAGGACGAAGACGCCGAAGGTCACGCGCTTGGGATCGATGCCGGCGAGGCGGGCCGCTTCGGCATCGGTGCCGGTGGCGTAGACATGACGGCCAGCGGCAAGGTTCTTCATCGCCCACGCGGCGGCGAGCAGCAGGACCACGGCGACGGCGATGACCACGCCCTGGCCGGCGGCTTGCGACAGTCCGAACCACTGGATGCCATCGGGCAGCGGAAGCAGGCGGCCTTGTTGCCAGAGTCGCAGCATTTCGTTCCAGGTCACCATGGTGGCGAGGGTGACCACGATGCTCGGCAGCCCGAGCCAGGCGACCAGGATGCCGTTGAAGGCTCCCATCACGATGCCGGTGCCGACCGCGGCAAGCACCGCGACGCCGAGCGGCATGCCGGCGGCGGCGACCAGGCCGGCGACGACGGCGCACATGCTGAACTGCGCGCCGATCGAGATGTCGATCTGGCGGGTGATGATAACCAGCGTGATGCCGATCGCCGCGACCAGCGCGGGCATCTGCGAGGTGAAGCGCGAGAGCAGCGGCTGGAGCTCGAAGAAATTCGGTGCGAAAATGGCCAGCGCCACCAGCAGCAGGCCGAGCGCCGCGGCTACGGTGATCTCGCGGGAGTATTTGCCGTTCATGCGACCTCCTTTCCGGACTGGCCGAGCGCGGCGGCCATCACCTGGTGGGCATCGGCGTCACCGGGAAGTACGGCGGTCACCGTACCTTCGCGCATCACCGCGATGCGGTCGCTCATCCCGAGCACTTCGGGCAGGTCGCTGGAAATCATGAGAACGGCGAGGCCTTCCTTGGCGAGGTTGCGGATGATCTTGTGGATCTCGCTCTTCGCGCCGACGTCGACCCCTTGGGTCGGCTCATCGAGGATCAGCAACTTCGGCTTGGTGGCCAGCCAGCGGGAAACGCTGACCTTCTGCTGGTTGCCGCCGGACAGGCTGCCGCCGGGCGCGTCGGGGCCGTAGGCCTTGATGCCGAGGTCGCGGATGAAGTCCTTCGCCATCGCCGTCTCCGCCTTGAAGCGCAGCCAGGTGCCGGGGAAGAGGACCGGGTGGACGGCCATCGTGATGTTGTGGGCGATCGGCATTTCAAGGATCACCCCGTGGCGGCGGCGATCCTCGGGTACGTAGGCGATGCCGTGGGAAATCGCCTCGCGCGGCGAGGAAAGCGTGAGCGGCTTGCCGTTGAGCGCGATCTGTCCGGAATCGGCCGGCGTGATGCCGAAGAGGATCCGTGCGAGCTCGGTGCGGCCCGCGCCGACCAGCCCGGCCATGCCGACGATCTCGCCGGCGCGGACTTCCAGGTCGATCCCGCGGACGCCGCTGGCGGAGCAGCCGAGGTTCTTGAGCGAAAGCACGACCGCGCCGGGTTCGCTTTCGGCGGGCGGGTAAAGCGCGGCGACCTCGCGGCCGACCATGAGCTGGATCATCGCGGCTTCGGTGAGGTCCTTCACCGGATGGGTGCCGACGCTTTCGCCGTCGCGCAGGACGGTCACGCGATCGGCGAGGGCGAAGATTTCCTCGAGACGGTGGGAGATGTAAACGACGCCGACACCGTTCGCGCGGAGGTCGCGGACCACGCCGAAGAGCAGGTGCTGCTCCTTTTGTGTTAGAGACGCGGTCGGCTCGTCCATGATGACGATCTTGGCGCCGGAGCCGAGGGCGCAGGCGATTTCGACGAGCTGCTGCTCCGGCATCGAGAGCTCGCGGACTTCGGCATCGGGCGAAATCTCGGCACCGACGCGCTTGAGGAGATCGAGCGCCAGCGCGCGCTGCTCGGCGTGCTTCACTTTCGCGAAGGCGGAGGTTTTCTTCAGGCGCAGGCCGATGTTTTCCGCGACGCTGAGATCGGGGAAGAGCGCGGGCTGCTGGTAGATGCAGGCGATGCCGAGCTCGCGGGCGTGCGAGGGGGTGAGGGAGCGCAGGGATTCACCATCGACGGTCAGGGTGCCATCGTCGGGCGAATGGGCGCCGGTGATGACCTTGATCAGCGTCGACTTGCCCGCGCCGTTCTCGCCGAGCAGCGCGTGGACCTCGCCCGGCTTCAGATCGAACGACACGCCCTTCAGCGCGCGGACCGCGCCGAAGGATTTGCGGATGTCGGAGAGTTGGAGGAGGGGTTTCAATTCTTCGCCTCAAGCGTAGCTGTGCTCCGTCGCGATGCCCAGATCCTGTCTCCGCTTCGCGCGTTCCGCGGCGGCCTTGTCGGCGTAGCCGCTGGCGCGGTGGGCGAGCAAGGGGTCGGCTTCGAGGCCTTTCGAAGTGCGCCAAGCGGCGATGGCTTCGGTGACGTCGGTGTTGAAGGCCTTCTTGAGGCAGAGTTCGGCGTCGACGATGTTGCCCTTCTTCTGCGCGGCGAGCAGCGCGTCGTGATCGACGAGGGCGGCCTTGGCGTAGAGTTCCTGGGCGGTGCAGACCGTCTGGATCATCGCCTCGATCTTCGGCTTCAGGTTGTGCGACTGGTCGATCATGTACTCGATCTCCGGATACACGCCGCCGCGTTCCCAGGCGAAGAGGTGGATCTCGTGGAAGATGCGGAAGATCTGGTAGGGATCGATGGAGCCGAGCGTGAGGTCATCATCGGCGTAGCGGCGGTCGTTGAAGTGGAAGCCGCCGAGCATGTCCTCGTCGAGCAGCCACGCGACGATCTGCTCGATGTTCTGGGAAAGGTAGTGGTGGCCGGTGTCGACCAGCACCTTGGCCTGCGGGCCGGCCTTCTTCGCGGTGAGGAAGGACATGCCCCAGTCGGCGAGGTCGGTCTGATAGAAGGCGGGCTCGAAGGGCTTGTATTCGACCAGCAGGACCTGCTCCGGCGAGAGGTGGCCGTGGGCTTCCTTGAGCGCGGCTTCGAAGCGATGCTTGCGGGCGCGGATGCTGTCCTGGCCGGGGTAGTTGGTGCCGTCGGCGAACCACAGCGAGACCGCCTTGCTGCCGGTCTGCTGGCCGAGCTTGATGCAGTCGATGATGTGGGCGAGCGCCTGGTCGCGGGCGGTTTCGAAGGGGCTGCCGACCGAGCCGAGCTTGTAGAGCTGGTCCTGGAAGACGTTCGGATTGATCGAGCCCATCCGGATGCCCAAGGAGCCGGCCTTGCGGGCGACGGCGGCGGGATCGGCGCCGGGGGCGAAGTCCCACAGCACGTGCGTCGCGACGGTCGGGCAGCAAGCGGTCAGCCGGTGGACGTGGGCGGCATCGGCGAGCTTGTCGTCGATATCGATCGCCGCGGCGGGCTGGTGGAACTTGCCGAATCGGGTGCCCGTGTCCGCGTAGCCCCAGGACGGGGTTTCAATGCGGAAGGAATCGAGGGCGCGGTGGATGGTTTCCGGTGAGGACATGGCAGGGGGCGGCGAGGAGGCCGCGGAGGGCGTGATTAAGAGAACGATTCTTATGAACGCGCAAGCCTAGAGTGCAACGGGAGGCTCCCTCAATCGGGTCATCAGGGCTTTTCCTTGTCGCCCGAAGCCGCGGCTTCCTTCCGTGCCGCCTCGAAGCGGGCCCGCATTTCCTCCGCGGTGCCGATGGTCAGGTGGATGGTGTAATCGTGCACGAAGCCCGGCTTGATCTGCATCGTGCGAACCGGCGCGAAGTACGAGCAGCCGCCGCCTTTCGGGCCAGGCTGGCCTTTGTAGCGGTAGGTCGTGAGGTGGGTCGAGCCGGGGAAATGGACGCCGAGCCCGCGGCCATCGGGACCGACGTAGCCGGCCCATTCCTCGGTGGCGTTGCGGCCTTCGTTCGGCCAGCCGGGCTTCTCTTTCGCGAGCGGGGCCCCGGTCCACGGCTTGTCGCCTTTGTAGAACACCATGTCTTCCAAGGCGTAGTCCACGAACACGGCGGGCAGTTCCTGGTGCGCCGGCGGATGCTCGTCGGTGCCCGAGTAGGTGAAACGGAAGCGGATCTTGGCCACCTTGCCGTGGAGCGAGATCCACTCCTCCATGCGGCATTCCTCGATGTCCTGGCCGCCGGCCCAGTTCACCGGCACGCTCTTCACGTAGAGGCCGTTCTTGACCTCGCGGGTCTCCAGCACGCGGGCTGGCTTGCCCTTGTAATCGCCGCCCTGCACCGGATTCCAGCGCCAGGGTTTCTCCACCCATTTCGAGCCGTCGGGCTTGCCGTAGTAGGACTGCTGGATGAAGCGGCCGCGGTCGTGGTGGTTGAGCAGATTGCGGTCGGCCGGGAGTTCGGAGAACCAGAAGATCGAACCACCGGAGCTGAGGTCGACGCCGATCTTCACCTCGCCGTTGCTGAGGAACTTCTCTTTCTCCTTCGCGGCAGGTTCGGCCGCGGCGAGGGGCAGGAGGGAAAGGGCGAACAGCAGGGATTTCATTGGGACCCGGGAACGGGCGGAAGCGGGGAGTCCTATCGTTCCGGCGGGGAATCCCGTGAATCCGGGAGGGCGGCGAGGGCGAGGGAATCCAATCCCAGCCGCATCAGGACCTTCCCGTTAGCCCACAAATCACCGTGGCGCGGATCCACGTCCTGAAGGGACAACATGAGATAGCCCGGAGCAAGCAGCGCGCAGCCCCGGGATGGCGCGCAGCCCGTCCGCCGCGCTGAAAGTGCGGGATGGGGCGGGCGGCACGGGACGTCCCATCCTACCGGCCCCCTCGCGCCCTTCAGGGCGCCAAAATTACGAACACATGGACCCGGGGCGGCGCAAAGCCTTGCCCCGGGCTATCTCATTGCGCCCCGTTGGGGCTTGGGCCGAAAGCTGCGGGTAACGGGTAGCCTTGGACCTGGCATCGGTCGCGATCTTCATCCGCTCCTTCAGCACGTGCTGGTTCATCAATCCGATGTCCCTGCAGAGCACGCCGAGCACGATGCAGAACCAGCGGAGGTTACTGCTCCAAGGTTCATGGGACAAAGAGGATCTTGCCGTTCCGCGCACTGCCCGCAACCAGCCCGAGCGCCGCTTTGAAATCCGCCAGCGGAAAGGTGGCCGCCACCGGCACGGAAAGCGCACCCGAAACCATCAGCCCGGCGAGCTTGTTGTAGACCGCGTCGAGTTCCTCCCGCGGCGCGCTTTCGATCCACTTGGTGACCCACAGTCCGCGGAGCTGGAGGTCCTTGAAGATGAGCTGGCCGTTCGGGACGGTCAGCGGGCGGCGGGACATCGCGCCGTAGGTGACGTGGATGCCCCCGGGGGCCAGCAGGTTCATCAGCCGCAGCGCGCTTTCGCCGCCGACGCAGTTGAAGGCGAGCGAGGGCCGGTCTTTGCCGAGCAGGGATTTCGCGCTCTCGACCGCGGAGTCATCATCAGTCACTACTTCGTCCGCTCCGAGCGCGAGAAGCTCGGCGCGCAGTTCGGCGCGACGTACGAGGTTCATCGTACGAATGCCCAGCGTCCGCGCCAAAACGATCACACAACGCCCCACCGCGGAGTTCGCCGCGTTCTGCACGATCCACGAGCCGGACGGCGGCGTGCCGAAGCCGGTCAGCAGCCGCCACGCGGTCGCCGGGTTCACTTTCAGCATCGCGGCCTGCAGTGGATCGATCCCCGGTGGCAGCTTGAACAAGTGCTCCGAAGGCAAGCTCACCTCGTCCGCCCAGGTTCCGGCGCGGCGCAGCAGGATGGCGCGGTCGCCCGGCTGGAAGTCCGGCGAGCGGCTTTCGACGACCTCGCCACACCCCTCGATGCCCGGCACCGCGGGAAGCTCGGGTTTTACGCCGTAGGTGCCTTCGATGAAATTCAGGTCGGCGGGGTTCAGCGGAGCGGCCAGGATTCGCAAGCGGACCTCACCGTCTAACAGATCGGCCCCCGCCAGATCTTCCAGTTCGAGGACCTCGGCCGGCTTGCCACATTCGTGAAAGCGAAGCGCGTGCATTCAGGGATCGATGACCGAGGGGAATTCCGGGCACATGGTGGAACGAGGCAGCGGTCCGCCGGGACCGTGGAACTCCATGGCTCCATCCTCGCGACAGAACCAGACCTCGCTGGCACCGGCGTCGAAGTAGAGCGCCCGCTTTTCGTCCATCTCGGCGCGGGTGTTGGATCGCGACAGAACTTCGACGCAGATTTCGGGCGCTTCGAGAAAGCAACGCGGATCGAAGGAGGCCGAGTAGCGAAGGTCAGAAAACCACGCGACATCGATTCCCTTCACGCCGTCCGAAGTGGTAAGCGGGCATTCGGCAAGCGCCCTTCCACCGAGCAAGCGGTCGAGCAGCAACAAGATCCGGCTTTGCCGGGAACTATGAAAGGAGCCGGGGGGAGGAGTCATGATGATGTGCCCGTGGCGGTCGGTCTCGATGTGCCCGTCGAGCTTCGCCAGTGCCGGATCCGCAAGCACGCGCTCCCAGACGCGGAGGTTGAATTCCACCTGGTCTTCGCGCGGCGGTAGCTGGATCGCGAGGCTCATGGCGGGGAGATTAGGAGTGAAGCAGCTCCACTGCAAGTCAGGGGTCTTGCCGGAGGCGAGGGGAATTCGGCTGACCAAAGGCTTGCGGCAGGATGCCGCAGCCACTTTCACGGAAACATCCCGCGCTGGGCCTTGGCGTCGGCGACGGTTTTGATGGCGAGGGCCTGGGCCGCCATGCGGTGCGGGAGCTGGTGGCGCTCGGCGAAGGCCAGTACCCGGGCGAAGGCGCCCTCAAGCATGGTGTCGAGCTTGGTCAGCACCTCGCGCTCGGTCCACTGGAAGCGCTGGAGATTCTGCACCCACTCGAAGTAGGAGACCGTCACGCCGCCGGCGTTGCACAGCACATCGGGGATGACGAAAACATCCCCGCGGGCATTGATGATGGCGTCGGCTTCCGGCGTGGTCGGGCCGTTCGCTCCTTCGGCGAGGACGCGGCATTTCAAGTGGGGTGCGTTTTCGGCGGTGATCACCATGTCGGTGGCGGCGGGCACGAGAATGTCGCAGGGCTGGCAAAGCAGGACCGCGGGATCGATCGGCTCTGCTTCGGGGAAGCCCTGGAGGCTGCCGTGGGCCGCGATGTGGTCGCGCAGCTTGCGGGTGTCGATCCCGCCGGCGTTCCAGATCGCGCCGCTGACGTCGGAGATGCCGGTGATTTTCACGCCGGAATTCGAAAGGCTGTAGGCCGCGTGCGAGCCGACATTGCCAAAGCCCTGGATCACCGCGGTGGCGGAGGTCAGAGTGATGCCGAGCTTGTTGAGGGCGCGGCAGGCGAGGAAGGCGACGCCGTGGCCGGTGGCCTGGGTGCGGCCGGCGGAACCTTGGAGAATGAGCGGCTTGCCGGTGACGATGCCCGGGACGAGCCGCCCGGCGTGGGTCGAGTAAGTGTCCACCATCCAGGCCATGGTCTGCTCATTGGTACCCATGTCGGGCGCCATCACATCGATATCCGGGCCAATGAAAGGGATCATTTCCATTGTGTAGCGGCGGGTCATCCGTTCCAGCTCGCCTTGGCTCATCGATCGAGGATCGCAGGCGATGCCGCCCTTGCCGCCGCCATAGGGGAGGTCCATCAGGGCGCACTTCCAGTTCATCCACATCGCCAGCGCGGCGACTTCGCCGAGATCGACGCGCGGGTGGTAGCGCAGACCGCCTTTCACCGGGCCGCGGGTCAGGTGGTGTTGGACGCGGTGGCCGAAGTAGACCTTGGTCGAGCCGTCGTCGTGGCGGATCGGGACGGTGACGGTGATCAGCCGCTTGGGCCACTTGCAGCGCTCGCGAAGGGAATCGTCGAGGCCCAGGAAATCCGCCACGCCATCGAACTGGGTGGCCGCCATGGCAAAGACCGGGTTTCGCTGGAGTTCATTGCGCATGGGTCTTTTCTAACCGAGGATCGGAGGATGCCAACCCTTCTCCGCTGAAGCCATGACGGGCCGGCGAATCATGGGAACGAACCGCGGAGTCGCGGAGGTCGCGGAGGTGAACGCAAAGATGGGTCGTTTGCATTCCTCTTCCGGGGACTGAGTTCGATTCAGAACTCCGTGACCTCTCTGCGACCTCCGCGCCTCCGCGGTTCGTTCCAGTCCAGCGGCGCTTGAGGCTTGGAAGTTCGGGCAGGGGCCCTAGCCTTCGCCGCGATGGAGCCGCTGAGCGTCGATGGCAAATTCTTCCGGTCCGGGGGAAGCCGCGTCGATGTGCGGGCGGTCACCTACGGGCCCTTTCCCGGCGGTTGGCCGGAGGACTTCACGGGGGATTTCGAAAGGATCGCCACGGCCGGTTTCAACGCGCTGCGGCTGTATGAAATGCCGCCGCGCCGTTTGCTCGATGCCGCGGTGGCTCATGGCTTGCGGGTCTTCGGCGGCCTGCGTTGGCCGCAGGCGGTGGATTTCCTCAAGGACGACCGCATCCCCGCAGCCGCCGGTGTCACGCTCGGCGAGGCCCTCCGCGAGGTGGAAGGTCATCCCGCGCTGGCCGGCGTCTTCGTGGCGAACGAAGTGCCCGCCGACCTGGTGCGCTGGATGGGTCCGGTGCGGGTGCGGCGGGCGATCGAAGGGCTGATCTCGCTCGGCAAGGAGCTGCGGCCCGATGCGCTGTGGTGCTACGCCAACTATCCGAGCACCGAGTACCTGGAACCCGAGAACGCCGACTTCACGGCCTTCAATGTTTATCTCGAAGACGAGTCTTCCTATCGCAAGTACCTGCGCCGGCTCCACCACATCGCCGGCGACCGGCCGCTGGTGATCTCCGAATTCGGACTCGATTCGCGCCGCAACGGCATTGCCAAGCAGGCGGAAATCCTGGCATGGGGCATTCTTGCAGCCCGTGAGGAAGGCGCGGCCGGGATGACGGTCTATGCCTGGAGCGACCGCTGGTGGAATGCCGGGATGGAAGTGCCGGATTGGGACTTCGGACTGACCGACCGGGACGGGCTGGACAAGCCGGCGCTGGCCGCGGTGAAGGAAGCCTTTTCAACGTTCCCGACAGCGCCTCCCGATCTCAGGTTCTCCGTGATCGTCTGCACGCGCAACGGCGCGGCGCGGATCGGGTCCTGTTTGGAGGCATTGGAGAAGCAAAGATTGCCAGCACATCAAGTCATCGTGGTCGACGACGGATCGACCGACGGCACGGGCGACCTGGTGGCGGTGCGCTTTCCCGGAGTCCGGCTGCAGCAGCTGGAAGCCGGCGGGCTCAGCGCGGCGCGCAATGCCGGCGCGGAGCTGGCGACGGGGGAGATCCTGGCATTCACCGACGATGACTGCGAACCCGACCGCGACTGGCTGGCCGGTCTGGCTGCTGCTTTTGAAAAGGGCTGCGATGCGGCAGGCGGCCCGAACCTGCCGCCGCCGGCCGGGAACGATGCGGAAGCGATCGTCGCCGCCGCGCCTGGCGCGCCGAGCCACGTGATGTTGGACGACATGGAGGCCGAGCATCTTCCGGGCTGCAACCTTGCGGTACGGCGTTCGTCGTACTTCGCGGCGGGCGGCTTCGATCCGGTCTTCACCACCGCGGGGGACGACGTCGATTTCTGCTGGCGGCTGCGGGACCATGGCTTCCGGATGGGTTTCGCGCCGACGGCCTTCGTCTGGCATCACCGCCGGCCTTCCTTGCGCGGCTACCTGAAGCAGCAGATCGGCTACGGCAAGGCGGAGGCTCTGCTGATCGCGAAGCACCCGCAGCGCTTCACGGCTCAGGGTGACGCCAGGTGGGAGGGTTTCGTTTATTCCGGCGGTCCCGTGCGCGCGGTGGAGGGCTCGATCCTCTATCACGGCGCGATGGGTCAGGCCGGCTATCAGAGCGTGAGCGACCGGATGCAGCCGCTGCGACCTCTGGACTGCCGTTTTGACACGCCGCTGTCCCGCGGGCTTCTCGCCCTTCTGCAATGGCTGCAACCGAGGCTGAGATCGTGGTATCGCTGCGGGAAATGGCAGGGGCCCTCGAAGCCGGACCAGAGCATCGGCGAGTCCTCGCCCGACGCGCAGTTCCCGATCTGGTCGGAGGAAGGAATGACGCGCGATCACTATCTTCGGCAACTCCTTGAAACCGGCTGGAAGCCCGGTGGCACGAGTGATCTCTGGGATGTCGAAAAGGACGGCACCCGGCTGCTGCTGGCCACCGAGCGCGGCGACGGAGTCGGTGCC
Source organism: Haloferula sp. (assembly GCA_044372775.1). Classification (GTDB taxonomy): domain Bacteria; phylum Verrucomicrobiota; class Verrucomicrobiia; order Verrucomicrobiales; family Akkermansiaceae; genus Haloferula. Next base: position 85,685 of record JBIPNO010000013.1, read on the forward strand.
ATGACCCTGGTGCGGGTCTGGGGAGATCGACGGATCGCGGAGGAACTCTTGCGGCGAGCGTGAGTCGGCGTTACAGCCGTGGGCATGGGTTTGCGGACGAGCGATTTCCACTACGACCTGCCGGAGGAACTGATCGCCTCGCGGCCGCTGCCGGAGCGTGCGGCCTCGCGGATGCTGGTGGTCCACCGGGATACGGGAAAGATCGAGCACCGGATGTTCCGTGACTTTCCGGAGTATCTGCGGCCGGACGATCTGCTCGTCCTCAACGACACCCGGGTCATCCCGGCGCGGGTGTTTTCGGACGACGGGAAGATCGAGCTGCTCTGCCTCGACCGGCTTTCGCCGCTCGAGTGGCGCTGCTTGGTGAAGCCGGGGCGGAAAATGCGCGAGGGGAAGACGGTGATGGTCGGTGGAACGACGGGGACCGTGGTGGAAGTCTTCGACAACGGCGACCGGCTGATCCGCTGGGAAGAACCGGTCGACCTCGACGCGCATGGCCACCTCGCGCTGCCGCATTACATGGGCCGGGAGGATGAGATCGCCGACAAGGAGCGCTACCAGACGGTCTATGCCCGGGAGGAAGGGGCGATCGCCGCGCCGACGGCCGGGCTGCATTTCACGCCTGAGCTGTTAGAGAAACTGCCCCACGATTTCCTGACGTTGCACGTCGGCGTCGGGACCTTCCGGCCGGTGCAGGTGGACACGCCGGAAGAGCACGTGATGCATTCCGAGCGCTACCGGCTGACGGAAAGTACGGCGAAGCGGGTGAACGAAGCGGGGCGGGTGGTCGCAGTGGGGACGACAGTGACGCGGGTGCTGGAGCACCTCGGCAAGCAAGGGGGCGGCAAGCGGTTGTTAGAAGAGGATCAGCAGGGTGAAACCGACATCTTCATCTATCCGCCGCACGAGTTCCGCGTGATCGGCGGGCTGCTGACGAATTTCCATCTGCCCGAAAGCACGCTGATCATGCTGGTCAGCGCTTTCGCCGGGCGGGACCTCGTGATGGAGGCCTACCGCGAGGCGGTGCGGGAGCGCTATCGCTTCTACAGCTACGGCGACTGCATGCTGCTGGTGTGAAGCTCAGGACGAGAACCAGTTCTCCACCCGAAGACCGGGAATCCGGTTGAAGTGCGATTCGTTTCGGGTCACGAGGACCAACCCGTGTTCCGCCGCGGTCGCGGCGATCCAACAATCCTCGTTGCCGATCCTTTCTCCGGACTTCTCGAGCCATGCGGAGAAATCGGCCGCCCGCAGATGGACTTCACGGGTGACGGGCAGCCAGGTCACCGCCGGCAGGAGTTCTTCCTCCAGCCGTTGCCAGAAGGCCGCGGAATCGGGACGAAGCATCGCCCCGAATCGCAGCTCGAAGAACGTGATCTCACTGGCGAAGCAATCCCGCTGATCAAGCAAGCCGGCCCGCGCCAGCACGCCGGGGTCCGGCTCCTTGCGGATCAACTCGCTGAGAATGTTGGTATCGAGCAGATACATCGGAAGTCAGGCGAACGGATCCCCGCGTCGGAGTTTCCGCGACTCCGAGCGCTTCTGTTCCAACCGCCGGGCAAAGGAGCCGTCATCGTCCAGCCAGCCTCGAATGTCGGAGAGCTTGCGCCGCACCGGCGGCTCCGCAGAGACCAAGGGCACGAGCCGTGCGACCGGGAGGTTGCGGCGGCAGACGAGCACCTCCTCCCCCGCTTCCGCCCGCTCGACGTACTGGGAAAGCCGGGCCTTGAGGTCCGCGATGTTGATCGACGTGCTCATGGTCACATTGTTGGTCATTTCGGATCCGGTGTCAAACCGCTTGCCATCAGGGGCCTCCGCTTGTTTCCTGCGCCTGCTGTCAGGGGCCGTGGAGGTTCGGCAAGCGAACCCCGCCAGGACGTAACTGTAGCAACGGCAGTTTGTCCGGATTTGCCGCGGATTCCCTGGCAGCACTTCTTTTCCCCTCGCTTCCGCGGAGGATCACTTGCCGAGGATCTCGCCCAGCTTGTCGGCGCCTTGGATTTCCAAGCCGGTCCACGGCTCGCCGCCGGGAAGGATGGCGATGGCCAGCGGCGACGGCGAAAGGTCATCGGGCGCGGCACCGGCCAGCTCGGCGAGGGTCTTGCCGGGATCGAGCCGGTTGAGCGGCAACATCCCGTAGCCGCCGCCGATGTCGACACCGTCGCCGTGACGCATTTCGAAATGGAGGTGAGCGGGATAGTAGCCGTTGGCAGTGCCGACGGTGCCCAGCCGGCGGCCGCGGGAGACGAGGGTGCCGACCGCGACGTCGATGCGGTCGAGGTGGGCATACATCGATTCTAACAGGCGGCCGTTGGAATCGCGGTGGGCGACGATGACCACCTTGCCCCAGCCCGGTGAAGGTTCGCCGGCGAAGGCCACCAGCCCGTCGGCGGTGGAATAAACGGGATCGCCGAGGTCGGTGTTCATGCCGCCAATGCCGTTGAGATCGTCGCCGGTGTGATGTCCGCCGCGCTGGTCGTTCATCTCCCAGAATTTCTGGGCATTGTAGGTCAGCGCTCCGTGCTCCGAACCCATCGGCGCGTCGAAGCGGGTGGCGGCGGGGATCTCCCCGAGCTGCCAGCCGGAGAACAGGTGCAGCCGGTGGCGCGGATTGCCATCGGCCGGCAGGAGCAGGGGCGCGTCGGCGTCTTGGAAACTGGTGAGCGCCTCGATCGGCAGGAGTTCCGGCGGCCGGTCCTGCCACAGCGCGAAGCCGAGCATGCCACCGGCGGCCAGGAGGATGGCGAGTGTGATGGGATTGAGAAGACGCATCGGGAGGACGGGAAACCGTTCAATCGAAATCCAGATAGATCTCGGCGCGGCGGTTGGCCCGACGGCCGGCGGGATCGTCGGCGCCGGTTTCGGTGAAATTCGGGCGGCGTGGCTGAGTCTGACCCTTGGCGAGGGTGATGATCTGGTTTTCCGCGACACCGGAAGTCACGAGGAACTCCTTCACGGCAGTCGCCCGGCGGGCTGACAGTTTCGCGTTGTAGGGAACGGTGCCGAGGGCGTCGGTATGGCCGGAAAGCGTGAGCTGCTTATCGGGATCCGTTTTTAGAATCTGCGAGACGATTGAAAGCTGGCGCTGGGTCCGCGGAGCCAGCGTGTCTTCGTCGAAATCGAAGTAGAGCACCAGCGTGTCGCCACCCTTGGGGTTCTTCAGCAGCGGTGTGTAATAGACATCGCCGCCGGCGACGCGGCGGGCGTAGTCGGCCAGCAGCTCGTCGAGATTGATGTCGGAAACCCGCCAGTGACCGGCCTGCGCGGGCTGGCGGAGCACCATCGAGAACTCCGCCGCGTCGGTCCCTTCCGCGGTCACGACCCGGGCGAGGTAGCCGGCGGTGTCCGGCTGCTGGAACATCGCGCGCAGCGGCTTTTCGGGGCGGAGCTGGTAGTTGCCGTCCTCGAACAGGATGCAGAGACCGGCGATCTTGGCGTCGGACACGGTGGTGGAATCGACGAATTGTTTCGCGACCTCGAACTGCTGGTGGAGGGTGGCCTGGAGGAAGGCGTCCGCGATCCCGAGCGCATCGACGAGGACCGCTTTCGGCACCGGCTCGCCGGGGCCGGGCGGCAGGGTCAGGGACTGGACCGACCATTTGCCGGCGTCGAGCTTGAGGTCGAAAAAGATCCGGTTGCGGCCGGCCTCCACGCCGTCCAGCCACAGGGCCCAGCGGGCGCGGCTGTTGAGCTCCAGCTCGCCGACCTCCTGGACGGCGTTCGGGCGGCGGAGCTTCGGTGCCTGGGAAGCGAGCTTGGCCAGCCGCTTGCGGGTGGCCTCGTCCAAGGCCTCGCGCCCGATGAGCTGGCCGAGTTTTTCGAAGTCGCCGGCTTCCAGCGCTTCGCCGATCCGCTCCAGCAGCTCGGCTGGATCCACCGCGGCAAGCCCGACTCCGGCGTTGGCCAGCGCCGCTTCCGGGTCTTGCGGTCCGTCGACCACGGATTCCTTCTGGGTGGCCGGGATCGGAACGGGAGCAGCCACCGCGTCCGCGGGCTTCTCCACCACCTCGACGGGCGGGACCACCGGGACCTGCTTCTGCCCGCGGTTCAGATAGAGGGCACCGACGACGGCGGCGAGACCGACGGCACCGGCAACAAAAACGATCGGAAAGCGGGAGTCGTGCATGATGGCGGTGGGGAAAGGAACCGGCAGCAATCCGGTTCCGTGATGTTGCAATGGACTTTCAACGTCGCCGAAGCAACCGGTTTATCCCAGAAGCTCCGGGGACCGGCAGCGCGACCCGCCGGATCGCGACTTTCCGCTACTTCCGCGGCAGGCCGGGAAGGTCGATTTTCACCTCCTGGCCCTGGCGCAAGAGATAGAGGCTGGTGGTCTGGACCGCGGCGGAGGCGGAGAGATACTGGTAGAATTCGGTGGCGTTGGAAATCGGGCTTTCGTTGACCCCGACGATCAAATCCCCGGGAAGGACTCGGTCGGCCGCGAGGCCGCCGGGGTTGACCTGGACGGCCACCACGCCGCTGAATCCGTTTTGCCGGTCCTCGTTGGAAAGCTCCGCCACTTGCAAGCCGACGGCCTCGAGGGTCTCCTGCATGTCCCGCACCTTCGGCTGCAGCGTCTGCGGGACCTCGGCGGCCTCCGCGCGGCTTTCGGTGATGACCGCCTCCATCACCAGTTCGCTCCCGGCTCGCCAGACGCGCAAGGGGATCTTGCGGCCGACCTTGGTCCGCTGGACCAGGTTGATGAGTTGGGTGGTGTCGTGGATCTCCTGACCGTCGTACGAAAGGATCACGTCGTTGACTTGCAAGCCCGCCAGTTCCGCCGGCGAGCCGGAGCCGACGCCGACCACGACGCCACCCTCATACATCCGGACGCCCAGGTAGCCGCGGATCGGCCGGCCACGCTGGAGGATCGAGAACAGGGTGTCCTTGACGTCGTTCGAAGGGATCGAGAATCCCACGCCTTGGAATCCGGGGTTGCTGCGGTCCGGGGTGTAGATCGCCGAGTTGATGCCGATGATCTCACCCTGCAAATTCACCAGCGGCCCGCCGGAATTCCCGGGATTGATCGCGGCATCGGTCTGGAACAAGTCGCGCTGGGTGTCCGACAGCGAGCGCTCGACCGCGGAAATGATTCCCTGGGTGATCGTCTCGCCAAGACCAAAGGGGTTGCCGATCGCGAAGACCAACTGGCCGCGGCGGACCTGGGTGGAGTCGCCGAACTTGAGCGGCTGGAATTTCGTGCCGTCGCCTTCGATCTTCAGCACCGCGATGTCCAGCAGCCGGTCTTCCCCGATCAAGGTGGCGGGGAGCGTCTTGCCGGACTTGCCGTTTCCTTCCGGCAGCGTCACTTCGATCTTCTGCTGGCCGGCAACGACGTGGTAGTTCGTCACGACATGGCCCTCGTGGGTGACGATCACCCCGGAACCCTGGCCCTGGGTTGGAACCATCCGCAGCCGCTGGCGGCCGATCCCGTCGATGCGGCGCTCCTTGCGAACGCCGGCGGTGTCGATGCTGACGACCGACGGCACGACGGCCTCGGTCAGCTTCGCGTACTCGGCATCGAGCCGGGCGAGCAGTTCCACGTCGCCGAGTTCGAGCGGCGGCTTGTTCGGCAGGGTGAAAGGTTCGGGCCGGAAACCGGAATCCAGCGGCTTGTTCCAGAGTCCGGTGACTCCGGCGAGGCCGTTCCGGATGAGGTAAACGGCTCCGAAAGCGACCGCGAACACGGCCGCCAAGGCGAGCAGGCGACGAATGCCTTGTTGCATGGGATGTAAGGGGTTGGGTGCCGTTGATACAGGACGTGGTGTTCCTGAAAAGACAAGGAAATCCTCAGCCCCTCCGGCCGCTCACTCTTCCTCCATGATCTCCGGATCTTCCGCCATCTTGCGGTAGGCGCCCTGCATGTCATTGAGCGCTTCCTTCACTTTCTTGGCGAATTCACCGGCCTTCTCGTCGTCATCCGGACCGTCGGACACGAGCTTGCAAACCTTGAGCATGGACTTGTGGTAGGCCTCAAGCCGCGGATCGATCTGCTTGCTGAGTTCCTCGAGTGCGGTCAGCGCCTCCTTGGCTTCCTTCTGATCGTCCTTATCGACCTCTGCCTCGTCGTCGTCGTCCTCGTCGACCATCATCACGCGGCCGACCTTCCGGAGCACGCCGGAGGAGGCGATCTCGATCTGGCTCAGGGTTCCCTGGACGCTCAGGGTTTTGGGGGAATCGCCCTTGCCGTGCTGGAGCAGCAGCTTGGCCGAAAGGTGGTTCGGCATCTGGTCAATCACGCCCTGGAGTCGCTTCTGGACCTCGGCGTTCTTGAGCAGGGCCTCGCCTTCGGATCCCTTTTCCTTGATCACTTTCACCACTTCGGCGAAGGCCTCGAGGGTGCCTTTGACGTCGGAAGACTTTTCGGACCGGGAAATGGCGTAGGCCTCGTCGAAGTCCTTCATGGTGAAGATCTGGATGTCGAGGAGCTGCTGGATGCCGTCGAGCAGCAGCACGTCGGCGACCTCCTTGCCGTTGTCGACCGGGATCCCCACGATCTTGCAGCCGCGCTTGGTGGCCCCGCGGATCTTCGCGGCGGTGCCGCCGATCTTCTGGACCTGGCCGTCCGCCGTGATGTCGCCGGTGCAGGCGAATTCCTCGTCGAGTTCCTCGCCGGTGAAGAGCGAGTCGAGCACCAGCGTGAACAGGGTGGCGGCGGAAGGACCGTCCTTCGGGACGTACTTGTCCTGGAAGCCGAGCTCGATCTTGTAGCCGTTCGGAATCTTGTTTTCCTTGTCGGAGTAACGGACGCGCAGGAATTTCACCACTTCCTCAAGGCTTCCTCCCATCATCGGGCCAACATCCTGGTTGAAGGTGAAGAGCAGATCCTTCTGGCCGGGCTCCTTGAGGGCGGTTGCGTTCACTGTGGAAGCAGAGCCGGCCATGTTGCCGCCGGGAAGCTGGCGGACCACCAGGCCGTTGATGCGACCCTGGACCCGGGCGAATTTCTCGGCGGTGCCGCCGGGCATGGTGACCTCTTTCTTTTCGAAGACCTCCTCCTCCTCATCCCACGGATTGCGGGAGTGGCGGATCGACTTGCCCAGCATGTCGTTCCAATCCGCCTTGAATCCGTCGGCGGCCAGCGACTTCTGCTGGTCCTCGAGCTTCTTCACCGAATCCCCCTCGGGATCGAAGCGCAACGCGATGTCCACGATGAAGGCCGCGCACTTGCGGTTGTCGTCATTGTCCTTCGCCTTGTCCAGGCCCCGGAGTCCCCGCATCAAGCGGCCGATGACGCGCTCTTTCTTGGCGGGTTCGTCGATCGTCTCGCCGCGGTCCTTGAGTTGCTCCAGGACTTCCTTCACCCGCGGATTGTCCTTGTCCAGACGGTGGGCGATCGCCAGCGCGTGGGCGCGGAGTTCGTAGTCCACCTTGTCCTCCTTCTCGCTGAAATCCCGGGCCACCGAGACCAGGCCGCCGATGGCATCGGTGCGGTCGAATTTCTCAAGCTTGAGTTTCTTCGTATCGAAAATCTCCTTCTCAAGATTCGGTGGCCGGTAGGGAGATGCGGCCTGCGCCGGAAGCCCGATGAAAAAGAGCAGGAGCGACAGGAGCAGGGGCAAAAACCGCGTTGACATAGGGGCCAGATACCTTGCCGGGCCGCTTTTGCAAAGGGGAAAGCCGGGGAGAGTCAATCCCGCTTCGGCAGAACGGGCAGCGGGAAATCTTCCAAATCCCCTGCGGCCGCCCCCAGCTCCCCCAACACGCGCAGATAATCCATGCGGGTCGCACGACATGCCTCGCCCATTTTCCGCATCAAGCTGCTGTCGTCATCGGACCCTTTCTTTTCCAGGATCCGCGCCAGCGGCCGCAGGCTGTCGACCACGTCCGTCGCCACCTTGTGCAGGTCCCTGTCGCGGAGTTCGATCTTTCCTACCAGTCCGTCAAGCCGTTCGCGGCTCGCCCGGTGTGCCGCTTCGAGCTGGGCGGGGTCGATGTCTTCGGCGTGGTTCAGCGCGAGATAATCCATCGGCTCCAGTGCCGAGCGGATCTCCCGTGCGAGGATCGGGCGCTGGAGGAAACGGGGCCGGCTGCCGGACCCCTGGAGAGCGAGCATCCGCGCCGACGCGTGCTCCGGCATCACGCCCGCCAGCTCGCGCAGGCGTTGCTGGGTCGACTGATGTGCCACGAAGGTGCCGAGAGCCTTGCCTTGGCCGACCTTGCGAACCTCATCAAACCGCTTCAGCCCGTCGGCGATCTCCGCCTCCGGGGTCGGCGAGGCGAAATCGCAGAGCTCGTCCACCGAGCCGGCCAAGATCACTTCGTTCGTCATGAAGAAAGCGGCATCGTCCATGACCACGAGGGCGGTGAGGTAATCCGCCGCTTCATCGGGCAAAATGATGCGGGTCCCGGGCGCTGCCGTCGACAAGGCCCGCAGGGTCTGCCAGAAACGCGGCGGCAGCTCGAGCTTCCCACCCTCTCCGACCACCGCCAGCACGGAAGCGGCGGGCAATTTGCCGGTATAGGCCCCCTCCAGCAGCAAGGCCGTGGTGCCCGTCACCGACATCCCGTTGCGGCTCATCGAATAATCCGCCTTACCGAAATCCAGCTTCACGCTCTTTCCGGGCGGAAACGAGCCATGGCGCTCGTTCATCGCCTTTTCCACCAGACGCATCGCCTTGGCGAAGTGCTCGGTCCTTCCCTCGCCGGGCATTTCGATGTGCAGGCGCCCGCTTTTCCGCTCGGAACGATCGGCTCCGTCATCATCGTCAGTGTCACCACCCTCCCCCGATTCCGGCGTCAGAACCTGCAACCTCACCGGCACCATTCCCAGCTTCATCCGCTTGCTTTCCACATCGTAGAACCACATCGGCATCGGCGATGACAAGTCATTGCTCGCCAGTTGTTTATGAGAATCCTCCAGGTCCGGGTCCGACTCCCTTTCCGGCTCGTCTTCCTCCATCTCCGGCTGGATCCCCTCGTCCTTCGGCCGGAAGGCGGACTCGTCGGCCACCCAGGATGTCCATTTCCCCTGCTCCCCCGCCGCGCGGCGATCCTTCGCCCGCGGGTGCTTGGGATCGGCCATGACCAGCACGTCGCCCAAGCAGGCCGCCAGCGCCTGGGCATCCGCCCCCGCCTCCGGCATCTCCAGCCAGGCCAAGGCCTGCCAGGAGCGGTTCCGCGCGCGCTCGGCCTCTTCCTCGCTGCGGGCGGACTGCGGCGGCTCGCCCGCCTTCAGCCCATCGATCCACTCCTTCGCCTCGCGGTTCTCCGGATCCAGCGCCAGCGCCAGCGCCGTCATCTGCGCCAGCGCCCGCGGCGACTTCGCCGGATCCGCCGAGTTCCGCGCCAGGACCATCACCTGGCGCGACAGCGCGGTCATCGTGTCCGTGTCCACCGGCAACTTGTCGCGGCGGAAAGGCACCGGCCCCTCGGCCGGCGGCACGAACTCCGCCACCACCGGCAGCATCAAGGTGCCCATCATCAAAACCCCGCGGGAGAACGATCGCATGGCGGTCATGGTAGTCCATCCCTACGCCGGCCCGCGAGACGGAATTGCGGGAGCCGGATCCAAAGGTGGAATCTTCAATCATCCATCTTCCGATCACCAATCGGCTTGTGTCAAAGAACGACTGGCCTCGCGGCAATGGCGGAGCCGCTCGTGCCAAGAATCCCCCTCTTCTCAAAGGACTTCGTTTGATGATTGGAAGATTGATGATTGATGATTTTTCTTCTGCATGCCCCTGCCCGCCGAACTCCGCCATAGCACCCGGGAAGAAGTGATGTTCTTCGACACCGACATCGGCGGCGTGGTCCACAACCTCGCCTACCTCCGGATGATCGAGACCTGCCGCACCAAGCTCGCCGGCCTGATGGGCATGGACCTCCGTGGCATGGCGGAAACCAAGCTCTACCCGGTGGTCGTCCGCACCGAGATCGACTACAAGCGCCCCGCCACCCTCGGCGATGTCCTCCTCCTCCACGGCCGCCTCGACGAAGTCCAGCGCGCGAGGTTCTGGTGCGCCTTCGAGGTCCGCCGCGAAAGCGACGACGCCCTGCTGGTCACCGCCCGCCAGTGCCTCGCGCTGGTGCAAATGCCTGAGGGTAAGCCGGTTCGACTACCTGCCGACTGGCTCTGAAAAGTGGCTGCGGCATCCTGCCGCCAGCCTTTCTTATCGTTCGAACATGTTTCCCCGCCCCCTCCAACGCTGGAAGTCCTTTTGGGCTGGCGTCCTCGTCTTGGTCTTCCTTGGCTGGGCGTGGGTCAGGTCCATTCATCACTACGACGCGGTCTCCTGGGGGGAAGCGCACGGAGGACGGGGCATCCTCCTGAGCCAGCGGGACTCCAAAGTCTTGATCACTTGGAATTCCTCAAAGCTCATCGCTGTGGTTCCCCCTGGATTCACTCTTTCTAGCGTCAACAGGAACCCGCGGAGCAACACACTCTTCCCATGGGCCATCAATTGGCGAGAATTCCCCGCTGACCCGTTCCGGACCGCTTCCTTCGCCCACTGGTTCCTCATCCTCCTCTTCCTCATCCCTTGGACCGCCTTCCTTTTCTGGCGCGCCCGACGGCTGGAACACCTCGCCCGCCCGGACGGGAGCTGACCACAAAAAAGCCCGAGCGATCCAAGGGCGGATCATGGTGAAAAGGTAGGGTCGGACGCCTTCGGCCGACCGGAATGGTCCCCGACGGCTGAGCTCTCATGGTGCTTCAGCGGACGACCGGGGCGGATCGTCCCTGCCTTTGCCTCGCCAGAGGTAGGGCCAAGCTTCGGGAGTGATGGCCAGACCCTCGCGAACCGGATTCATCTCAATGTAGATGCGCTTGGCCACGGCTTCTTCCACCGACCGCAGCCGGTGGTCGAAAAAGTCCCGCTGCCAGACAATGCCGGCGTGCTTGGTAGTCCAGGATTTGAACGTCGCGATGCGCTTCTTCAGGTAGAAGTTGTCGGGGAAGCTGACCAAGGCGTGGAGGTGGTCAGGCATGGCGACCAGGAGCCGCGCGCACCAGTGGCCGAGTTCGTCGTACTTGAGAAAGGTCTCGAGCAGGCATTGCCAAGCCTCCTGGAGGGCAAGCTGGTTCTTGTGACGGGTCTCGCAGCAGATCGTCAGGAACCAAGTCTCTTGGGTCGGATCGAGCCAATGCGGAGGATCGTGGGGGAGACGTTGGCGGACGGGACGGGCGGAAGCTGGGGTCGATGCGCCCTCAGGAGGTAGGGTTGATCCGCCCTCGGTCGTCCGCGAAGCACCGGGAGGGCTGCTGAAATCCTTGGCGGTGGAACGGACCTCAGGGGGACCGTTCCGGTCGGCCCAGGGGGTCCGACCCTACCTTTTCCGTCCCTACCTCGCGACCGTCGGTCGCGGAAGGTAGGGACAACCGGAGCGAAGCGGAGATGGCCAGAGGCAATCCGCCCTCGGTCGTCCGCGAAGCACCGGGAGGGCTGCTGAAATCTTTGGCGGTGGAACGGGCCTCCGGGGACCGTTCCGGTCGGACCACGGGGTCCGACACTACCTTTTCCGTTCCTAGCTTTCCCGTCCCTAACTTCTCCATCCACACCGCCAGAATCGCCACGTCCGCCGGGGTGATCCCGGAGATCCGCCCGGCCTGGCCGAGGGTGGCGGGGCGGATGCGGGTGAAATTCACCTGCGCCTCCTTCTTCAGGCCGCGGATACTGCTGTAATCGAGGTCGGATGGGATGCGCTTGTCCTCGTGGCGGGCCATCCGCTCGACTTGCACCTGCTGCCGCTGGAGATGGCCTTCATACTTCAGCTCCGTCTCGATCAGCGGCCAAAGTTCCACGTGGAACTCTTTCTTGAGGTCGTCTGGAAGCATCTCCCAGGTGTTTTCGACCCGGCGGAACCAGTGGTCGATCTTGACGCCCTGATGCACCGCCCCCCTGCCCCAGTGCAGGGCGCGGGCGAGTTCGGCGGCCTTCTCCCGCACCCGACGGACGCGTTCGCCATCGGCCAGCCCGAGCTCGGCAGCCAGCGGGGTCAGGCGGAGATCGCCGTTGTCCTGGCGCAGCAGCAGGCGGAACTCGGCGCGGGAGGTGAACATCCGGTAGGGCTCGGTGCAGCCTTTGGTCACCAGGTCATCGATCATCACCCCGAGGTAGGCCTGGTCGCGGCGGACGATCAGATCGGGCTTGCCGGCCACCTTGAGTGCGGCATTCGCCCCCGCCAGCAAGCCCTGCCCCGCCGCTTCCTCATAACCGGAGGTGCCGTTGATCTGGCCGGCGAAGTAGAGGCCGGCGACGAGCTTGGTCTCAAGGGTCGGATGGAGCTGGGTCGGCGGGCAGTAGTCGTATTCCACGGCGTAGCCAGGGCGGAGGATCTCACAGTGCTCCAGCCCGGGGATGGTACGGAGAAAGGCAAGCTGGACCTCGTAGGGCAGCGAGGTCGAGACACCGTTGACGTAGAATTCCCGGGTGTGACGGCCCTCCGGCTCCAGGAAGATCTGGTGGCGCTCCTTCTCGGCGAAGCGCACCACCTTGTCCTCGATCGACGGGCAGTAGCGCGGTCCCACGCCCTCGATCACCCCGCAATACATCGGCGATTGGTCGAGATTGCCGCGGATGATGTCGTGGGTCGCCGGGTTCGTGTAGGTCACCCAGCAAGGCATCTGTTCCACGTGGAACGCCGGATCGCCCCAGGGATTCAGGGTGAAAAGGTCATCCGGGGCTTTCTGCAGCGTATCGGCCAAGTAAGAGAAAAGCGGTGCCGGGCTGTCACCATCCTGGCGCTCACAGCGCGAGAGATCAATCGAGCGGCCGTTCAGCCGGCAGGGCGTGCCGGTCTTGAAACGTTCCACGTGGAACCCGAGGTGCTTGAGGGAATCGGAAACGGTGGAGGTGGCGTCGCCCATCCGGCCTCCCTTCTCGTTCTTCAGACCGACATGCATCAGCCCCCGCATGAACGTCCCAGCCGATAGAACCACCGACGCGGCCTGGATTTCCATGCCGAGCGAGGTCGTGATGCCGGCGACTTGGTCGCTCTCAACCAGAATCTCCGCGACGTTCCCCTGGTGCAGCTCGATCCCCGGCGTGGACTCGAGCAGCCACTTGATCCGGAACTGGTACGCCTTCTTGTCGCACTGGGCCCGCGGCGCCCGGACCGAGGGGCCCTTGGAGGCGTTCAGCATCCGGAACTGGATCCCAGTGGCGTCGGTGTTCAGCCCCATCGCCCCGCCGAGGGCATCGATCTCCCGGACCATGTGCCCCTTCGCCAGTCCTCCGATCGCCGGGTTGCAGGACATCTGGCCGATGGTGTCCAGGTTCTGGGTCAACACCGCCACCTGCGCCCCCAGCCGGGCGGCAGCAAGGGCGGCTTCCACGCCGGCGTGGCCGGCTCCGATGACGAGGACGTCGTAGCGCTTGGGGTAGCGGAACATGAGGTGGAAAGAGGCTACGCAGGTGGCGGCACAAGGACAAGGGTAGGGACGACGCGCCCACGCTCGTCCGCGAAGCACCGGGAAGCCTACTATTGTCTACAGAGGTGAAACGGGCAACCAGGGCCCGTTCCGGCCGGCCGGGGGCGTCTGACCCTACCCATGTTCCACGTGGAACGGAGAATAGGTCCTAAGGGCCCGATCGATCGAGAATCCCGGCCGACGCCCGCGGGAGCAGCTCCGACAAGCGGAACACCAGCCGCTCCGTCCGGTTCGCCAGACAGATCAGCGGATCACCGAACTCCGCCAAGACCTGTCGGCACGCGCCGCAGGGGGAAATTGGCACCGCGGTATCCGCCACCACCGCCACCGCTTCGATCGTTCGGCAGCCCGCCGCGATCGCGGTCCCCACCGCCACCCGCTCCGCGCAGTTGGTCAGACCGTAGGACAGGTTCTCGACGTTGCAGCCGGTGAAGACTTCTCCGTCCACCAAAAGTGCCGCTCCCACGTGGAACTTGGAGTAGGGAGCATGCGCCCTTTCCCGAACTTCCCAAGCAGCAGCGATCAGCGGTTCCCAGTCCATGCGCCAAGAAGACAACAGCCTTGGAACCGATGGCAAGCTTGCGCATTTTCGGCTCGCCCGGGGGTGCGGGATCAGGCAGGGAAAGGCATGCAACGCCCTTGGACGTCCGCCCTCCTGCTGCTCGCCCTTCTGGTCGGGTTCCGTGCCCTCGGAGCGGCCTTTTCGCACCAGCTACCGAACTTCCAGCCGCTGCCCGCCCTCTTCCTCTGCAGCATCGTTTTTCTCCGCGGCACCAAGGCCTGGGCACTTCCCGTCATCGCTTGGCTCGTCAGCAATCCGCTCGCCAGCGCCCTCCAAGGCTACAATCCCTTCGAAGCCGGCGGTGGGGTGATCGTCGCTTTCCTGGCCCTCCTCCTCACCGGTGCCATGGCCCTGCCCTTCCGCAAATCCTCCTCCACCGCCCTCCTGCTCGGCGGCGGACTCATCGCCGCACTCGTCTTCCATCTCGTCACCAACGCCGCCGTCTGGCTGGCCGACCCACTCTACGCGAAGTCCGCCGGTGGTCTGTGGCAGGCCCTGTGGAGCGGCCGGCCGACCGATGCGATGCCGAGCTGGGTTTTCCTGCGCAACCTCGCCGGCGCGAATCTCCTCTTCACGGCCCTTTTCCTGCTCGCCCGGCCCTCGTGGAGCCAGTCCAACGAGCCCGTACCGGCCCTCGCACAGACCCGATAAGTTCTTGCCCTCTACCGCTCCGGAACCCTATCTCCGCTCCGCCATGATGTCGTCCGCCACTGCCGAAACCCCGCGCCTCGATTTCGCCGGATCTCCGATCAACAAGGCCCTGACGGCCGAACAAAAAATCGAGCTGTTCCGGAAAATGGTCCGCATCCGCCGCTTCGAGCAAACCGCGCTCAAGTATTACAACGGCGGCAAGATTGGTGGCTTCCTCCACCTCTACATCGGCCAGGAATCGGTCGCCGTTGGCACGCTCTCGCTGTGCGGTGAAAACGACCACAACATCACGGCCTACCGCTGCCACGGCCACGCGCTGATGTCGGGCATGGAGATGAACCCGCTGATGGCGGAACTCTTCGGCAAGGCCACCGGCTGCTCGAAGGGCAAAGGGGGCTCCATGCACTTCTTCGCCCCGGACAAGAACTACTGGGGCGGCCACGGCATCGTCGCCGGCCAGACCCCGCTCGGCCTCGGCCTCGGCTACGGCCTCAAGTATCTTGGCAAGGAAGGCTGCGCCCTCTGCTACCTCGGCGATGGCGCGGTCAACCAGGGCGCCTTCCACGAATCCCTCAACATCGCCGCCCTCTTCGAGATCCCGGTCATCTACATCATCGAGAACAACGGCTACTCGATGGGCACCTCGCAGAAGCGCTCCTCCGCCTACCGCGGCTGCCTCGCCCAGCGCGCCGAAGCCTACGACATGGACTGGGACGTGATCGACGGCTCCGACCTTTACGAGGTCCGCGCCAAGACCCACATCGCGATGGAGCGCGCCCGCAAGGAGTTCAAGCCCTCCATCCTCGAAATCACCACCTACCGCTACTACGGCCACAGCGTCGCCGACGCCAACGCGAAGAAATACCGCTCGCCGGAGGAGATCGAGAACTACAAGACCCACTTCGACCCCATCCGGCTCTGGCGGAAACGCCTGGTGGAAGAGGGCGTCGCCACCGAAGAGCAGCTCGACGCGATCGACAAGGAAGCACTCGCCGACGCCGTCGCCTCGGTGAAATTCGCCGAAGAGTCGCCCGCACCGGCCATCGCCGACATCATGGACGACGTCTACTGGGAGACCGACAACGGCACTCCCGCTTCCAAGCTCGGCCAGCACTTCTTCACCGACTGAGCCGAACTACGGTAACTCTAGTACTTTCCCCGGATCCCCGACACGCACCATCTCCATGTCCCGCACGCTCACCTACCGCGAAGCTCTCCGTGAAGGCCTCGACGAGGAACTCGCCCGCGACCCCAACGTCGTCATCATGGGCGAGGAAGTCGCCCAGTACAACGGTGCCTACAAGGTCACCGAAGGCCTTTGGAAGAAATGGGGCGACAAGCGCATCGTCGACACCCCGATCTCCGAAGCCGGCTTCATCGGCATGGGCATCGGCGCCTCCATGCTCGGCGTCCGCCCGGTGATGGAGCTGATGTTCTGGTCCTTCCACTCCGTCGCCTTCGACCAGCTCGTCAACAACGCCGCCTGCGTCCGCTACATGTCCGGCGGCCTGATCAATTGCCCGATCGTCATGCGCGGCCCGGCCAACGGCGGCACCAACGTCGGTGCCACCCACTCGCACATCCCCGAAGGCCTGTTCGCCGCATTCCCCGGTCTCAAGGTCTGCGCTCCGGCCACCCCCGCCGATGCCAAGGGCCTGATCAAGGCCGCCATCCGCGACAACGACCCGGTCTACTTCATGGAGAACACCCGCCTCTACGGGATGACCGGCGAGGTGCCGGATCCGGCCGACGGCGACTTCGTGATTCCGCTCGGCGTGGCCGACCTGAAGCGTGAGGGCAAGGACGTCTCCATCATCGCCCATGGCCGCTCCGTCATCCACGCCCTCGAAGCCGCGGAGACGTTGAAGGAGAAGCACGGCATCGACGCCGACGTCCTCGACCTGCGCTCGATCCGCCCGCTCGACGTCGATGCGATCCTGAAGTCGGTGATGAAGACCAACCGCGTGGTCCTTGTCGACGAGTCGAAGGGCTTCGGCGGCGTGTCGGCGATGGTCTCGCACCTGATCCAGGACAAGGCCTTCGATTACCTCGACGCGCCGATCAAGCGGGTCACCACCATGGACGCACCGGCGATCTACTCCCAGCACATCGAGGATGAACAGCTTCCGAATCCGCGCCGGATCGTGGAGAAAGTCCTGGCTTTGGGCTGATCCCCGCGGTCTTTTTCATTGCCACGACAGCCCTTCTTCCTAGCATCGCCTCACCATGATCAAGCTTCTTGCCGCCGCCGGTCTGGTGGCCCTCTGCCTCGCGTCCACCTCCTGCTGCTGCCTCTTCTAACTCTCCAATCCCATGAAAAACCTGCTCCTGATCCTGCCACTCGTCGCCCTCTCGCTGGGCCTTTCCTCCTGCTGCTCCATGTTCGGCTGGAAGAGCGGAAGCGCCGGCTACACCGAGGAAACCTCTCAGCGCAAACTCTGTGGTCATGACATCGTCCGCGAGGAAGTCGTGGTTGATGCCAAGAGCGGCCTGACCGAGGTCAAGGAGACCAAGGTTCCGCGCTACAAGACCGTGACCAAGAAGGTCCGCATCCCTTGCCCGGATTGCACCCGCTACTACTGCCTCGACGAAGGCTGCTGCGGCTCCAAGAGCGAGGCCGCCCGCAAGATGGCTTCCGTCCAAGGCGGCAGCGGCAGCCCGCACGTGGGCCTGGTCCCGACCATGAAGAAAATCACTCTCGAGTAAGGTCGCAGGGCGATCTACCGGATTCAACGGGAACGGAGGCCATGGCGGCCTCCGTTTTCATTTGCGGGCAATCGCTCCCCGCGGAAGCTGGCCGCGAGCGCGTCAACAAGCACACGGCGGCGGGAAAAGACTGGAAATGCAACCCCGATTCCGCAATCTCCCCCGCGCCTCACTCCCTTTTTTACTCCATCCATGGCCATCCAAATCGAAATGCCCAAACTCTCGGACACCATGACCGAGGGCACACTCATCAAGTGGCACAAGAAAGTCGGCGATTCCGTCGAGATCGGCGACATCCTCGCCGAAGTCGAAACCGACAAAGCCACCATGGAAATGGAAGCCTTCGATGAAGGAACCATCACGGAAATCCTCATCCAGGAGGGCGACAAGGCCGCCATCGGATCCGTGCTTGCGGTCCTCGATGGCGACGATGCCGCTCCGGCGACACCAGCGGCCGCACCTGCCGCTGCTCCGACCCCCGCGGCCGCTCCCGCCGCAACAACAGCAACTCCCGCCACACCGGTGACGGCCAGGGCCGAAGACGGCGCTCGCATCAAGTCGTCTCCTCTCGCCCGCAAGGTCGCCTCCGAACTCGGCGTCGACATTTCCTCCCTCAGTGGAAGCGGCCCCGGCGGCCGCATTGTCCGCGCCGATGTGGTGTCCGCCGGATCCAGCGCCCCCGCCAAGTCGACGCAGGCAAACGCCGCCGCTGCCCTTGTCGCAGCCGCCAAGGCACGCTCCACGGCTCCGGCAGCCGCAGCGCAGGCTGCACCCGCCGCCGCGCCACAGGCGCTCCTGCCCACCGCCAAGGAAGGCGACAGCCGCATCGAGCTGTCCTCCATGCGCAAGGTCATCGCCTCCCGCCTGCTGACCTCCAAGCAGACGATCCCGCACTTCTACCTCCACGTGGAAGCCGATGCCGCGCCGCTGATGGCCCTGCGCAAGCAGATCAACGCCCAGGCCGAGCTCACCCACGGCAACAAGTATTCGGTCAACGACTTCGTCCTCAAGGCCGTGATCAACGCCACCGTCGCGGTGCCCGCGGTCAACGCCTCCTTCGCCGGCGACCACATCGTCAGCTTCAAGCACGTCGGCCTCGCCGTCGCCATCGCGGTGGAAGACGGCCTGGTCACCCCGGTCATCCAGCAGGCGGAAACCAAGTCGGTCCTGCAGATCTCGAAAGAGGTCAAGGACATGGCCGCCCGCGCCAAGGAGAAGAAGCTCAAGCCGAGCGAATTCGACGGCGGCACGGTCACCGTTTCCAACCTCGGCGCCTGGGGCATCGAAAGCTTCGACGCCATCGTCAACCCGCCGCAGGCCCTCATCCTCTCGGTCGGTGCCGCGATCGAAAAGCCGGTCGTCAAGAACGGCCAGGTCGTCCCCGGCCTGCGCATCAACCTCGGCGTGAGCTGCGACCACCGCGTGGTCGACGGCGCCGTGGCGGCCAGCTTCCTCGCCGAAGTGAAGAAGCTGATCGAGCAACCCGCCCTGATGCTCATCTGAGGCCACCCCGCTCCCTCTCGCGGCGCACCTGGCTTCCTCCCGGGTGCGCCGCTTTGTTTTTCGGCTCAAGCGATGCTCTCTTTCCTCCAGGATCGCTCACTTGCTCACACGTTCTAAGAAGAGCTTCTTTTTAAATTAAAGAATCTCTTCATCGTAAGGGTGTGAACAAGCCCCGGAAATC
Organism: Haloferula sp.; assembly: GCA_044372775.1. Lineage (GTDB taxonomy): Bacteria > Verrucomicrobiota > Verrucomicrobiia > Verrucomicrobiales > Akkermansiaceae > Haloferula. The sequence goes on from JBIPNO010000013.1 coordinate 104,660, forward strand.
GCCGTTCCACCGCTTCACCAAAGGCATTCCACGGCCAGCGATTCCTGCGAAGAACCGACCGGGAACTGCCGGTAACGAAGCCCGTTTTGTTAGACCCCGCGACTTGCACCCGGCGAGTTCGCGAACTGTTCACAAAGGGCTGACATTACTCCTGAGTCCCGATCTTCTCCCGGCACCACGCCATCGCCATCAGCGCGTAGCCGGTGCCGTAGGGCTGGTGGTAGTCGTAAAGCGGGTAGTCCCACCACGAGCCGTCCTTTTCCTGGCGGTGGAGGATGACCTTCGCGAGCTTCGCGGCGTGGCCGGGCTGCTCGGCTGCGGGGAGGAACTCGACCGACTCGGTGAAGTAATAGATCCCGTAGTAGTAGAAGTAGCCGGAGATCTGGAAGTGCGTCTCGTGCGGCACCGGGCGCTTGCGGCCGATGCTGAGAAAGCCCTCGCGCTCAATGAAGCGGTCGGCCCATTCGGTGATGACCTTGTCGGTGACCTTCTCCTCGCCGAAGGCGCGCAAGGTCGCGTTGCAGGCCTGGCTGCGGGCCAGCGAACCGGCGGGGCGGTTGATCGGGACCCGCGGGCGCTGGATGTGGCCGTGGGAATAGACGTAGGAAAAGTCCGGCGTGCGCTGGCGTTCGATGCTGGCGAGGGATGCCTTGACGATCCGCTCGTCGAGCGTGACGCCCATCAGTTCCTTCGCTTCGTGCATCGCGAGAAGTACGGTGGCCGTCGTAAATGCCGTGGTGATCCCGGTCGGCTTTTGCGTGGTCATGTCATCGAACAGGTCGAGATATCCCCAGCCGCCGTTGATGTCCATGTAGCGGTTGACCAGGTCGACCTGCTGCTGGCCAAGCCGCTTCCACTTCGCCTTTTCCTCGTCGGTCTTCGCGATCTTGTGGAGCCTTGTCATGGCCCGCAGCCCGTAGGCGTGGCCCCAGGCGTTGTAGGTCGTCGTCTGGTCGGCGCGCCGCAGTTTCGGCATCTCCGCTTCCATCCACGCGGCACCCTTGGCGATGGAAGCAAGAGCTTCAGGCCGGGTGTCGCCGCTGTCGATCAAGCCCGCCAATGCGAGACCGCTGGCTCCGGCGCGGAAGGCGTGGTGCGCGCCGGGCATCGGCGCGTAAATGTTCAGCCCCTTGGTCCGCGTCGCGCTGCCCCACGAGCCGTTTTCGTTCTGGTCCTCGATCAGGAAATCCACGCCGCGCCGGATGGAGACGGCGATGGTGGACGGATTGACTTCCGCCTCGGGCTTTTCCTGGGCGAAGGCGGGGGCGAAGGAAAGAACAGCGGCGGCGGCGAGGAGGCTTTTCACGGGATTCAATCGGGGATGATGACCACTTGTCCGCCTTCGAGTCCGGCGACGATTTCCACCAGCTCCCCGTGGGCGCGGCCACGGGACACCGTGCGGGTCTCGCTCTTGCCGTCGGCCATCTTCACCTGGATGGTCCAGGTACCGCCTTCGCCGGCCTGAAGCGCCTTGGCCGGCACGGCGATCGCGTTCTCCTCTTGATAGACCACGAAGCGGCACTCGAAGCTCATGCCCGCGGCGACATCGAGGTCGGCGGGCCATTCGAGCTTCTCCTTCTCCGGCCATTCGGGAAGCAGGTCGATCCGGTACTTGCCGTCGCCCGCGGGCACGCCGGCGACTTCCTGGATCGTGGCGGTGAGGGCGACATCCTCGCGGCCGGCGGCGGTCAGGCTGCCCTTGAGCTGGGCCTTGAGGCTGCGGGCCACCGATTCATCGACATGGGCGATGAGCCCGAAGTCGGCTTCGGCCGGCACGATGCTGGCGAAGGGCCGGACGAAAGGAGCGCGGCCGCCTTTGACGAGGACCTTGGCCATTTCGCCGAGCGACCAGCGGCCTTCGTCGAGGGAGCCGTAGTAGAAGACGCCGTCGGCAGCGGCCTTGATTTCGAACAGCGCGCCGTCCTTCTCCAGCTCGGCCAGTTCCTCCTTTTCCCGGGCGGCGGCCGTGCGAGCGGTTTCGAGATCGAGCCGCGCGTTTTCAAGTCCGCGCGGCAGGTTCTTCTCGGCCTTTTCCAGCTCGATCGCGCTGCTCTTGGCTTCCGCTTCCAGTGCTACGGCGCGGCGCGGCAGCGAGACTTCGAGGGCGCGCTGGGTCGCCAGTTCGGTGTGCTTCAGCGAGAGTTCGCTCGACTTCACCGCGTACTCCTGGCGCTTCAGGATGATCTCTTCCGTCTGCTCGGTGAGATCGTCGGCGTCATACATCATCTTGAGCTGCTTCAGCTCTTCCTGAGTTGCCTCGAGCCGGCGCTTGGCCCCTTCCAGATTGTCGGCGATTTCCTCCTCGTCGGTCTTGCGGCCGACCGTGGTGAAGTATTCGAAGTCATCGGCAGCGGTCGCGGCGGCGCGACGGGCGGCTTCGAGCTTGAGGGTGGTTTCCTCCTCCAGCTTGCTGAACGCGAGCTCCTGGCTGGCCAGCGAAAGCGCCCGGCCGGCGATCGCGCGGCGGAGATCCTCGAGCTTCCGGTCGTAGCCTTCGCGTTCGAATTTCACCAGCACCTCGCCCTTCTTGACCGCACGGCCGTGGGGCAGGATTTCCTCGATCACGAAATCGGGCCAGGTTTCGGGCTCGATGGCGATCGACACGGGCTTGGCCGGCAGGAGCGTCGCGGTGAAGCCACGGTCGATCCGGAACGGTTTGGCGGCGACGGTCAATTCGGCCGCGTGGGAGACGGCGATCGAAGCCGCGAGGAGGGAGAGCACTTTCATGGGTGGGATGCGTGGGTAGCGGAGTCAGTCGTCGGATTTGCCTTTCCGGGCGAGCCAGAGGAAATGGCGGCGCGGCCGGCGGGCGTTCGGGCTGGCGTCGATCTCGTGGCGGACCACTTCGAATCCGGCGCGCGAGAGGTGGCGTTCGATCTGCGGCAAGGGTCGCGCTGATGCGATTCCGAGCAAGCCGCCGGGCTGCAAGGCCCCGTGGACCGCGGCCAGCCAGCGGCGGTCTTCGAACAAGGCGCGGCCTTTTTCGGCCTGCGGCGCGGTGTCGGTGTGGACCAGCACGGCGTGGAGATCCTGGTCGTGGCTGTGGAATACCGCCGGGCCGGCATCGGGGAGAATGTCCACCCGCGGGTCGTTCACCGTCGGGCAGTCGGGCAGGAATTCGCGGTGCCAGCCGGCGAGCTCCGGCCAGGGCTCGGCGATCAGGAAGGTGGCTTTCTTTTGTGGCAGGGTTTCCATCACCCCGGCGAGCACTTCGCCGAGGGCCAGGCCCGCGATCCAGATTTTCGGCTCTTTTACCGAGCGGAACGGCGCGCAGGCGATCCGGCCCAGCTCCTGCTCGCTGGCTCGGGTCGCCGGACCGGCGAGCTGAATCCCGCCGTATTGAAGATAGCGCCGGCCGTCATGCTCGTGGAGGCCGAGCACCGTGCCGTCGGGCAGCGTGGTTTCGGCCAGGGTCAGTCGTGGTTTCATGGTCTGGGGGCGGGTGGCACGAGGCTTAGGGAAGAATCCCTTCCGGTACAACAACGACCCCGGCGGTCGGCCGGGGTCGTCATTTTTGGGCTTTTTGCATCCCGGGGTGCCGGATCCGGAACGAAGCCGGCACCGGTGGGAATCAAAGACCTGCTTTCAGGGTGGAGGAAGCCTTGAAACCCACGGACTTGGACGCGGCGATCTTCATCGCTTCGCCGGTCTTCGGGTTGCGACCCATGCGGGCGGCGCGCTTCTTGACGTCGAAGGTGCCGAATCCGATGATCTGCACCTTCTTGTCCTTGCCCTTGATTCCCTTTTCGATGGAACCGAGGACGGCGGCAAGGGCATCTTCGGCGGCACGCTTGGTGGCGTCTTTTCCGAGGGCCTTCTGGATGGCTTCAACAAGTTCTGCTTTGTTCATGGCGACCCGCTTTTGCGTGCCGCCCCGTTCTTTGGCAAGCCAAAATACAAGGCCCGGATTCCTTGCCACGCCTAGAGCCACGGGCGCTGGCGCGGGTCGGCGGGTCCGCCGCGCGGCAGGCTCTTTACGATGGATGCCGTAGATGGCATGCTCCGCACGATGAATCGAACGGATGGCCGCGCCTCCGATGCAAGGGTCCGGCAGGGCGCCCGCACCGTGCTCGGTGCGGCCGAAGTCGCCCGCGCCGGGCTCGTGCTGCCCTTCCTCGCGGCGGCGGCGGAACGCGGCTACTTCAAACCCGACGAGGACGAGGCCGTCCGTCTACGATATTCGCAGTACTTGTCCGCCCGCGCCGCGCTGCTGGCCGTGCTCGGCTCGCTGGAACAGGCCTGCGCGCCCGCCGCGGGCGGCTGGCATGCCCGGCTACCCGCCTTCACCGTGGCCTTCGCGGCGGCCTGCCTGCTGCTACGCCAAGCCCGCGGGCTGGCCGATCTGGCGGCCGCGGCACCGCTGCTGGCGGCAAAGCTCGACGAGGCAGGGCCACGGCATCCCGCGCAAGACCTTCGCCCGGCTCTTCCGCGCGACCACCGATCCGGTCCGCCTCATGCAGTTCCGCGAGGCCGCCGACTTCTACGAGAAACATCGTAGCGAGATCGCCGCGCTGGCCGCCGACCCCGAACTCGCACCGGTGGTGGAGCTGCTGCGCGACGAGGAGGAATGGATCGAACGCCGCCGCCGCGACATCCTGCGCCGCCGCCTCGGCTACGGCTGGTTCTCGATCGTGCGGCGGCACCGCTCGGCCTGGCAGCAGTCGATGTTCGGATTCCTCGAGTGGTCCGGCCGGATGGTGGCGGACCTCCGCCAGCCGGGGGTCAAGCCGGCCGGAGTGCCGAAACGGGTGAGTGCCGCCCACCGCGAGAAAATCCTCCGGCTTGCCCGGCCCGGTGATGTCTTCCTGACGCGCCACGACGATGCCATGAGCAACCTCTTCCTGCCCGGTTTCTGGCCTCACGCCGCCTTTTTCATCGGCAGCGAGGAGCAGCGGGCCGCTCTCGGGGTCCGTCCGCCCGCCGGCCTGGCCCGCCGGGCGCGGGATCCGGTGGTCTTTCTGGAGGCGAAAAAGGACGGCGTCCTTTTCCGCCCGGTCCATGAGACCCTGGAAGTCGATGCCTTCGTGGTCCTCCGCCCGCCGCTGCCGCCCGCCGAGCTTGCGGCCGCCCTGGAGCGCGGGATGCGGCACGAGGGCAAGCTGTTCGACTTCTCCTTCGACTTCAGGAATTCCGACCGCCTGGCCTGCACCGAAGTGATCTACCGCTCCTACCACGGCGCGGGAAATCTCGGATTCTCGCTCGTCGAGACCGGCGGCCGCCTCTGCCTGCCGGCCGAGGAACTGATCGGGCAGGCTCTGGAGCAGGGATTCCGGGTCGTCGCGGCCTGCGGGCTGGGTCGGGATGAAATCGTTACGGGAACCCGTGCCGAGCTGCTTTTGCACGCCAACCGGAGTGCCCTTTGAAGCAGGCACAAGTTCCACGGAATCAACATTTCAGGGAGCTTGTGAAATTTTTCACAAATAGCTCTTGCGCCGCTACAAAATCGTCTGATACAGCCCGCGCGCGCTTTCGCGAAGCGCTCCCCGGCAATGCCACGTCGCACCATCTTCACCATCCTGTTCGCCTGGCTCTGCTGTGCGGCTCCGGCCCTTGCCGCCGCCGGCGGTCACGACCATCTGCCCGCCCACGCGGAGGAGATCTTCAATGTCGGGCCATTCGTGATCACCAACTCGATGTTGATGGTCTGGATCGTCGCCGCCTTCATCATCCTGGTGGCCCAGCTCGCGACCAAGAAGCTCACCCTCATCCCTTCGGGACTGCAGAACTTCGTCGAGTGGCTGGTGGAAAGCCTCTACAACTTCCTCGAAGGCATCCTGGGCAAGCACCTGGTCAAACGCACCTTCTGGTTCTTCGGCACCATCTTCGTGCTGATCCTCTTCACCAACTGGTTCGGACTGATCCCCGGCGTCGGGACCGTCGGCTGGGCGCTCACAGGCCCCGGCGTCGAAGCCCACGACAAGTTCCGTCCCTTCCTGCGCGGCGGAAATGCCGACCTCAACATGACCGCGGCGATGGCCTTCACCTTCGCCCTCCTCTGGTTCTACTGGGCGATCACCGAGAACGGCATCAAGAACTTCCTCGCCCACATCTTCGCCCCCAAAGGCAAGTTCAGCGGGATCATGGCCGTCGGCATGCTCGTGGTCTTCGCCTTCGTCGGCGTGCTGGAAATCGTCTCCATCCTCTTCCGCCCCGTCGCCCTTTCCTTCCGTCTCTACGGCAACATCTTCGCCGGTGAGAACATCCTGGAGAACATGATGCTCGTGGTCGGCGACACCAAGTGGCTCGCCTGGCTCCCGCCGCTTCCGTTCTACTTCCTGGAACTCCTGGTCGGCCTGATCCAGGCGCTCGTCTTCATGCTCCTCACCGCGGTCTTCCTCAAGCTGATCTGCGATCACGGCGACGACCACCACGACGACAAGGATCACGCCCATTGAACCCTTTCCCGTCCTGACCATGGCAATGACCGTGGGGGCCGGGCGCAACACCAAAACTGAACTGACATCATGACCCTCGAACTCCTCGCTCAGGCCGCTGACGCCGTTTCCGGCCTCAAGGGCAACTTCCACGTCGCCTTCGCCGCCATCGGCGCCGCCATCGGCATCGGCCTCCTCGGTGCCAAGGCCGCCGAAGCCACCGGCCGCAACCCCGGCGCCGCCGGCAACATCCTGACGCTGTCGATCATTCTCGCGGCGCTCATCGAAGGTATCGTGTTCTTCGCGATCTTCCTCGCCAAGTAAGCCTTCCCGGCGCGGAGGCCCTCACCGGCCTCCGCGCCACCTTTTCCTTTCCGTTTCCCGATTTCACCTGATCCACCAGCATTTCGTCCGATGACTCCGATTTTCGAACTCCTGGCCGTTACTCCTCCCGTTGAAGCCGACGGCGGTGGTGTCGCGGGTGAAATCTTCCGCGCGTTCAAGATCGACTGGCCCTTCTTCATCAGCCAGTGCGTCTCCTTCCTGATCGTCGCCTTCCTTCTCAAGAAGTTCGCCTTCGGCCCGATCCAGGCCATGCTCGAACAGCGCCGCAGCCGCATCGCCGAGGGCGAGGCGAACCTGGTCCGCATCCAGCAGCAGCTCGCTGACTCGGAGAAGACCACCGCCGCCGCGATCGCCAAGGCCAACGAGGACGCCGCCCGCCTGATCAACGAGGCCAAGACCAGCGCCGCCGCCCTTTCCGAGCAGAAGGCCCAGGAAGCCATCGCTTCCGCCCAGCAGATTCTCGCCAAGGCCGAAGCCGCCGCCCGCGCCGAGCGCGCCGCGATCGCCGCCGAGCTCAAACAGGAGTTCGGCCGCCTGGTTACCGCCACCACCACCCAGGTCACCGGCAAGATCCTCACCTCCGACGACCAGGCCCGCATCAACCAGGAAGCCCTCGCTTCTGTCGAAGCCTGATCGATTCCCCGCCCATTTCCCGCCGCCCGCCGCCCTCGTCATGAAAATCTCCAAGGTCGCCAACACCGCCGCCCGCCGCATTTTCCGGCTCTGCCAGAGCGGCGGACGTCTTGACGAGGCCAAGCTTTCCACCGCCATCCGCCGGATCGCCGAAAGGAAGCCGCGCGACTACCGCGGCATCCTCACCGCCCTCAAGCGCCTGGTCCGCCTCGAACTCGAACGCCGCCGCGTGGTGATCGAGAGCGCCGCCGAGCTCGACCAGCCTTCCCGCGACCGCGTCGTCTCCGGCCTCGTCGCGAAATACGGCAACGACCTCTCCTTCGAATACCGCGTCACCCCCGACCTCCTCGGAGGTCTCAAGATCCGCGTCGGAAACGACGTCTTCGACGGCTCCGTCAAGGGCCGCCTCGACCGCCTCGCCCAAGCCTTCTGATCCACTCTCCGGAGCCCTTCTAACACACAACCGATAACCGGAAACCTTCCAATGAGCAGCATCCTCCAGGAACTCGAAAAGGAGATCGCCAACGTCACGGCCTCCGTCCAGAAATCGAACGTCGGCGTCGTCCGCGAAGTCGGTGACGGCGTGGCCAAAGTCGAGGGCCTCTCGGACGTCATGCTCAACGAGATGATCTCGTTCCCCGGCGGCGTGACCGGCCTCGCGATGAACCTTGAAGAAGGCGAAGTCGGCGTGGTGCTCCTCGGCAACTACGACAAGATCACCGCCGGCACCGAGTGCTCCACCACCGGCAAGCTGCTTTCCGTCCCGGTCGGCCACAACCTCCTCGGCCGCGTCGTCAACGCCCTCGGCCACGCCATCGACGGCAAGGGTGACATCGTCCCCGACGCCTTCTACCCGATGGAGAAAATCGCTCCCGGGATCATCAAGCGGAAATCCGTTTCCGTCCCCGTGCAGACCGGCATCATGTCGATCGACGCGATGATCCCCGTCGGCCGCGGCCAGCGCGAGCTGATCATCGGCGACCGCGCCACCGGCAAGACGACCATCGCCGTCGATACCATCATCTCCCAGGCCAAGCAGAACAAGGCGGCCGAGCAGGGCAAGCTGCAGAACCACAAGCCGCTTTACTGCATCTACGTCGCCATCGGCCAGAAGCTCTCCAACGTCGCCCGTATCCAGAAGATCCTGGAAGACTCCGGCGCGATGGAATACACGACCATCGTCTCCGCTTCCGCCTCCGACGCCGCGGCCATGCAGTACCTGGCGCCTTACGCCGGCTGCGCCATCGCCGAGTTCCTCATGGACAAGGGTCAGGACTGCCTGATCGTGTTCGACGACCTTTCCAAGCACGCCGTTGCCTACCGCCAGGTGTCGCTGATCCTGAAGCGCCCCTCCGGCCGCGAAGCCTATCCGGGCGACGTGTTCTACCTCCACTCCCGCCTGCTCGAGCGCTCCGCCCGTCTGACCGATGCCGCCGGTGGCGGTTCGCTCACCGCGCTGCCGATCATCGAGACCCAGGCCGGCGACGTGTCCGCCTACATCCCGACCAACGTGATCTCGATCACCGACGGCCAGATCTACCTCGAAACCGACCTCTTCTACCAGGGCATCCGCCCCGCCATCTCGGTTGGTCTCTCCGTGTCGCGCGTCGGCTCCGCCGCCCAGACCAAGACCATCAAGTCGGTCGCCGGCACCACCAAGCTCGACCTCGCCCAGTTCCGCGAGCTCCAGGCCTTCGCCCAGTTCGGCTCCGACCTCGACGCCTCCACCAAGAAGAAGCTCGATCGCGGCGCCCGCATCGTGGAGCTCTTCAAGCAGAACCAGTACTCGCCGCTCTCCATGGAAATGGAAGCCGTCTACCTGTTCGCCATGCAGAACGGCTACTTCGACGACGTCAAGGTCACCGACGTGAAGCGCTTCCAGAACGCGATGGGCGAATACTTCGAGACCCGCAAGACCGAGCTGCTCGACAAGATCCGCAACGAAAAGCCGGACCTCAAGAAGGACGCCGCCGCGGTCGAAGCCGTCAAGCAGGCGATCGGCGACTTCAAGGCGTCTTGGAAGTAAGCAAAGGATATTTGATCATTCGAAATTGGATCATTCGGATCTCGGTTCTTCCCAATTGTCCAATCAGCCAATCCCCAATCTCCTTTTAAACTGTGGCCAATCTTCGCGACATCCGCCGGCGCATCAAGTCGGTCAAGAACACCGCCCAGATCACGCGGGCGATGCAGCTTGTCGCTGCCGCCAAGATGAAGAAGGCGCAGGACCAGGCGCTGGCCGGCCGCGACTACGCGGACCTGCTCAACCAGGTCCTGGTCAACCTCAAGGAGAACACCGGCGAGGAAGCCCACCCGCTGCTCGAGCAACGCGAAGGCGGCAAGGAACTGGTGCTGGTCATTTCGACCGACAAGGGCCTTTGCGGTGCGCTCAACACCAACCTCGGCAAGAAGATCCGCGCCGATGTGCCCAAGGACGCGGAGTTCGTCACCGTCGGCCGCAAGCTGCGCAACCAGCTCGGCAAGGCCGGCCGCGAAATGGTCGCCGACTTCGAGGTGAAGGACCCGGTTCCTTTCTCCGAAGCCCGCCCGATCGCCAAGTTCCTCACCAAGGCCTTCCTCGAAGGCGGCTACAGCAAGGTCAGCGTCGCGTTCTCGAACTACATCAACGTGATGCGCCAGGAGCCGGAAGTCGTGCAGCTCCTGCCGATCTCCACCGCCGCTCTCGGCGAGAAGCAGGCCTATGAAGGCATGGGAGAAGGCACCGTCGGTGAAACCAACCGCGCCGCCGCCCTCGCCAAGGATTACCTCTTCGAGCCCAGCGGCCCGGACGTTCTCGACACCTTGCTTCCGCTCTACATCAACTTCCAGGTCTATCAGATGCTGGTCGAGAGCCGCGCCTCCGAGCACTCCGCGCGGATGGTCGCCATGAAGGGCGCCACCGACAACGCGAAGAAGTTCATCAAGGAGCTCACCCTCGAATACAACAAGCTCCGTCAGGCCGCCATCACCGCCGAACTCCTCGAAATCACCACGGCCATGCGGGCCATGGAATGATCTGAAATCTAAGACCTGCCCTCCGAACACCGATCACTGATCTCTTCTGCCATGAGCAACCAAGGAACCATCGTCCAGGTCATCGGCGCCGTCGTTGACGCCGACTTCTCGAAAGCCACCGCGCTTCCGGGCATCTACAACGCCCTCGAAGTCTCCTACGACCTCTTCGGCGTCCACACCAAGCTGGTGCTCGAAGTGCAGCAGCACCTTGGCGACGGCTGGGTCCGCGCGGTGGCCATGTCGGCCTCCGACGGCCTCAAGCGCGGCATGGTGCTCACCGACACGGGCAAGCCGATCGCGGTGCCCGTCGGCAAGCAGATCCTCGGCCGTATCTTCAACGTCACCGGCGACCTGGTGGACGAAAACGTCCCGCTCGCCCATCCCGAGATGCGCTCGCCGATCCACCGCGCGGCCCCGTCGCTCACCGAGCAGTCGGCCAACACGGAAATCCTGGTGACCGGCATCAAGGTGATCGACCTGATCTGCCCGCTGCTCAAGGGCGGCAAGGGCGGCATGTTCGGAGGTGCCGGCGTCGGCAAGACCGTCGTCATCATGGAGCTCATCAACAACATCGCGAAGGCGCACGGCGGTTTCTCCGTCTTCGCCGGCGTCGGTGAGCGCACCCGTGAAGGAAACGACCTCTACTGGGAAATGATCGAGTCCGGCGTTATCGCCACCGAGAAGGACGAGAAAGGTCACCCGAAGCTCGATGACAAGGGCAACCCGGTGCTTGCCGCCGAAGGTTCCAAGGTCGCCCTTTGCTACGGCCAGATGAACGAGCCTCCGGGCGCCCGTCTCCGCGTCGCGCTCTCCGCGCTGACCATGGCCGAGCACTTCCGCGACGAGGACAACCAGGACGTGCTCCTCTTCGTCGACAACATCTTCCGTTTCTCCCAGGCCGGTTCCGAAGTGTCCGCCCTTCTGGGCCGCACGCCGTCCGCCGTGGGTTACCAGCCGACCCTGTCCGAGGAAATGGCCACGCTCCAGGAGCGCATCACCTCGACCAACAAGGGTTCGATCACCTCGATCCAGGCCGTTTACGTCCCCGCGGACGACTTGACCGACCCGGCGCCCGCCAACACCTTCGCCCACCTTGACGCCACCGTGGTGCTCGAGCGCTCCCTCGCGGAACAGGCGCTCTTCCCCGCGGTCGACCCGCTCTCCTCGACCTCCAAGGCGCTTGCCCCGGAAGTCGTCGGCGAGGAGCACTACCGCGTCGCCCGTGGCGTCCAGCTCGTGCTCCAGCGCTACAAGGACCTGCAGGACATCATCGCGATTCTCGGCATGGACGAGCTTTCCGACGAGGACAAGCTCTCGGTGTTCCGCGCCCGCAAGATCCAGCGTTTCCTGACCCAGCCCTTCCACGTGGCCGAAATCTTCACCAACGTGCCCGGCGCGCTGGTCTCGATGGAAGACACCGTCAAGGGCTTCGCCCAGATCCTCGACGGCAAGTGGGACGACGTGCCGGAAGGCAACTTCTACATGAAGGCCGGCATCGACACCGTCTCCCGCGACTGATCGATTTCAGCTTCTCAGGATTTCAGCGTTTCAGCATTTCCGCCCCATGGCTCTCCACCTCCAAATCGTCACCCCGGAGAAGAAGATCTTCTCCGACACCGTCGGCAACGTCTACCTGCCCGGGGCCGATGGCGAGCTGGGCATCCTTGATGGCCACGCCGCGCTGGTGACCGCCCTCAAGCCGGGCGAGCTGCGCTACGAGAAGAACGGCAAGACCGAGGTCCTCGCGGTCGGCGGTGGCTTTGCCGAAGTCACCGAGCACAAGGTCAGCGTCCTCACCGACATGGCCATGGGCGAGGAACAGATCGACGAAGCCAAGGCCGAGGAAGCCCTCAAGCGCGCCGAGGAACAGCTCAGCAAGATGGGCCACGACCACGACGCGGAAGAAGTGGCCCACCTCCAGGCCATGATCGCCAAGTCGATGGCCCAGCTCCGCCTGAAGCGCCGGCCGAAGCACTGACCTTCATCGCTCTCGTAACTTCCCAAGCCCGCCCCGGTCCGCCGCGGCGGGCTTTTTCGTGGTCTTCTTGTCTTTTCCGGTCCCGTTCGCCGACCTACCCTGGCGACGGTGAAACTTCCTCCACGGATCTGGGCGCTCCTCCGCAGCCGGCGGACCAAGCTTGTTGTTGCTTGTTCGCCTTTCATCCTTGTCGCTCTGGTCGCCTTGTCGTTTCCCATCTCCGATTGGGTCGCCGAACGTTCGGTGGAACGCTTTCTCAAGTCCCTTCGCGAACGGGGTTATGCAGCGACGCCGGAGGAATACTTCGCCAGTGATGGTGATAAAGAACGCGACGTCTTCCAGCATCCCGCGATGATCGCGGACGCAACCATGTCGCAGATCGGAAGATTCCGGGATATCGAGCCACCGATCCCGGGCCTCGCCCGCCGCCCGCCGCGCTGCGACCGGTACTTTGCAAAGCCAACGGAGATCGGAGCCTTGTTCGATCCTCCGGTGGCGGACGAGCGGGAAGCGGCGCGACGGATGCTGGATGCGGTCCGGCCGCAGTCCGAGCGCCTGGACCTAGTCCGCGAAGCGTTCAAGCGCCCCGAGGCGGTTTGGATGGTGGAGTGGAACCGGTACTCTTTTGATGAGTCCGACCAATCGGTCTTGCCGGGAATTGCAGGATCTCAGCTCGGCCTCAGGAAGTATGCCGACTTCCGCGCTGAGGAGGCGTTGCTACAGATCGTGATCGGTGAGGCGCCGGCAGCGGCGGAGAACATCCACACCTTGTTCGATCTCCAACGAATTGTCCTGAATTCCAAGCCATCCCTGCTTTCCGTGCTGATTTTCCAAGTCTTTCTCGATCAGTCCTTGGAATTGATTTGGGAAGGGGCGTTGCGCGCGGTTTGGACCGACGCCCAGTTGGCCGAATTCGATGAGAAGCTGAGGGGCTTCGACCCGCAGCGTGCAGCGGTGGATGGCTTCAAGGCGGAGGCTACTTTGGTTCCCGCTCACATTTATCGGGCGCTCAATCGACGACGCGAACGCGAGGATTTGTTCATTACCAAAGGGTGGAAGCCGGACGAAGAGATCATCATCGCAAGGTTCCGGGGAATCTGGCGAACGGCGCGTCCCCACGGTTTCGACGTGTTATACCATTTCTTGGAAATAATGTGACTTGCCGGTTCCGGTCTGTCAGGTTGCGTCATGCCTGGACGCAAACTCAAGCTGGGGCTGCCCGAAGTGGCAGCCGTGATTGACGCACGGCATTCCGCCGAACGTGATCCGTGGAAGAAGAACCGCCTGCTGCT
>JBIPNO010000144.1:0-2686 GCA_044372775.1 Haloferula sp.
TCTCGCGTTCGGAATCGGACAAACGGATGGAGGAAGTCGGTCTCGGCATGCCGCTTTTCTACTAGATATCTAGTAGCGATGCAAATCGAAATTAAACGGATTTAGCGCGCAGGACACTAGGACAGAGGTTACTTTTGTAAACCACATGACTTGCGGAAACCGAAGAATCGGGTTACCACGCGGAAACCACCGATTGCCCATGGTTGCACGCAGGAAGAATCCGGTTCCGCCCCCACCCGACACCTGCCCTTTGGCCGAGTGCCTCGGGATCATCGGCGGGGTGTGGACGCCCGGGATCATCTGGTATCTGGGCCATTCGGCGCGGACCTTCAGCGAGCTGAAATCGGATCTCAAGGGGGTCTCGGCGAAGGTGCTCTCGTCGCGGCTCAAGAAGCTGGCGCGGGACGGCGTGCTCGAGCGCAGCGTCAAGCCCACCTCGCCGCCGACAGTGGAATACGCGTTGACCGACCTGGGCCGGGAACTGAAGCCGGCGATCGAGGCGATCGTCGCGGTGGGACAGAGGCTGAAAGAGCGGCGGGCGGGGGGGAAGGGGTGAGACCGTGTGACGCTGGGTTCGCGGTCCTGAACGATCGGGTTGCGTGGAATCCGGGGATCCTGTCGCGGATTTCAGGAAGTCTAGCGCCCCGCTCCACCCGCAGCCAGCCCTCCGGTTCTCCGGGAGCGCAAGCGGTTTGGGCAGGGGGGCGGCCATCCGCCGGACATCTGCCAGATCGGCACGTCGGACAAAGGGCTGAATCCGTGCAACCGACCAGACAGGACAGGGTTTAGTTCACGTGACGAGGGACATCCGTCCCATGCAACACCAGACCCTTGCGATAAGAAGCCCTCCATGAAAGCCGCTTTCTTGATCAGCCTGCTTGCCTGCTGCCCTTTGCCGGCACAGACCGACGCGGAACTCAAGGCGCTGGCGGCACGGTTTCCCCCGATGCCGCGCGAGACCGCCGACCTCCGCGACTGAAATCCGTATGCCGGTCCTCTCTCGCCGGACTTCGGGTTTCGTGAAATCGAGTTCGATCTGCCATCCTCCTTCATCGGAAGCAACCCCGCCGCCTTTATCCGCATCGTGGAATCCCCCGTTCCCTGAAAACCTCATGATGAGCCACGCCGAACATCATCGCTCGTTCCCAAGGAGCCGCCACCGCGCCATCTTCAGCATCGTGCTGCTGGCGCATTGGTTCAACGACCCGGCATCCGCTGTTCCCGAGTCCGTGCTTTTCAGGCCGGGCACAACCGATCCGGCCATCACCCAGTTCAACGACCGCCACTACGCCGTGGTCGATCCAGCGGTGACGAGCCAGGCGAAGTTGGTGTTGTTTCTGCCAGGAACCGGAGCAACGCCTTTTCTCTACCGCGAGTTTCCAAAAAATGCGGCGAGCCTGGGCTTCCATGCGCTCGGTCTTATGTATCCCAACGACAACGCGATCAACGTGCTCTGCGAGCAATTCGCCCCGCTCGATCCCGATGCAGCGGGCAATGCGCGGCTGGAAGTCATCGACGGCACGGATCGCGTCGGTTTCCTCAGCGTGGACAGCACCAACAGCATCCAGAACCGCCTGCTCAAGGCCCTGCAATACCTGCACAACACCTATCCGACCCGTGGCTGGGGCCAGTATTTCAGCGGAAACGTCGTGCTGTGGAGCAAGGTCATCGTCTCCGGGCACTCGCAGGGTTCGGGCATGGCGGCCATGCTGGCGAAGACCCGTGCGACGGATCGGTGCATCATTTTTGCCGGCATGGATTGGTGGGTCGCAGGCAACCGCCCCTACAACTGGATGTCCACCGCGCCGCAGACGCCTGTGGACCGATGGTATCTCTTTGCCCACGAGCGCGACCAGTTTCTCGATTTCACCGAGATGCGGACCAGCGCCGCCGCGCTCGATGTGACCCGCTACGGAGCCGTTGTGCGGGTGGAGGCCTCCACCACCTCCAGCTATCGTGGCCGGCATTTTCTCTCCACGAATCTGGAACCCGCGCCCGCCCAGCCCGACACCTACCACGGCTGCCCGATCGTCGATGCCGCCCTGCCCGTGCAAACCGATGGCGTCACCCCGGTCTTCAAGCCCGTGTGGGATTACCTGCTGCTAAACAAAACCGCGCCGATCGCCATCGAGCGTAGCCCGGTCGGCATCAGCATCATCTTCTCCCCCGGCACACTGGAGCAATCCGACAACCTCACGGACTGGATTCCCCAAACCACGGCCACCAGTCCGCTGACGCTGCCGCTCAACGCTTTGCCGCCACGGCGCTTCTTCAGACTCTCCACGCCATGAAGCGCGCGCCCGCATTCCTCGGCGGCTCTGTGACAAGACCGACCTGTGCGCTGCAGACGATCCTTCACTTCAAACAGCAAGAGCCGGATCATGACTGCCAATGCGGAGTCCTGCCAAGGTCCGGTCAAAATGGAAGTGCCCGGTGACCGCGGTCGATCTTGCGAGAGAACGTGGGAGATGTTGAAAACTGGTGAGAAACTGGCGGAGGGGGGGTGGCTCCGCCCATGCGAAAGTGCGCTGCGCGGTTCTTGGATCTGCTCGCGAAGCTCGCTCCTGCGTTCGAACCCAGGGGGCTTTGGTAGTGTAAATCTTCGTCTGTAAAAGCCCCGCAGCCGAGTCCGCCGGTCAGGCAGACGATGGAGCGTAGCGGAATCGTCTGCCTGACCGGCGGCGCG
>JBIPNO010000056.1:0-35974 GCA_044372775.1 Haloferula sp.
TCGAAAGCTACATCGAGAATCACAACAAGAACCCCAAGCCGTTCGTCTGGACTGCCACACCCGAGAAGATCTTCAACAAAATCACCGAGGCATTTTCTTAAATGGACTTAGCGCGCAGGACACTAGCACGTCCCCCCGGTCCACGAATACCCCCGCGGCGACGGCTACTCGGTCACCGGCGGTCGAGTTTACCGCGGCACCCGCATCGGTGCCCTCGCAGGGAAATACGTCTTCGCCGACTACGGCACCGGCAACATCTGGTCGATGAACCTCGACGGCACCGGCCGCCAGCGCCTGCTTGGCGAAGCCGGCATCGCGGCCTTCGGCACCGACCCCTCGAACCAGGACCTGCTGCTCGCAGACATCGGCGACGGCATCGTCCGCCGACTCATCACCACCACCAGTCCCGGCACCTTCCCCGCCACCCTTTCCGCCACCGGCCTCTTCGCCGATCTCTCCGACCTCTCGCCCTCGCCCGGCCTCGTTCCCTACAACGTCAACCTCCCCTTCTGGAGCGACCACGCGATCAAGTCCCGCTGGTTCGTCGTGCCCGACGGGACCTCGCAGTTCACCTGGTCGCAGGAAAATCCCTGGACCCTGCCGACCGGCTCCATCTGGGTGAAGCACTTCGACATCGAGATGCAGCGCGGCGTCCCCGCCAGCAAGAAGCGCATTGAGACCCGCCTGCTGGTCAAGAATGCCGGCGGTGCCTACGGGGTCAGCTACCGTTGGAACGTAGCCGGCACCGAGGCCACCCTCGTCGAGGATGGCGGCGTGAATTTCCCGCTCGCCATCACCGAGGGCGGCAGTCCCGCGCCGCAAACCTGCCGCATCCCCAGCCGCGCCGAGTGCATGGTCTGCCACACCCCGCAGGCCGGCCACGCGCTGTCATTCAATACCCAATTGCGCCTACTGCCACAAGTCCGGTGGCACCGCCCCCGCCTCCTGGGACGGACGCGCCGAACTCACCCTGACTGAGACCTCCCTCGTCAACGGCAGCGCCACCAACAACGGCGGCAACCCGCTCCACAAGCTCGTCGTCCCGGGCTCCACCGCGCATTCCATCCTCCTCCACCGCGCCGCCGCCACCGCCGGCTTCACCCGCATACCGCCGCTCGGCAGCAACGTGATCGACGCCGCCAGCGTCGCCCTGCTCACCAACTGGATCAACGGCGAACTCGCCACCCGCCAGACCTACGATGCCTGGCGTAGTTCGCACTTCGAGCCCGACCACGATCCCGCCGGCGCTCCCGGCGAGGACCCCGACGGCGACGGGGCCACCAACCAGAACGAATGCCTCGCCGGCACCGATCCCCGCAACGGCTCCAGCGCCTTCCGCCCGCAGATCTCCGGCCACCCGCCGTTGCTCGGTTTCGAACTTCCCGTGAACCGTTCCTTCCTGATCGAAACCTCCACCAGCCTCGGCCAGTGGACGCCTTGGGAGGTCCCCGGCAAGCAGGGCCTCCCGGTGGCCGGCGGACTCATCCAGCTCCCCGTCCCCACCGCGGATCCAAAGCGATTCTTCCGTGTGGAAGTCCGCGAGAACTGAAGCTCTACTTCAAGGGTGGAAGGGCCAGATGATCGGGATCAAGAGGCAGGCCACCACCCAGCAAATGATGTTCAGCGGGATGCCGACCCGCAGGAAGTCCGAGAAACGGTAGCCGCCCGGACCATAGACCATCAGGTGCGTCTGGTAGCCCATCGGCAGCGCGAAGGCGAGCGACGCGCCGAGCGTGACCGCCATGATGAACGGCCGGGCATCGACCCCGAGCTCGCTGGCCAGCCCCAGCACGATCGGGATCATCATCACCGCCGTGGCGTTGTTGGAGAGCACCTCGGTCAGCAGCAGCGTCAGCAGGAAGACCAGCCACAAGGTCGCCACCGGCAGCATTTCGGCCGGGAACACACCGCGCGTCGCCGCCACCAGCGATTGCGCCAGATACTCCGCCGTGCCCGTCGCCTGCATCGCCATCCCCAGCCCTAACAGCCCGTAAAGCATCAGCAGCACCTGCCAGTCGACGCTCGCATAGGCATCGCGCGGCGTGATGACCTTCAGCCACAGCAGCGACAGCGCTCCGACCAGCGCCGCGTAGTGGATCGGGATCTTCGGGACCGACGGGAAGTAACCGTTGAGCAGGTCGGTCAAGGTCGCCGTCAGCACCACGCCGATCAAGGCCGTCCAGGCCAGCACCGAGTGCCGCTTCGGCGGCTTCGGCGAATCTTCGACCGGCTTGTCGGTCAACACGAAGTCACGGCTGTCTTCGATCTCGTCCAGGTTGTGCGCCGGCGTGATGACCAGCAGCGTGTCGCCGATCTCGAGCGGGATGGTCGCAATCTGCTTGGTGATGTTCACCCCGTTGCGGTGCACCGCCAGCACCACCGCGTTGTATTTCTGGCGGAAATCCGAGCGCGCCAGCGTCAGGCCGAGCAACGAGGATTCGTCGCGCACCACCAGCTCGGTCACGATGCCGTCCACGGTCGACAGCACCTGCACCCGGATCGACTCGAACAGGTCGGCGGGCTTCACCGTCTTGGTATTGCGGCCGTGGATCGCCACCAGGAAGCGGTCGAACTTCTCCACCGTGATCGTGTTCATCGGCCGCATGATGCGCTGGCCGTTGCGGCGGATTTCCAGCACATGGACACCGCCCGCCCGGTTGAACAGCGGCGTTTCGAGCAGCGGCTTGCCGACCATCGACGAGTCGTCCTCGACCAGGATGTGAAAGAGCGGCGTGGTCCGGTATTCAATCTCCAGGCTGCCGCTGATCGACGATCGGGCCGGGATCAGCTTCGGCCCGAAAATCACCAGGTAGCCGATGCCGGCGATCGCCAGCGGGATCCCGACCGGCGCGAGCTCGAACATGCCCATCGGCCTCTCGCCATAGTCCTTCAACGCGCCGTTCACCAGCAGGTTGGTCGAGGTGCCGATCAGCGTGCAGCAGCCGCCGAGGATCGAGGCATAGGAAAGCGGCATCAGCAACCGGGAGGCCGCGATGTTCTTGGTCCGGGCGAAGCCCAGCGTCACCGGCAGCAGGATGGCCACGATCGCCGTGTTGTTCATCCAGGCGCTGAAGAAGGCGGCGAGCGCCGAGAACGCGAAAATCGAGACCCTGAGGTTTCCCGACAACTTGGTTTTAAGGAGCTGGCCGATGTGATCGACCGCCCCCGTCCGCTCCAGGGCACCGCCGATGACGAACAGGGCCGCGATGGTCAGCGGCGCCTCGTTCTTGAAGACGTCCGTCATCTTCGCCGGGTCGATCAGGCCCAGCGCCACCACCGCGCACAGCACGGTCAGCGCGATCACATCCGGCGCGGCCCACTCGCGAAGGAACGCGACGAGCGTGACGGCGATGAGCGCCAAGGTGAGTCCGATTTCCCAGGTCATGAAGGTAGGCTCCCCGTGCGAAGAGCCGTCCCGGCCATGCACCGCCCCGCCGGAAATGGCAAGCGTGGGGAGGGACATGGGTTGAATTGGAAATTGGGATAATTGGGAGATTGAGTGATTGGGGTTCAACAGCCAAGGATTCCCGCGGCGACTACCGAAGGCCGCCCCGGGACTCTTCCCCAATTCGCCCAATTTCCCAATCTCCTCATCCCCAATGTCTTTTTTGGTTACCATCGGTCTCGAAGTCCACTGCCAGGTCAAAACCAACACGAAGATGTTCTGCGCCTGCGAAACGTCCTTCGGCGGTGAACCGAACACCCGCACCTGCCCGGTCTGCCTCGGTCTGCCCGGCGCGCTGCCGGTCCTCAACCGCCACGCGATCGAGAAAACCCTGCTCGCCGGCCTGCTTCTCGACTGCGGCTCGCCGGAGATCTCCCGCTGGGACCGCAAGAGCTACTTCTACCCGGACATGCCGAAGAATTTCCAGACGACGCAGATGGACTTCCCCCTCTGCCTCGGTGGCGAGGTCCCGCTCTACGACCACTGCTACCCGACCGACGCCCGCAAGAACATCGCCCGCCCCGGCCAGAAGATCCGCCTGAACCGCATCCACCTCGAGGAAGACGTCGCGAAATCGACCCACCTCGGCAGCTCCTCGCTGATCGACTTCAACCGCGCCGGCACCCCGCTGATGGAAATCGTCAGCGAACCCGACCTCGAATCCGCCGAGGAGGCCGGGGCCTACCTCCGCTCGCTCCAGATGATCCTCCAGCAAGGCGGGATTTCGGATGCTGACATGGAAAAGGGCCAGCTCCGCTGCGACGTGAACATTTCCCTGCGCCGCAAGGAGAGCGACCCGCTCGGCGCCAAGGTCGAGCTGAAGAACCTCAACTCCATCTCCGCCGTCCGCCGCGCCATCCATCACGAGATCGAACGCCAGACCGAGGAACTGAATGCCGGCATCCCACAGATCCAGTCGACCCGCCGCTGGGACGACGACCGCGGCGAAACCCAGCTCATGCGGACCAAGGAAGACGCCCACGACTACCGCTACTTCCCCTGCCCCGACCTGCTGCCCATCGTCACCGGCCCCATCCTCGAAAAGGTCCGCCCGCTCCTCACCGAGCGCCCCCACGAGCGCTCCGCCCGCTATGAAGCCGACTTCGGCGTCAGCGCCTACGATGCCTCCGTGCTCTCCTCCGATCTTCCGCTGGCGCATTACTTCGAGGCGATCCTCGCCTCCAACAAGAGGGGCGCGGGCGGCTCGCCCGCAGCCTCTCTTCTCAACCCCAAAAAGACCGCCAACTTCCTCCTCAACACCCTCCTCGGCACCCTCAACGAGCGCTCCACCTCCATCGCCGACTCCCCGATCCCCCCTGAGAAAACCGGCGCGCTGTTGGCCTTGGTCGAAGCCGGCACCCTCGCTCTCAGCCAAGCCAAGGAAGTCCTCGCCGTGCTGCTCGATGCCCCGGAGAAAGACCCCGCCGCCGTCGCCAAGGACCTCGGTTTCGAACCCGCCGACGCCGGTGAGCTCGACGCCCTCTGCGACCAGGTCATCGCCGCCAACCCCGACAAGGTCGCCGAGATCCAGGCCGGCAACGAGAAGCTCCTCAACTGGCTCACCGGCCAGGTGATGAAGGCCTCCACCAGCAAGCCGAACCCCAAGCAAGTGACCGATCTGCTCAAGGGCAAGCTCGTCTGATCGGCGGCGTCCTCACCCGCTCCGGCTTCTTGGACCCGAAGGGTCGCCATCTACCATCAAGCCGACAGCCGCACCGCCGCAGGGTCGAGGTCGATGAAATGCGACCAGCTCTCGTCGGAGCGGTTGTTCTCCCGCAGCGCGAACATCGGCCGCCAGCGCGGCGCGGCCGGCTTCCTCAGCGGGTGCATGTTCACCTCGTGCGGCAGCTTGTTCGCCTTGCGGGTGTTGCAGCGGATGCAGGACGTCACGATGTTCTCCCAGGTCGTGCGGCCGCCTTTGTCGCGCGGCATCACGTGGTCGAGGTTCAGCTCCGGCTCGCTGAAAATCTTCGCGCAGTACTGGCAGGTATGCTTGTCGCGCAGGAAGACATTGCGCCGGGTGAAGCGCACCTCCATCCGCGGCAGCTTCTCGTAAAGCGCCAGCACGATGATCTTCGGCACCCGGATTGCGAGCCGCACGGTGTGGATCACGTCCTCCAATACTTCCCGCGACGAGTGCTCCACCCAGGATCCGAGATCGTGGGTGCGGAACCGTTCTTCGCCTTCGGTCTGCACCACCTGCGCGTGCCCCAGGAAAAGGAGCTTCAAGGCGCGCCGGACGGAGCAGGTTTGCACCGGTTGCCAGAACCGGTTGAGGACGAGCACTGGATGGTCGAGATGGCCTGCCATACCTTTTCCCAGCAATTGCCGCGGAAGCTAGCAGGATGCCGGGATGCCGCAAGGAAAAGGTCGGCAACCGCGTTGACCCGCCCGGGAGTTCTGGCTTGCCCCGGCGGGTGGGAATGACACAGTTGTCGGACAGATCCATGAAATTCAGCACCCTGTTCGCGGCCGCCCTTTCCTCCCTCTCGCTCTGCACCGCGGCGGAGCCCGGATTCACCGAACTCTTCAACGGCAAGGACTTCTCCGGCTGGAAAAAGGTCAACGGCAACGGCGAATTCCGCATCGAGGACGGCCAGATCGTCGGCTTCGGCGAGAACGTGAAGTCCAACACCTTCATGCGGACGGAAAAGACCTACAAGGACTTCGACTTCCGCTTCGAGATGAA
The DNA here is from genome assembly GCA_044372775.1 of Haloferula sp. Taxonomy (GTDB): domain Bacteria; phylum Verrucomicrobiota; class Verrucomicrobiia; order Verrucomicrobiales; family Akkermansiaceae; genus Haloferula. The sequence goes on from JBIPNO010000056.1 coordinate 6,135, forward strand.
GTTCGACGACCTCACCGGGAACTCCGGCATGATGTTCCGCGGGCTCCAGAAGGAAGGAACCGACGGCCGCGTCCACGGCTACCAGTGCGAACACGACAACGGCAAGGCCCGCGCCTGGACCGCCGGTCTCTACGACGAGGCCCGCCGCGGCTGGCTGCAGCCGAAGAAGGGCGACAAGGATGCGGAGAAGGCCTTCACCAAACAGGGCTCGGAGATCATCAAGTGGGACGACTGGAACGAGATCCGCATCGTCTGCAAAGGGAAGCACATCCAGATCTGGCTCAACGGCAAGGAGCGAGTGAACTACACCGACGAAGGAAAGGAATTCACCCCGGAAGGCTTCTTCGCCCTCCAGGTCCACTCCGGCAAGTCCTGCAAGGTCCGCTGGCGCAACATCCGCGTCCAGGAACTCTGATCTTCACCTGCCACCAAGCCGGAGGGCAGGCCCCGTCAGCGGCTTTCCGGCTTGGTGAGATCGAAGAATTCGTCCTCGGTCGCCTTCGGGCCGCTGCTCGCCGGTGCCACTTTCGTGGCCGCATCCTGAAGTTGCTGCGCAAGATCGTCGGCCGGCTTGGCACCGGTCCCCGAAATCGCGACCTTGGCCCAGGCATAGCCGTCATCCCGACGTTCGAAGACCCGACGCAGCGGGATCGACGCGTCCGCGATGGCCGCTTCCGGCAGACCGATGTCGAGCGTCCCGGAAAGCGCGCCCGCGGCATCGCAAGCCACCCGGCCGGTCACCGTCAATCGGCCGCGGGCCTCGAGCTTGAGGTCCTCGACCACCGCCGATCCGCCATCCCTCGCCACCGTCCCGGCAAACTCGAGGTCGAAGCGCGGTGCCCGATACCACGATTCCCCGATCTCCTTGGCCAGGATGGGAAGCAGCGGGAGTCCGGACAGGCCGGATTCGGAAGCGGCGGCGGATTGAAACGGCACACGGCAGGAAAACGAAGGCACCTCCCCACCCTTGAAGAGGAAGCTTCCGTTCGTCCCCTTGTCGGCCGACTCGACGGTCGCACTGAGCCAGCTACCGAAGGACGGACCGCTCAGGACCGACAGCGGCACCCGGGTGACGAGCATCGTCATCGCGGTCTCGCCACCGTCGAAGTCGAGCGGCAGGCTGTCCGGATTGGTGATCTCGATCTCGCCTTGCTTCTCCTTCGCCGGTGACATGCGGAGCGTCCCCAGACGCATCCCCGAGGGCTCGATCTGCAGGGAGGCCAACTTCAGTCCGAAATCTCCCCAGCCGGCGATCTTCAGATCCCCGCCTTCGAATTGCAGGTTCGCCGTGGTCGCCGCGGGATCGAGGACCGAGAGCGTCGCCTCGGATCCGTTCAGCCACACGGCCGGGCTTGCGGGGTCGCCCATCACGACCGAGAGCTTGGGGCTGCGGTAGCGGAATTGGAACGGGCAATCGCCGCTGCGTGGCAGCTTCGCCGCCGCAGCAGTGCCCGCGGGTTTGCGCAGGACCAAGGTCCCGCCATTGCCCGCCACCATCTCCGAGCCCTTCCAGGCCCCGCCGAACATGCTCGAAACCCTCAGGTCGGCCCGCACCCCGGACAGCTTCAAGCTTTCCAGCATGGAACTCTCGGGCCAGGTCAGCTCGACCAAATCCGCCGCCGCGCTCACCGGGGTGACCCGGAACTGGGTGATCTGCGCCTCCGCTCCGGTCCATGTCCGGATCCGGGAAAGGATCGAATCGCGGTACGCACCGCTGTTGAGATAAACGACCGACCCCAGCAAGGCGAGGCCACTCACCGCCACCAGTCCGAAGGCGGCGGCCACCTGGGCCACCCGGAAACGGCGCTCGCGCTTTTCCTTTTCCTTCTTCGGCTGATGGGACCGGCGCTTGCGCTTCCTCATCCGGTAGACCTGCGTCCCGTCGTCACGGACCACGAGCTGCGCTTCCCCGTCCCGACCTCCCTCGCCACGCGAGCGGAGGCGATCCATCATGTCATCGATCGAGTAGTTTTCCGGTTCCGGATCAGGGCTGGGCATCTCGTGAAGTTGGACGAATGTCGGCATCCCCGCAACGGGGTGCCCGGGTCAGCGGTCGCGGAACGGTTTGCCGGTCGGATCCACCACCTTGACGGTCACCAGGAAAACCACGGCCGTGCGGACCGGCGCGTAGGCGTGGGACTGGAACATCCGGCCCACCACCGGCAGATCACCGAGGATCTTGGTCTTGTCTTCCACTTTCTGCAGCCGCTCCTGAAGCATGCCGCCGATGACCACGGTCGCACCGTCGGCGATCGTCAGATTGGTTTCTGCCCGCATGACGGAGAAGACCGGCATCAGGATCTCATTCGGGGTGACCTCGACCGGAGCGGCCGAGCCCAAGCCGGCGAAACCGCCGATGGCTCCGGGCGCGGCACTGGTGATCGGCGTGCCGTAGTTGATGAAGCCGTCGAAGTCGGTGACGGAGGGCTTCAAGGCGAGGTCCACGTAGTGACGGTCGGCACTCACGGTGGGCAGCACGTCCAGCACCACGCCCACGGCGCGGGTCTCGAAGCTCGTCGGCGTCGCCGGGGTGATCGGGACCAAGGGCGGCGTGCCGACTTCCACGTCGCCGGTGTCCAGATCGATTAGCACCGGCGTGGTGATGGTGTTCGGCAGTTCGGGCGGCTCATACTCGGTCGGGTAAATGAGTTCGCGGATGATCTCGATGGTCGACTGCTGGCCGCTGCGGGTCGCGGTGGCGGGACTCGCCATGAGATCGACGCCCTTCTTGCGGTCGAGTCCCCGCATCAGCATGGTGACATCGGTGTTGTTCAACTTGCCGTTCGCCCAGAGGATGCCCGGGGCACGCGAGGCACCGCGGGAAAAGCCCTGCGACTGCTCCAGCAACAGGTCATCGATCGAATCGCCGAGAATCGCCTCGTTGCCGCTGCGATTACCGGCGGTCAGCGCGCGCCGGAAATAGTCGCCGGGGGAAAGGGCGACATCGGAAAGGTTCGCTGGATTTAGAGCACCGCCGCTCAGAACGGCACCAGGAGTGCCCGGAGTTAGCCCGCTGCCGCCGAGGCTGAACTCGCCGAGCAACCAGTCGAACCCGAGTTCCTTGAGAATCCGCTCCTGGGTTTTGATCATCCGCACTTCCACCAGCACCATCGCCGGTTCGGTCGCGGTCACGGCGGCGACGATCTCTTCGATCATGGCGTGGTTGACCGGGGTATTGCGGACACGGAGCGTGCTGCCGTTGGCGCTGGCCGTCGCTCCTTCCGGGAAGGAAACCCCCTGCTGCTTGAGCACTTCCTCGGCAGTCAGGCTGCGGGGAATCAACCCCTCGCGGTTGCCACCGTTATCGGCAAATGGATCGTCGGCCGCGTCGGCACCGCCGGCCGCACCGCCGCTGGTCAGGAAGTCGGGCGGCACCTGGTAGCTGCGGTTGATCATCTCGTTCGAGTCCGCACCCGCCGGCCGCACGGTCACGGCGAAGTCCTGGGCGACATGGACCGTCCGGGTGACCTCGTTGATGTATTTGAGAACCTGGGAAAGCGGGACGTTCTTGAGCTGGAGGTTGATCTCCGTCGCCAGGATCTGCTTGCCCACCTCGGAGTCCGGACCGCCGATCTCCAGGACGAAATTGATGCCTCGCTGGGCCTGATCGAGTTCGAAGGTATCCCGCTCGATCGACTGCTGCCGGAGGAAATCCAGCGCTTCCCGGATATTCACCCCGTCGAAGTCCACCACCGGCAGGATGATCCGCTCGAGCTTGTTGCCCATCAGCATCCGGCCGGGATTGCCGACGCTTCCCGGAATCAACTCCTCGGGCACGCCCTCCGTCGGCCGGACCCGCAGTTCCCAGGCACCGTCGACCTGCGCCAGCATCGCGGCGCGGGCCTCGTCGTAAGCGGCCCGGGCGTAGTCGGCACGATATTGCGCGACCACTTCCATCCCGCGCCGCGCCGCCTTGTTGGTCGGGTCCACGCGCAGGACGTCTTCATAGACCCGCGATGCCTTGTCGTATTCGCCGAGGTTCGCGAAACCCTCCGCTTTGTAGAGCAGCAGGCGGACTTCCTCGACGTCCTGGGTGTGCTCCAAGGTCGCCGCCGGATTGGTCCGGATCGGGTCATGGATCTGCTCCAGCATCTCGGTGGCCAGCGCGTCTCCCGGCGCGACGGCATCTTCGAGCACCGACTCGACCGTCTTGCCGGCACCTTCCACATCGCCAAGCCGGCGCTGGTGGCGGGCCTGCTCGACGGAGGCCTGGACCAACCGCTCGGTCGCCGCGTCCCGGAGGGCGGCGGTGGCGGGAGCGGCTGGCAAAAGTTCACGGGCTCCGGTGTAAGCCGCGATGGCATCAGCCCAGCGGCCGGCCTCGTAGGCTTCGTCCCCCTTCTTGAGCAGCTCGTGCGCCTCGCTCGCCTTCACGGCACGGCGTTGCAGCTCGGCCTGGGCCAGCGCCGACGGCTGCTGGGCCGCCACCGGCAGCGAGAGGAGAAGACAGGTGACCGGCGCGAGCGACAGGAGACGCGCGCGGGTGACCACGGGTGAGTTGAAACGATCGAAGATCGGCATCGGGGTTTCGGGGATCTATAGAGAGCCGGATTCGCCAGCGTAAGCCGAAAATCCGGGAAATTTCAGGGTTTCAAGCCATCCGGCCCACCAAGTAAATACAATGCCTGTGCGGCGTCCCGGGCGATCTGCTCTTTCAAGGCATCCAGCGACCCGAATTTCTGCTCGCCGCGGAGATGCCGGACGAATTCGACCTCCAGCACCTCGCCGTAAAGATCGCCGTCGAAGTCGAACAAGTGGACCTCCAGCGCGTGCGCCACGCCATCGACCGTCGGCCGCACGCCGAGGTTGGCCACCCCGTCGAAATGCCGGCCGCCCGCCGCGGCGCGCACCGCCCAGACGCCGTCGGGCGGGAACTGCTCGTCGCCTTCGACCAGGTTGGCGGTCGGGAATCCCAGCTCGCGACCGAGCCGCCGGCCCTCGATCACCCGGCCCGCCACGGTGTAGGGCCGGCCCAGCATCCGCGCGGCCGCCTCCAGATTGCCATCGCGGATCGCCTGCCGGATCCGCGTGCTGCTGATCCGCTCCCCCTCCATCATCACCGGCGGCAACGCTGCCAGCCCGAAGCCGAGCTCCGGGGCCAGCCGGGACAACATCGCCACGTCGCCCCGCCGCCCTTTGCCAAAGCGCCAGTCCTCGCCCACCGCCACGGTTTTCACTCCGCCGCCGGCGATCTCCCGGACGAAGTCCTCCGCCTCCTGCGCCGCCCGTTCCCGGTCGAAGGGCAGCGCCAGCAGGAGATCGACACCCATCGCCGCCAGCAGCGACGCCTTGTGGTCCAGCGAGGCCAGCAGCCGCCGCGGAGCTTTTTCGGGGAAGAGCACTTGGATCGGATAAGGATCGAAAGTCAGCACGCCGCAGTTCCCGCCCAGCCGTTCCCGCGCCGCCAGCGCCTGGGAAATCACCGCCTGATGCCCGAGGTGGACCCCGTCGAAAACCCCCAGCGCGAGATGGCAGGGACCCTGGATTCCGGCGAGTTCGCCGATGGACTGGAAACGCAGCACGGCGGGACGCTGCACGCCGGGGAGTGAAAGCTGAAGCTTCTTTCTCTCGACCTCGCGCCCCGGCCCGTAGAATTTCCCCCCGCACATGGCTGAAGTCTTCCCATCCACCCCGCAGGCCCCCGGATTGCCCGAAACTCTCGCGACCGTTCTGAAGTGGCGCGATGTCCCGACCCCGCTTTCCGAAGAGGATTTCAACGCCGCCATCGCAGAACTGGGCACCGTGGTCGAATCGCTCGACGGCAAGCCCGACCAGTCCAGCAAGGGCATCCTCGCGATGGCCCGGCTGGTCCTCGGCAACCTCCACCGCGACCACGGGTTGCTCGACCACGCGCTGCCCTTCTACGACGCCGCTCTGGAAAATCCCGCCGACCTCGACGACGGCACGCCGCGCGGCAAGCTCGAACTTTCCAACGGGTGGATCAACCGCGGTCTCTGCCGTTTCAGCGGCGGCGATCCGGAGAAACTGCCCGGTGCCTTGGAGGACTTCGACCGCGCGGTCGAGCTCCGCCGCTCGCTCCCGCTTGAGGAAGACGAGCAGTTCCGCTGGGCCTACGCCGCCGCTCTGATGCACCGCGGCGATGCCCTGCAGCGCGCCGGCGACCGCGACGAGGAAGCCCGCGCGGCCTACGACGAGGCGATCTCCCATCTACGACAACTCCCGTACCAGGAGAACCCCGCCGCCCTCCAGCGGCTGGCCCTCGCCTGCGCGAACCGCGGCTTGGTCGCCGCCGATCACGACGAAGCGCGCCGCTGCTTCGACGAATGCATCGCGCTGCTGCCCTCGCCGCAAAATCCGCCCCAACTGCTGACCCTCTGCAACGCCCTGCTCAACCGCGGCCGCCACGCCCTGCAAGTCGCCGGCGACACCGAGCAAACCGCCGCCGATGCCCGCCGGGTCCTCGAACTGGTCGTCCCCCACGAGCGCAATCACCCCTCCCCCGCCGAACTTTCCCTCCAGGCACGCCATCTCCTTGCCCACGCCTTGCTCGCCTGGCTCGACGAATCGCGGAAAGGCCCGGGCCTCGCCGAGGACTGGATGTCGGACACCACCGACACCGTCGAGGAGGCCCTCGCCCTCGAGCGTTTCTGGGAGCAGCAGGGCCTCGACGGCCTGCGCCCGCTGGCCTGCGAACTGTTCCAGATCGGCCTCCACGTTTACCGCGTCTGCCAGCCCCATTTCTTCGCCGATTTCCTCGTGGAGTCGATGGATCCCGAGATGTCGCCCGGCGCGCCTTTCGCCGATCCGAACTTCCAGGCCGCCGCCGCCCGCGCGCTGCGCCAGGCCGTGAACGAAACCGGCCAGCGGGCCGCATCCGCGACGCTTGAGCCGGAGCATGCCGAAAAGCAGCGCCGCATCCTGCAGACGCTCCGCAATGCCGACCAGCGCCTCGCCGAGCTCCAACAGACGATGGCCACCGCCTGAAAACCGGCTGTTAGACCGCCGCTTCCCCCGCCGGCTTCAGCCAGTAGAGCACCGCCATCCGCACCGCGATGCCGTTCTCGACCTGGCGGTTGATCAGGCTGCGGGAGTAATCCATCGCGCCATCGCAGAGCTCCACCCCGCGGTTCACCGGGCCCGGATGCATCAGCCACAATCCTTCGCCGTCGATCCGCTTCAGCCGCTCTTCGGTGATGCCGTAAACCTTGTGATACTCCCGCAGGCTCGGGAAAAACTGCACGTCCTGGCGTTCCATCTGGACCCGCAGGAGATAGACCACGTCGGGCTTCCACTTCATCGCCTCCTCGTAGTCGGTGAAGCGCAGGATGTTCTCCGGCCCCGACTTCGGCACCAGCGAGCCGGGACCAAGGTAGGCGACCTTCGCATCGAGCCGCTTGAGGATGGTGCTGGTCGAGCGAGCGACGCGGCTGTGCAGGATGTCACCGATGATCAGCACCTTCTTGCCCTCCAGCCCCTCGGGATAAACTTCCTTCAGCGTGAAGGCGTCTAACAGCGCCTGGGTCGGATGCGCGTGCGCCCCGTCGCCGGCATTGATCACGCTGGCTTTCGTCATCCCGGCGATCATCCCCGGCAAGCTGCTGCGTCCGTGGCGGACCACGATGTAGTCGGTGCGCATCGCCTGCAGCGTCTCGATCGTCTCACGGACCGACTCGCCTTTCACCACGGAGGAATGCGGCACGTCGAAGTTCGTGACGTCCGCCGACAGGCGCTTGGCCGCGACTTCGAACGACGAGTGGGTCCGGGTGCTCGGCTCGTAGAACAGCATCAGCACCGACTTGCCCTTGAGCGCCGGAACTTTCTTCACGGAGCGGGTGAAGAGTTCCTTGAAGGGAACGGCCTGGTCGAGGAGGAGGTCGATCTCTTCCCGTTCGAGCGATGCGATGTCGAGGAGGTCCTTACGGGCCATGCGTAGAGGTGAGTTGAATGATTCCGAAAACGACGACGAGCAGAGTGATGATGGAAATGAATCCGCCGTGATGGCGGGAGCGTGGCTTTTTCCAGGCGATCCAGCCGGCCAGCGCGAAAGCGAGGCCGCCGAACAGCCCGAGCGCCCCGAGCCCCGCCTTGGCAAGCCAGGGAGCACGCGACAGGTCGCCGATCCACTGCGCCGGGAAATCCATCGGCGGCACCCCGGGCGACCACACCGCGAACCACGCGCAGATCGCACCGCACAGCGGCAGAAGATAACCGAGCGCGATCACCGGCCACGCCACCGCGAGCTGCTGGATGTGCGCGATCGACTGGTCCGGCGGTGTCGCCTGGATGCGCCGCATTTCCAATAGCTCCTGATCGGTCCGGCGGCGGATCGGGATGCCCGCGGAATCCACCGCCTTCACGGGCCGCGCGCGCTCTTCCACCTTCTGCTCGGACTTCCGCAAAGACCTCACCGGCTTCGGCGCCGCCGGCGGCAAAGGCTCCTCCACGGCCCTGCTCTTGACTTCCTCCACCCCGTCAATCGGGTCCCCCTCACCAGCCTCGACACTCGCAACTTCCGCAGCCGCCGCTCCCGGAATACCCATCGACTCGCGGAGCTTCGCGATCTCTTCGGCGGATTTCCGGCGTTGCGGCAGCATGGGTCAGCCTGGGTTCTTCTCGACGATCTCGATCTTGTCCTCCCCGTCGGCCGCTTCCAAGGAAACAAGCACGTGGTCGAGCCGCGAAGTTTCCAAGTGGATCCCGACGTAATCCGGCTGCACCGGCATTTCGCGGTGACCGCGGTCGATCAGCACCGCCAGTTCGACCTTCGCCGGGCGGCCGTAGTCCGACAGCGCGTCCAGCGCCGCACGGATCGTCCGGCCGGTGAAAAGCACGTCGTCCACCAGGATGATGTGCGCGCCATCGACGGTGAACGGGATGTCGCTCTCCTGCAGCTTCGGGTTCTCGTGCAGGTGCTCGTAGTCGTCGCGGTAGAGGGAAATGTCGAGCACCCCCAGCTCCAGCTCGCGGTCCTCTTCCGCCAGACGGTTGCACAAGCGCTCCGCCACCTCGTCGCCGCGGCTGCGGATGCCCACCAGGGCGATGGCTTTGCCCGCCGTCCGTTCGCGGATGGCGGCGGCAAGGGCGACAATGCCCTGCTCGATGTCGTCGGGTCCGAGAATGCGGCTCATGGGTGGAAAAAGGAGTTCTTGGGGAGCGCCGGCTTTAGCCGGCAAGTGCCGGTGGACGAAAAAGGCAGGCCGGCTAAAGCCAGCGCTCCGCCTGCGGCAGCAAAGTCATGGGAGGCACAGTGATTCATCAGTCTTCGAAGCTACAAATCCCAATATCCCGCCGACGCTGCATCCCATCGAAGGAAACCTTATCCGTCGCCGCGTGCGCCGCGGCGACCGCATCCTGCCGGGTCGATCCGCCGGCGACCACTGCCAAAACCCGGCCGCCGTTGGTTTCCCATTCGCCCGCAGCATTCCGACGGGTGCCGGCGTGATAAACCCGGGCATTTCCCACGTCACCCAGCCCGCGGATCACATCGCCATTGCGGGAGCTTTCGGGATAGCCGGCGGACGCCAGCACCACGCAGACGCTCCAGCCTTCGTCGAAGGAGATCAGCTCCGGCTTCAACTCGCCCTTCGCCCCGGCGAGGCAGAAACCGGCAAGGTCGCCGTCCACCAGCGGCATCACCGCCTGGCACTCGGGGTCGCCGAAGCGGCAGTTGTATTCGATGATCTTCGGACCGTCGGGCGTGAGCATCAGGCCGAAGTAGAGGAAGCCGCGATAGGGCAAACTGTCCCCGCGCAACCCTTCGACCGTCGGCACGACGATGTCCCTCTCGATCTCCGCCAGCAGCTCCGCGGAGATCAACTGCCGGCTCGCCACCGCGCCCATGCCACCGGTGTTCGGCCCGGCGTCCCCCTCGCCCAGCCGCTTGTAGTCGCGGGCCGGGGTGAAGATCAGGTAGCGGTCGTCGACGATCGCCGCGAAGATCGAAACCTCCGGGCCTGTTAGAAAGTCCTCCACCAGCACCCGGCCGGGGCCGAAGCGCTTTTGCACGAAGACCTCGTCGAGGAAATCCGTCGCCTCCTGCTCGACCAGGCACACCGCGACGCCCTTGCCCGCGGCGAGGCCGTCGAACTTCAGCACCGTCGGGAATTTCCCGCCGATCGCCGCGACCGTCTCCTCCAGCGTCGCGCATGCCGTCGCCTTCGCGGTCGGGATGCCGTGGCGCTCCAGGAACTTCTTCGCGAACTCCTTGCTCGCCTCGAGCTGCGCCGACTGCAGATGCGGCCCCCAGCAGGGAATCCCGGCCTTCTCGCAAAGATTCGCCAGCCCCTCGCCCTTGACCAGATAGCTCTCCTCACCGGCCACACAGAGGTCGACCGCATTCGCACTCATCCACGCCACCAGCGATTCCAGACCGTCCGCCGCCACCGGCTTCGCCAGCTCGAAAATCGCGTCGCTTCCCGGGAAGCAGAACAGCTCGTGGCTTCCCGGCGATTCCGCCAGCGCCCGCAACAGCGCGTGCTCGCGCCCCCCTTTTCCCACGACGACAATCTTCATGTTCCGGGGCGGTTTTGGGCCACCCGGGCGGCGGACTCAACCCCCAAAATCCCCCCACGTCATGGCGTAATGGTTTCGCGGGCCGGATCGTGGGAATCTGTGCCCATGAAGATCGCCAACCGCTTCACCACCCGCCTCCTCCTGACCCTCGCCTTGGCCGCCGCCGCGACCGCCTGGATTCCCCAGGAGAAGGGCAAGCGCAAGCTCCGCATGGCCGACGCCGCACCGGTCGCCAGCCAGATCGCCTGAAACGAAAACCCACCGTCCGGTTGCTGTCCGGGACAGCGGCAGCCGGATGAGATTCCCCCGACCACGTCATGACACCCGGATTCCCCCTGAAACTGGCCCTTGCCGCCGTTTCCCTCTACGTCTTCCTGACGATCCTGTTCCTCAACGGAAAGGATCGCGACGACACCGGCAGCCCACCGCGGATTGCCGAGACAGCCCCGGCTCCGCCATTTCCCGCCCCGGGCCTCTAGTCCATCAACCGCGGATCCAGTCCTCGCACTCCACGCCGGGGACCCGCGACAAATGACGGCTGTTGCCCGTCACGATCTTGCCCCGCACCGCCCGGGCAATGGACGCGATCCACAAATCCGCATCCGGGATCAATTGCCCCGCCGCCTGAAGCTGCGCCTTGAAGCCTCCGAAAAACTGGGCACCGACGAGCGAGATCGGCAGCACTTCCAAGGTCCGCAGGAACTCCAGCACCACCTGCCGGTTCCCCGCCGGATCCTTCGATTTCGCCGCTCCGCAAAACAGCTCCGACGCCGTGATCTCCGTGGTCACGACCGGGCCATAGATCCCGCGACGCCGGGTGATCACCTTGCCGCTGCCGCGGAGGATCTCCACGCAGGTATCGGTATCGAGCAGGTGCATGGACTTACCAGGAAAGGTCCACGTCCCGGCCCGCCGAGCGGCCTTCATAAAGCGCGGCGATCTCCGCCTCGACGCTCATGTCCGACTTCCAGCGCCCTGCCAAGGATTCCCAGGCATCCGCCACGGAGTCCGGCGATTCGGCGACGGTCGGCTGAGGAACCCGGGCGTTCTCCGCCAAGGACATGCTCAAGCGGTGGATGATCTCCCCGTTCAAGCTGCGGCGGGAGTTCGCCGCGGCACGCTTCAATGCGGCACTCACATCCTCCGGGATGGACTTGATGGTGATGTTCATGCGGCAACGCTACCGCCCGAAAAACCATTACGCAACCATTTTGGTGACCCTCTCCCAATCCTCCTTCACCAAACAGCAGGGATCCGCCGCGACCCAGTGGCCGGGCTCGATCTCACGGAGCGAAAGGTCCGCCCCGATCGTCTCATCGTAGCGCGGGTGCTTCATCCGGTGGCCGAAGGCACTGCCTTTCGGCGGGTCGATCGGCGACGGCACGTCGCCCTCCAGCAAAATACGGTCCTTCACCAGCGTCGGGTCCGGCTCCGGAATCGCCGAGAGCAGCGCCTTGGTGTAAGCGTGCTTCGGGTTCTGATAGATCGCGTCCGCACCGGCCATCTCGACCATCTTGCCGAGATACATCACCGCCACCCGGTCGGAGATGTGCTTCACCACCGCCAGGTCGTGGGCGATGAACAGATACGACAGCCCCATGTCGCGCTGCAGCTCTAACAGCAGGTTCAGCACCTGCGACTGCACCGAGACGTCGAGCGCCGACACCGGTTCGTCGCAGATGATCAGCTTGGGCTGCAGGGCGATCGCCCGGGCGATGCCGATCCGCTGCCGTTGCCCGCCGGAAAACTCGAAAGGATAGCGGTCCGCCGCCGCGGTCTGAAGGCCCACCTTTTCCAGCACCTCGTCCACCCGCTTGCGGCGTTCCAGTGCGGAACCGTAGCCGTGGATGATCAGCGGCTCTTCCAAAATCTCGCGCACGCTGTGGCGGGCATTCAGCGACTCCACCGGGTCCTGGAAAATCATCTGGATGTCCCGCCGCAGCGGACGCATCGCCCCGCGACCGAGGCGGGTGATGTCGCGGCCGTCGAAGTGGATCGAACCCGCGTTCGGATCGGTCAGCCGGACGATCGCCTTGCCGAGCGTCGACTTCCCGCAGCCCGACTCGCCGACCAGCCCCAGCGTCTCGCCCGGAGCAATGTCGAACGACACGCCGTCGACCGCCCGCACGGCGCCGGTCTGGCGCATGAAGAGACCACCCGAAACCGGGAAGTGCACCTTGAGATCGCGGACGGAAAGGATCGGGGTCATGCGGCGGACGAGTCGTAACAGCTCGGGCAGGCCTCGACCCAGTGGCCGGGCGAAGCTTCGATGAAGGGCGGGCGTTCTCGGAGAAGCTTGGAAATCTGGCGGTCCAGCCGCTGGCAGAAACGGCAGCCGGGGACGAAATCCTTGAGCGAGGCGACCATGCCCGGAATCACCGGCAGCACGGTCTTGCGCGGTGTATCCATCCGCGGGATGGAAGCCAGCAAGCCGCGGGTGTAGGCGTGCAAGGGACGGGCGAACAACTCTCTCACCGGCGCCTTCTCCACGACCCGGCCGCCGTACATCACCACCACCTCGTCGCAGGTCTCCGCGATCACGCCCAGGTCGTGGGTGATCAGGATCACCGCCATCCCCATCTCCGCCTGCAAGCGCTTCATCAGGTCGAGGATCTGCGCCTGCACGGTGACATCCAGCGCCGTGGTCGGCTCGTCGGCGATCACCAGGTCGGGCTTGCAGGCCAGCGCCATGGCGATCACCACCCGCTGCCGCATCCCGCCGGAAAGCTGGTGCGGATAGTCCCCCGCCCGCTGCTCCGGCGCCGGGATTTTCACCAACCGCAGCATCTCGATCGATGCCTCCCACGCCTCTTTCTTGCTCATCCCCTTGTGCAGCAGGAAGCACTCCGAGAGCTGCTTGCCGATCCGCTGCACCGGATTGAGGGCGGTCATCGGCTCCTGGAAAATCACGCCGATCTCGTTGCCGCGCACCTTGCGCAGTTCTTCGGGCTTGAGCCTCGTGAGGTCGCGGCCTTTGAACATCACCTCGCCCCCCAGGATCTTCCCTGCCGGCTGGGGCAGCAGGCGCACCAGCGACATCGCGGTCACGCTCTTGCCGCAGCCGGACTCGCCGACGATCCCCAGCGTCTTGCCGCGCTCGATCGAAAAGGACACCTGGTCGACCGCGCGGATCAGCCCGCCGTCGGTATCGAAGGCGGTGATCAGATCGCTAACCTGGAGAAGGGGCTCGGACATGGTCACTCGGTGGGGCTCGGTGCGCTGCGATGCTGGTCGAAGACGATGTTCTGCTCCGGAAACACACGGCCGGACTTCATCGCATCGAGCGTGTCCTTCTTGATCTCGGGATCGATCCACAGGACGTGGTTCATCTCCGGATCGTTGCCGAGACGAACATTGAATCCCTCCGGCCAGCGGATCCACCGCCAGTAGCCGACGCGGTAGAACGGTCGCTGGAAAGCCGGCACCCAGACCGCCCGCTCGTGGAAGATCTCCTCCAGCTTGTGGCTGGTCTCGCGGATCACGTCCAGGCTGCGCGCGGCGCGGTTCTCCTCGAGGATCTTGTCCACCTCCGGATCGGCGAAGACCGTGATGTTATTGGTCATCGGCCGCGGCTTGTTGGAGCCGGGTTCGTAGGCGTCCTTCGAGTGGAAGCCCTGGTAGTAGTCGGGGATCGGCAACTGGCTCTGCCAGCCGGTGAAGGCGATCTCGTGCTCCTTGCGGGTGACCCGCTGGAAGGCCGCCACCGGGTCGATCCCCTCCAGCTTGTACTCCACCCCGGCACGGCGGGCCTCTTCCTTGATCCGCATCAGGATCGGGTCCCAGATCGGGTGCCGCGGGTAGGTGATCGTGAAGGAAAGCCGCTTGCCATCCGCGTTCTTGAGAATGCCGTCCTGGTCGCGCTCCGTGAAGCCCGCCTTGGCAAAGTGCTCGCGCGCCTTCTCCACCGAGAACGGCCGGGTGCGCAGCGTGGGGTGCGAGAACTCGCCGTAGCCCGCGTTGAGCAGGTGGAGGCGCTCGGCATCGCCCCGCATGTCGAGCTCGATCACCTTCTCCCAGTTCGCCGCGTGCTGCAGGCCGATCCGGACGTCCACGTTCTTGAGCGACTGCTGGTGGAGGTTGAAATACAGGCCGCGCGAGACCGTCGGGTACTGGTTGTAGAAGGTCGCCTTCTCGATGTAGCCGTTGAAAACCTCCGGCACCTCGGTCTTCTCATACCACTTCTGCGAGTCGCCCAGCAGGTAGACGTCGATGTCCCCGCGCAGGAAAAGCTGGAAGATCTTCTCCTCGTCGCGGACCTGGATGTATTCGATGCGGTCGGGATTGAAACGGTGCCTGTAGTACTTCTTGTCCTTGGCCCACCAGTCCTGGACGCGGGTCAGCGCGATCGAGCGGCCCTTCTGAATGTCCTCGGCGCGAATCCGGTAGGCCCCGGTGGTCGGCCGCGGCCGCCAGTTGTAGCGTGATTCGAAATCGGGACCGAACTCCTTGTAGAACTCCTCCTGGAACGGCGTCAGCCCGGCGAAGGCCTCCGCCATCGGCTTCGGATTCGCCAGCCGGATGCAGACGTAGTCGTCCCCGTAGGTCGCGATGCCCCAATACTGCTCGCCGTAGTAGGCCCGGTAGAAGGCCTCCGTGAGGTAGGGCGAAAGGTAGATGTAGAACGCCATCAACCAGTCGCCGGACTTCACGTCCCTGCCGTCGGACCAGCGCGCGTTCTTGTCGATGCGGTAATAGACCGTCTGCCCGTCGGCCGCCACCGCCCACTGGTCCGCCAGCGCCGGGATCGGCTTGCCGGTGTCCGGGTGGTAGGTGGTTAGGCTCATCTCGATGTCGTCCCAGTGGAAGCTGCGGAACGAGTTGTTCGCCTCCCGTCCGAGCGGGCGGATGGTCGGCGGGTAGGAACCGCCGGGGATGAAGGTGTGATAGGTGCCGCCCTTCTTCGCCTCGGGCGAACCGATCTCCGGTTCCTCGAGATTGGTCGTCCACTCCAGGTCCTGCGGCAGATCCGCTTCGGTCAGGATTTCGAAGAACTTCGGCCGCTCGAGCCTCCGAACCAGGGTCTCGAGTTCCTGTTGCTTCTCGGCCTTCGCCGGTTCCTCCAGTTCGCCGGCAAGCTCCCCTTCCAGCTCCGCCTTCCGCGCGGTCAGGGTCTCGAGCACCTCGGCGTTCTTGCGCTCGTGGAATTTCAGCCGCTCCGACGTGTTGTCGTACTCCGCGAACTCCGCGGTCTTGTCCTTGCACGACAAGGAGGAAAACGCGGCGGCTGCCGCGACCAGGACGGTGAGCGCGCGCATCATTGGTAGGTGGTGAATTTTTTGGGATCGAAGGCCTCGCGGATCGCTTCGCCGATGAAGGTGATCACCAGCAGCACCGTCACCATCACGCCGAAGACCGAGGCCACGATCCACGGCGAGGAAAGGTTGCTGGTGCCGTTCTCCAGCACCCGGCCCCAGCTCGGGTAGGAGTCCGGCAGGCCGAAACCGAGGAAATCCAGGGCCGTCAGCGAACTCATCAGCCCGGCCACGCTGAAGGGCAGCAGGGTCACGATGGTGGCGATCGCGTTCGGCAGGATGTGGCGGAAGATCACCCGCGTGGTGCCCGCCCCCTGGACCCGCGCCGCCGCCACGTAGTCGCGGGCTTTTTCCCGGAAGGTGGAGGTCCGGAGGTAGATCGCCACGCCGATCCACGAGAAAATGCAATACACCAGGAGGATGTCCGCCAGCGCGATATCCTTGCGCCCCACGATCAGGATCATCACGACCAGCAGGAAGGGAACGCTGCTGAGAATCTCGATCAGCCTCTGCATCACGAGGTCGAACCAACCGCCGAAGTATCCCATGATGCAGCCGAGCGCGATGCCGATGCCGTAGGTCAGAAAGAGATAAAGAGCGGAAGCCTTGAAGACCACCTGCAAGCCGCCGAACAATTGCGCGGCGATGTCCCACCCTTTCGAGTCGGTGCCGAGGAAATGCTTCTCTTTCCAAGACGGCGGTACCGGCGGGAAAAGCTGCTCCACCCACGCCGTCTCCACCGGCACGGCCGGATCGCCGGGGACCTTGGATTCGATGAGTTGGCCGGCCTTCCAGGTCTGGCGGCCGACGAATTCTCCCTTCTCGTCATAGATCGAAGTCATGCCGTCGCGCAGCCCCTTGCGGAAGCTCGCCGCGAAAGTCTGGACCTCCGGATTGTCCGCGCGATACTGCACCGCCTGGCCGTTGAAGGGCTGCCGCTCGCCGGAGCGGTGCAGCTTGCCCTCGATCGCCACCAGCGGCCGCCGCAGCACCCGGTCGGAGTCGAAGGTCGGGTCCCAGGGGATCGGCGGGAGGATCACCTTGTTGCCGGATTTCTCCTGGGCGAAGCGCTTGGAGAGTTCGCGGTAGTTGGCTTCCTGCTCCGTCTCACCACCGAAGTCCTTCTCATAGAAAATCTGCTGTTGGAACGCCGGAAAAACCCAATTGCCATCATACTTCACCGCGAGAGCCCGCTTTCCGACCAGCACCTGGTCGAGCATCGCCAGCACCAAAAGCAACAGCAGGATGCGGAAGGCCGCCCAGCCTCGCCCGATCGACCGGAAGCGCGCGAACTTCCGGACGGTGATCGGGTTCCAGTGGAACTTCCCTCCCACGATCACCAGCACCAGCCCGGTGATCGCCATCAGCGAGCAGAAGGTGTAGCCGACGATCTCCCCCTGGTTCACCCGGTAGCTCAGACGGAACACCGACAGCGATCGGCTGAGATCCGAAGGTGGATCGTTCTCCGTGGCCTCCGTCCCGGCCTTCACCAACTTGTCGACGGCGGTCTTCGCTTCCTCGATCTCCGCCGGGGTGGCATCGAACGAGTAGAACCAGCGGAGCGAGGGAAGCGTGAGCCCGCGCTCGTGGGTCCACACCGCGGCGATGGCCACGAGGATGAGGATCAGGCCGACTTTGCGGGGAAAGGTCATGTCACTTGTAGCTCACCCGCGGATCCACCAGGGCCACGCAAAGGTCGGAGATCACATTGCCCACCAGCAGCAGCACGGCGGAAAAGAACAGCACGCCCATGATCAGCGGCTGGTCCCGCTCGTAGATCGCGTTGAACTGGAGCAGGCCGAAGCCGTTGATGTCGAAGACCCGCTCGATCAACATGCTGCCCGCCACCACCAGCGAAACGTTGCTGCCGAAGGTCGTGGCGATCGGGATGATCGAGTTGCGGAAGGCGTGTTTGAACACCGCCGTCGGGAACGACACCCCCTTGGCCGCCGCCGTCCGCACGTAGTCGGCGGCCAGGTTGTCCATGAGGTTGTTCTTCATCATCATGGTCATGAAGGCGAAACTGCCGATCAGGTAGCTGACCAGCGGCATCGCCGTGTGGGCGAGCACGTCCTTGATCTTGCCGAAGGTCGATAGAGTATCGAAGTCATCCCCGGTGAATCCGCGGAACGGGAACCAGCCCAGCTTCGCGCCGAGGAAGACCATCAGCAGCGAGCCGAGCGCGTAGCCCGGCACCGCGTAGCCGGCGAAGACCGCCGCCGAGCTGATGTTGTCGAGGAAACTGCGGTGCTTGATCGCCTTCACGATCCCCAGTGGAAGGCAGATCCCATAGACCGCGATCATGCTGACCAGCCCGAAATAAAGCGACACCGGCATCCGCGCCAGGATCATCGACCAGACGCTGTCCTGGTACTTCTTCGAATTGCCCAAACTCCCCTGAAGCAGTCCGTCGCGACCGGGTTTGTAGAGGACCGCGCGGTATTCAGGGGTCGTCGGGATATCGACGTCGGGCACCCACTTCTTCCAGCGCTCCGCCTGCTCTTCCGGGGTTCGCAGCCGCACCGCCCATTGGGAGAGATCCGGCGCGGGTTCCCCCGGCTGGAGTTCCGGCGGGTGAAGCGTCACTTTCCCGTCGTCGCCGCGCTTCACCGTCACCACATGGACGGTGCCAGGCAGCGGAATCTGCACCTCGTTCTTGCCTTTCGGGAATTCCTTACCCGTTTTCGCCAGATCCCGCGGCGCCACGCCCAGCCACTCGAAGTACGCGCGCCACAGACCCTTGTCCTCGTCCTCCTTCTCCTCCTCCTCCAGCACCTGCGCCGGGGTCAGCGAAAAAGCCGCCTCCGCCCGCGAACGCTTCTCGCCGCCGACCAACTGCGCCAACCGCTGCTCGACCGGCCCGCCCGGTGCCAGCCGGATGGTCGCGAACACCAGCGCGGTGATCCCGATCAACGTGAACGGGATCAGCAGGATGCGGCGGAGGAAATAGGCTTTCAAATCGGGCTAACGGAACGGCTCCCGGTGGTTCTAGCGATCCACCTCACCCTTGCAAGCTCCCGGCGGCAAAAGCCGTCTCTTTGACGGAAACACCCGCAAAAACCGCGATTCCCGCCAATCCCGGCCGATTGCCGCAAATTTTCCCTGCAATCCGGGCGCGGGAAACGCTAGTCCTCCCTCCGACCATGACACGCCGCGCCCTTATCCTGCTCCCCGCCCTGCTCTGCCTCACCGGCTGCAAGGAGGAAACCCAGGTCGAAAAGGCGAACCGGGAAGGTATCCTGCTCTTCGGCAATTCGAACGAACCGAAGGGGCTCGACCCCCAGGTCGTCACCGGCGTGCTGGAGAGCAACATCCTGCGCGCCCTGTTCGAAGGGCTGGTCTCCGACCACCCCTCCGAGGATGCCACCAACCTCCCCGGCGGGGCCGAAACACTGGAGCCCGACGCCACCGCCACCGTCTGGACCGCCCGCCTTCGGCCCAACGCAAAATGGTCCGACGGCGCACCCGTCACCGCCCGGGACTACGCTTTCGCCTACGAACGCATCCTCACCCCGGAGTTCGGCGCGAAATACGCGGAAATGCTCTATTTCCTCAAGGGAGCCGACCGTTTCAACAAGGACCTGCGCGGGGAAATCCTCTTCACTGTCAACACCGACCCGGTGGTCCCCGCGGACCTGGCGGCGAAGATCCAGTTCCGCGCCGACGACAAGGTGGATCTCAAGCCGCTCGGCCCGGATCCCGCATGGAACGATCTCAAGACCGACGAAGCCCGCACGCTGTGGGTGCGATCAAAGGGACTCGACACCCTTTCAAAAGAGGAGCTCGCCTGGATCGGTCTCAAGCCGCTGGAACGATTCACCTGGCCCGCCGAGGCCACCCCGGAGATCGCCGAACGGGTGATCGCACGGCTTTCCGAGGTCCATGGCACCAGCCTTTGGAGCATGGCGAAGGTCGGCGTGGAGATGGTGGACGACCTGACCCTCCGTCTCACCCTGCGCGGACCCACCCCTTATTTCCCCCAGGTCCTCAAGCACTACACCTGGAATCCGGTCCCTCGCCACGTGGTCCTGAAACACGGCACCATGACCCAGAAGGGCAACCCCTGGTCCAAGCTCGGCAAAATCGTCTCCAACGGCCCTTACCAGCTGAAATCCTGGCGCCGCACCGACCACCTCGAAGTCGAGCGCAACCCGCACTACTGGAACGCCGCCGAAGTCACCCTCAACGGCGTCCGCTTCCTGCCGATCAGCAATTCCTACACCGAAGCCCGGATGTTCCGCGACGGCCAGATCCACACCACCTACACCGCCCCGCCGGAAATCGTGGACCTGATGAAAAAGGAGAATCCCTCCGTCCTCCGGCAGGAACCCTACGTCGGCACCGTTTTCATCCGCTGCAACACCACCCGCAAGCCGCTCGACGACGTCCGCGTCCGCCGCGCGCTCAGCCTCTCCTTCAACCAGCAGGAAATCTGCGACAAGATCCTTCGCGGCTACAAGCCCGCCTTCGGGATGACCCCACCGATGGCCGGCTACGAAACGCCGCGCACGATCTCCTATAACCCCGAGGAAGCCCGCAAGCTGCTGGCCGATGCCGGCTACCCCGGCGGCAAGGGCTTTCCCCGGCTGAAATACCTCATCGCCAGCCGCGAGACCGCCGCCACCGTCGCCCAGGCGATCCAGGCGATGTGGCGCAAGGAACTCGGCATCGAGGTGGAGATCGAGAACAAGGAATGGACCGCCTACCTCGCCGCGATGCAGGACTTGAACTACGACCTCGCCGGATCCGGCTGGATCGGTGACTTCCTCGATCCGCTGACCTTCCTCGAAATGTGGTCGGACGGAAACGGCAACAACCTCACCGGCTGGACCAACCCCGAGTTCGAGAGCCTTCTCAAACAGTCCCATCAGGAGGCCGACCCCGCCAAACGCTACGACATCCTGGAGAAGGCTGAAACCGTGATGACTTCCGAGGCGCCCGTCGTGCTGGTCGCATGGTACGCCCGCAACTACCTGTTGGACCCCTCCGTCGAAAACTGGCACCCCCTGCTCCTCGACAATCACCCCTACGACGTGCTGCGCCTGCGCACCAAGTGAACCGAAACCATGGCCCGCATCATCCTCAGCCGCATCTTCCAGGGACTGCTCACGCTGTTCGTCCTGGTCACCATCACCTTCTTCCTGGTGCGCATGATGCCGGGCAGCCCCTACACCGACGAGAAGGCGCTGCCCAAGCATATCCTCGAACAGCTCCAATCCCAGATGGGGCTCAACGAACCGCTTCCCGTCCAATACGGCATCTATTTCAAGAACCTCATCGCCCACCAGGAACTCGGCCCCCTGATCCGCAAGGACGGCGTTTATGTCGGTGAGATCATCGCCGAGTCCTTCCCCGTCTCCGCCCTGCTCGGCTTGATGTCCATCGGCATCGCGCTCATCGTCGGCATCCCCGCGGGCATCATCGCCGCGGTCAAAAAGAACGGCCCGCTCGACTACGCCTGCCTCGCCGCCGCGATGACCGGGATCTGCCTGCCCAGCTTCGTCATCGGCCCGCTCCTCGCGGTCTTCGCCGGGCTCGGTCTCAAGTCCCTCAACGTCGCCGGCTGGAACTCGCCCGCCGACTGGATCATGCCCGCCTTCACCCTCGGCATGGTCAACGCCGCCTACCTCGCCCGCCTGACCCGCGGCGGCATGCTCGATGTGCTCAATCAGGACTACATCCGCACCGCGAAAGCCAAAGGAGTCCCCGGCTGGCGCATCGTCGTCAAACACGCCCTCCGCGGCGGCCTCATCCCCGCCATCGCCTACGTCGGCCCGGCTTTCGCCGGGATGATCTCCGGCTCCTTCGTCATCGAAACCATCTTCCAGGTCCCCGGCATGGGCCAGCACTTCGTCAATGCCACCACCGACCGCGAATACTTCCTCATCCAGGGCCTCGTGCTCTTCTACGGCTTCCTCATCGTCGGCGCCAACCTCCTGTCCGACCTCGCCCAGATCGCCCTCAACCCGCGCCTCCGGGCCGCCGCCTGATTTCCCCATGTCGTCCGTCCCCGTCGAGAAAGGTCTCTCTCCCTGGCAAGACGCCTGGCACCGCCTGTCACGCAACAAGGCGGCCATGCTCGGCCTCTGGTTCCTCCTGGTCATCGTGCTGCTCTGCTTCCTCGGGCCGCTCATGCCCTTCGTCAAAAGCCCCACCGTCATCAATCTCGACAACCCCGGTGCCGGTCCGTCCGCCGTCCACTGGTTCGGCACCGACCAACTCGGCCGCGACCTGCTGGCCCGCGTCCTCTACGGCGGCCAGGTTTCCCTGCTGGTGGGCATCGTCGCCACCGGCGTCGCCGTCATCATCGGCCTGATCTACGGCGCGATCTCCGGCTACCTCGGTGGCAAGCTCGACGACCTCATGATGCGGATCGTCGACATCCTCTTCGCCCTGCCCTTCCTCGTCCTCGTCATCCTCTTCTCGCTCGTCGTCGACAAGCCCGCCTCCGAATTCACCGAATGGGTCATCAAGACCACCGGCTGGAGCCGCGACAAGGTCGCCCCCATCACCACCCTGATGCCGCTGTTCATCGCCATCGGCTCGATCGGCTGGCTGACCATCGCCCGCATCGTCCGCGCCCAGGTGATGACCTTCAAGCACCAGGAGTTCGTCGAAGCCGCCCGCTCCCTCGGCCTCGGCCACGGCCGCATCCTGTTCCGCCACATCCTGCCGAACGTCATCGGCCCGATCATCGTTTACACCACCCTCGCCGTCCCCGGCATCATGCTGCTGGAAAGCGTCCTGTCCTTCCTCGGCCTCGGCGTCCGCCCGCCGAACAGCTCCTGGGGCATCCTGATCAAGGAAGGCGCCGACCGGATGGAGACCAACAAGTGGCTCCTCCTCTTCCCCGCCCTGTTCTTCTCCAGCACCCTGCTCGCGCTCAATTTCCTCGGCGACGGCCTCCGGGACGCACTGGATCCCCGGTCGTCGAAGGACTGACCCGGTCGAGTCACCAAGGATCGAGATCGCGATGTCCGAGCCCCACGGGTTTCATCTCCATCGACCCAAGGCACCTTTGCCAAGTGCCTCCGACTTCGATCCCTGGGACGGTCACCTCGATGCCATCCATGCCTGGAAGCACTTCGGCGGGCTCAGCCTGAATAAAGCCTACCGGCTCTTCCTCGAGAACCCGCTCTTTTATCAGGAGGACTTCATGTTCATGGGTCCGCTCGCCTTCGATTGCTACTTCCCCGTGATCGACCGCTACCTGCGCGAATTCCGCCGCGAGGATGACGACGATGACCAAGACGGCTGCGCCTGGATTCTCGGGGCCGCCATGGTTTCCCAGCTCGAAACCACCACGCCCCGCCCCATCGCGACCGGCACGGCCATGGAGATCGCGGACCTTGCCGCTTTCATGACCGCTCAGATCGACCGCTTTGCCCGCGATCCTCAAGGGCAGCGCCGCATCTTGGGAAAGTGGCGCGAGGCATGCCTCCTCGCGGAAGCGCGACGTCCCGGCGCTTGACCCGGCTAAATGTTCATCCGAACGCACAAAAATCTCGCCAATTCGCGCCTGGAATGTGTTCATGCGAACCATGCTCGCACGCATCTGTGACCTCCCCCTCGACGACCGCCCCCGCGAGAAGCTCGCCAAGTTCGGCGCCGGAGCCCTCGACAACGCCGAGTTGCTCGCCCTCTTCCTCCGCACCGGCGTGAAAGGCCGCAGCGCCATCCAGGTCGGCCGCGACCTGCTGGAGCACTACGGGTCCATCGGTTCCATCGGCAGCGCCGGCGTCGGCGAACTCGCCAAACAACCCGGCCTCGGTCTCGCCAAAGCCTGCCAGCTCGTCGCCGCCTTCGAGCTCGGGGCCCGCGCCGCCCGCGAACAACTCAACCAGACCCCGCTCGAATCGCCCGAGCTGATCTACCGCACCTTCGCCGCCCAGCTCGCCTGGCTGCGCACCGAAAAGCTCCTCGTCGCCTTGCTCGACTCCCGTCTCCGCCACAGCGGCACCGTGGAAGTCAGCTCCGGCAGCCTGACCGAAACCTATGCCCATCCCCGCGAGATCCTCCGCCCGGCGATCACCCGCGGTGCTTTCGGCTTCGTCGTCGTCCACAACCACCCCTCCGGCGACCCCACCCCCAGCCGCCAGGACGAAACCTTCACCCGCCGCATGATCGAATCCGCCGAGCTCCTCCAGCTCCGCTTCCTCGACCACCTCATCGTCGGCCGCCCCGACGCCGGCCGCACGCCCTACTACTCCTTTCGCGAGGCGGGGATCATCGTTTGAAGTGCCAAGGGGGCGGAAAGTTCCAAGTGAAGAAGTGCCAAGTTCCAAGAAAAGCCCCGGAAAAGAAGAAGAGCGACCCGCAGGCCGCCTTCATTGGCACTTGGAACTTCAATACTTGGCACTTCACCCGCGACTCGGCTTCACGTCCCGATCACCGAAAACAGCCCCGCGCCCCAACCAAAAAGGCGACCCGCAGGCCGCCTTGATTGGAACTTGGAACTTCCTTACTTGGAACTTCACTTCACGCCCTGCTTCGAAAGGCGCGTGCCCTTGGTCGCACCCTGGCGGGCCTTGAACTTCGGGTTGCTCTTGCAGATCACATAGAGCGTGCCCTTGCGCTTCACGACTTGGCAATCGGCGTGGCGGCGCTTGGCGGAGGCGAGTGAGGAAAGAACTTTCATGGCAGAATGGTCGCTCGGTGGCGGGCCGCGGAAATTACGGAACCGGCCGGGCATGTAAAGCCGATTCTCATGCGAAAAATCGTGTTCATCCGACCTCCGCCATGGTCTCCTTCCCCCGCCCTGCCGGATGAGCGAGAATTTCTACCAGAAAACCACCACCGCCCCGACCACGTCCTTCGACGTCTCGCTGCGCCCGCCCGTCTTCTCCGAATTCGTCGGCCAGGAGAAGATCAAGGACCGCCTGCTCCTGATGGTCGAGGCCGCCGCCCGCCGCGGCGACGTGCTCGACCACGTCCTCCTCTCCGGCCCGCCCGGCCTCGGCAAGACCACCCTCGCCAACATCATCGCCCGCGCCACCGGCTCCCAGCTCCACGTCACCTCCGGCCCGCAGATTGAAAAAGCCGGCGACCTCGCAGGCGTCCTCACCAACCTGCAGAAAGGCGACGTTCTCTTCATCGACGAGATCCACCGCCTCCACCCCGCCATCGAGGAATACCTCTACCCTGCGATGGAGGACTTCCGGCTCGACATCATCATCGACTCCGGCCCCTCCGCCCGGTCGATCCAGCTCAATCTCCCGCGCTTCACCCTGGTCGGTGCCACCACCCGCTCCGGCATGCTGACCGCCCCGCTGCGCTCCCGCTTCGGCCTGGTCAACCGCCTCGACTACTACACCCAGGCCGAACTCGCGCAGATCATCGAGCGCTCCGCCGGCCTGCTCGACATTCCCATCCTCCACGAAGGCGCCATGGGCATCGCCGCCCGTTCCCGCGGCACCCCGCGCGTCGCCAACGCCCTGCTCCGCTGGGTCCGCGACTACGCCCAGGTGAAGGGCGACGGCACCATCACCGGCCCGCTCGCCGATGCCGCCCTGGCAATGATCGAAATCGACGCCCAGGGCCTCGATGAAATGGACAAGCGCATCCTGGAAGCCCTGATCTACAAGTTCAACGGCGGCCCGGTCGGCGTCGGCTCGCTCGCCGTCGCCGTCGGCGAGGACGCCGCCACCATCGAGGAAGTCCACGAACCCTTCCTCATCCTCCAGGGCTTCCTCCAGCGCACCCCCCGCGGCCGCACCGCCCTCCCCGCCGCCTACACCAAGATCGGCGCCACCATGCCTCCGCCTGCGGACGGCCAGCCGACCCTGCTCTGAACTTCGGGCGGAAAACGGGGGTCCCCCGGAAATCTCGTCGCGATCGTTGTTCTCCGGATTTCATCACGTATAGGCCCCATCCCATGAACCGCAGCCTTTTTCTCAGAACTCTCGCCGCCATCGCCTTGGCCGGCTTTCTCCCTCTCACCGCGGCCGAACCCGCGCCGAAGGACCTCCCGAAAGTCCTCATCATCGGCGACTCCATCTCGATCGGCTACACGCCCTTCGTCAAACGCCAGCTCAAGGACGTGGCGAGCATCTCCCGCAATCCCGGCAATGCCGCGCACACCGGCACCGGCTTGGAGAAGATCGACGCCTGGCTCGGCGACACCCGCTGGGACCTGATCCATTTCAACTGGGGCCTCCACGATCTCTGCTACCGCCATCCCGATGCAAAGCAGCAGGGCAATCGCGACAAGGTGAACGGCAAGCTGACGACGACCCTGGAGCAGTATGAGAAGAACCTCGACCAACTGGTGACCCGGATGAAGAAAACCGGTGCCACCCTCGTCTGGGCCAGCACCACCCTCGTCCCCGAAGGCGAGGCCGGCCGCATCGCCGGTGACGAAAAGAAATACAACGAAGTCGCCGCCCGCGTGATGAAAAAGCACGACGTCGCCATCAACGACCTCCACACCCCCAGCGCCACCTTTGGCCCCGAACTCTTCGTGAGAGCCGGCGACGTCCACTACAAGCCCGCGGGCTACCAGAAGCTCGGGACCCAGGTCGCTGCGAGCATCCGGACGGCTTTGAAGACCCGGAAGGCAAACTGATCCATTCCTCACCAAAGCCCAATTTTCGTGCAATTCCCTGCCCTCCGTGGCGGTATTTCCACCATGCACCGCCGCCACTTCCTCGCGACCCTCGCCGCCGCTTCCGCTCCCCTTTCCCTCCGCGCCCAGGACACCGCGGGTCCCTTGCCGATCAAGCTTTCGCTGAAATGCGGCATGGCCAACTTCGGGGCGAACCTTGAGGAGAAGTTCCGCATCCTCAAGGAGATCGGTTACGACGGCGTGGAGCTCGACTCCCCCGGCGGGCAGGACAAGGCCGAGGCCCTCGCCGCCTCGAAGGCCACCGGCCTGCCGATCCACGGCGTGGTCGATTCCATCCACTGGCAAACCCGCCTCTCCGACCCCGACGCCGCCGTGCGGGAAAAAGCGCTGCAAGGTCTTCTAACAGCCATCCGCGAAAGCCATGCCGTCGGCGGCTCCGCGGTGCTGCTGGTCCCCGGCGTGGTCGATGCCAAGACGACCCACGACGAAGCTTGGGCCCGCTCGATCGAAGGCATCCGCAAGGCCCTCCCGCTCGCCTCCGAGCTCGGCATCCACATCCTGATCGAAAACGTCTGGAACCGGATGTTCTACACCGAGGACGGTGGCAACGCGCAGTCCGCGGAGTTGTTGATCAAGTATCTCGACGAGATCCACTCACCCTGGGTCGGCTCCTACTTCGACATCGGCAACCACCAGCGCTTCAGCAAACCGGCCGAATGGATCCGCGCGCTCGGCAAGCGGATCGTGAAGCTCGATTGCAAGGACTGGGGCGTGAAAGGCGGCTTCGGAAAAATCGGCGAAGGCGATGTCGACTGGCCGGAAGTCCGCAAGGCACTCCGCGAAATCCGCTACACCGGCTGGGCCACCGCCGAGGTCCAGGGCGGTGACCGCGAGGCCTGCGCCGACATCCTGGCCCGGATGAAAAAGCATCTGTTAGGGGCCTGACAAAACCGGGATCGATGCCACCATGGCAGCGTGAGGTTGCTCCCGACCGCTCTTCTGCTGCTCTCCCTCATCGCCACGGCCTCCGCCGGGACGATCCGGGTCACCGTGGGCAACAACGGCTGCCGGACCAAGCAGCTCACCGTCCAGCGCCTCTGGAAAGCCGTGCCCGGCATGGAGTCCGTCGTCATCGTTCCCCGCAAATCCGGCGACCCCGCCAACCAGCGCGTCTTCGTTCTCACCACCAAGGGCAAGCCGCCGGCGCAGGCGGAATTGGAGAATGCCCTCGGTCGCCGCGCCGAACGCTATCCGATCCTCGCCATCCATCCGGCACCCTGATCCACGGCAATCCCCCGTTGCCCACCCAGAACCACCGTTACGCCTTCTTAGGAAAATGGTGACAACCAAAGGAACGAAACTCCGCGAAAATCAAGGCGTGGTGAGAATTGAAACGAAGACCAGCAAGGTCGATCATCTCGTGGATCCAATTCTCTGAAATTTCGTCCCTTTCGTCCCTTTCGACCCTTTCGTTGTTCCCATCCCGGCATTTGGGTTTAGGACGCTTCCGTGTCCGACAGCGATCCCTACCTCGCCCGCTTCTCCGGCATCGGCCGCCTCTACGGCAGCGCCGCGCTTGAAAAATTCCGCCGCGCCCACGTCGCGGTGGTCGGCATCGGTGGCGTCGGCTGTTGGGCGGCGGAATGCCTGGCGCGCTCCGGGATCGGCAAACTCACGCTGATCGATGCCGACGACCTCTGCGTCACCAACACCAACCGCCAGATCCACGCGCTCGACGGCACCTATGGCAAACCCAAGGTCGGAGTGATGGCGGAACGACTGCGCGCCATCCAGCCGGAGATCGTGGTCACCGAGCGCCAGGAATTCCTCTCCGACCGCAACGTCGACGGCTTCCTCGACGCCGGCTTCGACGCGGTGATCGATGCCATCGACGCCGTCCGCGCCAAGTGCGTCCTGCTCGCCCGCTGCCGCGAGCGAGCGGTCCCGATCATCGCCTGCGGCGGTGCTGGAGGCCGACGCGATGTCACCTGCATCCGCGTCGCCGACCTCGCCCGGACCAAGGACGACGCCCTCCTGATGGCAGTCCGCAAGCGCCTGCGCGACGAACACGGCTTCCCGAAAGCGAAGCACGGCGAGAAGATCCGCAAGTTCCACATCGAGGCCGTCTTCTCCGACGAACCCCCGCTCTTTCCCACCTGCGACGGCGGCGTCAGCCACGAAAAGCCGGAAGAAGTCCCCGCCGGCATCCGCTGCGATGCCGGCTATGGCACCGCCACCCACGTCACCGCCGTCTTCGGCATGATCGCCGCGGGACGGGTGCTGGAGAGGCTGGCGGAATAGCCCGAAGCCATCGTCTGCAAGAACATGGCGGCGAGGTCCTCACTCGCCACGCCGCGGCAGCAAGCGCAGTTACGGCTTGGTGATCTCCACCCGGTAGAACTTCCTCGGTTCGGTCGCGGCGGTGTCGGTGACGGTTCGCTCGGTGCCATTGTCACTGACGATGCCGCCCGTGAGAGCGGACCAACCCGCCGCTTCCATCGTGGTGCTGGTGACAACCTGATAAGTGCGGTCGTTCCAGCGCGGGCTGAAGACGAGGCGCTTCCGGGCGGGCTCGCCGGCGACGGGTTCGATGCGCAGCAGGAAGCGCGAGAGCGGATTGGTGGGCACGAGGCCGGCGGTGAACTCGAAGAGGTTGTCCTGCCCGTCGCCGTCCGGGTCGACCAGGGGGGCTGCATTGGGATTGTTGAGGCCGAAGTATTGATTCTGCCAGGCATCATCCAAGCCGTCGCCAGCGTAGCTGCCGAAGTTGTCGGGCAGCGTGTTCACGACCGTCAGACCGACCGTGCCGGTGTTGCCGAGGTAAACGCCCCGGGCGGTGGCGGCCGTGTTTTGATAGACCGTGCCTGCGGTGGCCACGCCGCTGGTGTTGACGCCAGTGATCGGGCCGCTTTGCACGCTCCATGCCACGCTCGCGGCGGACACGGCGAGGAAGGTGGCATCGTCGAGCGACTGCGACGCATTGAGTTGCACGGTGGCGGTTTCATTCACCGTGGGTGAAGCACTGGTCAGCGTCAGGCCGGTCACCTCGTAAAGCTGGCCGACATAGCCGGACTTCGCGGTCCCGGCGGGGCTGGCAAAGGTGGAAATCCCGGCGATGTTCCCCGCACTGGCGTCATTCGTGTAGCTCGCGCTGGTCGCGCGTTTACCGCCGCCATCGGTGGTGTCGGTGGCGATCGTGTAACTGGCCGAGCTGCGCGGGCCTGCGCGAACGGACACCGCGCAGGCGATGGCGAAAAGGATCTGGGATGTGGTTTTCATGGCTGTGGTTGGTTGGGTGATTGAATTCGTTTCTCAAGGGTAGTCATGCTCCGGCAGGGCGGCTCCGCCTCACCCTGCTCGTCGCTCCGCGGCCGGCTGTTTCCTAGGGGACTGAATTGCGGGCGATCCGGAACCCGACGAAGTCGCTCGTGAAGCCCGGATTGCGGCTGTAGCGCATTCGCGTCAGGTTAAGGCCCGGATCCCTGATTCCACAGGGGATTGACGTCGCCGTTTGTCCCGCATGACGTGGTCCGGGTAAGGATCGAAATCGA
>JBIPNO010000196.1:0-2656 GCA_044372775.1 Haloferula sp.
ATCGACCTGCTTGACCATCTCATCAGTATGAGAGACAACTGGTGTAATCATCGGCTCAACGCCCCATGTCAGTGAAAGTCGATTGTAGGTTCCATTATCTGGAGTAAGAGCAAGAATAGGAATAGGTGAGCGAAGACGAGACATGCGTCGAGCCGAATCGCCACTTTGAGTAAATGCAACAAGGAATTTTGCGCCAACAATTGTTCCCACTTCAACGGCAGCTTTAGTAATTGCTCCGCCCTTGGTACGTGGTTCATGTTGCAACGGGCGAATTCTCTCTAGCCCACCCTCTTCAGTCCGCTGGATAATCCGAGCCATCGTTTCGACAGCTTCGATTGCGAAAGCTCCAACACTTGTCTCCCCTGAGAGCATCAAGGCATCTGCGCCATCAAGGACCGCATTAGCGCAATCCGTGGCCTCTGCTCGAGTCGGGGTGGAGTTTGCAATCATGGAGTCAAGCATTTGCGTAGCAACGATGACAGGTTTTGCGGCATCACGAGCGAGTTCGATACAACGCTTCTGCACCAATGGGACATCTTCAATAGGAAGTTCGACTCCGAGGTCGCCTCGGGCAACCATAATTCCATCGAAGGCATCAACGATGCTCTCCAAATTTTCGACTGCTTGCGGTTTTTCAATTTTAGCTATTACGGGAACTCTGATTCCCTCTTCATCCATGATTCGATGAACATCCTTAATATCTTCGGCGCTACGAACGAAAGAGAGCGCGATGAAGTCTGCGCCGGCATTGAGCCCCCAGCGAAGGTCATCGATATCTTTCTCAGAAAGTGCTGGAACAGAGACTGCAACACCTGGCAGATTGATACCTTTATTGTTACTGACCGCACCTGGTTCAATTACTTCGGTGATGACATCGTTGCCACGCACCTGTGTAACTTGAACAGTTACTTTTCCATCGTCGATAAGAATTCGATCACCTGGCTTGCAATCACCAGGTAAACCCTTGTAGGTAGTGCCGACTCGATCCTTTGTGCCGTCAATGTCATCAGTTGTGATTGTGAAAACATCTCCACGCTCAAGATTGTGAGGGCCATTGTGGAATCGACCCAGGCGAATCTTGGGGCCTTGTAAGTCGATAAGAATTGCGACCGGCACACCAGCGTGATGAGCTGCTGCACGAACCTGATCTAGATGTTTCTGGTGCTGTTTATGCTCTCCATGTGAGAGATTAAGTCGAGCCATATTCATACCCGCTGCAATCAGCTCCGCTATCTTCTCGGGTGAATCTACAGCTGGCCCTAATGTGCAAACTATCTTCGCGCGACGCATACTGAGATCCTATCTATCATTGATGAATGCCAACGAGTCCGCAGCACTCTTCCTACTTTTGGATCTAGACCATAAGTGGTCGCGCAGTTGGCTCGATAGGAGATGGCAACTGCGTCTCTCCTTCAAGATAAATATCCACCGATGCTGCAGCGCTACGACCTTCGGCAATTGCCCAGACGATAAGTGACTGTCCGCGACCTACATCACCGGCAACGAATACACCTTCTGTGGTTGCCTGATAAGTGTCATCACGCTTGACGTTGGTGCGCTCGTCTAGGTCAACCTCTAGTTGCTCGAAAAGTGGCGTGCTTTGGGTTCCTGTAAAACCCATAGCCAGAAAAGCAAAGTCGCAAGGAAGTTCTTTTTCAGAACCTGGAACAGGCTGAAACTTTCCATTAACGAGTTCGGTCTCAACAATTTTTAGCGCTTTAAGATTTCCTTTACCGTCACCGATAAATTCTTCTGTACTAACGGCAAATACTCTTTGATCAAGTTCTTCATGTGCACTCGAGACACGATAAATCATTGGGTACATAGGCCACGGCTGTGCATCCGGACGCTCATCAGATGGTCGCGGCATAATTTCTAATTGCGTCACACTCGCCGCTCCTTGACGAACTGAAGTTCCAAGGCAATCAGCTCCGGTGTCTCCCCCACCCAAGATCACGACATGTTTTCCGGCAACATTGATTTCAGGATTTGTTACTTCTCCAAGGGCTTGCTTATTCCCCCACGGCAAGAACTCCATCGCTTGATAGATTCCTTTATTTTCACGTCCCTTAATCGGTAGGTCGCGCCATTGGGTAGCACCGAGTGCAAGAACAACAGCGTCGTATTTCTGACGCAGTTCAGAACCGGTAATATCAACACCCACATTAATTCCAGTTCGGAAACGAGTTCCTTCCTTTTCCATCTGCGCAAGGCGTCGGTCGATAATGTTTTTCTCCATCTTAAATTCGGGAATGCCGTAGCGAAGAAGGCCACCGATCTTGTCCGCCCGTTCGTAAACAACGACCGTATGTCCTGCACGAGTGAGCTGTTGCGCTGCGGCAAGTCCTGCTGGCCCCGACCCAATTACAGCAACCGTCTTTCCTGTAATGCGATCTGGTGGCAACGGTTTTACATCGCCTGAACCGAAGGCTTCTTCAATGGTGCGAAGTTCAACTTGCTTAATCGTTACAGCATCAGCGTTGATTGCTACAACGCATGCAGTCTCGCAAGGAGCAGGACATAGTCGGCCAGTAAATTCTGGGAAGTTATTAGTTGCATGCAATCGGGCTATCGCTTCAGTCTTATCTCCACGCCACATCAAGTCATTCCACTCAGGAATAAGATTGCCAAGTGGGCATCCTGAGTGACAGAACGG
>JBIPNO010000057.1:0-35632 GCA_044372775.1 Haloferula sp.
CAAAGCCCCGGACATCGCCGCCCTCTTCGATTTCGATCCTTACCCGGACCACGTCATGCGGGACAAACGGCGACGTCAATCCCCTGTGGAATCAGGGATCCGGGCCTTAACCTGACGCGAATGGGTTGCTAGCGTGTTGAGGACAAACCAGCCGCCCACGATGGGGTCGGAATGGACTCGGACGAACGAAGAGAGCCAGCCGAACCCGAACGCAGTGGTCAGCGCGATGCAGGTCGGCATCATCCACAGCATGAAGCGGTACCAGCCGATGGCGCGGTTGGGCGGCGGGAACTCGGGGTTCATAACGCGTCGGGAAAGCCCGAGTAATAGCGGCAGAAAGAGTCGAGCTTGCCATCCGGCCGGATGACGTGGGTGCAGCAGCGGTCGATGCGGTCCTGGTCCCAGGTCCAGGCATCCATGAAGGGCTTGATGAAGAGGCGGAAGGCGTCGCGCTCCTTCATTTCGAAACGGTGCAGGATCTCTCCGAGCTCGGTGTTCTCGCAGCCGCACTGGATGAGGTCGGAAAGCTCGTAGCGCACCTTGTCGCGAAGGAAACCCTGCACGCTGGCGAAGTCGATGAACTCGGAGATGCTCCTCACCCCGATCGGCGTGCGCAGGAGGTAGCCGATGGTCGCGCAATTCGGATCGCCGCAGGGCAGCGGCGTGAAGTCCTCGAAGCGCAGCCGGCCGGCCGCTTGCTCGACCGCGCCGATGATGATGTCGGCGGTGTTGAGCCGCTCTGCTTCAGAGGCGGGCCTCCGGCCTGTTAGAAACATCGGCTGGAAGGAGACGCCGCGGCAGCAGGAGTAGCGGAGGCCGGTTTCGATGGTGTCCCAGAGGTGCGGCAGGTTTTCCGGCGTGACGGTCATCGCCAGCGTGAAGGGAATGCCTTCCCGCTCGCAGCGCTCCATGGCAAGTTGCTTCATCGCGCGGAGGTCGCTGCCGCGCAGCTCGCGCTGGCCGGCTTCCTGCGGGCCGTCGAATTGGAGATAGAGCTGGAAGTGCCCGCGCCGCGCCCGTTCGCCGAGCGCTGTTAGGAAATCGTCCTCCTTGGCGATCCGCACCGCGTTGGTGTTCACCAGGCAGTAGTCGATGCTGGGCTCGGCGTGGATCCAGTCGAGCAGCTCGAAGAACTGCGGATGGAGGGTCGGCTCGCCGCCGGAGAGCTGGAGGATCTCGATGTCGCCCTTGCGCTCGACCACGCCGCGGATTCTCCCTTGCAGAGATTCAAGCGAGTGGGCTTTCAGGCGGTCACCGGCCGCACCGACCGGGGAATCGGCGAAGCAGGTCGGGCAGGCGAGGTTGCAGGAGTCGACGATCTCGATGAGCGCGAGGCAGGTCGAAAGCACTTCCACGGCGGGATCGGTGGCGGCTGCGTTGCGACCGAGTGTCCCGGCGCGGCCGGCGGGATCGGCGGAGCAGGCGCAGGAGGGACCGCAGGCGTTCGAGGGATCGCCTTTCGCCAGCCAGTAGAAGCGGGCGTCGCTGGAGATGCACGCGGTGTGCTCGCCGTGGGACTCGCAGGTCCGGGTGAGATAGACTTTTGACGGAGTGCCTGTGGTTTTCCACACCTCCGCTGCGGCGGGTTGCTGGCAGACGGGGCAGCGGGAGGTCGTCCGCTTGAGGGTTTCCTTGAAGGTGCGGGGGAGCATGGGTCAGGTGACAAAAAGCAAACAAGTGCCGAACCAGAGCCCGAGGCAGAGGATGATCTGGCCGAGAACGTAGCCGATGGACGTCAAGACGAGCGAGCGGCCGCGGTAACGGACTTTCCACGCGCTGATGAAAGTGACGAGGCAGCAGAGAATCGTCAGCAATCCAACGTGTAAGACGAAGAGGAACTCGAATCCATAGCTGCTCGGAGTGTGAGCGCCACCCGCCAAGAAGGTGCCCATGACGGTCACGGCCGGTGGGATCGCCAACGATGCCCATAGCTTGTTCTTCGGCACCTCGGGCGGCGGGGCGGGGACTTCAGGAACTTCATTCATCGGATGTCCGGTGCCGCGTGTCCTACACCGCCCGGCGGATCGAGTCAGCACATTCCATCCGGGCCTTGCCGCGGCTTGCCGGGTGGTGGAGGATTTCCGCCGATGAACGACAAGCGCCCGTCCGACTGGCAGTCCAGCAAAGGCCTGGCCAAGAGCATCCTGCACGACCGCCCCGCGCGTCGGCGGGCGATGGGGCGCAGCGTGGCCTTGCTGCTCGGGATGTTCGCGATCGGGCTGTGGGGGATCGACGGCTGGCTGAAGGCCGAGCTGATCCGCTTCGTGCTGTGGTGGGGCGCCTGCGGCTTGCTGGCCATCTTCGTCATGCTTTTCGGCCTCTACGACGTGATGCGGGTGATCCGCGAGGAGCGGGAGCGGTTGTGATGCCGCACCGGGTGCGCACCGGGTGCGCGGAGCCTCCGGCCCGCAGAAGCGACGGGGAGGGCCGTCTTGGCGATGCGGACCGCAACCGCCCGCGAAGTCGTAGGGACCGCTCTGCGGGGCAGAGCCTCCGCGCACCCGGTTTGGGATTTCGCCTTGCCGGGCGGGGGACGCGGGGGCTTGATTCGCGGCCATGACACCGGAGCTTGAGGATCTTTTCGCCTTCCTGCGTTTTCCCAGCATTTCCACCGACTCGCGGAACGCCGGCGATGTCCGGGCCTGCGCGGACTGGCTGGTGGCGAAACTCACCGGAATGGGCCTGACCACCACGCTCCATCCGACCGAAGGCCACCCGATCGTGGTCGCCAAGAACGAGCACCAGCCCGGCCGCCGGACGGTCCTCATTTACGGCCACTACGATGTCCAGCCGGTCGATCCGCTCGCGCTGTGGACCACCCCGCCTTTCGAGCCGGAGATCCGCGGCGGGAAAATCTGGGCGCGCGGTGCCACGGACAACAAGGGCCAGATGCTTTCCCACATCCTCGGCGTCGAGAAGACGCTGAAGGAGAAAGGCGAGCTGCCGGTGAACCTGACCTTCCTCTTCGAAGGCGAGGAGGAGATCGGCAGTCCGAACCTCGCGCCTTTCCTCCGCGCCAACACCGAGATGCTGAAGTGCGACGTCATCGCGATCTCCGACACCGGCATGGTGGCGCCCGGCGTGCCGACGCTCGGCTACGGCCTGCGCGGGATCGCCTGCTGCGAGGTCATCCTCCGCGGCCCGGCGCGCGACCTGCACTCGGGGCTGTTCGGCGGCGCGGTGGCGAACCCCGCGACGGCGATCGCGCGGCTGGTCGCCAGCTTGCACGATGAGCACGGCAAGGTGATGATCGAAGGCTTCTACGACGACGTGAAACCGCTCGAAGCCTGGGAGCGCGAGATGTGGGCGAAGGTCCCCGGCGTGTCCGACGAGGACTATTTGAAAGTCACCGGCAGCGGCAGCCTCTTCGGCGAGGAAGGCTACAGCGCCGCCGAGCGCGCCTGGGCCCGGCCGACCGCCGAGATCAACGGCATCGGCGGCGGCTACCAGGGCGAAGGCTCCAAGACCGTGATCCCCGCCGAGGCGATGGCGAAGTTCTCGTTCCGCCTGGTCCCGAACCAGGACCCCGCCACGATCCTGGAACTGGTGAAGGCGCACATCGACAAGCATTGCCCGCCAGGCGTCTCGCTGCTCTACATCGGCGGCCACGACGGCAAGCCCTACCACACCGACCCGAACGGACCCTTCGGCCTCGCCGCCCAGCGCGCCTTGCGGGTGGCCTTCGATGCCGAACCGGTGCTGATCCGCGAAGGCGGCAGCATCCCGATCGTCCAGGCCTTCCGCGACATCCTCGGGGCTGACACCCTCCTGTTAGGCCTGGCCCTCGCCGACGCACAGATCCACTCGCCGGACGAGAATTTCCCGGTGGAGAACTTCGAGGCGGGGATCCGGCTGAATCAGGCGCTCCTGGAAGAGCTAGCGAAATAGCCCGGAAAAGTGCCAAGTGATCAGTGATCAGTGATCAGTGGCAGATGCTAAAAAATGAGAAGCTCGCCAACCACGGTGACTTTTCACTGATCACTGCTCACTGATCACTTTCCACTCTCTTGTCCCCATGTCCGATTCTCCCAAACTCGACTTCATCCGCGAGATCATCGCCGCGGACCTTGCTTCCGGCAAACACGCCACGACCATCACGCGCTTTCCGCCGGAGCCGAACGGCTACCTGCACATCGGCCATGCCAAGTCGATCTGCCTGAACTTCGGGATCGCGCAGGAGAATGCCGCCAGCGGCGCGCGCTGCCATTTGCGCTTCGACGACACAAATCCTTCGAAGGAAGAGACCGAATATGTCGAGAGCATCAAGGCCGACGTGAAGTGGCTCGGCTTCGACTGGGGCGAGCACCTGTTCTTCGCCAGCGACTACTTCGAGTACTACTACGAGTGCGCGGTTCACCTGATCAAAAATGGCCTCGCTTACGTCGACCGGCAGACGCCGGAGCAGATCAAGGAAACCCGCGGCAACCTGAACGTCCCCGGCACGCCGTCGCCGTGGCGCGACCGGCCGGTGGAGGAGAGCCTGGACCTGTTCGCCCGGATGCGGGCCGGCGAGTTCAAGGAGGGCGAGGCGGTGCTGCGGGCGAAGATTGACATGGCCTCGCCGAACATCGTGATGCGCGACCCGGTGATCTACCGGATCATGCACGCCCATCACCACGCCACCGGCGACGCGTGGTGCATTTACCCGATGTATGACTTCGCCCACCCGCTGGAGGATGCGAAGGAGCACATCACCCACTCGCTGTGCACGCTGGAGTTCGAGATCCACCGGCCCTTCTACGACTGGACGATCGAGCACTGCCCGGTGCCCGCCAAGCCGCGCCAGATCGAGTTCTCGCGGCTGAACCTGAACTACACGGTGATGAGCAAGCGCAAGCTGCTCCAGCTCGTGAAGGAAGGCCTGGTCGGCGGTTGGGACGACCCGCGCATGCCCTCGCTGTCCGGGATCCGCCGCCGTGGCTATCCGGCGGCAGCTGTTAGAAATTTCTGCCACCGCGTCGGCATCACCAAGTTCGACGGCATCACCGATGTCGCCTTGCTGGAGTTCGAGGTCCGCGACCATCTCAACACCGCCGCCCCGCGGCGGATGGCGGTGCTGGACCCGGTGAAGCTGGTGATCGAGAACTGGCCGGAGGGATCGAGCGAGGACATCGAGCTCGACAACCATCCGAAGGATCCGGCGATGGGCACGCGGCACGTCGCGATGTCGCGCGAGCTGTGGATCGAGGCGGACGATTTCCAGGAAGAGCCGGAGAAGAAGTTCTACCGCCTGGGTCCCGGCCGCCATGTCCGGCTGCGCGGCGCGCACATCGTGAAGTGCACCGGCTTCGAGAAGGACGCCTCTGGCAAGGTGGTCGAGATCCGCTGCGAGTATCTGCCCGGCACGATGGGGGCCGACACCCCGGAAGGCGTCCAGTGCAAGGCGGCGATCCACTGGGTCAGCGCGGAGCATGGCGTGGCCGCGGAAGTCCGGCTCTACGACCGGCTTTTCACCGTGGAAGATCCGGATGCGGCGGAGGGCGGCTTTGTCAGCGTGATCAATCCGGATTCGCTGAAGTCGATCACCGCGTGGGTCGAGCCTTCCCTGGCGGACGTCGAGCCCGAGTGGAGCTGCCAGTTCGAGCGTCTCGGGTATTTCGTCGCGGACCGGGTGGAGCATCAGCCGGGCAAGCCGGTGTTCAACCGCACGGTGGCCTTGCGGGATTCGTGGAAGTAGCGCGACTTTGCAAGTTGCGCGCTAGGGGCGGCCCGCTGCTCGAAAGGGGCGCTGGCTGACCCGGCCGGCTTGGGTTCAGCATTCCCAGCGGGTAAGGCGCGGCGGGGTGGAACGGGTCGCTCCCGCACACCACTTGCAAAGTTGCGCTACTTCATCGGGCTGGCCAGATGCTTCGGACTCGTTTATAGGCTTCCCCCATGCCGACCGATTTCCTCGATCCATCGAGCCTCCTTGAGAACGGAGGCCCGATTCTCTGGCTGCAAGCGGCGCTCGCGTTTTTCGGGGCGGTGTTCGTGGTGGAGCGGTTGTTTTTCTTCCACCGCGCCCGGATCAACGTCGGCGACCTGCTGGTCGGCCTGTCCAATCACGTCCGCCGCAAGGCCTACGCCGAGGCGATGCACGAGGCCGCCCGCGCGCCGGGTCCGGTCGCACGGGTCGCCCATACGGTGCTGCTGCGTCACTCGATGGAGCGTCCTGACCTGCGCGACATCGCCCAGGAAGCCGGCCAGCTCGAGGTCCCGCGGATCGAGAAAAACCTCCGAGCGATCATCGCGGTGGCCGTGCTGGCCCCGATGACCGGGATGCTGGGCACGGTGCTCGGCCTGGCGGAGACCTTCCAGCGGATGAGCGAGCGCGGCGGCTATGCCGGCCCGGCGGAGCTTACTTCCGGCGTGCTGGCCGCGCTGGTGACCACGGCGGTCGGACTGACGATCTCGATCCCGGCCTACCTGTTCTATCTGTATTTCCTCGGCCGGGCGAAGCGCCTCTTCCACCGGATCGAGCGCACCGGCATCGAGATGGTGAACATGATCTGCGACGCGCGGATCGACACCGGGATCGTGTCGATGCGGGATGAACTCGAAGCCCGCCGCCGCGAGGAACGGAAGCAATGAAGCTGGAATCGACGCTGCCGGAGCGCCCGGGGTTCCTCTTCGTGGTGCCGGCCTTCAACATTTTCGCGCTGCTGCTGGTGTTTTTCCTGCTCGGCCCGTCCTTCGTCAGCCAGTCGGGCATCGCGGTGGAGTTGCCGGTGTCGCGTTTCCAGATGGAGCGCCAGGCGGACGCGACGGTGGTGACGATCACCGGGGGGGATTCGCCGGAATACTGGGTCGAACGCGAGCAGGTGAGCTTGGGCCAGCTTTCCGAGCGGCTCGATGCCCGCCGCGGCAGCGAGGCCTCGCCCGCCACGACGGTGCTGCTGCGGGCGGACAAGGGGGTGTCGGTGGAAACGCAGCGGCAGGTCGCGGAGATCGCCCTGCAGAAAGGATTCCGGGTCTATCTGCTGGGTCAGCCCGAGGGAGCCGCGGAGTCCGGGCAGGACCGTTGACGGATCGCCATTTCCAGACGCCATGTTCAATCTCCGCCACAAGCGCACGTCGCGGGACCGCCAATCCGGGCTGGTCTTCCAGTGGCGCCTGCCGGTGGGCAGCCACATCGGGTTCATTTCGGCGGTCGGGCTGGTCGGATTGCTCAGCGTCGGTCTCGCCGCCGTGGTGCGGGTGCGGGTCGCCGGGCCGCCGCGGCTGCCGGAGCGGCGCGGGTCGCTGATCCTGGTGCCGCAGGGCAAGGAATGGCGCACCTTGGAAATGCTGGCCCTGGAAGCCGGGCCGATGCCGCGGGGGCAGGAGCTGGCGCTCGACCCCGCGGTGCGTTCGCTGGTCGAGCGCGGGATTTCCGACGCCACCCCGCCGGGCTACGCCTACCAACCGCAACTGCGGCCGGTGGCGGTCGAGTTTCCCGGCCCCGACGCCTCCGCCAAGCCCGCGTCCGCGGCGATGCCCGGCGTGCTGCCGCCGCTGCCGCCGCCTTCGGAACCGGCACCGAAGCCGCCCTTGCCGGATCCTCCGCGGCCGCTGGTTCTTTCCCAGGGCGGCATCCGCACGATCGCCCCGGCATTGCCCGCCCCGGCCGGGCTGGTCCGCGGGAACCGCTACGTGCTGGGCTACGATGCCGCCGGCCGGGTGGTCCGGGTGACCCCCTTGTTCCCCGCCGACCCCGCGGCGGACGATAGCGCCGAGCTGTGGCTGCGCCAGGTGACCATCGAGGGCGGGGCGAAGGACGGCGGCTGGACCGCGGTCGAAATTTCCAGCGGATCATGATCGAACTTTCCCTCACCGAACTGGCGGCATGGAGCATCTCGGTCGCGATGGTCGGGGTGATCCTCTTCGAGTGGATCTCGCGCTGGTCGAACGGCAACGCCGAGCGCCGTTCCCTGCGGCGGCGGGTGAACTGCCGGCTGTGCCTGCAAGTGCTGGAGGAAGAAAGCCGTGACCGCGTTTTCCGCTGCCCCCACTGCGGCGCGGAGAACGAGAAGGGTCGGAATCGGAGCTTGGGATGAAATCTTGAGACTGCGGCTGGAAGCCACAGCCACGGTCTGGGATGAGGCTTGCCACCCATCCCGCCAGCCTCTAAGCACCCCTGAATTCCCCGTCACGCGAGGTCACCACTCATGAGCGAAAGAAGAGTCGTCATCACCGGCATCGGCTGCGTCAGCCCCCTTGGCAACGATCTGCAATCCACCTGGGACGGCATGAAAGCCGGCCGCAGCGGGATCGCCCGGATCACCCTGCTCGATCCCGAGCCCTACGAGTGCAAGATCGCCGGCGAGGTGAAGGACTTCGCGCCCGATCCTTACTTCCGCGTGCCGAAGGATTCGCGCCGTTCCGACCGCTACGTGCAGTTCGCCGTGGCCGCCGCGAAGATGGCGATGGAAGACAGCGGGCTGGATGTTTCGGCGACCGATTCGCGCCGCGTCGGCGTGATGGTCGGCAGCGGCATCGGCGGCCTGGGCACGCTGGAGCGCGAGCACGAGGTCTGCCTGACCAAGGGGCCGAGGCGCGTCTCGCCCTTCACGATCCCGATGATGATTTCCAACATCGCCAGCGGCATCATTTCCATGGAGCACGGCCTTCACGGCCCGAACATGGTGATCGTCACCGCTTGCGCGACCTCGAACCACAACATCGGGGAAGCCTGGCGGATGATCAAATTCGGAGACGCCGATGCCTTCCTGGCCGGCGGCGCGGAGTCGACCATCCTGCCGATGGGCCTCGCGGGCTTCGCCAACATGAAGGCGCTGAGCACCCGCAACGACGAGCCCGAGAAGGCGTCCCGTCCGTTCGACAAGCACCGAGACGGCTTCGTCATGGGTGAAGGTGCCGGCGTGGTGATGATCGAGGAGCTGGAGCATGCCAAGGCGCGCGGTGCGAAGATTTACGCGGAACTGGTCGGCTACGGCGTGAGTGCCGATGCCTACCACCTCAGCGCCCCGTCGCCCGATGGGAGCGGCCCGGCGTATGCGATCGGCATGGCGCTCAAGCACGCCAAGCTGAACCCGGAAGACGTCCAGTATTTGAACGCCCACGCCACTTCGACCGGCCTCGGCGACATCGCGGAGACCAAGGCGATCAAGCTGGCCTTCGGCGACTACGCGCAGAACGGCCTGATGGTCAGCTCCACCAAGTCGATGACCGGCCACATGCTCGGCGCGGCCGGCGGGATCGAGCTGATTGCTTCGGTGATGGCGATCGTCGACGGCGTGGTGCCGCCGACCATCAACATCGAGGAGCAGGATCCGGACTGCGACCTCGACGTCGTCCCGAACGTCGCCCGCGAGGCGAAGGTGGACGTCGCGCTGAGCAACAGCTTCGGCTTCGGCGGGCACAATGCGTCGCTGCTGGTGAAGCGGTTTTGAGCGAGCGAGGCGGAGCCCACCGGGTGCGCGGCCTCCGGCCCGCAGAAGCACGGGGACGGCTGTTAGGGCGATGCGGGCTTGAACGGGCTGCGGGGCGTGAGGGACCGCTCTGCGGGCCAGAGGCTCCGCGCACCCGGTGCGGCCTGCGGCCTTGCTTGACTGAAGTTCCGTTCCGTCGTGCCACCCGCCGCTTCACTGTTTCTTTCTCGAGAATGCCAGGTAGATGAGGCGCGCGCTGTGGCCCAGGCACATGACCAGGCACAGACCCGCGAAACAGAGGATCAGGTTCGCCTGCCAGTTGATCATCCAGGTGTCCCATGCGGAAGCCGCGGAGGCTGGTATGGCAAAAGTGCCTCCCAGCAGAAAGGAAAGGAGTGTTCCTGCGAACCACGCCGCGGCGCGGTCTTTGTGGTGGCGGCAAAGCTTGTGGATCGCTTTGAACTCAATCTGTTCGATGGCTTGAGCGGCCTCGGTGTCCGTCAGCGGCAGATTTGGGAGGTCTGGATCCGTCCTTCCGGGTGAGGGGCTGAAATCGGAGGGATCCATTCCTGAAGAATGCCGTCGCGATCCGGTGAGATCAACGATGCGATTGGGCGGTTGGAGCGTCGGGAGGTTTATGCTGACGAGCCAATGGGAGGGTGTTGGCCTGGTCCGCGACGGGTGCGGTGGTCGGGGGGACAGGAGTCTCCCCCCTCCAAAGCAAAACGGACGCCCTTTGCGGGGCGTCCGTTTTGAAAATCGACTTCAGGAGAACGGAAAACTTTTCAACCGTGGTTGGCGGCGGCGGCGGCGGCCGCTTCTTCGGCGCGGGCGGTCTGCGACGGGCTGCTGTAGCGCCAGCGCACCTTGTGGCGCTTCGGGGCGGTGCGGGCCTTGCGGATCTTGCGGGTCGCGGTGGACTCGAAAGCCCGGCGGCGGCGCATTTCCTCGAGGATGCCCTCGGTGTCCAGTTTGGTCTTGAGACGCTTGAGGGCGCGGTCCACTGGCTCGCCCTTTTTCACGTTCACTCCACGCATGCTACGGTCGCTCATTCGGTTCGGATCTTGTTTTCCTAAAGTCGGGGCGCGGAGGCTGAAACCGCGGCCGGACCTTGTCAATCCGGGAGTTCGCGATTTTCTCGGATGAAATCAGCCCACCAAGGATGAGGGGAAATTGACTTTAAAGGATCCAAAACGAAAGGCGGAAACCTTAAAGCCTAGCGCTTGGGGACGCTACGGCCGGACGCCTTGGATTGCTCAAGCAGGGCCTTGAGCCTTTTCACGATCTCCGGATGGCGGTGGTAGAGGTTCTTCGTTTCACCGGGATCTTCGGCGAGATTGTAAAGCTGGCCGGGGGCATCGGGCGCGTCGTCAGGTAGAATGAAGGGCGCGAGGGGCGAGCCCGGGGCGTAGCGGTTTCCGCCGGAGCCCTTGTGGTCGAGGTATTTCCAGTCGCCCTGGCGGATCGCGAGGTCGAAGGTCCAGGTCTGGTGCAGGGTGTAGTCTCGGACCGGCTTGCCGCCATCCTTGCCGAGCAGCACGGGAAGCAGGTCGGCGCTGTCTTCCGCGGCATCGTTCGGCAGTTTCGCGCCGGTGATGGCGGCGAAGGTGGCCATCAGGTCGGTGAGGCAGGTGGTCTGGTCGCTGCGTTTCGCGGCGGGGATCCTGGCCGGCCAGCGGGCGATGAAGGGCACCCGGTGGCCGCCTTCCCACTGGTCGCGCTTCACGCCGCGCCAAGGCCGTGCACCGTCGTGGCCGTGGTCCCGGCGCATCGCGACGACGGTCGGCGCTTCCGGCCCGTTGTCGCTGGAAAGCATGACCAGGGTGTTTTCCGCGAGTCCGAGCGCGTCCAGTTTCGCCAGCAGCGCGCCGACGATGTGGTCGAACTGGGCGATGAAGTCGCCGTGCGGGCCGGCCTTGGTTTTGCCTTGGAAGGCTTTTCCCGGGAGCGAGGGGAGATGCACCGCCTGGGCGGAGTGGAAGAGGAAGAAGGGCTTGGCGGGGGACTTGGCGGCGTGCTCGTCGAGGAACTTCAGGCTCTTGTTGAGGAAGATCATGTCGATCTCCTCCATGTCGAAATCCGGAGCGATCATCCCCGGTCGGCAGTCGTCGGTGTAGGGATTTTTCGGGATGTCCTTCTTGTCGAGGGGGCCGGTGGGCGGGACCGGGACGCGGTCGCCATCGATGAAGGCGTAGAGCCAGTCGGTGGTCGGGCAGCAGGCGGTCCCGAAGAAGCGGTCGAAGCCGCGGTGGATCGGCGCGTCGGGAATGGCTCTCGAAAAGTCGATGCGCTGGATCGCCTCGGGCTTGTTGTCGATGACCGGTTTGCCGGCGGAATCGAGGAAGCTGAGTCCGACGTGCCACTTGCCGAACAGGGCGGTGGTGTAGCCTTGATCGCGGAGCATCTGGGGCAGGGTGAGCCGATCCTTTTCGATGATGCAGGGGCCGCCCGCGCCTGTGAAAATGCTGCGGTTGCCGGTGCGGAAGGCCATCCGGCCGGTGAGGATGCTGTAGCGCGTGGGCGTGCAGACGGTCGACG
Source organism: Haloferula sp. (assembly GCA_044372775.1). Classification (GTDB taxonomy): domain Bacteria; phylum Verrucomicrobiota; class Verrucomicrobiia; order Verrucomicrobiales; family Akkermansiaceae; genus Haloferula. The sequence goes on from JBIPNO010000057.1 coordinate 11,889, forward strand.
GGCTGTGGGCGTCGGTGAAGCGCATGCCCTGCGCGGCGAGGCGGTCGATGTGGGGCGTCGGGACTTTCGACTCGGCATTGTAGCAGCCGACATCGCCGTAGCCGAGGTCGTCGGCGAGGATGAAGAGGATGTTCGGCGGGCGGTCCGTCGCGGGCTTCGTTTGGGCCATCGAGGTGCCTCCGCACATTATCAGCAGGGCGAGCAAAGGCCGGCGGAGGGATGGATAAGTCATCGGCCGGAAGTTGCTTGCTATTCCGTGACGTGGCGAGCTTGAACCCGCGGACCTTGCGCACGGGCGGGATGGGTGCAAATTGGCCGCCGATGAAACCGCAAGCAGGTCAGACCGCCCCGAAGTTCACCGCCCCGGTCGCCGGGGAAGGCTATGCCTATGACGCGACGCTCACGCTCGACGACCTGCGCGGCGAGCGGGTGGTGCTGGTTTTCTACCCGAAGGACGACACGCCGGGCTGCACCAAGCAGGCCTGCGCGCTGCGGGACTCCTGGGACGAGGTGAAAGCGAAGGCGCGGGTGTTCGGGGTGAGCATCGATCCGGTGAAGAGCCACCGCCGTTTCATCGCCAAGCACGGCCTGCCGTATCCGCTGATCGCCGACGAGGATCACAAGATTGTGGAGGCCTACGGAGTGTGGGTGGAGAAGTCGATGTACGGGAAGAAATACATGGGCACGGAGCGCAGCAGCTTTGTCATCGGGGCCGACGGCAAGATCGCGGCGGTGCTGGAAAAGGTGTCGCCGGACGAGCACTTGAAGCGGCTGTTGGAAGCGCTGGGGTGATCCCGACCATTCCTGTTGAGCTTTCCGGCGGGCTGCCGCTATGGTCCGCGCAGTTCCCGATGCCCACGCCCCACCCCAAACCTCCCGCCCACCCCGGAGCCACCGTGCTGGCGATCGGCGGGATGTCGCTGGTGCTGGCGGTGGTCCTGGAATTGCTCGGCTTTTCCAGGAAGCTGGATGCCCTGGTGTCGATCTGGATTTCCAACAGCGGGCTCGGCGGCGAGTTCCGCGGGCTGCCGGTGTATGCGATCTGGGTGTGGACCGTGCCCTTGGCCTTCGGGTTGGCGGCGGGCATGCTCGGTTCGCGCCTGAACTGGCGGCGGTCGGTGCTGTGGGTCACCACGCTTTTCCTCACCCTCGGCTGGATCCCGGTGCTGGCGCTGGCCGGTTACAAGGCGGCGGTGACCACGCCGCTGCTCGCGCTGGTCTGGTGCGGGCTGTGGTCGATGATCTACGCGACGCGCCACCAGGAGCCCGGCGAGCGGACGGACTGAATTTCCCATGGCACGCATCGAATACCCCGAAGCCGTCGGCGCACTGGTCGAGGAACTCCGCCGACTGCCGGGCGTGGGTCCGCGCAGTGCGGAACGGATGGCGATCTGGCTGCTGCAAAGCGCCAAGGCCGACCCGCTGGCCCTTTCAGCGGTATTGCAGAAAGCCAAGGCCGAGGTGGTGTGCTGCCCGACCTGCGGCTTCTTCGCGACCGCCGAGCGCTGCGCGATCTGCGCCGACCACTCGCGGGAGCCGGTGATCTGTGTGGTTGAGCAGGCCACCGACGTCCTTCCGCTCGAGCGCTCCGGCGTTTTCAAGGGCCGCTACCACTGCCTCGGCGGCAAGCTCTCGCCGCTCGACAACGTGACGCCGGAAGACCTGCGGATCGGGCAGTTGCTGCGGCGGATCGAAGCCGAGAACGTGCCCGAAGTCATCCTCGCCCCCGGCTCCGACGTCGAAGGCGAAGCGACCGCCAACTACCTCGCCAGCCTGTTGCGAGGAAAATGCCACATCACCCGCATCGCCCAGGGCCTGCCGGCCGGCGGCGGGTTGGAGCATGCCGACGCGCTGACCTTGGCGCGCGCGATGGAAGGTCGGCGCGACCTCTGAGGATCGCATAGTGGCGCGCTGTGCCGCGGAGCGGAAGTAGCGCAACTTTGCAAGTTGTGATGGGGTGCGGCGGAGCACACCGAGCAGCTTCGTAGCCACCCCGGCGCGGCGACCCGCCCACCCGCGCAACTTGCAAAGTCGCGCTACTTCGCGGCTTCGCGCCGCGAAGCGGACGTAGCGCAACATTGCATGTTGTGATGGGGTGCGGCTGAGCACACCGAGGAGCTTCGTAGCCACCCCGGCGCGGCGACCCGCCCACCCGCGCAACTTGCAAAGTCGCGCTACTTCGCGGCTTCGCGCCGCGGAGCGGACGTAGCGTAACATTGCATGTTGTGATGGGGTGCGGCTGAGCACACCGAGGAGCTTCGTAGCCACCCCGGCGCGGCGACCCGCCCACCCGCGCAACTTGCAAAGTCGCGCTACTTCGCGGCTTGCGCCGGACGCTGGAACGTTACTACTTTCCGTCTTTCCTACCGAGGAAATCCTGATTCTCCGCCCAATGCCGCCTCCACCCCGAAAACGCCCGAATTTCCTAGCAAACCAGCCGTGGAAACGCCCTGGTCCGCCGCCACCGAAGAAACGTGTCGGCGAGCAGGGTTGGGACCAAGTGGCGGGCTGGTACGACAAGCTCGTCGGCGACAAGGGCTCCGATTACCACCGCAACGTCATCCTGCCCGCGGCGATGCGATTGCTTGCCGTAGCTCCGGGCGAAAAGGTGCTCGATCTCTGCTGCGGCCAGGGCGTGCTGGTGCCGCTCCTGTTGGAAGCGAAGGCCGGCGCGGTGACGGCGGTGGATGCCAGCCCGCAGCTGATCGCCTCCGCAACCAAGCGCTTTGAAAAGGACAAGCGCGTCCGCCTGGTCGTCGCCGATGCCTGCGCGCCGGGACCCTGGGCCGATGGCTCGCACGATGCCGCCGCGTGCATCATGGCGGTGCACGATGTGCCCGATCTTCCTGCGATGGCCCGCCAGACCGCCACTGCCTTGAAGCCGGGCGGGCGCTTTGTCGCGATCTTCATGCACCCCTGTTTCCGCATCCCGCAGCAGTCGCACTGGGGCTGGGACGAGGGGCGGAAGCTGCAGTTCCGCCGGGTCGACCGCTATGGCGTGCCGCAGGAAATCCCGATCCTCACTCACCCGGGGCAAGGCGGGGAATTGACCACCACCTTTTACCACCGCCCGGTCGGCGAGGTCCTGAGCGCCTTCGGCAAGGCGGGGCTGGCCGTCACCGAGTGCGAGGAACTTTTCAGCCACCGCCGATCCCAACCCGGCCCGCGGGCCAAGGGCGAAAACCGCGCCGTGCAGGAATTCCCGGTCTTCATGGCGATCTCCTGCGTCAAGCTGCCGTGAAAGGAACGCTCTGGTGCCTGCACGGAGTCGTCGGCCAGGCCGGCGATTGGCAGGGCTTCGGCGTGCCGGAGTGGAGCGTGAAGCGGGTCGATCTCTGGCGCTTCCTCGACTGCTGCCCGATGACGATGCCGGAGTTCGGCCGGGCGTTGAACGCTGAAGCCGCTGGCGCGGCTTCAGCGGATGGTAGATGGCAGATGGTAGATGGGAGATGGAAGGCAGATCGGTCGGATCGGTCGGATCCAGTTCTCCGGGATCTACCATCTACCATCTACCATCCACCATCTACCATCACCCGCAGGGTCTTAGTCGGCTACTCGATGGGCGCGCGGCTGGCCTTGCATGCGCTGTTAGACGGCGGCCCCTGGGATGCCGCGGTGCTGGTCGCGCCGCATCCGGGGCTGGAATCGGAGGAGGAACGGGCGGCGCGGCGGGAAAGCGATGCGGAGTGGGCGGGGCGGGCACTGACCGGGGATTGGCAGGAATTTCTCGCGCTGTGGAATGCCCAGCCGGTGCTGGCGGACTCGACGCGGTTGCCGCCGGCGGGCGAACTCCGTCGCCGCGAGGTCGCGCGGAGTTTCATGGACTGGTCGCTGGGGGCGCAGGAGCCGCTATTGGAGAGATTGGGCGAGATCCAGTGCCCGGTCCTGTGGTGCGTCGGCGAGCGGGACGCGAAGTTCCGTGCGCTCGCCGAGCGGGCAGTGCCGATTTTGCCACGGGGCGAACTGTGGGTCGCGCCGGGTGCCGGGCACCGGGTGCCGTGGGACGCGCCGGAGGCATTCGCGGCAAAGATCGGGGAATTTCTTGAGCGGGTGAGGTCCTGAGCCGACACTCCCGCCGCCATGTGGACCACCGTTTGTGAATTTGAGGACATCCGTTTCGAAACGACGGACGAGGGACAGATCGCCAAGATCACCATCAACCGCCCGGAAGTGCGCAACGCCTTCCGCCCGCAGACGGTGAAGGACATGCTGGCCGCCTTCGAGATGGCCCATGAGGACCCGCAGGTCGGGGTGGTGATTTTGACCGGTGAAGGGCCGGATGCCTTCTGCTCCGGCGGCGACCAGAAGGTGCGCGGCCATGCCGGCTACATCGGCGGCGACGGCGTACCGCGGCTGAACGTGCTCGATTTGCAGAAGAAGATCCGCGGCTTGCCGAAGCCGGTGGTTGCGATGGTCGCCGGCTACGCGATCGGCGGCGGCCACGTGCTGCACGTCGTGTGCGATCTGACCATCGCCGCCGACAACGCGCGCTTCGGCCAGACCGGACCGAAGGTCGGCTCCTTTGACGGTGGCCTGGGATCGAGCTACCTCGCCCGGATCGTCGGCCAGAAGAAGGCGCGTGAAATTTGGTATCTGTGCCGCCATTACGACGCGCAGCAGGCGCTCGACATGGGGCTGGTGAACACCGTGGTCCCGCTCGCCGAGCTGGAAACCGAGACCTTGAAATGGTGCCGCGAGATGCTCGCCCACTCGCCGCTCGCCCTGCGCTGCCTGAAGTCGGCGCTCAACGCGGATTGCGACGGCCAGATGGGGCTGCTCGATCTCGCGGGCAATGCGACCTTGCTCTACTACATGAGCGAGGAAGCGAAGGAAGGGAAGCAGGCCTTCGTCGAGAAGCGGAAGCCGGACTTTTCGAAATTCCCGCGGGTTCCCTGATACGCTGTTAGGTTAGCTTGTATTAAATGGAAGGATCGCTTGTTATTAATGAGTTGCGACGATCAATCGCGTTGACGGGGCGTCATGAGTTTCGTTAGAAATGGGATGCACGTTTAATGAAGTGCACTCATGTCATGAAACCCCTCGCAAATCCCAAGAACGCAAAAAACCTCTATGTCGCGATATTCGCGACGTCCGCCGCCCTCGGTCTGCCCTGCATGGCCGGAGGAAAAGGCAGCATCCTCGCCGATCTTGAGCTATCGCTCGTGACCGACATCTCCGGAAGTGTCGATGAGACCGAGTACAACCTGCAGATGGACGGCTATGCCCAAGCCTTCCGGAACAGCCTGTTGCATACGGCGATCGGCCGGGGACAACAAGGGCAGATCGCGGTCAACCTGATCTTCTTCGATAATACGGCGAGCGAGGGCATCGGATGGACGCTGCTCACGAACGCAAGCGACGCCAACGCCTTCGCCGACCTGCTCGACAATATCGCCAGGCCGAGTTTCGGCGGCACCAACCCGGCGGCAGGCATCGACCTGGCCACCGCGTCGATTTTCGGCAACAACATCGAGAGCACCCGCCAGGTCATCGACGTGTCGGGTGATGGCGCGGGAAACGCGAGCTTGGACCAGGCCGCCCGCGACGCGGCATTGGCGGCCGGGGTGGACGCGATCAACGGCTTGCCGATCGGCGACCAAAGCCTGGCGGACTACTACGAGAACAATATCGTCGGAGGGGCGGACGGCTTCTTGACGCCCGCCGCAACGTTCGAGGACTTCGAGGCGTCGATCCTGGAGAAGCTGCAACGCGAGATCGGCGGTGACGCCGGCGACTCCGGCCGTTTGGTAAGCTCGACCCTTCGCGCCACTTCCATCAGTTCCGCCCGGGCGACCACCCGCGATGTCGGCGACCGCTTGTTCCGGATGCGGGCCGGGAGGCCCCAGCCCATGCAGCAGGCTGCGGCACCCGCTTACGTGGATCCGGGGCCGAAGGGAGGCATGTCGGCGAAAAGCAGCAAGTCGCCGATTGTCATGCCGGCGGAGACCCGGAACTGGGAGGTTTACGGGTCCGTCTTCGCGTTTACCGAAGACCAGGACCAGCAGATCCTTTCGAGCCGAAACGCCAATGGCGCGCTGGTGCAGACCCTTGTCCATCCCGATACCTCGGTGGACATCTTCGGCGGCAACGCGGGCTTTGAATACCGCTTCAACGAACGGTGGAGCGCCGGTTTCGCACTGGCCGCTTCCTCGACCGATGTCGACATGACCTTCGTCGGGAATTCCGACATCGATACCCTCGCGCTGGTGCCCTACGTGTCCTACTACCAGACAAACGCCTTCGCCGGAGCCGACCTCTATGCCGACGCGATGTATGTCTACGGTATGAACGAATATGACATCAACCGGATCACCGGCGGCGGGATTGCCAGCGGATCGCCGGACGGGGACTACCATCAGATCGAAGTCACGACCGGTCTGAATTTCCGGGCCGGCACGCTGGTTCACGGACCCTATGCCTCGCTCCGCTGGCTGGACGGCACCATCGATTCCTACACCGAAACCGGGCCGGGTGCCGGGGCCTTCCCGTCCTCGGACTACGAGTCGCTGGCGACCAACCTCGGCTACCAGGTGTCCTACCCGATCCAACTGTCCGGCGGCGTGCTGGTGCCCCAGGGCCGCGCGGCGTGGGAGCACGAGTTCGAGGACGATCAGAACACCGCCCTTGGTCTGCCGGGTGGCGAGATCGACGAGGACATCGCGGTGCTCGGTGCCGGCATCGGCTATTACATGACGAGCCATTGGAACGTGGTGCTCGACTACGAGGCCCGCCTCGGCAGCGAGAACCAGTCCCACTACGTCGGTCTCAAGGCCGGCTACGAGTTCTGAGGTCGATTCCGGACCCCCGTTTCTCAGGCCCGTCCCGCTCGCCGGGGCGGGCCTTGTGTTTTCCCCGGAAGACCGGTGCTCCCGGGGCTTCTTTGCTTGGCAGGAAGCGTCGGGAAAGGCTTGTTCCGGCCGTGATCGTTCCGTTGCTGCTCGCCACCCGGCCGAAAACCCTGCCGGCCGCCATCGTCCCGGTCTGGGCCGGTTGCGTGCTGGCTTGGAAGCTGACGGGAAGTTTCAACGGCCTGCTCGCCTTCTGCACGGTGGCCGGGGCGGTGTGCATCCAGATCGCGACCAACCTTTTGAATGACGCGATCGACGCCGCGAAAGGCGCCGACACCGAGCGCCGGACCGGTCCGCAGCGGGTGACCGCCAGCGGCCTGCTGTCGCGGCGGGCGGTGATGAGCTGGGCGGGCGTGTTCCTCGCGGGAGCCATCGCCTGCGGGGTGGTGCTCTATCAGGCCGCGGGCTGGCCGATCCTGGCGATCGGCGTGCCCTCGCTTTACCTCGCCTACGGCTACACCGGCGGGCCGTTCCCGCTGGCCTACCGCGGCATGGGGGAGCTGTTCGTCATCCTCTTTTTCGGCCTCGTCGCGGTGGCCGGCACGGTCTTCATCCAGACCCTGCAATGGCGGCCGGAGGCGCTGCTGTTAGGCGGGCAGATCGGGCTGCTGTCGGCGGTGCTGATTTCCATCAACAACCTGCGCGACCGGGCCGAGGACTCGACGACGGGCAAGCGGACGCTCGCGGTGCGCTGGGGTCCACAGCCGGCGCGGCTGATCGTCTGGTTCGAGATCAAGGTCGCGGTGTTCCTCGGCCTCGCGTGGTTCCTTTATGGCTTGCCCTGGCTGGTGCTGGCGACCTTGCCGCTGTGGACCCTCGGCCTGCGCATCGTGTGGGGGGCCTTCACGATGCCGGAGGGGCGGGAAATGAACCGCCTGCTGGCGATGTCGGCCTTGCAATTGGTCGCGTTCGCGGCGCTGTTCCACGTGCTGGCCGTCAAACTCTGAACCACTCATGAGCAATCTCCTTTGGTACTGGCACTATCGCTTGAAAAGCCGGCGGCACCTCAACGCGCGGTCGAAGCGCCGGGAGTTCGAAGGCATCCTGCTGCGCGACGGCGAGGGCGGCTACGGCTGCATCCACCCGTGGCCTGAGCTGGGGGACCCGACGCTTGCCAAATGCCTCGCGGATCTCGGCGGAGCACGCCGCTGGCCGATCGTCCGCCGCGCCCTGCGCTGCGTGGAGATGGACGGCGCGGCGCGGTCGATGAAGGATCCGCTGTTCGAGGAGCTGGAGGTTCCCGCCAGCCACGCGACCCTGACCGGCTGCGATGAAGACGAGGTCCGGCGCGCGGTGGATGCCGGCTTCAACTGCGCCAAGTTGAAGCTCGGCGGCGTGACCTCGTCCGAGCTGGCTTTCCTGGAGCGGATGAATTCCCTGCACCCCGGGCTGCGCTGGCGGCTCGATTTCAACGAGACCGGCGATGCCGCGGAGCTCGGCGAATGGTTCGCGGGCATGCCGGCCGAAGTGACTTCGCGGATCGACTTCCTGGAAGATCCCGCGCCCTTTTCGGAGAGCACCTGGAGCGCGCTGCATCGCAAGACGCGGATCCCGCTGGCGGTGGATCGTGAATCCGCGCCGAACCGTGCGGCGGCGCAGGTGATGATCGTCAAGCCGGCGGTCGACGAGCCGTGGTTGCTGGCGGAGGCCGCGGCATCGCAAGGCCAGCAGGTGGTGGTCACCAGCTACATGGATCATCCGCTCGGCCAGGCGTTCGCGGCCTGGGAAGCGGGGCGGCTGGCTTTGCAATTCCCCGGGCTGGTCGGTAGCTGCGGCTTGCAGACGCATCACCTGTTTGAGCCGGATGCTTTCACGGAGGCTCTCGGCCCTTGGACGCCCGCGTTCAATGCCCCGCCGGGCACCGGGCTGGGTTTCGATGACCTGTTGGACAAGCTGCCATGGAAGCGGGTTCCCTGATGCCGCCGGGATTCCGGGACGAGGACGCCCCCGTGCTGATGGGGGAAAGCGGTGACGTGTCGTGCGGCATCCCGGCGCTGGTGTATTTCAAGACCTCCGGCAGCAGCGGCGAGCCGAAGTGGATCGGCCTGAGCAGGGATGCATTACGGGTGTCGGCCGATGCGGTGAACCGTCACCTCGGGGTCGAGGCTTCGAGCGTCTGGGCGCTGGCCTTGCCGATCGAGCATGTCGGCGGGTTCGGGGTCGTCATGCGTGCCGTGCAGGCGGGCTGCGGGCTGGAGCGATTCGAGCGGAAGTGGAGCGCGCCGGAGTTTGTCGCGTGGCTTGCGTCGGTGCAGGCAACGCATCTTTCCTTGGTGCCGACCCAGGTGCACGATCTGGTGACGGCCGGGCTGGCGGCTCCTTCTTGCTTGCGGGCCGTGGTGGTCGGCGGCGGTTGTCTTTCGCTTGCCGATGGCCGGGCGGCGCGTGAACTCGGCTGGCCGGTGCTGGCGAGCTATGGCATGACCGAAGCCGGTTCCCAGATCGCGACGCAGGGGCTGGAACTACTGGATTCACCGTACTCGCCGGAGCCGTTGGGCCTGCTGCCTTGCTGGGAGGCAAGGGCCGGCGGATCGGGCCGGATCGAGATCCGCGGCGAGGCTCTTTTCCGAGGTTGGCTCCGGCAGGAATCGTCGGGTTGGCGCTTCGAAGAGAGGCAAGGTGACTGGTTTGTCACCTCGGACTCGGGCTCGGTCGAAGGAAGTGAAATCCGCATCGCGGGAAGAGCGGACGCCCTGGTGAAAATCCTCGGCGAGCTGGTCGATCCGGCGGAGGTGCAAGCGGAGATCGTGGCGGCTTCAGCGGGGGCGATCGGTGAGCGGGAACTAGCCGTGGTGGCGGTCGACGATGCCCGTGCGGGCAAGCGGCTGGTGCTGGTCCACGAACGATCCGTGCCGTCGGAAGCGATCGAATCGGCGCTGCTTTCCTACCATGCTCAATGCCTCGGATTCCGCCGGATCGGCGCCACGGTGGCGGTGGATCAAATCCCGCGGAGCCCGCTCGGAAAGCCGCTTGCAAGCGAGCTGTCACGAATCGCCGAGGAAGCGGTGAATTGAGGATTGCCATTCTCACGGCGAGGGTAATAGTTCAGGAGTCTTGATTAAAAGATGGTACCAAATGCCGCCTCCTGGCGGTTGGTCGGAGGCCGGCGGCGGTCCGGTTTTCCTGTCCCCCTGAACCGCCCTTATTCCACATACCACCCCACCATGATCCACCGTGCCGAGGACGTCCAAGCCCGACTTTTCGAGGAGATTCAACACGGAGGCGGGGAAGGACGAAAGGCGGCCGGCGCGTCCAAGAAGGTCAATCCTTCCGAGTTCGGACTGAAGTCGCCATCGCAAGTCGCGAAGAACTTCGTACTGGATACCAACGTCCTGCTCCACGACCCGGCCTGCCTCGGCCGCTTCACGGACAACCACATCTGCATCCCGGTCGATGTCCTCGCGGAACTCGACCGCTTCAAGTCCGAGCAGACCGAGCGCGGTGCCAACGCCCGCAAGATCCACCGGATGCTGACGGAGACCTTTTCCTGCGCGAAGAACGTGACCAGCGGCGTGCCGACCGACGGCGGCGGCACCCTGCGGCTGGTCATCTACGATCCCGCGCTCTGCCCGAAGAACTCGGAGATGCTGAACCGCTTCCACCGGATCTTTCCGGACAAGGAGCGGGTCGATCACCGCATCCTCGCCTGCACCCTGCTGCTGATGGCCCACAACCAGGCGCCGGTGGTGCTGGTGACCAAGGACCTCAACATGCAGCTCAAGGCCCGCTCGGTCGGGATCGACTGCCAGGACTACCTCAACGACAAGGTCGAGTCGCGCGATGTCTCCAGCTACGATGTTCGTCGTATTGAAGTCGATGCAGCCGAGCTCCAGCGCTTCGCGACCACCGGGGAGATCGTCATTGAGAACAGCCGGGTCCTCGACATCGTGCTCAATCAATACGTCCTGCTCGAAGCGGGCGAGAAGCAGACCATGCCGGCGCGGATGGCGGCGGGCGGCAAGCTGGTGCGCTTGCAGATTCCCGAGGCGCTCAAAATTCAGGACGGCACCGCCTTGAAGCCGATGAACCTCGGCCAGCGCTGCCTGATCGACGCCCTTTTGAATCCTGACATCTCGCTGGTCACCTGCTATGGCCAAGCCGGCACCGGCAAGACCCTGGTGGCGGTCGCCGCGGGCCTGCACGAAATGTTCAACCGCCGCTACAACGGTCTCACCGTCAGCCGGCCGGTGGTGGCGATGGGCGACCAGCTCGGTTTCCTGCCGGGCACGCTCGACGAGAAGATGCGGCCCTGGCTGCAGCCGATCCACGACGCGCTCGACCTGCTGATGCGCCCTGCGACCCCGCTCGGCCCGCGCCGCAAGCAGCCGAAGTCCGAGAACGGCGGTCCCGGCGGCCCGGTCAAGAAGCCGTGGGAAATCCTGATGGACCAGGGGATCATCGAGGTGGAAGCGCTGTGCTACATCCGCGGTCGTTCGATCCCGAACCGCTTTTTCGTGCTCGACGAGGCCCAGCAGCTCACGCCGCAGGAGGCCAAGACGGTGGTCACCCGCATGTCGCGCGGCTCCAAGCTGGTGCTGGTCGGCGATCCGGCGCAGATCGACAATCCCTACGTCGACAGCCGCAGCAACGGCCTGGTTTACACCCGCAACCGTCTCAAGGGGCTGCCCTTCGTCGCCCACGTCTCCCTGAGCCGCGGCGAGCGTTCGGAGCTGGCCGATGCCGGGGCGCAGTTGATGTGATTTCTCCAGTCGGCGGGGGCGCGTTACAGCGCCCCCGTTGACAGCCTTCCCGGCCCGTCGTTAACTCCGGCAAATGTTCTCCCGGCTTTGCGCATGTCTGGCTGTCTGCTCGCTGGTCCTCTCGGGATGCGGCTTTCTGCCGCGCGAAGAGGGGTGGCGCGATGCGGTGGCGATGCAGTCGGCGCAGCTCGGCTACCGGAATTGGATCGTGGTCGCGGAGGCTTCCTTCCCCGCCCACAGCCGGCCGGGAGTCCGCCAGATCAATGCCAACGAGGAGATCCCGACGGTGGTCGACGAGGTGCTGCGGGCTTTGGAAAAGACCGAGCACGTGACCCCGCGGATCTATGTGGCGCGGGAGGCGCGGGCGGTGGAAAACGATTACGCGCCGGGCATCGATGAGTTCCGCGAGCAGCTCAAGCCGGCGTTGCACGCCCATGAGACGACCGAGCTGGAGCACCAGTCGCTGGTCACCCTGATCGAGGACGCGACGAAGAGCTTCGACGTGTTGGTCATCCGCACGACCAGCGCCTTGCCCTACACCAGCGTCTTCATGGAGCTGCAGCCGGGATACTGGAATGCGGACTCCGAATCGGCCCTGCGGGAGAAGCTGGAGCGCCAGCGGATGGAAAAGCTGGCCCGGCCGATCCCTTGAGGCCAGTCTGCCGCGGCGATGAAGAAGACGGAGGAAGTCAAGGTGGAGCGCGAATTCGCGTGGATCGGGGATGCCGTGTTGGCGCTGTTCGCCCGGTCCTGGGTGCTGCGCGAGCGGGGATCGATGGACGGCGAATGGTTCACCCGACTGACTTCGAACGATTTCCTGAGCGCGTTCGGCCCGCCAACCTCCGTGGAAGCGAGGATCGGCCGGATTTACCGCGAGCAGGGGCTGGATGCCGCGTTCGCGTGGATCGATGCCGAATTCATCCCGCTGTTCCGCAAGCAGATGGCGAAGCGCTGAGCGGTTCTCGCTACATCGTCAGGATTTTCCCTCCGGCGATGACCAGCACGGTGGCGAGCAGGATTTGAATCCCGCGCACCGGGATGCGGCGGCTGCCCAAATGCGAACCCGCCAGTCCGGCGAGGGCCGCCACGATGGCGAGCCACCAGGCGAAAGCCGGCACCGGACGGCCGCTGCCGAGGTGACCGGCGAGTCCGGCGAGCGAATTGACGAGGATGAAGGGCGCCGAGATCGCGGCGGCCTGCTTTGCCTTCGACCAGCCGCGCAGGAGCATCAGCGGCGTGAGAAAGATTCCGCCGCCGGTGCCGGTCAGGCCGGAGAGCAGGCCGATGCCCGCGCCGGTGGCCAGGGCGGTGCCGCGGGCCGGGGGGCGGGTCTCCGCCGGGTCGCCCTTGCGGAGAAAAAGGCGGGCGGCGGAGAAGAGCAGCACCACGCCGAGCAGGGGCTTCAGATAATTGGCGGGCAGATGAAGGTAGCCGCCCAACGCCGCCGCGGGGACCGAAAGCAGGGCGAAGGGCCAGAACAAGGGCCACGAAAAGTGCCCGGCTCGTGCGAACTGGACGGTGCCAATCACCGCCACCACGACATTCAAGACCAGCGCGACCGGTTTGACCGTCGTCGCCGCGAAGCCGGCCAAAGTCAGCACCGCGATGTAGCCCGAGGCCCCGGCGTGTCCGACCGAGGAGTAGAGGAAGGCCACCACCGCGATGCCAGAGGCGAGCAGGGTGAGGTGAAAGGCATCCATCGGGCACACCTTTCAAGACCTCCCGGCGCACCGATGCAAGCCCGGGAGATGAAGGATTGATCCGGGTCGCGGCGGTCGATAGGGATCGTGCCGTGGATTTCCGCGAGTATGCCATCAACCGCGACTGGTCGTCGGTGGGGAAGATCGACCTGCTGCGGCAGATGGTCCGGATCCGGCGCTTCGAGCAGGCGGCGCTCATGTATTACAATGCAGGGAAAATGGGAGGTTTTCTCATTCTCGGCATTGGCCAGGAGTCGGTGTCGACAGGCGTCCGCTCTTTGATGGGGCCTTTGGATCATTCGATCAGCGGCCCGCGGGGACTCGGTCACGCGCTGGCGGCCGGGATGGCCATGGGACCGCTGATGGCGGAGCACTATGGCAAGACCAACGGCTGCTCGAAGGGCAAGGGCGGGATGTTTTCTTACTACGATCCTGGTAGGAACCACTGGGGTTGCCACGGCCTGGCGGCGGCGCAGACACCGCTGGCGGCAGGTTTGGCCTTTGCCCTGAAGCAGCGGGAGGAAGCGGGCGCGGTCGTTTGTTTCCTGGGCGACGGTGCCGTGAACCAGGGCGTCTATCACGAGTCGCTGAACCTTGCCGGGCTGTTCGGCTTGCCGGTGGTCTATCTGATCGAGAACAACGGCTACTCGATGGGAACATCCGTCGCGCGGTCATCCCGCTTCAAAGAATGCCTCGCAAGAAGGGCGGAGACTTACGACATCGACTGGGACCGCTGCGGCGACGGCGACATCTACGAACTCCGGGCGAGGGTGTGGACCGCGCTGGAACGAGCTCGGCACGAGCAGCGGCCGACAGTTCTGGAGATCGAGACTTACCGCTACTACGGATTCACGGTCGCCGACTCAAACGCCAAGAAATACCGCACGCCGGAAGAGATCGAAGAGCGGAAGAAACGGGATCCGCTGGCCGGGTGGCGGAGGCATTTGCAGGACGAGGGCATCCTCGATCATGCGGCGGCGGAAGAAATGGATCTCGCCGCGAAGGCCGAGGCCAAGGAGGCGGTGAAGTTCGCCGAAGAAGGCCCGCCGCCGGGCATCGAGGACATCGTGAAGGATGTCTATTGGGAAAGCGACCACGACACGCCGGCCTCACGGATCGGTCGGCACTTTTTCGGGGAGTGACGAGCGATGGTGCCGGGCCATCAAGATCAAGTCGCGGTGGGAACCAGTGCTTTCGAAAGGATCACGCTGCGGTAGTTGGTGGTCGACCAGTCGGCATGTTCGATGAAGCGGAAACCGAGCTTTTCGTACCATGATCGCAGGTGGACGGCGGGTTCCGCGGTATCGAGAGCGAGTTCGGTCGCGCTGCGGGACCGCGCCTCAGTTTCTAACATCCGGATCAGCCGCCCGCCGAGTCCCTGTCTCTGAAGGTCCGGGCGCACCGCGAACTGGCCGAAAGAGAAGACACCCGGCTCGGCATACCAGCGGCAGCAGGCGCCCGGCGCGGACTCCGTCGGATAAAGGGTCACCGTCGCGACGATCTCGTCTTCAAGCTCCGCCACGAAAGGAAAGCCGCGGCTGAGCCGCCGCAGGGTGGTCGCGTCGTCCTGGTGGGTCGCGGTGTAGCGCAGGCCCATCCCGGCGAGCGGCGCGTAGGCCTCGTGCAGCAGCCGGGTGATCGACGGGATCGAGTCGTCATCGCGATGCGGGCGGATGATGATGGGAGGGCTTGTCATCGGCAGGAATGAGGGGAAGTGGGGCGAATCAACAACCGCAACTCCTTGATTCCATCCTCCCGACCCCTGCGGGAACAGAAAATCACCCGGACCGTCAAAAAAGTCGCGGACAAGTGGGCGTCGCCCGGTAGCATGCCGCGGCATTTTCTCATCCCAACATGCATGACCTCATCCTCACCTTCACCGGCGGCCTTGGAGCCGCGCTCGTCCTTGGCTACATCTCCCACCGGCTCGGGCTATCGCCGATCGTCGGCTACCTGCTGGCCGGCATCGTGGTCAGCCCGCACACGCCGGGCTATGTCGCCGACCGGCATCTGGCGGAGCAGATGGCGCACATCGGGGTGATCCTTCTGATGTTCGGGGTTGGGCTGCATTTCCATTTCAAGGAACTGCTGGCGGTGAAACGGATCGCGGTGCCCGGGGCGATCGTCCAGAGCGCGGTGGCGACCGGCTTGAGCATGATCGTGATGCGCGGCTTCGGCTGGAGCTGGATTGAAGGCGCGGTGTTCGGCATGGCCATCGCGGTGGCCAGCACGGTGGTGCTGACCCGGGTGCTGGTGGACAACAAGCACCTCCACACGCCGGTCGGCCACATCGCGATCGGCTGGCTGGTGGTGGAGGACATTTTCACGGTCTTCGTGCTGGTGCTGATCCCGGCGATCTTCGGCGGCGGGGCAACGGGTGGCGGGGCGATCGCGCTGGCGATGCTGTGGACCGCGCTGAAGATCGGCGGGCTGGTGGCCTTCACCTTCGTGGTCGGCGGCTGGGCGATCCCGCGGCTGCTGACTCGGATCGCCCGGACGGGATCGCGCGAGCTTTTCACGCTGGCGATCCTGGTGCTGGCGCTGGGCATCGCACTGGGGGCGTCGAAGTTCTTCGGCGTGTCGATGGAGCTCGGTGCCTTCCTCGCCGGCATGGTGGTGGCGCGCTCGGACTTCAGCAGCCGGGCGGCGACCGACGCGCTGCCGATGAAGGATGCCTTCGCGGTGCTGTTCTTCGTCTCGGTCGGGATGCTGTTCGACTTCAAGAGTTTGATCGAGTCGCCCTGGCTGGCGGTCGCGACCATGGCGATCGTCATCATCGGCAAGCCGCTCGCCGCGATCGTGATCACGGTGGTGCTCGGCTATCCCTTGAAGACCGCGCTGTCGGTCGGGGCGGTGCTGTCCCAGATCGGCGAGTTCTCGTTCATCGTGGCCACGCTGGGCATGAAGTACGGGCTTGTCAGCGAGCAGGCCTTCAACGCGGTGGTGGCGACGGCGATCGTCTCGATCACCCTGACGCCGCTGCTTTACCGCGGGGTCGCTCCGCTCGAGCGCTGGGTGGCGAAGCGTCCGCGGTTGTGGAAAATGCTGAACCGCTCGGCGACGGAGGTCGGCAGCGAGTTGGAGGAGATCGATGGCACGATGCGGCGGGCGGTGGTGGTCGGCTACGGGCCGGTGGGGGAGTTGGTGACGCGTTTGCTCAAGGAGAACGGTTTCTCGCCGGTGATCGTCGAGATGAACGTCGACACCGTGAAGCGGGTGAATGCGGAGGGCGGCAAGGCGCAATATGGAGATGCGAGCCACCCGGAGACCCTGAAAGCCGCCGGCACGGAGACGGCGGACATTCTCATCCTCAGTGCGTCGAGCCTCGGGATGGGACGCGAGGTGATCCGCGAGGCTAAGCGCTTGAACCCGAAGATCCGCGTCGTGGCGCGGACGACCTATCTGAAGGAGGCCGACGAGCTTCTCGAGGCCGGTGCGGACGCGGTGTTCTCGGGCGAAGGCGAGGTGGCGCTGTCGATGACCGAAGGGATTCTTGGAACCTTCGGAGCCACGGCCGAGCAGATCGAACGGGAGAGCGAGCGGATCCGGCGCGAGTTGTTTTCCAAAGCGGCGGCCGGGCCGGCTTGATACCCGCTGCCCTTCCAAGCAAAACGGCCAGTGCGTGAGCACCGACCGTTTTTAAAGTCAGAAGTGGAAAGAAGTCAGGCGAGGGCCAGCAGCTTCTGCTTGAGCATCTCCTTGGTGACGTTGGCGCCGACGATCTGGTCCTTCACTTCGCCGTCCTTGAAGAACAGCAGCAGCGGGATGCTCTTGACGCCGTATTTCACGGAGAGGTTTCGGGCCTCGTCGACGTTGACCTTGCCGACCTTGGCCTGGCCGTCGAGTTCGCCGGAAAGCTGGTCGATCAAAGGTCCGATCATCTTGCAGGGTCCGCACCATTCCGCCCAAAAGTCGACGAGGACGGGAACGGAGGACTCGATGACTTCGGATTGGAAGTTGCTTTCGTTGAATTGCTCAGCCATGGCGGGAAGTTGGAGGCGACCCCGGAAATGTCAAGGACCGCCCTGCCACGGGGGCGGAGCGGTCCTTGCGGGATCGGTTCTGTCGCGGACCTCAGGTCGGGGTCTGGCCGGTGTACCAGGCCAGGGCGAGCACGGCAGCGGCGAGCAGGAAGGTGATGATGGGATAAATCATGGGAAGTGGAGGTTCAGGTTGAAATCAGAACAGCTTGTCCCAGCCGTCCCAGAGATTGACGGTCATGCATTGGACGGCGACGACCGCGGCAGCGCCGATGAAGCCGAGGACCGAGAGGATGTTCGCAATGGTGGAAGCTCCGGCGCTTTCCTCTTCGTCGTCCGAAGTACGGATGGTGGCGGCCTGGGTCAGCGAGGGGCCGGCGGTGCCGAGCGGCTGGGTCGGCGGCTGGAGCTGGACGGTGGCCTTCGGCAGGGAAACCGTCTGGCCGGCGGGAGCGCCGAGCGGGGCTGTCTTGAGAGCCACGGTCGGGGCGCCGGGTCCCGGTGCGGTGTTGAGGCGGATGGTCGGGGCAGGAGCCGGTGCGCTGGGGGCGCCGGCAGGGCGCAGGGCGATGGTCGGGGCCGGAGCCGGAGCCGAAGGGCGCGGGGCGCCGCCGACCGTGGGGGCGGCGATGCTCGGGGCCGGCGGGGCGGAAATGCTGGGCGTCGGCGGCTTCGGCGCGACGGGAGCTCCAGGAGCGGCCGGTGGGGCGTCGGAGGCCTTGAGGGTCACCCGCACGGTTTCCTTTTTCAGCGGGATGCTCGAAGTCTGCTTGGAGGCAGGCATCGACGAGGTGGCCCGGGGTGCGGGAATCGACGAGGAAGGCCGTGGTGGTGGGATTTCGTTTTCGCTCATTGCGGGGCGTTTTTGGATTGCGAGGTTGGCAGAGGCAACCAGCCGCCCGCCGACGTGTCAAACCTCCATCTCGCGTCCGGACGAAAGGGCGGGATTTTTCCGACTTCGGGGGCGAAATCGCCTCATTCTCCCCGGGTGCTTGACCCGGCGGCGATCGGGCTTTGACTGGAGCGCATGACCACCCGTCGCTCCTTCCTCGGCACCACCGGCCTGGCTTTTCTCGGTCTCCAGCAGCTCACCCGGGCGGCGGATCCCAGCCGGGTGATCGAGCCTTTCGGTCCGCTGGTCAAGGACCCGAAGGGCATTCTGGATCTGCCGGAGGGCTTCCGCTACCGGCTGCTGGCGAAGCGTGGCGACACCATGAGCGACGGCTACAAGGTGCCGGGCATGGCCGATGGCATGGCGGCCTTCGCCGGGCCGGACGGGAAAGTGGTGGTCGTCTGCAACCATGAGCTCGGCCTGGAAATGACCGGCATGGGGCCCTTTGCGAACAACACAAGGCTGCCGGACGGCTTCGATGCGGCGCTTTCCTACGATCCCGGCGATGATCGGAAAAGCCCGTCGCTCGGCGGCACCACGAACCTCGTCTTCGACCCCGCGACCGGCGAGAAGACCGCGCATTTCCTCTCCCTCACCGGCACCGACCGCAACTGCGCCGGCGGACCGATGCCGTGGGGCACCTGGATCACCTGTGAGGAGCCGGCGGACCTCACCCAGGGCCGCGGCCTGCGCCACGGCTGGTGCTTCGAGGTGAAAGCGACCGCCGAGCCCGGTCTCCAGAAGCCGGTCGCCCTGAAAGCGCTCGGCCGGTTCCGCCACGAGGCCGTGGCGCTCGATCCCGAGACCGGCATCCTTTACCTGACCGAGGACCGCGGCGACGGGTTGCTCTACCGCTTCCTGCCGGAGAAGAAGAACGATTTCACCAAGGGCAAATTGCAGGCGCTGGCGATTGTGGACAAGCCGTCCGCCAGCCTTCAGAACTACGACCCCGACTCGAAGTGGCCGGCCGCCGGCTCGCCGATGAAAGCCACGTGGATCGACCTCGAGGACACCGATTCGCCGAAGGACGACCTTCGGGTGCGAGGCCACAAGGCCGGCGCGGCGCGCTTCGCCCGCGGCGAGGGGATCCACCTGGTCGGCAAGTCCTTCTTCATCTGTTGCACCGACGGCGGACCGTCCCGGCGCGGCCAGATCTTCCGGCTCGATCCCTCCGGTGACGCCACGAAGCCGGACACGCTCGAGCTTTTCCTGCAACCCGAGGAAAGCGACCTCCTCACCAACGGCGACAACCTTTGCCCGGCACCGTGGGGCGGGATCGTGATCTGCGAGGACCTGATCGATCCCAGCTTCTCTCCCGCCGCCCACGTCCGCTGCGTCACGCCGGAGGGCAAGATCTTCACCCTCGCCCGGAACTCGAACGGCCAGGGCGAGTTCGCCGGCGGCTGCTTTTCGCCGGATGGGAAGTGGTTCTTTATCAATCTCCAGACCCGGGGGCTGACCTTGGCCGTGACCGGGCCTTGGGAGAAGGCGTGACGCAATGGCCCTTCTTGGCACTTGGCACTTCTCGCTTGGCACTTTTCCTTAAGGGATGCCCTCGCGCGTCACCGACCTCCACATCGCCCGCAACGTCCCGCTGCCGTCGCCGGCCCGTTTGCAGGCGGAAATCCCGCGCGGGGATGAACGGGCGGACTTTGTCGCCCGGTCCCGCGCCGACCTTCGCGCGCTGCTTTCGGGAAACGACCCGCGCTTCCTGGTGATCGTCGGGCCCTGCTCGATCCACGACACGGAGGCCGGCATCGAGTATGCCCACCGACTCGCCGCACTGGCGGAGCGCCTGCGCGACAAGCTCTACCTGGTGATGCGGGTCTATTTCGAGAAGCCGCGGACCACGGTCGGCTGGAAGGGCCTGATCATGGACCCGCGCCTCGATGGCACCGACGACATCCCCGAAGGCCTGCGTCGCGCGCGGCATTTCCTGCGCAGCGTCATCGACCT
Organism: Haloferula sp.; assembly: GCA_044372775.1. Lineage (GTDB taxonomy): Bacteria > Verrucomicrobiota > Verrucomicrobiia > Verrucomicrobiales > Akkermansiaceae > Haloferula. Next base: position 31,965 of record JBIPNO010000057.1, read on the forward strand.
CGGCCTGCCGACCGCGACCGAACTGCTCGATCCGATCACGCCGCAGTACATCGCCGACCTGATCTCCTGGTCGGCCATCGGCGCGCGCACTGCGGAAAGCCAGACGCACCGGCAGATGGCGTCGGGGCTTTCGATGCCGCTCGGTTTCAAGAACACGACCTCCGGTGATCTCGTCGCCGCGATCAACGCGGTGAAGGCCGCCGGGCAGCCCCAGACCTTTCTCGGCGTGTCGGAAGAAGGCATCGCGTCCGCCGTCACCACCACCGGCAATCCCGACTGCCATATCATCCTGCGTGGCGGCGACCACGGGCCGAACTACGACGAGTCCAGTATTTCCGCCGCCCGCGCCGCCTTGGTCGCCGCGAAACTCCCGCCGAGCCTCGTGATCGACGCTTCCCACGCCAACTGCGCCAAGGACTGCGCGAAGATGCCCGGCGTCTTCCGCGAGATCGTCCGTCAGCGTGCCGCCGGCGACCGCTCGATCACAGGGGCGATGCTCGAAAGCAACCTCGTCGCCGGCAACCAGTCCTTCCCCAAGCCGCTCGAGCAGTTGATCCGCGGGCAGTCGATCACCGACTCGTGCATCGACTGGGAGACGACGGAGGCGCTGCTGCGGGAAGCGGCGGGGATGCTTTAGGATCCCGGAAGCTCCAAGATTGGCGCTGACGGCACGTTTCACCCTCACGACCATGCTGAAATCCGCCGCATTCGCCTTTCTTCTGATCCTTTCCGGATGCCACAAGAATGCCGCTTCGGTCGCGAAATCCCATGGATCGTCATTGCCGGACCTTGCGACGGCGGAGGGCGCCCCGCTGTTTGCGACGGAGCAACCTTACACGGAAATCGTCCGGACAGGAGATGTCTGGCAAGTCTATGATCGTGGGAAGTCGCTGGGGGAACAGAGACTTGATGACGAAGGCGTCGGAGTGTTCAAGCAAGCGTATGAGCAGGTGCGACTCAGGAATGGCGAGGGGGCGATCCATCTGGCTGCCGGAGGAAAGGCTGCCTTCGGTGAAATTGGCTCGGCGATTCGGGCGGTAGCCAAGGCTGGATTCTGGCGCATCGATTTCCTCGTGCGTTCTCCCGCGCAGAGTGGCATCCGTGCGCTACGCCTCGATCTCCCGGTTCCGGACGGAACCGGCCCTCCTGCGGGGATCGAACCGCTTCTCATACGAATCCTTGCGGATGGATCCATCTACGAGGGCGCGGGGGAGAGCCGACGGAAGCTCGAAGGTGCAGCGGGAACCTCCTCGCTCGGCACGAATCTCAAGTCTTTTGCGGAGATGGCACGTCGCGAAGGAAAGACACCGTGGGTTCAGGTCTACCCGGATCGGGAGTGCTCGTATCAGCGGGTGATCGACGTGATGGACGGACTTCATGCCCAAGGGATCTCCCGCGTCTATTTCCTCAGTTCACACGAATCAGATCAGGAACCTGATGCCCGACCTCCCTCACGAGGAGAGGGACATCTGCCGGTCCCTCCTTCACGAGAGAGGCTAACTGAACCGCATACCAGCGCTGCGGATTAAGCGAGGTCTCTGGAATGGTCTTCGAATCGTACGTTGGATTGTCTCCGACCTGCACATTCACCGGAGTTGACGGCGGAACGGTTGCTGCAGGCACGTGGAGAGTTGTGACGGTCGGATTCATCGAACCGCGGAGACGCGGAGGTCGCAGAGGAGGGCGCTGAGCTGCAAGCGTTTCCGAGATCCCCTTCGCGTTCCTCTTTGCGACCTCCGCGTCTCCGCGGTTCGTTCGACTCTCTCTCAGAATTCGCGTGCAAATCCCCCCGTCCCCGGTTCCAAATCCGCCCGCCATGTCCGCCGAGAAGACCGCCATCACCCCGACCCGCGCCCAGGATTTCCCCGAATGGTACCAGCAGGTCATCAAGGCCGCCGACATGGCGGAGAATTCCGAGACCCGCGGCTGCATGGTCATCAAGCCGTGGGGCTATGGCATCTGGGAGCTGATCCAGCAGCAGCTCGATCGGAAATTCAAAGCGACCGGCCACCAGAACGCCTACTTCCCGCTGCTGATCCCGATCGCCTATCTGGAAAAGGAAGCCGAGCACGCCGAAGGCTTTGCGACCGAGTGCGCCGTGGTCACCCACCATCGCCTGGAAGCGGTGAAGGATCCGGTCACCGGCAAGACGAAGATGATTCCCAGCGGCGAGCTGTCCGAGCCCTACGTCATCCGCCCGACTTCCGAGACCATCATCGGTGCCGCCTTCTCGCGCTGGGTCCAGAGCTACCGCGACCTGCCCCTTTTGATCAACCAGTGGGCCAACGTGATGCGCTGGGAAATGCGTCCGCGCCTGTTCCTGCGCACCGCCGAGTTCCTCTGGCAGGAAGGCCACACCGCGCATGAAACGAAAGAGGAAGCGCTGGTCGAAACGCGGATGATCCACGGTCTTTACGAGGAGTTCCTCCGCAACCACCTCGCGATCCCGGTCATCCCCGGCGAGAAGACCGAGAACGAGCGCTTCCCCGGCGCCGACGTGACGCTCACGGTCGAAGCGATGGTCCAGGACCGCAAGGCGATCCAGGCCGGCACCTCGCACTATCTCGGCCAGAATTTCTCCAAGGCGCAGGACATTTCCTTCACCGGTCGTGACGGCACGATCCAGCACGCGCACACGACTTCGTGGGGCGTTTCGACCCGGATGATCGGCACGCTGATCATGGCGCACGCCGACGACGATGGCCTGGTGCTGCCGCCGCGGGTGGCGACCCAGCAGATCGTGATCATTCCCGTCACGCCGAAGGAAGACACCAAGCAAGCCGTGCTCGATGCCTGCCAGGCGTTGGCCGAGACGCTGCGGCGCGAGAAGAATTTCCACGGCGATCCGCTGCGCGTCCACGTCGACACCCGCGACCTCCAGGGCGGCGTGAAGAAGTGGGAGTGGGTGAAGAAGGGCGTCCCGATCCGGATTGAAATCGGCCCGCGCGACATCGAGACCCGCAAGGTTTGCGTCCAGCGCCGCGACCAGCCGAGCAATGCGAAGGAGTTCGCCGACAAGGAGGACTTCCTCCGCAACGCCACCGACATCCTGCAGGAGATCCACGACACGCTGTTGCAGCGCGCCACGGAGTTCCGCGATGCGAACATGGTGCCTTGCGACGCGCTCGATGCCTTCCACACCCACTGGTCCACCGAGAATCCCGGCTGGCTGATCACCCCATGGGGCGGCACTCCGGAGCAGGAGGACGAACTCTCCAAGCAGCACAAGATCACCATCCGCTGCCTCCCGCTCGACCAGCAGGACGGCCAGGAAGCGAAGTGCTTCCTGACCGGTCAGGGCACGAAGACGCGGGCGATCTGGGGGCGGAGTTATTGATTCGCAGCCTGCTGAAGTTGGAGGGGCAGCGATGCGGCAGCGCCTCGAGGGAGCGTTCAAGGGAGCGCCGATCTTTAGTCGGCTTGGACGGCAGGGCGAAAGAAGTGCTCTCGAAGACGAGAAGGCAAGGGAGGCGGATGGCGTTTGTTCCTAACCGACCTTCCAAGCCCGACCGTCCAAGCCCGACCGTCCAAGCCCGACCGTCCAAGCCGACTAAAGATCGGCGCTCCCTTGGTCCGGGTTCAGAACATGGGTAACACAATAGGTTCAATACATGGGTAACACCTTGCACTCCGCGGACCGTCGTACGGTTCTCGGCCATGCCATGGAA
>JBIPNO010000136.1:0-4324 GCA_044372775.1 Haloferula sp.
CGGCGGAATGCCGTGCGTCAATCACGGCTGCCACTTCGGGCAGCCCCAGCTTGAGTTTGCGTCCAGGCATGACGCAACCTGACAGACCGGAACTGGCAAGTCACATTATTTCCAAGAAATGGTATAAAAGACAATCGAATAACGTCTAGCCTCTTCGAGGATCGACAAGCGCCACCCAACTTCCCAATCCTCCGCCTATGAATCGAGCTACTCTTATCGCTGCGGCTTGCCATGCAGTCCTTTTCACATCATGCAACCGCGACCCGCTAACCGAATCGAAGAAACACATAAAAGAGGCTTATCGGGATGAGCAGGCCTAATTGTTGGCCCCTCAAAATTCGATCAAACGGACTATTCCGGCATCGAACGGTGACCCAAGCGACCGAGTCTCGGTGGAAGGCGGCGCGATCCTCCTCCCGAAGTGGGAATCCATTCAAGGCATGAAGAGGGGGTATGAGGTCAAGATCGGCGCGATCTCGGTATTCGTGGTCACGAAAGCGCACGCGCCGTCGTTCTCCAATCTTCCCGCCATTTGGGGAGACGACGATATCGCGAAGGTCTTGTCCGTGTCCCGGACCTCGGCCCACGACATCGACGCGGCGGCGAACGCGGACGACTTGGCAGATGTCACCGCACGCCTTGCCGCCAAAGCCATCATGGTTCCGCCCCTGGCGGACAAAGGTTTAATGGAGATCGATACGCCCACATTCACCGGCCTACTGAGTGGCAATATCGAAACAAACCGGGTGGAGCTTGTCCTGCGGCCGAAGTCCCCTCCGGAGGTCTACTACAGCTTGATCTTGAGAGGTGACGGCAATGCCACCGCGAAGGACCTCGAGAGGATTCTTTCCGTCATGGAATTTGTTCCGCCACCATGAGGCTGCGCCCCCTCACCCCCTGCACCTCTCGAAATCCAAGCCGAACTTCGCCAGATACTTCTTCAAGCGATCCGCATCATTCGTCACCGCGCGCTTCGTCCGCGACACCGCGAACAACTCCCGCCCCGCCTCCGACAAGCTCCGCGACCTCCGGCACACCGCCACCACGTGCGCCAGTTGCACCCGGTCGAACGGATCCAGCTCCTCCTCGACCAATCCGCCAAGATCCGCGCTTTCTACGACAGACGCCGTACTTCCCGGCCGCTGCCAGCTTTCCCTCAGCCGCCCGATCTCCTCCTCCACCTCCTCGATCCGGATCCGCCCGCGCGGCGCCAGCGTCGCCATCCGGGTGACCGCCGCGTTGAGGTCGCGGAAGTTCCCGCTCCACGGCGTGTCCGGCGCCTCCGCGAACTTGAGAAAAGCCTGCCGCGCCTCCTTGTTGAAGCTCGCCTGCCTTCCATGCGTCCGGCTGAAGCGCTCCAGTTCGAAATCGAGGTTCGGCGCGATGTCCTCCCTCCGCTGCCCAAGCGATGGCAACGAGAAGGTCCACAGGTGAATCCGGGCTAACAGGTCTTCGCGAAACCGCCCGCTCGCCACCGCCTCGCGCAAGTCGCGGTTGGTTCCCGCGATCAGCTGGAAGTCGCTCGTGACCGGCTTGTCCGCCCCCACCGGCAGGAAGGTCTTGTCCTCCAGCGCCCGCAGCAGCCGCGCCTGCTCGTCCAACCCCAGCTCGCCGATCTCATCCAGAAATAGCAGCCCGCCATCCGCCTCCCGCAGCAAGCCCGGGCGGTCCTTCTGCGCCCCGGTGAAGGACCCGCGGACATGCCCGAACAAGGCCGACGCCGCGGTGTCGCCGGTCAGGGTGGCGCAGTTGATCTCGACGAAGCTTCCGCGCATCCCGCCGCGCTGCTTCCGGAGCTCGAAGATCCGCCGCGCCAGGTGCGACTTTCCCGCCCCGGTCGGCCCGGTCAGCAGCACCGGTGCCTGGGAGCGCAGCGCCACCTGTTCGATCCGGTCGATCAGCCGGTTGAAGCCCGCACTGCGGGTCGCGATCCCGCTCTTCAAAAAGTCCGTGGTCTCCGCGACATCCTTGGCGAAGCGCGTACTAAGCGCGTCGTACTTCGACAGGTCCAGGTCGATCACCGCATAGCGCCCTTTCGGATCCGTCACCCGCCCCGACGTGCGCGGCGAGGTCTGCACCAGCTTCCCCGGCAGAAAGCCCGCCTCCACCAGCAGGAACAGCGAGATCTGCGCGATGTGGGTGCCGGTCGTGATGTGGATCCAGTATTCCTCCTTCTCCGGATCGAAGTCATAGCCCCGCGCCCAATCATGGAGCGCCCCGTAAACCGTCGCCAGATCCCAGGGATCCCGACCGAAATCAACGAAGTGCTTCACCACCGTCGTCTCCGGCGACACCAACCGGACATCCTCCGCCACCCGCTCCTGCAACGCATCGAACTGCCGCTCCGCCAGCAACTCGAAGCGGTCGAACAGCAGCTCCTCGTGCTGGAACAACGACACGCTCGGCCGCCAGCCATCCCAGCGCCGGGCGTCGAACCCGCTGTCCAGCTTGCTCCCCAAAAGTCCGATCGCCACCCGCTTCACTGCAGCAATCCAATCCTATCCATTTGGATAAAGCACGCGCTTTTTCTCTATTCCCTACGGAACTCCATCATCACCCCATCCCGCCCGAAACTTTCTCCAAAATTTTTCATCTCCCTCACCTCCAACATCTTCCACCTCCCATCCACCATCCCCCATCTCCACCTGGCACACCCCGTGCCAATACTCTCCCGTCCGCCGCAACCGACGGACGCACCACCATGGCCAACAAGAACCTGTTCCACACGATCCGCGGCGCCCTACTGCCCGCGGCGACCGTCCGCAACGACGCGGGAGCCCCGGCCTACGAGCTTTCGCCCAAGGCGACCCTCGCCCGGCTGGCCGCCACCGGCTGCCTGACCCGGACCTTCTACGCCCCCGCCGAGACGCAGCTCGACCGCGTGCTCGATCTCGCCAAGACGGTGGACGTCGATTTCCTCGCGCAGACCGCCCTCTACGCCCGGCGCAAGGGCCACATGAAGGACATGCCGGCCCTGCTCTGCGCGGTGCTCGCCACCCGCGACCTCGACCGGCTGATCGAGATCTTCCCGCAGGTCATCGACAACGGGAAGATGCTCCGGAACTTCGTCCAGATCCTGCGCTCCGGCGTCACCGGGCGGAAGTCGCTGGGCTCGGCCCCGAAGCGGCTCGTCCGCCAGTGGCTCGAGCGGGCCGATGAACGGCAACTGCTCAACGCGGCGATCGGCAACGATCCCTCGCTGGCGGATGTCGTGAAGATGGTCCACCCGCGTCCGGCCGATGCCACCCGGCAGGCCTTCTACGCCTGGCTGGTCGGCAAGCCGTGGGACTCCGCCGCCCTTCCGGAAACCCTCCGCGCCTTCGAAGCATGGAAGCGTTCCAAGGAAGGCGAGGTCCCCGACGTGCCGTTCCAGATGCTCACCGCGCTCGATCTCGGTGACCGGGAATGGGCGGCGATCGCCGGTTCCGCCTCGTGGCAAACCACGCGGATGAACCTCAACACCTTCGCCCGTCACGGGATCTTCAAGTTCGGCGGCATGGCGGAAAAGCTGGCCACCCGGCTGGCCGATCCCGAAAAGATCCGGCGCGCCCGGGTCTTCCCCTACCAGCTCCTCGTCGCCTACATGAACGCCGGCAAGGAGGTGCCCGGGGTGATCCGCGAAGCGCTCCAGGACGCGATGGAAGTCGCGCTCTCGAACGTGCCGGAGATCCAAGGCAAGGTCGTCGTCTGCCCGGACGTGTCCGGCTCGATGCACGGCCCGGTCACCGGCTTCCGGCCGGGCGCCAGCTCGGTGGTCCGCTGCGTCGATGTCGCCGCCCTGGTGGCCGCCGCCTTCCTGCGGAAGAACCGGGACGCCCGGGTCATTCCCTTCAAGGAAGACGTCGTGCGACTGGAACTCAACCCGCGGGACACCGTCATGACCAACGCGACCAAGCTGTCGAGCCTGCCCCCGGGCGCGACCAACTGCTCGGCTCCGCTGCGACTGCTCAACTCGGAAAAGACGACCCCTGACCTAGTGGTCTTCGTCTCCGACAACGAATCCTGGGCCGACCCCAAGGCGAATCGCGGCACCGCGATGATGGCCGAATGGGAGAAGCTCAAGAACCGCAACCCGAAGGCCCGGCTCGTCTGCATCGACCTCACCCCGAACACCACGACGCAGGCCCCCGACCGCAAGGACATCCTCAACATCGGCGGCTTCAGCGACACCGTCTTCGACCTCATCGCCGCCTTCGCGGCCGGGGCCGATGGAAGCGACCACTGGATCCGCGAGATCGAACTCCAACCCCTCAACCAACGCATGAAACTCGCATGAACTAGCAGTCGCCTTCCGGAACCGTGGGGGGGGGGGCCATGGCCCCCC